>CAYMAN010000014.1:0-58720 GCA_964388455.1 uncultured Eubacteriales bacterium
GGACGGGTGTGCCCGGTTTCCTTGGGTGGCAGTCCCGTCTGGGGGGGGGGGGCTGCGAAGGGTTGGTGGGTGAAGCCTGCGGGAAGCTGGGTCGAGTTGGTGTAGTAGGGGTTCTCGTCGGGGCCGGCCTGCAGGATCTCCGGGTGGCGCTTCTTGTCCTCGCGGGCGAAGCGGTAGGTGGTGCCTTCTGCCGGAGTCGCCTCGAGGTTGTAGAGATGTCCGGTCTCCTCCTGGAACTCGACCATGCGCGCGCGGACGTGGTCCAGGAAGCGGACCGCCATCGCGTGACCCTCGGGCGTCGTGATGTCTGAAGCGCCGCCCGTGAAGTTGCGGATCATCTCGTTGATGCCGTTCACGCCGACGGTGGAGAAGTGGTTGCGCAGCGTTCCCAAGTAGCGCTTGGTGTACGGGAACAGGCCGTTGTCGATGTGGCGCTGGATGACCTTGCGCTTGAGCTCGAGCGACGTTCGACTGTAGTCGAGCAGCGTGTCGAGCGCTCCCATGAGCGCGGCCTCGTCACCGTTGTACAGGTAGCCGAGACGCGCGCAGTTGATGGTGACGACACCCAGCGAGCCGGTCTGCTCGGCGGAGCCGAAGAGGCCGTTGCCGCGCTTGAGGAGCTCGGTCAGGTCGAGCTGCAGGCGGCAGCACATCGAGCGGACCATGTTGGGGGAGAGTTCGGAGTTCAGGAAGTTCTGGAAGTAGGGCAGGCCGTACTTGGCGGTCATCTCGAAGAGGAGCGTGGCGTTCTCGCTCTCCCACGGGAAATCCTCGGTGATGTTGTAGGTGGGGATCGGGAAGGTGAAGACCCGGCCCTTGGCGTCGCCCTCGGTCATGACCTCGATGTAGGCGCGGTTGATCATGTCCATCTCGACCTGGAGCTCGCCGTAGGTGAAGTCCATGATCTCGCCGCCGATGACGGGGTACTCGCCCTTGAGGTCATCCGGGCAGGTCCAGTCGAAGGTGAGGTTGGTGAACGGCGTCTGCGTGCCCCAGCGCGAAGGCACGTTGAGGTTGTAGACGAGCTCCTGGATGGACTGGCGCACCTGGTCGTAGCTCAGGTTGTCCTTGCGCAGGAATGCCGCCATGTAGGTGTCGAAGGAGCTGAACGCCTGCGCACCGGCCCACTCGTTCTGCAGCGTGCCGAGGAAGTTCACGATCTGGCCCACGGCGCTCGAGAGGTGCTTGGGCGGCGCTGACTCGACCTTGCCCGGGACGCCGTTGAGGCCCTCGGTGAGCAGCGTGCGAAGCGACCAGCCGGCGCAGTAGCCGGCGAGCATGTCGAGGTCGTGGATGTGGATGTCGCCATCGCGGTGTGCCTGGCCGACGTTGCTGGGGTAGACGTGCGACAGCCAGTAGTTGGCGACGACCTTGCCCGAGACGTTGAGAATCAGGCCGCCCAGCGAGTAACCCTGGTTGGCGTTGGCATTGACGCGCCAGTCCGCGCGGTCGAGGTACTCGTTCATCGAGGTCTCGACGTCGACGACGGTCTTGAGGTCGGCGCGTGCGCGTGCCCGCTGCTCGCGGTAGACGATGTAGGCGCGCGCGGTCTCGAAGTGGTTCGCCGAGATCAGTACCTGCTCGACGATGTCCTGGATCTGCTCGATGTCGACGGCGCCGTCGCCGAAGCGGTGCTGCAGCACCTTGACCGCCTGTGCGGTCAGCAGCTGGGCCTCGAGCGCGTCGTACTCGCCGGATGCGGAGCCAGCGCGCTCGATGGCAGAGCGGATCTTCTCGGCGTCAAAGGGAACCTGCTCGCCTTCGCGCTTGATGATCGCCGCTGGTGTGGTGTTTGCCTTGCTCATTGCCGTCCCTCTTTCTCTTCGTACGGGACAGCGATGAACCGGCTAACGTCGGTGTTTTGCTCTCCACTCTCAGCGGTTGAGGCGAGACGCCTCTTCGAAGCGGTGTTCCCCCTATGTCCCCAGATGTTGTGGTCGTCAGACACGCGACCACAACACATGGTATTTCCGCAGCGCGGCGGGGTCAAGCAACGATTGACGTGATTCACAACGAACTCCCGTGACGACCGTCACGTATGCAGCGCGCGCCAGCGGGGTATCCACTACCTGTAACGAACGACAAAGGAGGTCGTCATGAACAATGTACTCGTCTGGGCTGACATTCCAGTTCTGGACCTGGAACGAGCCTCGAAGTTCTACGCGCACATCACGGGCGGACCCGTGGTCCCCATGGAGGGCGCCGAAGGCATCGCGCTGATCATGGGCACCGAGCCCGGTGGTCCCGACGGCGACGTCATGACCGTCTCGGCGGACCTGTATGTGGGCGGAACCCCGAGCGCAGAGGGATCGACCGTGTACTTCAACGCGAATGGTGACATCGATGGATTCGTCGCGCGCGTGAAGGAGGCGGGTGGCACCGTGACCGACGAGAAGGAGTTCATGGGGGAGATGGCGGGCTGGATCGCGTTCTTCCTGGACACCGAGGGCAACCGCATCGGCGTCCAGCAGCCGGGTTAGCAGCGCAAACCGATGGTCGAGTCTACCCACTCTCGATGACTTGAACTGCAATGGAGAGGTCGACGTTCTGAACGAACACGACCAGATTGGCGGAGCTTGGCTCGATGGCCGAGGGGAGAATCGCCCCTTCAAATCCGCCTGCTGCCAGACTCCGCCCCAGAGTCTGAGATGGAGTCGGGTCAGCGATGTCGCCTCGCCACTCGCCGAGGAGTTCTCTTTCGGCCAGTCCGCGACTGGCCAGGGCGCCATTCGCCCTGAGATCAATCACGTTCCCCAGGGTCACCGCGACAGTGACGAGAAGTCGCGGCGGGAATCGCCGAACCCCATACAAGTTGGCGAGCTGCAGGTTCTCCGCCACGGCAAGCGTTGGGGTGCTTGCAAGGTACAAAGCAGCGTCTCCAGGGCAGTTGAGCCTTCCGCCGAGAAACCGCGCACCCTCTGTCGAAAGAGGGTCACGCCGCAGATTGACGCACCTGAACCATTCGCCTCGAATCTCCACCACGGCCACCTGGAAGTGTCCGCTATACCGGGGTGCCGTCGCCGAGCACCTCGAGTACGCCAATCACTTCTTCGAGTCTGCCTGTGGTAATGAGATCGATGGGGGAGGCTCCGCGAAACCCCGGATTCGGCGTTCTGAGCCAATCGCCGTACTGATGCGCACCTAGTACCTCGGCGAGAAGGTACTCAAGGTAAGCGAGTCGCCGGATTGAGCGAGCGGCAGTTCCACCCGCGGGGCTGAGACCCTCAGCAGCAAGCCAGCGAGCTGCACTGCGTGGCGAGCGACCAGTGGCGGCCGCCAACTCCTCGACCGTGAGGCCGAGGGCGTCCTTGAGTCGCAGTACGTCGAGAGGCTCAGGGTGGAGAATCTCTTCTGCGCCGAGCGGATATCGTGCGTGGCTGCTCATGGCAACTCCTGCGTTTGTATAGATAGTGTCATCTATAATGTCATACCATATGACATTACGAATGACAAGACGCAGAGGCCGCAATCACCAGATCAGCTATCGGTGGGACGTGTCATCATCCGCTACAGCTCCAGCGTCTCCGGCGTGTCGCGTTCGTCGGCGAACCACTCGGCATCGAAGTCCCCGTCGGCGATCTTGTCGATGGGGAGCTTCATGTAGCGGCCCGTCGCTTCAACGGCGACGGTGCCGTCCGGCAGGACGATCTCGCCGCTGCCCTCGAAGAGCCGCCCGCGGTCGCGCGTGATGCGGGCGATCGCACGGATGTCGTTGTCGAGCGGCACCGGCTTGCGGAACTTCACGTTGAGCTCGACGGTCACGCCCCACGCGTCCGGCTGGCTCGCGTTGATTGCGCGTCCGATGGTCTCGTCAAGCAATGCCGAGGAGATTCCGCCGTGTAGCCGTCCCGGATAGCTCTGGTGCTCCGGCAGCGGCGTGAAGACGCCTGCCAGCTCGCCGTTCTCCAGCTCATAGAAGCGCGCCTTGAGACTGGAGTCGTTGTCGCGGCCGCACACCATGCAGTAACGGCTCACGTTCTGTGCGCCGGTCACGGCGTGCGTACAGCGCGCGTCGTCGACTATCGGCGCCTCGGCGGCACGCGGCGTCACGGCGTCCTCGGTCTTCTCGGCGGTCATCTAGCTCACCTCATCCAGGGGCTCGAGGAACTGACTGTTGTAGAGGTCGTAGTAGAAGCCGTGCTGCGTGATGAGGTCGTCGTGGCTGCCGGTCTCGATGATCTGGCCTTCGTTCATGACGAGGATCGTGTCGGCGTCGCGAATGGTGGAGAGGCGGTGCGCGATGACGAAGCTCGTGCGGTTCTGCATCAGCTGCGTCATGGCCTTCTGGATGAGCGATTCGGTGCGTGTGTCCACGGAGCTGGTTGCCTCGTCGAGTATCAGGATGCGCGGATCGGCGAGGAACGCGCGCGCGATGGTGAGCAGCTGTTTCTGACCCGCCGAGATGTTCGAGACGTCGTCGTTGAGCACCGTGTCATACCCGTCTGGCAAGGTGCGTACGAAGTGATCGACGTACGCCATCTTAGCGGCGGCCAGCAACTCGTCTTCGCTTGCGTGCTCCGAGCCATACGCGAGGTTCTCCCGGATCGTCCCGCCAAAGAGCCACGTGTCCTGAAGCACCATGCCGAAGGTGGTGCGCAGGTTGTCGCGGGTGAGATCGCGGATGTCGATGCCGTCGATGAGGATAGCGCCGTCGTCGATCTCGTAGAAGCGCATGAGCAGGTTGACCAGAGTGGTCTTGCCGGCGCCGGTCGGGCCGACGATGGCGACCGTCTGGCCGGGCTCGGCGGCAAGGCTGAGCTTTTCGATGAGCGACTTGTCGGGGGAGTAGGCGAAGGAGACGTCGCGGAACTCGACGCGACCCTGCGCATCGACGAGCACGACGGGGGACGTGGTCTCCGGGATCTCCTCGGCGGCATCGAGGAGCTCGAAGACGCGCTCGGCGGAGGCGACGGTGGACTGGAGGACGTTTGCGATGGAGGCGGTTTGGATGATGGGCTGAGTGAACTGACGCGAATACTGGATGAACGCCTGGACGTCACCCAGCGACATCGTGCCGTTGGCGACCTTGAGGCCGCCGATGACGGCGATGCCGACATAGTTGAGGTTGTTGAGAAAGCTCAACGCCGGCTGGATTGTGCCGGAGATGAACTGCGCCTTGAAGCTGGCCTCGTAGAGCTCCTCGTTCTGGGCGTCGAAGACCTCGATTGCCTCGGCCTGGCGACCGAACACCTTCACGACGTTGTGGCCGGTGTGCATCTCCTCGATATGGCCGTTGAGCTTGCCCACGCGCTCCCACTGAGCGGTGAACTGCTTCTGCGACTGCTTGGCGATCAGCACGGTCACGACCACCGACAGAGGGATGACCAGCAGCGATATCGATGCGAGCAGCGGGCTGATCCAGAACATCATTCCGAGCGTGCCGATGATGGTGAACACGGCGGTGATGATCTGGGTCGCGCTCTGCGAGAGCGTGTTGGAGATGTTGTCGATGTCGTTGGTCACGCGCGAGAGGATGTCGCCGCGCGAGTTGTCGTCGAAGTACTTGAGCGGCAGACGACCGAGCTTCTGGTCGACTTCCTTGCGCATCGAGTACACCGTGCGCTGCGCGATGCCGGCCATCAGGTACTGCTGCGCCCACGCGAACAATGCCGCGAGTATATAGATGACCACGAGGCCGATGAGGATCCGGGCAATCGCAGCGAAGTCGACGCCCGTGCCCGGCACAATGTCCATCGACGAGAGCATCTCGGCTTGGGTGGTCTGACCCTTGGCGTTGAGGCCGGCGATGACCTGCGCCTTGGTTGCGCCCGCGGGGAGCTGTTTGCTGACGACGCCTTCGAACAAGATGTTGGTCGCCTCACCGAGAATCTTGGGGCCGACGATCGTGAAGCCGACGCTGATGATGGCCAGCGACATGATGAGCGCCAGCATCCAGCGGTGCGGGGCCAGATAGCCTGCGAGTCGCTTGGCAGAGCCCTTGAAGTCCTTCGACTTCACAACCGGCGCAGACATGCCGTGGCCAAAGGGGCCACCGCCGCCAGGTCCGCGACCGGGTCCGGGACCGCCTGCAGGCTTGCGCGGAGCTTCTTCGTTGCGGGTGTTCTCGCTCACGCAACCTCCTCCTCGGACAGCTGCGAGAAGACGATCTCGCGATAGGTTTCATTCGATGCGAGCAGTTCGTCGTGCGTGCCCATGCCCACGATCCGGCCGGCGTCCATCACGATGATGCGGTCAGCGGTCATAATCGTGCTGACGCGTTGGGCCACGATGAGCACCGTCGCCTCGCGAGTGTCGGCGGTGAGCGCCGCGCGCAGCTTGGCGTCCGTTGCGAAGTCCAGCGCCGAGAAGCTGTCGTCGAACACGTAGATCTCAGGCCGTTTCACCAGCGCTCGAGCGATCGCGAGCCGCTGACGCTGTCCACCCGAGAGGTTCGAGCCTCCCTGCGTGATGGCCGCGTCGAGCCCGCCCTCCATCGCCGAGACGAACGCATTACCCTGAGCCACCTCGAGCGCGTGCCACAGCTCCTCTTCGGTGGCGTCGTCCTTGCCGTAGCGCAGGTTGCTCGCTACGGTGCCCGCGAACAGGAACGCTTTCTGCGGGATGAATCCGATCGCGTCCCACACCTGGTGCTGCGCCATGTCGCGGACGTCCACCCCATCGATGAGGACCGCGCCGGCAGTAGCGTCGAAGAACCGCGGAATCAGGTTGATCAGCGTCGACTTGCCGCTGCCGGTACTCCCGACGATTGCCGTCACCTCGCCCGGAACCGCCGAGAACGTCACGCCGCATAGCACCGGATCCTCGGCGCCGGGGTAGCGGAATTCGACGTCCCGGAACTCGAGGTGGCCGGTCGCGCCGGTTCGTGCGGCGGGAGTCGCGGGGTCGATAATCGCGGGCTCGGTGGCGAGAACGGCCTCGATGCGCGACCACGATGCGGCGGCGCGAGGCACCATCACGAACATGATGGTCGCCATCATCACCGCCATGAGGATCTGCATGATGTAGGCGAGGAACGCGGTGAGGTCACCGATGGGCATGGCGCCGCTTTCCACGCGCAGTCCACCGAACCAGATGATCGCCACGGTGGAGAGGTTGAAGATCAGCATGAGCGCCGGAATCATCGCGGCGAACATGTGGTTCACCGAGAGCGACACGTCAGTGAGGGCGTGGTTCGCCGTGTCGAAGCGGCGCGCCTCGAAGTCGGTCCTCACGAACGCGCGGATGACGCGAATGCCTGCCAGTTTCTCGCGCGTGACCTGGTTGATGCCGTCGATGCGAACCTGCATCTCCTTGAAGAGCGGCATGGCGCGGTAGAGCATCGATCCGATCAGGATCGCCATCACCGGAATGATGACCACCAGTAACCCGGAGAGCGGCACGTCGAGCCGCAACGCCATGAAGATACCGCCGATCGCCATGATCGGAGCCGAGACCACGACATTGAGCATCATGAGCACGACCATCTGCACCTGCTGCACGTCGTTGGTGTTGCGCGTGATGAGCGACGGCGTGCCGAAGGTGTTGATCTCGGCCTGCGAGAAGCTCTCGACGCGGCGAAAGATCGAGCTGCGGACGTCTCGGCCAAAGGCCATGGCGGTCTTGGAGCCCCAGTACACCCCCACGATGGCCGCGATTCCCAGCAGGAACGTCACGCCCAGCATGATGCCGCCGGTCTCAAGGATGTAGCTCGTGTTGCCCTTGGCCACACCCTCGTTGATGATCTTGGCGTTCAGCTCGGGCAGGTAGAGGTTCGCGATCGTCTGGACCAGCAGCAGTATCACGACCAGAAACAACTGCTTCCAGTACGGCTTGAGGAACCCGACGAGTCGCTTCATCTTCCGATCGCCGCTTCCATGTTGTCGCCCAGCAGGCCGAGGAGCCGCGCGAGTTCCGCGCGGTCCTTCTCGGAGAGTGGGGTGATGGCTACGTCGATGTAGTCGAGGTGCGCGTTGCGTAGTTCCGCCTTCATCGCCTGGCCGGCCTCGGTGAGCTTGATGCGCATGAGGCGCTGATCGTTCTCGTCGGGCCAGCGTTCGATGAGACCCTGACGCTCGATGCGCTGCAACATGGTGGTGAGCGCGGCGGGGGAGACCAGCAGCTGCTCGCCCAGATCGCGTTGTGTGATGCTGTCGTGGCGCGCGATCACGCGCAAACAAGCGGCCTGAGCGGGATGACCGCCGGCTTCTCCCATGGTTCTTGTAAGTAGCTGTCGGTTGAGATGCACGATCCGCTTTAGAGCGTGCAACACCGAGGCGGACAGTGGATCGACGCCATCGAGTAGTTCCGAATGGCAGTGGTCGTCATGGGATCGTGGCACGAGAGTCCTTTCGATGCGCGACGCGAGTGCCTAGTGGCCAGTCGAGACATGTCGCAAATTCGTTAACATTCGAAAGGTTAGAACATTAAAGGAAAGTTCGCCAGTATCACTCGCGTCAGGCTCGGTAAGGAATCACTTCAGCATGTGGCAGCACTTCCCGATACTTGGAGTAGCGCATGGTGACCTTCCGGCAAAGGAGACCAGCATTATGAGCACCTGTCCTCGATCCGATTCGTGTGGCTTCTTCCAGGCGGTTCAACCCAGCCTGTCCAAGCGGCTCAAGTACGCCACCTCGTTTCCCTACTGCAACACGAGCGGTCACCGGCACTGCGCCATCTACACCTTCCTCGATGACGGCCGTATGGCGCCGCCGGACCTGCTTCCAAACGGTGGCATCGATGATTACGCCGATGCGGCAGAGGCCGGCAACGGTATGAAGGTGGTCGTCCTTGACGACTCCGCTGTCTTCGCGATGTTCGCAGCCAACGCGGCGGCCGCCACGTTGCCGGGAGCCCGAGTCGTTCGCTGCGAAACCTACACGCAGGCGCTCCGTGAGCTCGCCGACGGCAGCTGTGGCCTCTTGGTCTGCGGATACGGTGTGGGTGAAGGCGCTACCGCCCATGATCTCCGCCGCGCCTCATCGGCACCGATGGTGTTGCTCACTGGACGCCCCGAGGCCGAGATCGACAAGCCGCCCAATTCGCGAGTCGTGCTCAAGGGAGCTGGACCCGACGCGCTTCGGGCAGCGATCGGCGCCGCTGCCGGCTGCTGAAGCCGCGACGCGCCGCTATGAGCGGCCGGGAGCCCGTCCTCGCACGAGGCTTCCTGAGGCCTACTCGGCGGGAGTGGGCTCGTTACGCGAGAGGCACAGGATCACGACGTCGTCTCGCAACACCCCTCCCGCGAAGGCACGCACCTCGGCCAAGAGTGCTCCCGGGAGCTCGCCGAGCGGGATGTCGCAGAGACGTTCGACCGCGTCGGCCACGCCCGCATCCTGAAACATGACCGTGCCGGCTCGTGCTTCCGTGACGCCGTCGGTGACCAGGGTAAGGACATCGCCGGGCGCGAGAATCGTCTCGCGCGGGTCAAGTGAGATGTCCGGAAACGCACCGATCAGTCCCGGCGACGACTCGAGCATGGTGACGCACCCGTGGCTCAGCAGCATAGGTGCCGGATGCCCCGCGGCAACGTACCTGAACAGCCCCGTCGTGTGATCAAGCACGCCGAGAAAGGCGGTCGCGAACTTCTCGGTGGGCATGTAGCGATATGCGAGCCTGTTCAACTGGCCCAGCACCACCTCGGGATCGTGGCTTTCGGCCAGATAGGCGCGGGCGCCGTCACGCATCAGGGCCGTCAGGCGCGCGGCGTCGACGCCTTTGCCGGCGATGTCGCCGATCAGGACGGCCGCGCGGTTGTTTCCCAGGTCGAGCACGTCGTAGAAGTCCCCACCCACGTCCACCGCGGCCGACGCCGGCTGGTACAGATAGCTGACCTCCAGCCCGGATATGTGCTCCGGTGGAGAGAGAATCGCCTGTTGGAGAGCTTCCGCGATGCGATGCTCCCTCTCGTAGAGCCGAGCATTCTGTAGCGCCACCGATGCCTGCGCCGCGACGCTTTCGACGACCCTGATCTGCCCCTCCGAGAAGTCGTAGCGCGTATCCGGCTCGTCGAGCGAGATGTGGCCGATCAACTCGTCGTTGTGGATCAGCGGCACAAAGAGCACCATCCGAGACGAGTTGGCGCGTGCGATTTCGCGATCCGCCGGTGGCAGACCTACGCGCTCGTAATCGAGAAGCATGGTTCTTCTGGATAGCAGCGCATTTCGAAACGTCTCGCTCAGCAGGTGCAAGGGTATGACGTGGCCACGCGGTGTCGCGAGCCCTCCCACGGGAATCTTGGGTATCAGGAGCTGCGTGTCCATGTCCACGAAGTTGATGAAGACGCGGCTGATACCCGTCGCTTCCATGAGTACGCGCTCCAGCCGAGTGAGCAGCTCATCGATATCAATGGTGCTGCTCAACTCCGACGATGCCCGTAATAGCGCGCGGGTGCTCATCAGCTCTCGCTCCAAGTGAGCTTCCGCCAGCTCCGCGCGTTCGCGCTCTCGTTGCTCGGCCTCAAGGAGCCGTGCGTTCTCCAGCGCGAGTGCGACAGATGTGGCCATGCGCTGCGCGAAGTCGATCTCGCCGGGGCTGAAGGTACGAGGCGTCTCGCGCATCCATGCGAAGAGACAGCCTGACACCTCGTTCCTGATGATCAGCGGCACCGCGAGCGCCGCGCACAGATCGTGGTACCGAGGAAAGCCCACGAAGTAGTGCGCCATGGAGGGCGAGTGATAGTCAGCGATCGCGCAGGGTTCGCGCCTGGCGGCGACGATCTCCGCGACGGGGGCTTCAGCTGCCGAGAGGCGGGTTCCGACGGTTGCGGGGCCGAATCCATGCTCGAAGCGGACCACCCACTCGGCACCGTCTCGCACCTTGATGTCGCCCGCGTCCGCGCCGAGCGCGGCGACGAACCCGTCGAGAGCGGCCTGCATGATCTTGTCTGCGCCCAGCGTGGAGTGGATCGAGATGTCGATGTCGTTCAACGCCCGGCTTAGGCGAGTACGTTCCCTGAGGTTCATCGACTCCGGCCCCCCTCGAATCAACCCATGCCATGAGTCTACTGCTTCACGGTGCCAGCGCGAACGTATCGTGGCGATTTCGGGACGGAATCAGGCCGGCGCTGAGTCGAGTGGCCACGCCCGGAGCGCCCTCGGCTGAATTAGCGAGATGCTCTGGGGGGTATAGTCAACTGACGTGGGCGACTTCGTTGCTCCACAAACTAGGGAGGCGTTATCGTGGCCAGAGTCGAGTCCGGCTCCGAGGCCCGCAGGCAGTTGGTTCATACCGAAACCCGTTCTTCGGGTGAAGTGGTTCTGGCTCGTGTGGTGTCGTACGTGTTCGGCGCGATTGAGGTTCTGATCGCACTACGGTTCGTTCTGCTACTCCTAGGCGCCAATGCGGCGACGGGGTTCGTGTCCTTCATCTATGGTCTGTCGTCCATCTTCATGGCTCCGTTTAACGCCGTGCTCAAGACGACCGCCACTTCGGGCTCGATGCTCGAGTGGAGTGCTCTCGTGGCGCTCGCCATATACGCGTTGCTGGGATGGGGCATCGTCAAGCTCATCTACGCAATCAGTCCACGCCGTGGCGTGCAGACCGTGGAGCGGGTCGAAGAGTCGCAAGACGCAACCACCAAGCAGTAGCGAATCGCCGCGAGCAGGTGAGGCCCGGCGGCTGCGCGCTCCGGGTTCGCCAGCGTGTCATGCGGGTCGCTCGGCTCGTGCCGTACGGCAGACTCACAAGGAGATGTGACATGCAGAAACAAGAACTCAAGGCTCGGATAGATGCACAGATGGCCGAGGGCAAGCGCAGTCTCGACGTCATGAAGGCGAAGGCCGAGACATCGACGGGCGACGCGAAGGTCAAGCATGCCGAGAAGGCCGCCGAGCTACAGAAACAGTACGACGAGCTCAAGATCAAGGCAGCGCGTGCCTGGGACGGCGCGGATGACGCGTGGGCCGATGTCTCGCGTGACATCGCCAAGGGCTGGGACGACTGGACCGACCGTGCGGCAAAGAACTGGGATGACCACAAGAAATAGGCCACGCTTTGGTGGACCTGGATGGCCTTGGGAGACGCATGAAGGTACTTAACTGCATGAAGACGGCGTGTGCGCTTGCCGTGGCTCTGGCGATCGCAGTGGCGATACCGGCCACAGCGATGGCGTACGGCCCGACGGTGGACCTCGGCACGACCGAGCACTTCGCCATACTGTCGGGGCAGTCGATCACCAACACGGGGCCGACGGTCATCACCGGGGATGCCGGCAACGACGTCGGCCTTCACCCCGGCATGCTTGCCGCTATCACCGGCTTTCCTGGCAACGTGACGATGACGGGTGGGCAGCTGTACGCGGGTGACAGCGACCCCGGTGCCGCGTTGCAGGCCAAGAACGACCTCGTGACGGCCTACAATGACGCCGCCGGCAGAACGCCCGCGCTCGCCATCGCCGGTAACGAGCTTGCGAACACCACATTGACGTCAGGTGTCTACGCCGCGGGTCCGGGCGTCCTCTACCTGTCGTCCGGCACACTGACCCTCGATGCCGAGGGCGACCCTAACGCCGTCTTCATCATCCAAGCCTCAAGCGGTCTCACCATCGCATCGGGTACTACCGTGAACTTGATCAACGGCGCGCGGTACTGCCGAGTCTTCTGGGTGGTACCTAGTGACGCGACAATCGAGACCGACGCCACGTTTGTCGGCCACATCTTTGCGATGAACTCAATCTTCGTGCGCACCGGCGCCACCATCCAAGGTCAGCTTCTGGCGCGCAACGGCTCGGTCGTGCTCGACACCAACACCATCACGAACGGACTCTGCTCACCGCCGATCACCAAGGTCGGACGCGATATCAACGGCGGCAGGTTGCTCGCTGGTGATGTGATCGAGTGGACACTGAGTGTCAATAACGGTGAAGCTGTCGGCGCGACGGGCACCGTAGTCGCTGACGCGTTGCCGTCCAACACGACCTACGTCGCCGGATCGATGACCGGTACGGGCGCGGACGACTCAGACCCCACGAACCTCGTCTGGAACGTTGGCGACATGGCCGAGAACGAGACCGTCGTGCTTACGTTCCGCAGCACCGTCCCAGCTGGTTTGGCCGGGGGCACCGTGATCCGCAACCGCGCGAGCGTCGTAACCAACGCGACGACCCTCAGCTACTCGCCGTACGCATCGCTGACCGTGGCCGCCTCCACGCTGCTGCAGACCGGCACGGACAACCGTCTCGGCCTCGCGGCGATTGCGCTGCTGTTGGCCGCAGCCGGTGGTTTCCTCGTGCTGGACCGGCGCAGCAGACGCCATGCATAGGCTGCGTGACATCCGACCGCGACTGCGGCGGAACCGGCTCAGGTTGGCCGCCGCCGCGTCGCTGTTGGCTGCTCTTGGAATTGCGGCATGGATGTACGCCCCAAGTCCCAGCCCTGCGGACGCCGAGGTGGCGGTTGCGCTGTCGAGGCCAAATCCGGCGGTGGCCACAAGCTCGGACACGACGCTCGGGCCTCGCGCCGCGCTGCAACCGGTCCACACGAAGACACCGGCGAAGCCCGCAGACGGTCCTCGGCTGGTGATCGGGAGCATCGATCTGGACGTCGGAGTCTTTGGCGGCGACACGGCTCGAGCTCTGAAGCTTGGGCTCTACCATCATGCGGGCACCGCCGAGCCGGGAAACCCCGGCAACGTGGTGCTGGCTGGCCACCGGAACCGGCGCATGTTCCTTCGGCTGCATCAGGTGAAGACCGGCGACATCATCACCGTCCAGTGGCGGGGTGAGGACCATGCGTACCGGGTCACCAAGCGGTTCACAGTCAATCCGGATGACACCTGGATCATGGCGCAGACGGGTCCGGACCGGCTGACGCTTTACACGTGTCTGCCGCGATCGGAGGGGAACAGGCGCACCGTGGTGGTGGCGCTACCGGTGAAGAGGTAGCGTCGGGCGGGCCGGTCGGTGATCGCACACTGGACCGAGGGTACACGCGTTCTTAACACCCCTCACCACGGGCTTCACAGGAACACAACGGCGATAAACGGATACTCCTGGGGTCTCGCAAACTGCGGGGCCCCTCATGGATTGCGCGAGTAACATCGCAAGCCGTGAGCGCGAATGCTTCGCGACAAGGAGCCCCGGTGGCCGCTCTCAAGCGTGTACTTCTCGGCAATCCGCTGCACAACAGAGAAGCCGCGCACCAGCGACTCTCGAATCCCGTCGCACTCGCCGTGTTTTCGAGCGACGCGCTGTCCTCGGTCGCGTACGCCACCGGCGAGATCCTGCTTATGCTTGCGCTCGCGGGCACAATGGCGCTGAATCTCACGCTGCCGATCTCCATGGCGATCGGAACCCTTCTGGTCATCGTCGTGTTCTCGTATCGGCAGACAATCCGCGCTTACCCGGGTGGCGGTGGAGCCTACATCGTCGCTCATGAGAATATCGGCGTGATGGCGGGGCTCGTCGCAGGCGCATCACTGCTGGTCGACTATGTGCTCACGGTCGCAGTCTCCATCTCGGCCGCGGTGGCGGAGATAGTCTCGGCTCAGCCGTCGCTTACGCCGTATCGCATCGAGATCGCAGTGCTGCTCGTGGCGTTGCTCGCGGTGGCGAACCTGAGGGGCGTGAAGGAGTCGGGCGCGCTGTTCGCGGGCCCCACGTGGGCGTTCATTCTGCTGTTGGGCACGACTGTCTCCATCGGGCTGTGGCGGTTCGTCTCGGGGGCACCCTTCGTGGTTCCCGCACCCCAGCATGGGATTGACCCGATCCAGGGTCTCACCCTCTTCCTCGTCCTCAAGGCGTTCGCGTCAGGATGCGCTGCTATGACGGGCGTCGAGGCCATCGCCAACGGCGTGCAGGCGTTCAAGCAGCCGGAGGCGAAGAATGCGGGCCGCACCCTGCTCTGGATGGCAGGGATCCTTCTGTTCCTGTTCGTCGGCGTGTCAGCGCTGGCGGTGCTCTCACAGGTGCAGCCAAGCGAGACCGAGACGGTCATCAGCCAGCTCTCCCGCGCCATCTACGGCACCGGGTGGATGTACTACTTGGTCACCGGCTCGGTCGCTGTGATTCTGGTGCTCGCGGCCAACACCGCGTACGCGGACTTTCCTCGGCTGTCGTCGTTCATGGCCGAGGACGACTTCATGCCGCATCAACTCAAGGACCGTGGCTATCGGCTGGTCTTCTCAAACGGAATCGTGTTGCTCACGCTGGCGGCCGTCGCCTTGCTGATCATCTTCGGGGGAGTCACGACCAGGCTGATCCCGCTCTACGCCATCGGCGTGTTCACCTCGTTCACGCTGTCCCAGAGCGGGATGATCGTCCATCACCTGCGGGAGAAGGAGCCGCACTGGCAGCTCGGGCTCGCCATCAACGCGGTGGGTGCCGTTTCGACTGCGATCGTGCTGGTGGTGGTTGCGGTCTCGAAGTTCCACGACGGCGCCTGGATCGTCCTCATCCTGATCCCGACTATCGTCGCGTACCTGCTGTGGGTGAATCGCCAATACCGCCGCGTCTCGACTGCGCTGGCGATTCGTCCGGACGACCTGACCGACCTCAACTACCGTTCCTACAACCGCATGCACAACCACGTCATCGTGCTCGTCAGCGGCATTGATCGCCGGCTCGTCCGCGCGATGCTCTACGCGAAGTCGCTCAGGGCCGACAGCCTCGAGGCCATCTACGTCGACATCTCCGGCCGAGGACCCGCACTCGCCGAGGAGTGGACCGAGGCCGGCTTTGGCGTGCGGCTCACGATCATCGATTCGCCGTACCGCGAGATCATCGGCCCGATCATGGACCACGTACGCGCGATTCCTCGACCAACTCGCGACCATGTCGTGACGGTCATCATGCCCGAGTACGTGCCCGAGAACATCCCGGACAACATCCTGCACGACCAGATGGGGCTGATCCTCAAGACGCAGCTGTTCTCGGAGCCGGGACTGATTGTGACTGACGTCCCTTACAATCTCGAAGAGGTGGACGAGGTCCGTCGCTAACGCGAGCGATCCTCGTTCGTTTCGGCGAAGCGGAATCCTACTGACGGTTCCGTCAGCACGAAGCGCGGAACGTCGCCGGGCGTCTCGATCTTCTTGCGCAGGTGTGAGACGTGAACTCTTAGGGTTTGGGTGTCGCGGACGTACTCGGGACCCCAGACCTCGTCGAGCAACATTGACGAAGTGACGACTCGGCCGGCATTGCGAGCAAGTAGCGCCAGAATGTCGAACTCGATTCGCGTGAGCCTCACAGGCTCGCCTCGTAGAGTCACCAAGCGTCGGGCGAGGTCGATGTGCAGCTCGCCGGAGCTGATCTCGTTGAGGGGGCTTGCGACGGGGGAGGCGCGGCGAAGCAGCGCACGCATGCGAGCGAGCAGTTCACCGGTCGAGAAGGGCTTGGTCAGGTAGTCGTCGGCGCCGAGATCGAGTGCGGCGATCTTATCGGCGTCACCGGAGCGGACGGAGAGCACGAGGATGGGGCCCTCGTACCACTCGCGCAACCGACTGCACGCCTCGAGCCCGCTGATGCCTGGCAGCGATAGATCCAGAATGATGGCGTCGGGCGTGCGCTCTGCGGTGAGCTCGATGCCTTCCTCGGCGGTGGCCGCGACGTCGACATTGTAGTGTCGCGCTTGTAGAACCGACTTCAGTGCGCGTCGAATCTGCTCCTCATCGTCGATGACGAGGATGCGCGGATGCCGTTCCGGGATTCCTTCAGTCACGAGCGCCTCCGGCCGCAGGGAGTGTCATCACGAAGCGTGCACCAGTGGGAAGTGCGTCTTCAACCGTCAAAGTGCCATGGTGGCTGCGAACAATTTCCGAGGCAATCGCCAAACCAAGACCGGTTCCGGTCGGGGAGGACGCGGACGCCGAGCCACGGTAGAACTTGTCGAACACCAGCGCCTTCTCGGCATCGAGGACGCCGGAGCCTCGATCCTCGACCCAGACGGCGACTACGTCGCCTTCGGCACACGCGCCCACCAATATGGGCGACTCTTGGGGAGAGTACGCAAGTGCGTTCTCCATCAGGTTCACGAACGCGCGCGTGAGCTGCGAGAAATCCACGTTCACCGGCGGCATATCCGACCCGAGCGCGAAGGTGATCCGATCCGCCTGTGGCCAAGAAATTCGGGACAGCGCCGTGCCGAGAACGTCGCTGACATCCTCCGGCTCGAGATGAGGCCGCCAAGCGTCGGACTCGAGTCGCGAGAGGTCCAGCAGCGCGCCGATGGATGAGTCCAGCCGAGCGAGGTCCTCGCTTACTGCGACGAGCTCACTGCGCACGCGTTCTGCGTCGCACGAGGTGCCTTCGTCGACCAGCCCGGTGACTCGCGCCGTCGCAGCCGCTAATGGCGTCTTGAGCTCATGCGACACTGAGGACACGAGCGTCGACTTCATGCGGTCGGTCTCGCGCAGCGCGTGCGTGTGCGCGGCTTCGTCTGCAAGCCGCTCCCGTTCGAACGCCGCCGCGGTCAGGTTCGCGACAGAGACCAGCAGGCGGGCTTCGTCTTGGCCAAAGCCTGATTCGCCCGCTGGCTTGGCCACGAACACGCCCTCGAGACCGGCGACCGTCTGGAGAGGCAGGTAGACGGCATCGGCCACGGTCCCGGGCAGCGCGCCGTTGGCCGACACGGTTACCACGCGGGACTCGCCAGGCTCCTCGTGATGTTCGGGATAGCCGACGGCCTTGTCGGCGGCGAGGACCCATGCGGCGAACCGCGCCTCATCGAGCGCGGGATCGGGGTCGCCAGCGGATGCGGCACAATGCGGCTCTCCGTCGTCGCCGAGGCGATACAGGGCCGTGCGCCTAGCGTTGCCCACTCGCACGATCTGCTCGGCGACGTACTCGGCGGTGGCGGTGAGGGAGTACTCGGAGGCGATTCTGAACGACAGGCGGTTGAGCAGCTCCAGCTCCGTCTGGCGACGAAGCGCAGCCTGCTCGCGCTCGCGCAGCCGGCCCGTCTGCTGCCCCGCGATCAGCGCGACAAACAGGAAGATCATCAAGCCGATCCATTCCGGCAACGATTCGATTGTCAGACGGTAGTACGGCGGGATGTAGAGCAGGTCGATGAAGAGGAATGCCAGCGCGGCCGCGAAGGCGGAGGGCTTGGTCCCGGAGACACGTGCAATTATCACGATGATCGGGACGAAGAACAGCATCACCACCGGTGCCGAGACAAAGCCACGCAGTGGAAAGAACGCCAGCGAGGCGATTCCGATCGAGACTGCGGCGAGGGGGTACCCGCGCCCGCGAATGATGTGTTGACGCCAATTCATGTGCTGAGCGTATCACTACGCCAATTGGAGACTCTCCCAGCTGCCGCCGGAGCACGAGTGTCCGATTGTCCCTGACCCACACGCCAGCTATACTCCTCCAGCTCCACCAGACTATCTCGGCGCGCCCGCTTCCCGATCTTGGGGGCGGGCGCCGATGAAGCCAGGGTCGATCCGGGGATGGGTACCACGATGCGCACGAGCAAAGGGCGACACCTCCCCATCGGTGTGGGCATCTTGGTGTTTGCTGCCGTTGTTCTGACTGTCATGTGGGTCCACGCACCTGTTGCCGACGGCGTGACGCGCTCGTTCAGGCTCTCTGAGAATTCAGTCGCGCTCACGTTTGACGACGGACCTGACCCCGCGTACACGCCCGCGGTGCTCGACATCCTGCGTGCGCACGACGCGCACGCCACATTCTTCGTTGTCGGTGCCTCTGCGGATCTTTACCCTGAGCTGATCGCACGCATGATCGCTGAAGGTCATGAGGTCGCGTTTCACACGCAAACCCATCCCCATGTCGACCGCCTTGACGAGCACCAGGTGCAGCGCGAGATTGACGCCGGTCTCGCTGTCCTGAATGCGTGCGGGGTGACGCCGATCTGGTATCGGCCCCCACGAGGCAGACTGACCGAGGTGCAGAAGACGCTCGCCGCGGAGCGGGGGATGAAGGTGGCGCTCTGGACACGGTGCATGGAGCGATCGCAGTTCGCGAACGCCGAGGAGCTCGCCGCGACGCTGGCCGAGGAGACCCGACGCGGAGATATCGTCCTGGCGCACGATGGGCTGGCCGACCGCTCCATGACAGTCAAGGCGCTCCCCGCGTACCTGCAGGCGCTTCGCCGAGAAGGCATAAGTGTTGTCACGCTCAGCAGGCTCGAAGAAGGTGCACCGTTGCGGCCGGTCGGAGTTGCGCGACCGGTGTCGGGACACCTCGGGGAGTAGGGAGCGAGCACCCTTCATTGCCCCTCACGCATGCGCCAGCTATACTGCGCTTCGCGCGTCTGTCCCCTTGGGGGCGGGCACTGCACCCTCGCGGAGAGGTGGCAGAGTGGTTGAATGCGGCAGTCTCGAAAGCTGATCATCGCAGCTCATGGCACCTGTTTGCATTCTGATTGAACACGAACGGCCTCGGCTAGTTGCGGGGCCGTTTTCGCGTTCTTGGGGTCGATAGTGGTGTCACGGTACTTGGCTTCAAGGCCCCCCACGCAACCCGTTGCACGGCCTCGCTGGGCCCCGCCGATCTCGCCCAACTGCTAGACTGCGATCCAGGGGGCACATGAGCAAGAAATCCAACATACGCACTAGGCGGGACTTGGCGGATTGGCTCGAAGGACACATGAGCCGGTCCTACAACGAGTTGCGGAAGAATCTGCGCCTTGAGGCGGACACCAATCTGCCCAAGACCTATCTGCTGGAGTTCGATTGGCCCAGCGAGCCCGTGAAGAACGAGACGGAGTTCCTGACCCAGTCACTCTCTCTCCCAAAGGCCAAGAACTCCCATGACCTGACTGCGCCCAAAGTGGTCGAACTCGCCGAATCGGGCCTCTATCGAGTCACATGGGATTCCAGCGAGGGCGATGTTGAGACCGTAGTCGACACGGTTGACGCCTCCGCGACTGGTCGTCGATTCTGGTCCGTCTTCTCGGTTGCCCAGGCCCGCCCGCTGGAACGCACGATCAGTCGGCTGATCGGCTATCAGTCCGCCGTTGACCGGCTTTGGCTGTGGCCTTCCCTTCTTCGCCAGACACAAGCACGTGGGAACATCCGCGGATTCAGCCTGGACTTCGACAGAAGGCCGTTCGAGAAGGCCGAGGGCGACCAGGACCCGACCGACATGCTGAAGATGCAGGTGTGGGGCGGCGATGAAAGCCAGGAGATCCTGGAGGCGATATCAGCCATACCGCATTATCGACAGCGGACGACTGTGTCCAAGATTCGAATGAAGTACATCGAGTCACAGTCGAACGACCCCAGTCGCTTCAGCCTGGAGGACGTGAAGTACGACGGCAAGATGACCACTCGGGGTACCTCCGCGTCTGCGCACTTGGACCTCGTGAAAGGACTGCGAGACTCGTACGCTTCGACAATCGGCACGGTCGAAAGCGACTTCATCATACGGGCCGAGGCAGGAGATGCCCTTGCATTGAATGGGCATCCCATTGTCTTTGACGTTTCGAGTTGCCCGATCGAGGACTTGGATCTCTTCTGCCAAATCGTCTTCTCGGGCAACTACCCGTTCAGGATGTGGGGAGTCCCCAAGAAGCTCCCGGGGACGGTGGAAGCTCGTGGTGTTGACGTAGTCGATATGCATACTGCATCGAAGCTATTCTTTGAGATCTATCCTGACGTGATCAGGATGTACCTCTACCAGGGGGCCTGCGGCAACACCGCGGCCAGGTTCTATACGAACCTACAACAGAAGTACGTCGCGGGAGTCACGGCCAAGGGCAGGGCTGGAATCGATGTCTTCTGACTTCAACCTCCAACTGCTCAATATCACAATCGGGATGGCCAATGGCGACTCGATGCTTGACCCATGGTCGGCAAGCCTGAGCGGCCCGCTCGACTATCGCTTGCGCGCCGTCGAATACGAGTTTCCAGTAGCGGCGGCATCGCGGAACGTGCGTCCCGAGTGCATGCTATCCAGCGGTAAGTCCGGTCACACATTGCTGACCGAATGGACCACACAAACGAAACTCGGTCCGCGCAAGTGCGCCCAACTGGCGGCCTATGGCGCGGCTGTTGGCTCAGACATCACAGTGCCTTCGATCCCGGCAGCGGAGCGAGCCGACTGCAGTACCTGGGTCGTCGTGCCCAAGGCCCTCTCGGGATTGTACTCGGCGCACATCAGGAAGGCGGGTCTCGACTCGTCGATGATGCTCTCCACGATGGAAGACGCATCCGACGGGTTCATCTTCGAACACGCTGCTGGGACCCTCCGGGACACCGATGCGGCGACCCTACTGGCCTCGACGACAACGTTCGCGAGGCTGCCTTTGGGCTACGTCAGGATCGACACGGACAGCTTCGACATCGCGGAGTTCCTGGAGTTCGTTGCGGGGAGCCTAGTGAGTTTCGCAGTTTCACAGCGACTCACATTTGGGATCGAAGATGTGTGCCACTACTTGTTTCCCGGCTACTGGTCGATGCTCGGAGAGGACAAGAAGGTGGGGGTTCGACGATACACAAAGACGTCGATCGACCACATACGGGTCCATCGTGGCTTGAAGAAGTTCATTCAGCCCAGCGGCGGCGACTACGCGTTGGTCCTGCCTGCTGGACGGGCTTATCTGTCCGGGGTCAATTCGCTTCAGAAGAGCGTGGCGAAGTTCGTCGGTGAAGTATCTCAGCCCGGATACAACCTGCCGATCACCTAGCCCATGTCACTAGTGGCGGGGAATCAGCTCGGGAGGCTCGACCCCAAGCGCGTCCGCTAGTTTGTGGATCGTCTTCAGGCTGACGTTCCTCCGGCCGGCTTCCGCGCTGCTAATGTAGGTGCGGTCCAGCCCGGCCAACTCGCCGAGCTTCTCCTGTGACAACCCGCGTTCGAGCCTCAGCTCGCGTAGGCGCTGTCCGAACGCTGTGCATGGATTCCGTTCTTCTGTCATGCGTTGAGTACACGGCGATGCTGACTATGGGTCTACGGACTATGCGTCACGGTATTTGATTGAGTACTCCTCCAAAGGTGACGTATAGTCAGCACTCGGTTGTCACGTACTCACGTAGAAGGGGAGATCTCGCGTGGTCCAGGTCGCCGGGAAACAGATGCCAAAGTGGCTGGTCATTCTCGTAGCCGTTCTGCTCGTCGGTGCGCTCTCCGGCACCGTGAGTCGCTGCACAGGTGGGGCGATCGAGCGAGAGCGTGCGAAGAGCGCGGCTAGCCAGGCGTCACAGCCCAAGGCGACCCCGGAGGCGCTCCCCGAATTCAAGATCGTCAAGGTAGAGGATGTGTCCGTTGGAGCGACGCCTCGTTTCGACTACAGCGTCGTGGTCTCCGGTCAGCCGACACCCGATCAGCTCAGCCGCGTGGCCGACGCTGTGTTCAAGAAGGCCCAGGCGGGTCAGCCGTTCTCGGCCCTGCGCATCGGCTTCTACGACTATCCCGAGTACGCATCACGCGAGTTCACGCTCGGCCAGGTCCAGTACGCGCCGGAAGGGAACTGGGCCAAAGCATCGACTATCGAGCCCGGTGAGTACGACTTGATGAGACCAACTGCTGAACTGCCGACCAAGGACTGGTCAAAGCAAGTCACCGCCGACGAGGTCAAGGTGTGGGCGGCCTGGCTGACCGAGTACGACGCGGCGGCCAAGGCGATCGGCTCCGACGCGAGCAGAACGGTCGACGAGGCTACCGTCACCAAGCGCGTGTCCGAGTCGACCGGCACGTCGGTCAAGGAAGTCCAGGCGATCATCGTCAAGCAGCAGGTGTGGGCAAGCCACTAGGAGGACCCATGGTATTCGGTGCCAAGGACAAGCCGGCGAAGTCGGCAGAAGCGCGCAAGTGCCCCTTCTATCACGTCGGTGGCAGCTCCGCGAGCGCGTGCATCAAGGACAAGTGCGCGATGTGGCAAGACGAGGCGGGTGCGTGCGCGTTTAACGTACTGGCCCAAGCCGCGGTGAATCGCGGGTAGTGCGCGCCTCACCCCGCCCCCTGCCCGGCGCATGTTGGCGCCGGGTGGGACGCGAAGCGGTCATCGTGAGGTTAGAGCTAGCTCGTGTGGCACGCGGGGGAGCAGATCGCGCAGCCGTTCGCCCGCGGATAGCGGACCTTGGCCTGGCTCACGGCGGTGACACAGGTGACATGCTCGCCAAGCAAATCGCGGTTCTGTGGTAGAGGCAGATACCTACAGCCGTCGCGATGGACCTCGTGGTCGCCATTTGCCTGCGCGTTGCGGTTGACATAGTACGTAGCCATTGGTGTTCTCCTAGCACTGGGGTATTCGTCCGTGTGGACGTCACCAGGAGTCTAGAGCGGCGGACTGACATCACATCGGGGGCTACAAACCCGCGTCTCTCGGCAGATCAATTTCTGTCACGCTAGTCCGGTACACGCCCGATGAGAGAAGAGCGTCTGATGGCTATTCACGGGATTGCGTTTTCGGGTTTCGGATACGACGTCAAGAAGAGTGGACCCTACTGGCCCGCCGGTGACTTCTCGCACGGGCACGACGACCTGTGTGCGCTGCTCGTTGAAGCGGCTTGTGACAATGCCAGGAGAGCCCTGACGGGCTTCGTGTCAGACGAGCGGCTCGTCTTGCTCCAAGCCGCGGTTGCCACTGGAACGGCGGTCGAACTAATCGCCAAGGCCGCGCTCGTCCAGGTAGAACCGACGCTGTTGTGTGAGCATGCCGACCCTGATGCGCTCCTACGCCTGTCTGGCAAGGGTGATAGATCCGAACTGCCGGCCACGAGGCTCAAGACGATTGGCGGTCAGAAGGCGGTGCGCCTTTGTCGGCGGCTTGTCAGGGGTATTACCGCGGGGGAAAGGGAGGTCGAGGCGGCGCTGGAGGTCCGCAATGCGGCACTCCATCTGGCCTTGGTGGATCGGGATGAACTCCGAATAGCCGTGACGTTCATGGTACGAGTGGTTGATGACGTGCTGAACGGCATAGCGGCGGATCGCGAATCCTTCTGGGGTCCACATCGTGAGGTGGTCGACGGCTTTGTTGAGCAAGGCCGAACAGAAGTGGCAAATATGGTTGCCGCGAAGGTCCTGGTAGCGAGACAGCGGCTTGATGCCATCACCTCGCAGTTGAGCCCTGACGTCGCGGCAGCGGTTCTCTCCCAACGCGCATGGTGTCGCATGTCGAGTGATCATGAGGAGCCCGTCAAGTGCCCGGTGTGCAAACAGGAGGCCTGGTTGATCTGCGGCACTGAAAGGGGCGAGCCGGAGCTCATGGGTCCCGACGACGATTCGGACTGGATGGTCCCGGTCAGCGCATGGCCGTTCGCATTCGAATGCGCCGTCTGCGGGCTCAGCCTGGATGACCGTGAGCTTCGGCAGTTCGAGTTTCCCGACTTCATTGAGCTTGAACCAGAGTCTGCACGCCCACCGTGGTCGTTCGAGCGGGATGACCGGTGGGATACGTAACGGGACCAAAGGGACGTCTCGTCTATTGACCGAGCCTCGTCACTTGTCGGCGAGCTCACCCATACGGCGACACAATGCCGCGATCACGCCGTTGTCCGTGTACTGCTCAATCCATCCGTCGCAGAAGCGCTCCGCACGAGACATGAACGTCATCATCGCCCTGATCCGCGAAAGATCGGCCGATTCGATGAAGCTTCGGTCGGTCGCCGCGCACCTCAGCCAACGCCGAGCCGAGTCACGGTCGTAGTCGTAGTCGATAACGTTGTGGTCATATAGCGCCTGATTCCATGACCAGGCCCCGTCGAATCGTGTGGCGGGGTCTTCGAGGTAGGCTGAGAATGAGGCGACTGCCTGAAGATCTGTTCGAGTGGGCTGTGGTCGGGGTTGGGCCGTTGAGTTCACCCCGCCAGCACCTCGTCCATCATCTCGTCGACCCGCAACGCCGCTTCCTCCTGCATCCCGGGTAACACGTGGCTGTAGACGTTGAGCGTGATCGCGGGCTCCGCGTGTCCCAGCCGCTGCGAGACGACGTTGACCGGGATACCATCGCGAAGCAGATTACTTGCGTGCGTGTGCCGGAGGTCATGAAAACGTATGGAAAAGCCGTTCCTGTGGGCGAATACGTGGAACTCGACCGAGAGCTGGTCCGGGGGCCACGGCGTGCCGTCAGGGCGGCAGACGATCAGCCCGTCAGGCCCCGTGTCCAGCTCGGCCTTGCGTGCCCTCAGCGCGTCCACCGTTGCCTTTGCCAGTGAGATGTTCCGGCGACCGCGTGCGCTCTTCGGCTCCTTGAATTCGAGCCCGGTGCTGATCTGCTGAAGTGAGCGAGCGACTCGCAGAGTGCCGGCATCAAGGTCAACATCGCACCAGCGCAACGCGAGGATCTCGCCTCGGCGCATTCCGGTAGTCGCTGCTATCAGTACCGGCAGGTAGAGCTTGTTGCCACGCAGTGCCGCCAGCAGCCGTGACAGGCCGTCACGATCGAGCGCGTTCATCTCGTTTCTCGGCACACGAGGGGAGTCCGCACCGTCGGCAGGGTTGCGGTGGATGAGCTCCCAACGCACCGCCTGGTGAAGGGCCTTTCGGAGCATCCGGTGTACGTGCTGAACACTTAGCGGTGACAGTCCGCTGCCGTTCTGTTTGCCACAGCGAAGCAGCATTGAGTAGAACGACTGGATCTGGAGCGGCCGCAGGTCGCCGAGCTTCACGTCACCGATATGCGGTCCGATGTTGAGGTCGACGATGCGCTTGTAGGTCTCATACGTCTTGTTGCCGACGTTGGACCTCGCGTAGTTCTCAAGCCACGTATTCAGGTACTCACTGAGCGTCAGTTCAGTAGTCATCGGGATTCTCCTCGCGTAAGGGTCGTGCGCTGATCATTGGCGACGCGATTGGCAGGAATAAAGCGGTCCGGGTGAGAGTTTCACGCTGTCGGGCTCGGACACAACGACGCCCCCGAACAGGTGTCTCTCGCGGGGGCGTCGGTGGGTGTCTGGCGGGCTGATTCGGTCATGTGGGATGCGTCGGCAACGTCAATCGCACGTGATTCCGCTTAACACAGAGAACTCGGCCTGTCGCGCTGCGCCCGCTTCTTGGCCCGCGTCTCTGACGCCACGCGATAGGAGGCATCGAGCATGCAAGGATCAATATGGACCCGGTCGACCGAGCGGTCGTGCGTGATGATCACGAGGTTGCGGCGCTCACCTGTCGTCTCGCGATGGCGCTGCACGGACACGCCGACAGAATGAAAGAAGTCACCGAGGCGCGTCAGGCGGTCCGACAGGCCACGCGGCGTGTCGGGCCACCACTTGCCGGTGCGGTACTCGGCGGCGACGGTCGCGTTGAGCTCATGCAGCAGCTCAGTCATCGTCCCGGTGAAGTCGCCTGTCGGGTACACGAGCGCGAGCACTCCTGCAGCGATGGCGTCACCTTCGAGTGCAGTGTGGATGACCTCGGCCCGGTTCGCCTCGTAGGCGGCCAGAAACGTGCCCGCCGCAAACCGGAGCGCGGGTTCTGCGGCCGTCATCCACACCGCGAAGTCAGCCATACGAGGGTGCGAGTCGAGCTCGACGGATTCCGCGTCACGGAGCGCACGCGACAGCCCATCGAGCAGCGCACCGAAGATGCGAGGACGAGCGATCTCGAAAGCCGCATCGATATCGCGTTCGCGGCGGCGCTTCGAGGCGGCGATGTGCGGCAGCCGCAGGACGATCGAGCGCGAGGCCAGGTCTTCGCGCCTTGCGATATCCGAGATGCCGTTGACGATTACGGGGCGCTTGGCGGAGAAGATCTTCTCGTCATCGTCAGTGAAGAGCTTGCGGGCTCCGAAGCCGGCGCCGGTCGCGAGCTGACAGAACACGTCTGACATCTGTGCCGACAGGCCAGACAGGTTGTCGAAGGCGAGTACCCGCGTGTACTGGGCCGACACCATGAGATCCCACTCCTTGGTGGGGACTGCCCGATGAGACGGGACACCGGGGTCGACCAGGCTACGCACCACGCGGCTCGTTGTGGACTTCGCCGATCCCTGCTCACCCTGAAGCACGAGCAAAGGATAGGGCCCGGACGGGTGCATTGCGCCGATGAGCCACGAAACCAGCAACACGAAATCGGCGTCGGTGGCTACGTTCACGAAGTCCCTAAGCTCGAAGATATCTCCGCCTGCCACGGGGATGGGAAGTGCCTTGGTGTTTGCGGTACGGAAGAACGGCACCGGTGAATTGGACATAACGCGCCAACTATCAGGCGTCACCTCGACCACACAGCGGGTCTCGTCACCCAAGTCGATGTAGATGCGCCCTGCGTGTTCGGCGAGCCGGGTGAAGACCTCGCGTTCGGGTCCTTCGATCTGTGCCTTTGCGATGATCGTGGGCAAGGTCTCGGTCATGGCGTTCTTGCCCGGCGCCGTGCCCTCGTTCGTGTAGTACTCATAGAGCAGCCACTCACGGAACTCCGTGCCAGCCACTCGAAGCACCTCGCGGTGCCCGTCGCGCTCGATGGTGGCAAACGCCTCACCGCGGGGGGTATGGAAGAGATCGGCCTTCTCCGAGATCGCAAAGAGCTTGTCACGCTGGGCGGGGGGACGAGACGGCTGCCTGCGACCTTCGAGTGCCTTCTCGACAGTCATCTGACCGTAGGTAAGTTCGCCGTGCTGCTCATCCCACTTGTCGCGCATGAGCGCTGAACCGCGAAACAGGCGGTCGATCTGGCCGGGGCTATCTGTCTTGGCGGCGATGAGCGAACAGAGCGCAAGGTCGGCTTCGGACTGAGAGCCGAAATCGCCGGCGTGTTCCCAGTCGCCATCAACGAAGAGCATCTCAAACTTGCGCTTGCCAGTCTTGGAGCGACGGAGGGAGGCGAGTACGTCCTCGTCGTCCGCGATGAGCGGCGCAGGGGTGACGACCAGGGACATCTTGGACTTCGCTGGCTTCTTCTCGCCGAACACCGAGCGGTGCCACGCTTCAAGCTCGCTCTGGCGCGATTCAATGGTGGTTGGGGTGCCTGCGAGGTGGGTGCCAGGCATCGTGAAGAAGCGTCCGCGCCCGTAGACCTCGAAGTCGCCCTTCTTGTTGCCGCCGCCAGGCAGCTTGCCGAGCACAATGATATGAAGACCCTCGCCGGACGGACTGATCTCGGTATAGGAGTCGAGCAACGCAACTGCTGCGCATGCCTCTACTGAGAGCTCCCCGGTCTCGGGATCGCGCGCGTGATCGATATCGATTCCGCAAATATCGTCTTCGTCAGAGAAGACGAAGCCGAGGCCGGAGAGGAAGTCATTGGCCTCGTAGGCAGCGACCGCCTCTTCAAAGGTGCCCCAGGTGTCAGGGTCAGTCGAACTCGCATTGCGGCGGGGGTTTCCGGGCTGCTTGGGTACCTTGGTGGTCTTGCCGTTGCGGGTGACGAGCTGCCAACAGACCCAGCGCCCGATAGCCTTCAGCTCGTCGGGGATGTTGTGGAAGTTGTGGCTAAGCATCAGTGCACCGGCCCCACGTCCGGCAGATGCAGATGCGCTCGGGAAGCGCCGGATCCGTGCAGAAGCCGGCTGCCACGTCGAAGTCCCCGGGCTCCTGGAGCAGATGCAAGCCAACGACCCGAGCGAAGGCGATCATATTGGCGGACAGCGGCTCTCCACTCGGCCAATGGCCGTTGTTGTCTCCGCCGAGAATCGGATCGAGGTGGTCGCAGACGACCGCCCGCTCCAGCTCCCCCGTCTCGCTGCACTCACTCACCAAGCGCCTGGCCTTCGTCGAGTATGCGGGGCACTCGAACTCGAAGGTGAAGCGGTGCTTGTTCTGCTCGATCTCCTGCATGCCCCGCTCGTGGTCGTAATCCGTGTTGCTGCCCATGGAGACTCCTCACTGTTAAAGGGACCGCCCTTGTGGCGAACCTGCGATGGAGGTAGTCTCGGGGCGAAACGGAGACAATAGAAATCCGATAGGAATTCAGTCATGAAGAATCCCAGTCAGGAGCAGTTCGACCCCCTTCGGTTCGAAGGAGTCCGCCTCGAAGAGCGCGAGTCGTTTGAGTCGGTGGAGGGTTTCGGGCGGGCAGTGCTCTCAGAGCCTCGGTTCCATATTCTTGGACGTGTATCGCCGGCTCCTGTCGAGGTGGGTCTCCGCTGGGAGCTGCCTGCCGCGGAACGTTCAGTCCAGGCCAGCGCGTTGCACGTCGAGTTCGCCCTTTCCGAGCAATCAGAAGCGGGGTTCATCGAATTCGCTCGCCATTTCGGCCGGCTCGGGGTGGGAGAGACCTTATCGGCTCCTGTCGAGGTCGGCGAGGATCTGTACGCCGGCTGCGCTGAGCACTACGACATGTGGGTGGACTGTCAGCGGCTAATCAGGCTCGGGGTTGCTTTGAGCTGGTTTGACCCGACATGGCAGTCCGGCTCGACCGAGGAACAGTCTCGGCGGGCCCGGTCGGGTTCGATCACTTCAGATGAGAAGCAGGTACGGGCACGCCTGTGGTTGGACCTGGACGAAATGGTGACCTGGAAGGGGGCGCCGAAGGGTCTGGACAAGAAGACCCGATGGACGTCCGCGCAGGTCTCATGTTCCCGGTACCGGTTCGGCGGTGGGGATGGGACCTGGGTCTTCGAGGGCCGTGGTGGCGTAAGCGACGACACGAGCACGTATCGCGACGCGATGCTTGCTGCGCTCGCCAACGAAGTCATTGGCGAGCATGCCCGGCTTGTGGCGAAACCGGACAAGCGACGATTCAGTTTCGAGGCCCAGAGCCTTTGGGCACTCATGTGGCTGCAGTGTCTCACTCAGGCATGGGCGCCCATCGACTACCGCTGGTGCCTGCACTGTGGCACCGTGTTCGCCGCACCCTACAAGCGCTCTGATCGGCTCTTCTGCTCGATCGACTGTACCCGTGCAAATCATGCATGGCGTACGGAAGAGGCCATGAGGCTGGCACGAGAAGAGAGGTGGAGTGTCGTCGAGATAGTTGAGCGCATCTATGATGCTCGTCAACTTGACTCGCAGAAGAAGCGCGTCAACGCCGAAGCGAGGGTGCAGAAGTGGATCTCAAGCTGAAGGGGTTCAGGTTCTTCTGTATGGGCGCGTGAACCGTGCGAGCGCGACGTATCCAACGTATCCCACGTTCCCCGTAGTCGGCAGCCTGGGATACGTCGGATACGTCAGGCAGGCCTCGTTCCGCTGTGATGAACTCATCATGTGGATACGACTCCGATAGGATCGGTCACACTCGCCCGGCCCGACGCCCCCTGCAGGCGTCGTCCCAGACGCCCCCGCTGTCGGAGTCTTCGGGCGTGAATGAGTACCGGTCACACCACTTTCTTCGAGTAGTCCTCCAAGGGTTTGCTAATGCGTACCGAGTCCATCGAGATCCGGTACGTCTACCCTGTACTACCCCAGGAGTCACCGTGACCCGCTCGAAGAAGTTGCCGAAGGTCCTGACCATCGAAGAGCAACGCGCCCTCGTTGCCCAACCCAACCCGCGCTACCTATCAGGTTTGCGAAACCGCTGCCTACTGCGCGTGATGCTTGAAGCCGGTCTACGGGCGGGGGAGGTCGTTGCACTGAAGCCCGAGCATCTCGAAATGCTGACCTGCCGGCTCGTGGTCCGTGAAGGTAAGGGAGCGAAGGACCGCACGCTGTGGATCTCAGATGACCTGCGCGACTTGATTGGGCTGTGGCTGGCGCGTCGTCCTGTGTCGCCGTGGCTGTTCCCGACGCGAGACGGTGGGCAGCTCGATACGCGCTACCTGCGGACGATGGTCAAGCACTACGCCGTGAAGGCGGGGGTGTCGGAGGCCGACCGGGTGAGCCCACACGCGCTGCGACACACCTTCGCGACGGAGCTGCTGCGCCAGACCAAGAACATCCGCCTCGTGCAGAAGGCGCTCGGACACTCTGACGTGAGCACGACGATGATCTACACGCATGTGTTCGACGAGGAGCTGGAAGAGGCGCTGAGGCGAGAAGGCTGAGCGTGGCTCCTCATGCGCAATGACCATGCTCCAGAACTGGCCAGAAACTGGAGAGGGGCAGGTGCCGGGTGAAGCGCCAAGCGGTGACCCCAGGCGAAAGCCGCTCGCCTGGGGTCATTCGCGCTAGCCGCTGTACGTGTAGGAAACCCTGATGATCGGGTCCAGCTTCAACGTCCACGCGATGGCCTGTCTGTCATGAAGCATGACCGCCTGGCCTTGGTACTCCGTAGTGAACTCACCCAAAACAGGTGACTTTCCCCCCATCGGTCTTGGAAGGATCACGGACAACCACATGCTCCCGCCGGCCGGATTGAGGGACAGCTGCGGGAATGGCGCAATGGTCTGGTAGGTGAATACGCCGTTGGCATCTTTCGGAATCTTCTCGTGCTCGACGAACTCAACGAAGATGCGCTCATCAGGCCGGATGGTGACATAGGTCTTGTGTGACCTAGCCGCCCGGGACAGGACCTCGGCGAGTGAGTCGCGTACCTCGGCCTCCGGAACGCCCATTGCGACCGCAGCCGTGACAGCTTGGGTGATGAACTGCTCCGTGGTAGCCGGATCGAAGACCTTCGGATCACCGAGCTCCCTGCGCTCGGTGCCAACGCGCACCGCGGGTGCCCGCGACTCGTCCGGGTCGGTCTCGATGAACGCGAGCGGCACGGATATCTCCTTGCCGGTCTTGTTGGTCAAGAGCAACTGATGCCTGATCTCGGCTTTGTCGTGATCTACGCCTGCGAACTGTGAAGTCGGCGCGATGTCACACAGCGATGATGCTGACTCTACTGTGATCGGACCCAAGAACACTACTTTCTTCATTTCAGAACCTCCGATTGAATGTGCGCATGTTGCGCGGTTTGACGATAGGGCTCAGTTTGGCCGGCGTGCTCCTTTCCGGCCCATCGTCGTGGAGATTCTCTGAAGGTGCGCGAAGCGGGGTACAAAAAGCCTCGTCTTGCTGTAGCATCCTCAGTTATCGTTCGGCTCCGCACGACGGGGGCCATCGAGGAGGGTCCTGTTGTCGCAGGGCCCTCCTTGCTTTTGCGCTATATGTGGTAGGGAGATTCCCCCACCCCGCAACATACGGTACTACTAGCACTCACCCGTGGCGAGTGCTAAATGGAAGTATCTGACGAACGGTGGTCAGGTTCCGATATGCGGTCGAACGTATGTTTGTGGAAGATCGGACTCCGTCGAAGGATACGAACCCCGAAGCTCGAGATCTCTGGGCTACACTGTCGTGGAGTGCGCCGGGAATGCGTAACGAGGCAAAGGGGGCACGGATTGGGCTACCCGATCGATACGAAACTCGTGGTCGCGGTTTCGGCGACCGCACTCTTCGATCTCGCCCAAGAGCATCAACTCTTTCTGGACCGAGGCGTGGACCACTTCCGTGCCCATCAACGAGATCATCGTACGGAGGTCCCTTTCGAGGGGGCCGCATTCCCCTTCATACAGCGTCTGCTTGGGCTGAACGATAGTTACAGTGACGAATCTCCTGTAGAGGTTGTGATTCTGTCGCGTCATCACGCCGACGCCGGGCTTCGGGTGATGGATGCGGTCAAGCATTACGGACTCGATATCACGCGGAGCTTCTTTCTCGCGGGAGGGGTGCCATATCCCTACATGCGCGCGGTGAATGCGGTGCTGTACCTAAGCACGAACCAAGACGAGGTGCGCCAAGCAGTCGAATCAGGCTATCCAGCCGGCTATGTCTTGCCGTGCAAGTCGATCCCACGCGACAAGGATCACCAGCTGCGAATCGCATTCGACTTCGACGGCGTTATCGCAGACGACGAGGCAGAGCGCATCTTCGTGGAGACCGGCGAGCTCGATCTGTTTCACCTCCATGAGCAGGAGAATCGAGAGAAGCCCTTGCACTCCGGGCCGCTGATGCCATTGCTGCAGCGGATCTCGGTTCTCCAGAAGCTAGAGCGCCAGAAGGCTCAGGACGACCCGACACACGTGCAGTTGCTACGAATCGCTGTCATCACGGCGCGGAATGCTCCCTCCCACGAACGGCTCGTATCGACGTTGGAGGCGATGGAGATAGACACCGACGAGCTGTTCCTGCTGGGCGGGATTGAAAAGAAGAACGTCCTAGACATTCTGAAGCCGCATATCTTCTTCGACGACCAGATCGGGCACCTCGCGCCGTCGGCGGACAGCACGCCTTCGGTGCACATCCCGTTCGGCGTGAAGAACTATCGTGAGTTCATCGCAGCCGAGGATACGGGGCCGTCGTTGCCAGAGCCCCTCTGATCAGCAACCCGCCCCTAAACGCTGATTGTCCGCCACGCGCCCTCGTCCTCAGGAGATACCTGTGCCCTACACAATTGAACTCGCCTACTACCTGAGCGGGCCGATTCTGGCGATTGTCGCAATCGTTGGTCTCGTCCAACTTGTCATCACCCGCAAGAGCGTTGAGGTCTCAAGACAGGCTCTGGAGGCGTCACGCGTGGAATCCATGCGGCGCGCGGAGGCTGAGCGAACGCGACTGGCAGTGGATCTCTGCATTCGTTTCCAGGAGCACGTGCTGCCACTCGTTGTCGTTGCAGACAAGGGCTTGGGCAGTGACGCTATGCCCGTTCCGCGCACCGGTTGTGACCCGTGGAGTCTCGGATCTTACGATGATGAATGGAGCCCCGCTTGGTTCGCTCAGGTCAAGACGAAGAAGGTCATTGAGGCGCTCAATGCGATGGAGGCGATCGCGATTCCGTTCGTTTGGGATACAGCTGATCGTGCTGTGGCACAGGCGTCAGTCGCCGTCGCCTTCACGGAGGCGGCGCATCGCTACGCCTTTGCCGTCGCCGCGATTCGAGCGAAGAAGACCCCAGAATCCTTTCCAGCAGTGCGCCAATTGTGCGAAATGTGGGGCAACTGCGGCTTTGTTGACACGACATCAGCAAGCACCGCCCGAGGGTCGGCGCGAACGACCAACTAGAGCAAGATCGTAAGTTACGCGGGCTATTCACGACACGCTGGCTTACAAGCACGCAAGCCGTTCGTTCCCAACCCAGAATGTGACAACGCGCACACTTCCACCCCAACTACCTGCGAAAACACGCTTGACGTCGAAGATACCTTTCGGCCATTGTCGAACCGACAAGTAAATATCGGGGGTTGGGGACTCACAATGCAAGCTCGCAAACGCTCGATCTTCGAGCGCATCGTCTCGGGCACACTCGCGCTTTCACTCGCTTGCTCGGGACTCTTGTCCAACGTGTCGGCTGCGGCAGCAGCCAGCCCCACACCGCCTGAGACATCGATCTCGGCCCCCGCATCCCAGCCAACCTCGCCGACGGTCGTGCGTGAACTCACCGAGAAGCGCACTGAGACGAGCAAAGAACTCTTGCTCTCCGATGGGACGATCCGGGCGCAGTACTTCGCTGACCCGATCTACTACCAGGACCCCATCACCAAGGCCCTCAAGCCGATCGACACGACGCTGCGAGAGACGAGCGTCGATGGCAAGCCCGTCTCAGTCAACAAGGCCAACCGGTTTCGTGTGGAGCTGCCCACGGATCTATCAGACGACGAGGTGAGCATCGAGGCGAGCGGCACGCGCGTGCAACTCAGGCCCCGCTGGAAGAGCCGCATCGGTGCTGCCCGTGTCGCTACCGGAGCCATTGAAGCGCGCTCGGTATCGGCCACTGATCGTGTCTACCCGAGTGCCTTCGTCGGCGCGACGCTCGAGTACGAGTCCCGTCCTGATGGGATCAAGGAGACCATCGTCCTTGACCGGCCGATCGAAGAGAACGTGTTCGGATTCGATCTCACGCTCGACGGCTTGTCGCCGAGAATCGAGCAGGATGGCTCAATCTCGCTTCTGTCGGTGGGCACCAGCGAGCCGGTCTACAGCATCCCAGCGCCCTTCATGATGGACTCGTCTGACCCGACGCAGGGCGACAATTTCAGCGATGCGGTCCACTACGAGATCAGCGGGACTGCGCCGACCTATCATCTCGCCGTCGTCGCGGATGCCGCTTGGCTCGCCGACCCGATCCGCGTCTATCCTGTACGCATTGACCCAAGCGTCACCACCGTCAGCACTACGCTGACCTCCTCTAGTAGAGACACATTCATCTCCAGCAAGTCCACCAACCAGTCCGTGAACTTCGTGAATCACATCACGGTGTGGACGAACAGGAATGATCCCGCTGCCAACTGGACCGAGTATGCCTACGTCCAGCCGGGTAGTGTACCTGTGAGTGACATGGCGTCGAAGAAGTCCACTGGGTACGAGGTTGTGGCGTCGAGATTGAGGCTCGTCGTGAATTCGGTCGCCGCCGCGGGTTCGGTCGCGGGCGCGATGTGCTCGACCTCGACGACCGTGCCTATGTCCACAATCACTTGGGATTCGTACCAGCTCAACAACATACCGACTGCGCTCACGGGCTATTCCACCCCCTCCCTCACTGCCGCAACAGGGCTCAAGATCTTCGATGTGACCGACATGGTCGAGCATTGGCAGGATGCTGCAGTGCCGTGGGGCAGCTGCACGGTCCGCCTGAGCGTCACCACAGGAGGGCACGTAGGATTCAGAGCAGTTGACGATTCGGGTTCGGATCCTGTGTGGGAGATCGACTACGCTCCGATCCCAACCGTCGCCGTGACGTCCCCATCCGGCGGAAACGTGACGAGTGTGCCGACTGCGACCTGGACTTTCGGGGAGGCTCTTGGCAACCCCCAGGCCGAGTGGCAGCTCGAGGTCGCTACGTCCACAGCAGGTGCAGCAATCGCCACCGCTGGCGCATCGAATGCCGCAGCGTCAAGCGCGCTCCCTGTGCCCGCTGGCGGCTGGGTCGACAGCATGAAGTACTACGTCCGCGTCCGAGTCGCCAGTTCGCCGTCCGACCAAGTGCCTCGCCTGTGGAGTTCTTGGGTGACCAAGGACTTCACCATCGTGCCTCAGACGCCCACGGTGTCGGTGACCTCGCCTTCAGGGGGCAACGTCACAAGCATTCCTGCAGCGAATTGGACATACAGTGACCCGCTTGGTAGCCCACAGGTTCAGTGGCAGCTCGAGGTCGCCACGTCCACGGCCGGGGCTGCGATCGCGACGGCAAGCGCATCGAACAACGCGACTTCAAGCGCCCTGCCCGTGCCCTCCGGCGGCTGGGTCCCTAGCACCAAGTACTACGTCCGCATCCGTGTAGCAAGTTCACCCTACACTCAGACGTGGTGGAGCTCCTGGGTAACCAAGGACTTCACCCCGGTGACGCCGAGTGCGGTGACCTCGCCGTCTTCGACGACGACGTCGAGTGCCTCGTGGTTCTACGAGTCCGACACCAATAGCGATGGCATCAACGACCTCAAGAACGATGCGGCCGACCAAGGACGTGGTTCGGCCGCGCTCTCGTGGCCGGCGGCGAGTGGGGCCACCGGCTATAACGTGTACCTCTTCGACGGCTACGCGTACCGCAAGATCGGCTCGACAACGGCCACATCTTGGTCGACGGCTGGCAAGCGGATCTACCCCTCAGACACCCAGATCGCGGCGCTCGCGGCCAACACCACGGCTGACCCATTCCTCTCGGGTACGGGCCTTGACCTGCGCGACGATCCTAGGCCGCTCTACGCCAAGACCGCCGGCACGAGCGTGGAGACGTCCACCTCGTATGCATTCCGTGTAGCCCCCTACAACAGCATCGGCGAGACTCCGCTTACCAACAACACGGTCAAGTGGGTGACCTTGGCCGACCGGACGATTGCGGTTAGTGAGGTGTCACCACCGGCACTGCTGTCGCCGCTTGATACCACTTCCACGACCGTCCCGTCGGTCACTTGGAGTTATTCAGGGCCGCAGGGCTGCGCGCAGACTGGGTACCGGATCGAGGTCGCCACGTCGACTACCTCTCCTGCGATCGCCACGGCAGACGTCTCGAGTTCTGCCACATCGGCAGCAATGCCGGTTCCGGCGGGCGGGTGGGCACTCTCCACGTACTACGTCAGGGTGCGAACCTCGGCGATGCCCAACCCTTCGATTCCTATCTGGAGCGGGTGGAGTGCCTGGGGCAAGTTCACGCTTTCTCCACCGTCTGCGGTCACGACGCTCTCGGTAACGACGACGGCGAGTGCCTCGTGGTTCTACGAGTCCGACACCAATGGCGATGGCATCAACGACCTTAAGAACGATACGGCGGACCAAGGACGTGGTTCGGCTGCACTCTCGTGGCCGGCGGCGAGTGGGGCCACCGGCTATAACGTGTACCTCTTCGACGGCTACGCGTACCGCAAGATCGGCTCGACAACGGCCACATCTTGGTCGACGGCTGGCAAGCGGATCTACCCCTCAGACACCCAGATCGCGGCGCTCGCGGCCAACACCACGGCTGACCCATTCCTCTCAGGTACGGGCCTTGATCTGCGTGACGATCCTAGGCCGCTCTACGCCAAGACCGCCGGCGCTTCGATGGATGCAACTCCGAGCTACACCTTCAGGGTCATGCCGTATAGCGCCGGTGGCGAGAGCCCGGTTGCCGCCGAGGCGACGGTCACGCTCGAGAACCGCAGTGTGCGTGTCAACGACGAACCGCAGCATACGACCTACAGCATCGGAGACGTGCTCCATCACGACGCGACGGTCGAACTCGACACGGGGTCGCTGGACCTCGAAGTCACCGATCTCGACATAGCGTCGTTTGGGCCGACCGCTGCCCTGTCTCGGCACTACTCTTCTGATGACACACAATCGACGTCGTTCTTTCCCGGTTGGCGTTTCAATTTCGAGCAGCGTCTGGACGTGGGCGCAGTAAGTGCCACTTGGACGGATGCCCGTGGTGAGTCGTATCTCTTCCAGAGCACGGGCGGTGTGTGGAAGTCCCCTGTCGGGTCCAACGCTGAACTTCGTCCCATCATCGGCGGATGGGAGATCGAGGTCTCCGAAGACGAGATACTCACGTTCAATGCGGACGGCGCTTTGGCGACCGAACGTGACCGCAACGGCAACACAGTGACGTATCTGTCGAGCCAGAATGCTCTATCGATCATCGCGGCCAACGGCCAGACGATAGACGTCACGCTATCAGGAGACGATATCGTCTCGGCGCGCTATCAGACGACGGACGGCACACGAGAGGTCGAATACGGCACCGGGGCATTAGGCCAAGGGCAGGTCACGTACTTCCCGGGGACGAGCGATGAATACAAGAACCTCTACTACTACGGTACTGAGGGAGGTGCGAACCAGAAGATCGTTCGACTCGCGGTCCCGAACTATCCGTGGCCAGATCTCTCCGGCGAGGCGTGGTGGTCGTTCGCTTATCAAGACGACGCGAAGCTCGCTGGCTGGAATCGCCTCTACCCGACTATTTGGGCCATTCACCCTGGCAACTCAGTCTTCTATGACACGGGGACGGCTACGGTCACCGTCGCACAAAGCGCGTCTGACTCAAATGATCAGATCTTCAACTGGAACCCGAACGGCACCGAGGCATCGCACTCCAACCCTGGTGAGCCTTCTGAGCTGTTCACCTACGAGTACAACCAGTCGCACGATGTCATTCGCCAGAGCACCCCGCTGGGGGCAGTCACCAACCGGACATACGATGCGCGAGGCAACGTCTTGACTGAGACCGATCCGCTGGGTCGTGTCACTACATTCACCTACTCGGGCGACCGTCTTCTCAGCAGCACCGACCCCAGAGGCTCGACGACGTTCTACTACCACGACAGTAATGGCAACCTGAGTGCTGAGGAGCGCATTCTCGACGCAGCGGGCACTCAATCGCGCACCGCGTACGCGCATGACGTCCGCGGACTCGTCGTGACGGAGACGGTATCGTTGGATGCGACGAACAGTGCCGTGACTGTTTACGGAGACTTCGCTGAGTCCGGCGAACCACAGTCGACCACGATCAAGCACGTGCGTCTGTCGGTTGACGGCGCACAGCAGGATCTCGTGTCCACCAAGGGCTTGGACGAGTTCGGGAACCTGCTCTGGGAGAAGGACGCGACCGGACGGTGGGTCGCCAAGTCAAACGTCTACTCGATCTCGGGTAGGCTCAGCACCTCAGAGGTCGTGACCGGCACGGTGACTCACTATCGCTACGTGAATATCGGCTGGACGCGTGAGACGTCGACCACCGCGGGTTCGGAGACCGTCAATCGCACGAAGGACGTCCGCGACATTCGCGGCAATCTCACCGATCACGTCGCGTATTTGGATGATGCATGGCAGACCGCGGAGACGTACTCGCTGAATGAGCGAGGCGAGGCCACGATGAAATGGGATTGGGATCTCAGCGGATCAACCGCACGGAGGGACTACGGTCGTGACGCCGCAGGTCGGGTCGTGTCCGAGGGGCTGATGGGCAAGAGCCCGACTCAGACGTTCTATGACGCAGACGGCCGCCAGACGGTCGTGCTACAGGCGGATGCCACTGCCAGCCAGGCCACGACCACAACGTACGATGTTGCCGGACAAGTGATTCGGATTGACAACCCCGATGGCACGTGGGAGGAGTACGAGTACGATGCCGCAGGCAATCAGGTCGCGCAGGAGACCCCTACTGACGATGGAACCGCGACGAAGTCGAGCACGTACGATCTCGGTGGGCGACGTGTGTCCACGACCGACGAGAACGGTGTAGTCACCGAAGTGTCTTTCGACCGTTCTGGGCGCGCGATCGACGCCGGGATTGAGGGCCGTTCTGATTCCGCCACGATCTACAATGCGGCGGGTCAGGAGCTCCAACGTACCGACCAAGACGGAATCGCGACGAAGACCTCGTATGACGCAGCAGGTCGGATCATTGAAGTCGACGTCGCTGGCATGCAGACGACCTCCGAGTACGACAGCGCGGGAAGACTGTACTCGCGGATTGAGGCGGACGACAAGGCAACGGAGTACACGCACGATGCCTTTTCACGTGTGACGAGTGAGAAGCAGATGCGTGACGGCGTCGTAATCAAGCAAACGGGGCAGGTTTACGACGGACTCTCCCGCGTGACCGAAAGCTCCGAGACGGTAGGTTCGATCAAACGCAGCGCCAACTACAGCGGGGCTTCAGCCAAGCCACGGTCCACGACCCTAGAATATGGGATCGCCGGAGTCACGGTCGACTATGAACTCACCACGGGACTCGAGTCGGGGTCGCGGGCGACGATCGGGTCCGTCGATGCATCGCGTACTGTGGTCCGAGATGCGAGTGGCCGCGTGACGGCAACCGGCATCAATGGTGCAAGCGGTAATGATTTCACGTATGACGGACTCGGCAAGATGCTCACCCAATCCGGTCTCGGTCTCACCGGCTCCGGCGCAACCTACACCTATTCAAATTCGGGGCTTAAGACCAGCGCCAGCGTCGGATTGGCATACCCGAACGCCGCACACACGTATCAATGGGCGTATGGTCAAGACGGACGCCTCGTGTCCGAGACCCTTGACGACGACCAGATTCAGTCGCGGTCCTACGCCTACAATCCTGCAGGCAACTTGGTTGGGGTTGGATCAAGTGGCACCACTACCACGCTCGTCTACGATTCAGCCAGTCGCCTGACCTCGATGGGCTCGACCACGTATGGCTGGGATGAGTCCAAGGGGTGGCGTACGAGTGAACGCAGGAGCGGAGAGAGCTCGGTTACGTACTCGTTTAACGAAGCCGGTCGCCTGGGCGGCTTCAGTGATCCGAATCGCGGAGTCAGCGCCGTATACGATTACGACGCGACCGGGCAGCGCACCAGGAGCGTGAGCACCTCAGGGAGTGTCACCACTACAGCGACGTGGACCTACGATGGTCTCTCGCTACTCGCCATGGACTGCGTGCGAAGCGACGGAGACACGTCCTCAATCACGTACGCTTATGACGAGGCCGGTAGGCCCTGGGCGGCGGTCTTCGCAGAATCGGGATCGAGTCCCGTGCTCTTCTACGTAATCGCGAACGATAGGGGCGACGTGGTGGAACTCCTCGACGCCTCGCGCACTCCATTTGCGACCTATGGCTACGATGCCTGGGGCAATCCGGTAGCGTCGATGACAGCGAGCCGTGCGACGAGCGACGTGCCGACCGCCGAACTGGCAGGCCGCATCGCAATGGCACAGCCGCTTCGCTACGCCGGCTACACCTGGGATGCGGATTCGTCGATGTACTACTGTTCGCAGCGGTACTACGATCCGGCCAGCTACCAGTTCATCAGCAAGGACCCGGCTAGGGCCGATGGTGAGGAGAGTGCGTATCAGTACTGCGGCGGGGATCCGGTGGGAAGGATAGACCCAAGTGGGCAGATTGCCATCGCTTTTCCGGTTATCGGAGTCGTTAGCGTCGTGCTGGCAGTCGCGGGATATCTCCTGAGCTCGACCGGGCAGGCCAATCTACGGTACATCCTAGACGAATTCGGCAAGAAGGCGGCTAAGGCGTGGGTGAAGGCTGTGTCGGCCATGACGACCGCCTACTTGTTCGATGCCCACGTCAACGGATGGACCGTTCGCGGAGAGACTCACGACAAGAGCAAGCCCCACGCTCATTGGCACAAGGATGGGAAGAAGAAGGGGAGCGTTAACAAGGATGGGACCGAGCACCATAAGGGGGAAAACTCCAAGCCTCCAAAAGATGTGAAGAAGGTTCTTCGTGACCGTGGATTCAAAGTCTAGAAGGAGACAGCATGAGGCTCAGTGTATCTGACCAGGATTTGTCTGCGGTTATGAGTCGGTTCCAGCCACGCGAGGGCGCAAGAATGCGCCTAGTCGTGGGAAGCGACGGTGTAGATCTTGTCGCGAACGCTGCAGGATACCTGACCCTTGCCCGCTGGTTCATGATTATGGCGCATCCGATGATGGAGGACCACGCCACACCCGAGTGGCTCAATGCCGCCTATCATCTTGGCGACGTTTTCGCGAGCTCATGCCCAGAGACTCTCGCGACATTGGAGTACGAGAACGCCTGTCCGGGGGAAGGCGTGGGGCCCAATGGCATCCGAATGTACAGAAGTGAGACGGTAGACCGCATGCAATTTGGCTAGGCGAATCAGGGTAGCGTGCGGCGGCGATAAGGATAATGACGCTATTGGCCCTCCGGTCCGTACCTCGCGTGCGAGCCGACTATGGGGGACGGTTCTCCGCACCTTTGACGGACGTGCTCCTGAGCCGATTCCCGAACCGCCTCGCGCACCTCGCTTGGCTCCAGCGCCTCGACCGCTCCCAGTCGCGCCGTTACCGCGCGCGCGATCCAGCCGGTGCCACCAAAAGGCACCTCGGCCACTCTTCGCTATGCGGGTACACCTGGGACGCGGATTCGTCGATGTACTACTGCTCACAGCGGTAATACGATCCGGCCAGCTACCTGGAGTTGGAGTTGCCCCACTCCCGTTGATAACTGCTGTCTATGGCGCGATGGCCTGAAGCCGCCGTTTGGCCAGTCTCCGCTCGAACTCAGCCGGAGACAGGCCGCCGATCTACGAGTGCCGCCTGTGCGGGTTGTGGAAGCCTTCGATGTAGCGCAAGAATGCGAACATTGTCGAGGCCCTGATCTGGAAGGTATGCCGGCGCACGCGCTCCTTCTTGATCGTCGCCATCGCCGACTCAGTCACGGCCACTGCTCGCGGCCAGGATTGGTGCAAGAATACGCAGGTGAAGGCCCTCTTGTTCGTCCGAGTCGGGCCGATGTGCGGGGTCTTTCGCCCCTTCTGGTGCCCCAGCGGTGCCCTTCAGGGCATACGCCACCAAGCCTTCGCCACTGTCGTTGCCAGACTCAGTGCAAAACCCCACGCGCTCGGCAGAATGCAGCAGCCTTACGTCTTGGCGTCTGTTTGCCCCTCACGCATGCGCCAGCTATACTGCGCTTCGCGCGTCTGTCCCCTTGGGGGCGGGCACTGCACCCTCGCGGAGAGGTGGCAGAGTGGTTGAATGCGGCAGTCTCGAAAACTGTTTAGCGGGTATCCCCCGTTACGAGGGTTCGAATCCCTCCCTCTCCGCCATACGAACTGACGAAGGCCTGTCTCGCGAGACGGGCCTTCTTGGCGACGGAGGCAGCGATATGAACAACGACCAGCAGGTCAAGCAGCGCGAGGGGTTCTCAACGAGTATTGGTGTCTTGGCTGCAACGCTGGGATCCGCCATCGGACTCGGGAACATCTGGAAGTTCCCGTCGATGACCGGGCAGAACGGCGGCGCCGCGTTTGTCGTCGTCTACATCGTATGCGTGCTGCTGATCAGCCTGCCGGTGATGCTGTCTGAGTTCATCATCGGACGCCGCGCCGGGCTGAACAACGTGGGCGCGATCCGCAGTCTCGACCCGAATCCTCGAAGCCCGTGGTTCCTGACCGGAATCGCCGGGGTCAGCGCCGCGTTCCTCATCATGTTCTTCTACACCGACGTCGCCGGCTGGGTCTACGCGTACGCACTCAAAGCCGTGATGGGGACGTTCGCGAATACTGATGCTGCGCAGACTGCCGACATCTTCTCGCAGCACATTGGCGGCGCTATCGCACCGCTCGTCTGGCAGTGGATCGTCCTCGTGGTTATCAGCGTGATCATCATCGCCGGCGTGACCAAGGGTATCGAGCGCATGACCAAGACCCTGCTGCCAGTGCTCTTCGTGCTGCTCATCGTGTGCGACGTGCGTGCGCTGACGCTTCCCGGAGCGATGGAGGGCGTCGAGTACCTGCTGTCACCGGACTTCAGCAAGATCACGCCGGCGGTCATTCTCGCTGCGCTTGGACTTGCGTTCTTCAAGCTCTCGGTGGGCATGGGAACGATGACGACGTACGGCAGCTACATCGGCAAGAAGGAAAACATGCCGCTCAACGCGATGCGTGTAGCAGGAGCCGATACGCTCGTATCAATACTGGCGGGTCTGGCGATCTTCCCGGCGGTCTTCGCATTCGGGTTCAAGCCGGATGCAGGCCCGTCGCTGCTGTTCATCACGATTCCGGCCGTGTTCCAGACGATGCCGTTGGGGAACGTCTTTCTTGCGATGTTCTTCGTGCTGGCAGCAATTGCAGCGACGGGCGCGATGATATCGCTGCTGGAGGTCCCCGTGGCATATCTCACGGAAGAGCGTCGCTGGTCGCGCGTGAAGGCGACAATCGTCTCGGCTGGAATCATGGGTGTGGTCGGGTCGCTCGCGACGCTCTCTACGAGCGTGCTTGCGGACACGAAGATCCTCGGCAAGACCTTCTTTGACCTGTTCGACTTCGCGTCGTCGAACCTGGTTCTGCCGGTTGGCGGCATTCTCATATGCCTGTTCGTCGGGTGGAAGCTTGGGCCGGCGATCATCGCAGGTGAGGCGTCGAACGAGGGCACGCTGGGCAATCGCAGACTGCTGCAAGCGTTCACCTTCCTCGTGCGCTACGTTGCACCGGCGGCGATTCTCATCGTGCTGCTGAACGGGCTCGGCGTTATCAAGCTGTAGCTGGCATCCACGTCTCTACGGCAGCAATGCATGGACTCAAGCCGGCTCGCGCTCAGGCGAAAGGGTATAGGTGTGAGAGCGAGCAAGATGCGTACCTGCAGCATTGAGGAGAACAATGCGTGAGATGAGGGCCGACAAACGGGTTGCCGCGCTACAGTACAGCGGCATCGCTGCGGTCGCTTTCACTGCGATGTTCGCAGTCGCCGGCTGGGTCTCGGGCTCTCTCGTCTTCTCCAACATCAACATCGAATACACGCCGATGGCCCCGCTGACAGCGGTTGCTTTCATACTGTTGTCGGCAGGCATCGTTTTTCGCGTTAGCGTGGTCGCGCCCCGTGGAAAGCGGGGAATTCTGGCACTGGCGGGCTTCGGCTGCCTCGCTATGCTGCTGGGTTTGACGGACTTGGTGGGTGGAATCCCGGTCTCGCTTGAGCGGCTGTTCCTGCCGGCAGGTATCACCGAGCTGCTGCCGTCGGGAAGAATGTCGCCAGTCACGATGGTTGCCCTCGTTGGGCTCTCGGTTGCAATGGGGTTGTACGAAGCCAGCGCTCCTCGCTTGCGAGCTGCAGCGATACATCTGGCACTGGCCGTGACCAGCGGAGCCTTCGTGCTCTTGGCGGGCTATCTGTATGAGGCGCCCCTGTTGTACGGCGGGCAAGTGCTGCCGGTGGCACTGCCCACATCAGTCTGTCTTTTGGTGCTCGGCCTGGTGATCTCGTTGTTCGGGCTCGACGTGTGGCCCTACTCTCTCTTCGTCGGCGATTCGATCTCCGCTCAGCTGACTCGGGCGCTCGTGCCGATCGCGCTGGTTCCGATGCTTGTGGTATCGCTCTTGGATGCCGCAATCATTCGTATGGGACAGCCGCAGAGCCCTGTGCTGCGAGCAACCGCTCTTATCTTGGCGTTCATGCTCGTGACGTGGGTCGTGCTTCGTGCAGCGAAGCGCATTGGTGAGCGAATCGAGACTGCAGAGCAGGCGCTCGTCCAGAATCGCGCCTTGTTGCACTCGGTCATCGATGGCACATCGGATGCGGTCTACGTGAAGGACGCCGCCGGGCGATACCTGCTGTTCAATCAAGCCGCCGAGTCTGTGACGGGCAAGTCCGAAGCGGAAGTCATCGGCAAAGACGACACGTTCCTGTTCCCTCCCGAGCAGGCTGCAGCGGTGATGGCTGGTGATCGCGCCGTCATGCTCGGCGGTGTGCCAAAGACATATGAGGAGCAAGTGAGCGCCGCAGACGGGACGCTCCTCCACTTCTCGTCATCAAAGGGGCCCATCTACGCGGCGGATGGCTCGCTTGCGGGGCTCTTTGGTATTGCTCGTGACATCACCGCTTCGTGGCGATTGCAGAACGATCTTCGCGAGCGGACGGTGGATCTGGAGCAGTCCAATCGCGACCTCGAGGAGTTCGCGTATGTGGCCTCGCACGACCTCAAGGAGCCTTTGAGGATGGTGGCCAGCTATACGCAGCTGCTGCAAAGACGCTACGCAGGGAGGCTGGACGAGGATGCTGACGAGTTCATCGGCTACGCGGTAGAAGGCGCGATGCGGATGGACGCTCTGATCAACGACCTGCTCGAGTTTTCGCGCGCCGGAACTCGCGGTGCGCCAAGCTCATCGTGCGATCTCAACGTCGTCATCGAGCAAGCGCTTCTGAACCTCGAGTCGGCTATCTCGGAGAACCAGGCCGTGGTCACGTACGACGAGATGCCGACGGCGTGGTGTGACCCGATTCAGATAGCGCGGGTGTTTCAGAACCTCATCGCCAACGCCATAAAGTTCCGCGGCCCGGAGCCGCCGGCGATCCACATAGCTGCTCAAGAAACCGAGGATGAGTGGAGAATCTCGGTCGCCGATAACGGCGTCGGCATCGACCCTGCGTACTCGGAGCAGATATTCACCATCTTCGAGCGACTCCATTCCACGGCCGATCATCCGGGCACGGGCATGGGACTGGCGATCTGCCGTCGGATCATAGAGCGCCATCATGGGAAGATATGGGTTGAACCGGGCGTTGCCGGTGGCTCGACGTTCTGGTTCACCCTCAAGCGCGATCATGCGATCGAGCACCACAACTGACCTAGCGAGCGACAGCGCAGATGCATCTCGGTTAGACAGGTGATCACGAAGCTGCGAATTGGACCGGTCGCTCGCTACCAGATGTGCGCGCGCTGTTCACCGGGTAGCGCCATCGGCTGGCCCTCGGGCACGTCGAACGCGACGGCGAACTGTGGAAGATTCGCCAGAGGCCCGTTGACGCGGTAGCGCGCTGGCGAGTGCGGGTCGACGTTGACCAGCAGGCGCGCGTATTCCTCGGAGTAGTTCATGCGCCAGGTCGTGGCCCACGACATAAAGAATCGCTGCTCAGGTGTGAATCCGTCGATCGGCAGGCCATCGGTCCCACCGGCCTCGCGCAGCGCCGCCAGCGCGATCGACAGGCCACCGAGGTCCGCGATGTTCTCACCCAGCGTCAGCCGCCCGTTGACGTGCAGGTCCTCTGCGACGAAGAAGCCGTCGTACTGCTCGGCCAGCACGGTGGCTCGGCGGTCGAACTCGGTGCGGTCGGCCTCGGTCCACCAGTCGCTGAGGGCGCCCGTGGCGTCGAAGTGGCTGCCCTGGTCGTCGAATCCGTGCGTTATCTCGTGGCCGATGACCGCGCCGATCGCGCCGTAGTTCACGGCGTCGTCCGCCTCGGCGTAGAAGAACGGTGGCTGCAGGATTCCGGCGGGGAAGACGATCTCGTTCAGCAGCGGGTGGTAGTACGCGTTAACCGAGTGCGCCGGCATCGCCCACTCCGCGCGGTCCACCGGTGATCCGAGCCGGTCCAGCTCGCGCGCGTGCTCGAACCGGGCGCACGCCAGGCGGTTCTCAGCGAAAGAAGTGCGGTCGATGCTCAGCGCCGAGTAGTCGCGCCACTCGTCGGGATAGCCGATCTTGTAGCGGAAGCCGGCGAGCTTCTCGAGCGCCTTGATGCGCGTGCCATCGGTCATCCACTCGGCACCGCGAATCGCCGCGCCCATCGCCGAGAGCAGGTGCTCCACCATTTCCTCGCAGCGCCGCTTGGCGTGCTCCGAGAACGTCTCGGCCACGTAGAGCTGTGCGACCAACTCGCCGATGTCGCTACTCGCCATGTCGATGACGCGCTTCCACCGCGGCCGCATCTGCTGCTGCCCGCCCAGCGTGCGGCCAAAGAACTCGAACGCCTCGTCTTCGAACGCGGGCGAAAGCGTGCTTGCGTACGAGCGCAGCACCATCCAGCGCAGGTAGTCGCGCAGCGTCTCGATCGGCGTCTCCGCGAGCGCAGTCTCCAGCGCCGAGAAGAACCCGGGGTTGTCGATGCAGACGCTCGGTGACGTCACTCCCAGGGCGCGGACGTGAGCCGTCAAACCGAACCCGGGCATCAGCGCGTCGAGCGCGTCGACCTCGTAGCGGTTCAGCGTGAGCTGCACGTCGCGCAGCTTCTCGGCGGGGTAGGAGGGCTCGGCGAGGCGCGTCTCGAAGGCGAGGATGCGTGTGGCGGCGTCGCTCGCGGTGGCGTCGTCATCACCCAGGTTCACCAGCTGCTTCGCGATGTGGGCAACGTAGTCGGTCCGCATCTGCGTCGAGCGCTCATCGTCGCGCAGGTAGTAGTCGCGCTCCGGTAGGCCGAGGCCTCCCTGACCGATGTAGACGAGGTACGCGTCGGCATCCTCGAAGTCCGGCGCGATGCCGATGTCGTGGAATGCACCGACGCCGATCGGAATCAGGTCGCGAAGGAGTGCGGCGATGTCCGCGCCGGTCTCGGCGGCCGCTATGCCCGTAAGGAACGGCGCGAGCGGCTCGGCCCCGGCGGCTGCGATTGCGGCCTCGTCCATGGCCGCAGCGAAGTAGTCGCCGACCAAGGCGCTGACGGCCGCGGCGACGGCGTTCGGGGCGCCGATGCCGGCGTCGACCGCCTCGGCCTCGGTCCGCCGCTCGGCAGCCGCATGCAAGAGTCGATGCAGAATCTCCTGGTTGCGCTCGTTGACCTCATGAAACGCGCCCCATGCCCCGTACTCGGGTCTGACGGGGTTCTCGGCGAGCCAGCCGCCGTTCACGTGCTGATAGAAGTCGTCGGATACGGGGACGGTTGCGTCGAACAGCTTCGGATCGACCGGGCGTGGGGTGTCGCTCATGCTGCGGCTCTCCAAGGGTTCTCGGCGGGTGTCTTGGGGTGGATACCCAAAGCCATCCGGCGGTGACTGCGGGGCGATGGCTGAGTTTTGCATGGTTGCATGCCGTTGTCAGGTTGCGCAAACCTCACGGCGCGGGTGATGCACAGGGGGTGCAGCGGTATATTCCGCCAGAGCGCACGGCACCGGGACCTGATGCGCGCGGGGGAGGGGACTTCATTGGCGCATTCCACCATCAAGTCCGGCTACACGGAACTGGTCGACCGGCTCAATCGATTCCCTCAGGGGGCGCCGCCGTCGGACTCGCTGTACGGGATCCTCGCGATGCTGTTCAGCGAGCGTGAAGCCGAGATCGTCGCTCAGATGCCTATCAAGCCGTTCACCGCCCGCCAAGCTGCGCGCATCCTCAAGCTCGAGCTCGCTGAGACGCAACGGATTCTCGAGGGCCTCGCTGACCGAGCGATTCTCGTGGATAGCGAACGTAACGGTGAGACCACCTACATCCTGCCACCGCCGATGGCCGGGTTCTTTGAGTTCTCGATGATGCGCATGCGAGGGGATGCCGATCAGAAGGTGCTCGGCGAACTGTTCTACCAGTACATGAACGTCGAGGAGGAGTTCATCAAGAGCCTCTTTGTGCAAGGCGAGACGCAGCTGGGACGGGTCTTCATCAACGAGCCGGTGCTGACGAACGAGAATGCCCTGCACGTGCTGGATTACGAGCGCGCGAGTGAGGTCGTCAGAACCGCGTCGCACCGGGGGATAGGTTCGTGCTACTGCCGACACAAGATGATGCACGTCGGGCGCAACTGCGATGCACCGATGGAGATCTGCATGACATTCAACGGCTCAGCCGACTCGCTGATCCGGCACGGTTACGCCCGCGAAGTCGATGTGAGCGAGGGGCTGGATCTCCTGCAGCAGGCATACGAGCGCAATCTCGTGCAGTTTGGCGAGAACGTTCGCGAGCGGGTCAACTTCATCTGCAACTGCTGCGGATGCTGCTGCGAGGCGATGATCGCCGCGCGTAAGTTCGGGATGCTGAATCCCGTGCACACCTCGAACTTCATGCCGGTGGTCGACGACGCGGCCTGCAACGGATGTGGCAAGTGTGTGGTCGCCTGCCCCGTGGAGGCGATGGGACTTGTCTCTGGCAACGACGCCCGCGACCCCAAGGCTCGGCATGCGCGCGTCGCCGAGGAGATCTGCCTCGGCTGCGGCGTGTGCGTGCGGACGTGCCCGCAGAACGCGCTGGGCGTGCGCACGCGGCCTGAACGCGTCATCACGCCGCTGAACTCGCTGCACCGCGTCGTAGTGATGGCGATTGAGCGCGGGGACCTGCAGGACCTCGTCTTCGACAACCGAGTGCTGTGGAACCACCGTGCGCTGGCCGGGGTTCTCGGCGTGATCCTGAAGTTGCCGCCTCTCAAGCAGGCGATGGCGAGTCAGCAGTTCAAGTCGCGGTACCTGGAGTACCTGATCACTCGGTTCGCGTAGGGGCAGCCGATCACATCTACACGCCGGTCGGCCCCATCGTCTTGCGCTGCTTCTCCAGATTCGCCTGACGCCGGAAGTTGAGCGCTTCGACACCCAGCGAGAATATGATCGCGAAGTAGACGTAGTTGCGGTCGATCTCCTCGCCAAAGGCCTCGGCGGTCAGCAGTACGCCGACAAGCACCAGGAAGGTCAGCGCGAGCATCTTGATCGAGGGATGCTTCTCGATGAACTCCGAGAGCGGCCGCGCGAAGAACACCATCACGAAGATCGATATCGACATCGCGACGATGATGATCCACGTCACCGACGTCATTCCGACCGCGGTGAGCACCGAGTCGATGGCGAACACCATGTCCACGACGACGACCTGCGCGATGACACCGGCGATTCCAGCGACAGACGGCTTGGCTGCAACGACGTTGTCCTCATCGTCTTCCTTGCACTCGGTCGCCTTATAGATCTCGGTGACCGCCTTGTACGTGAGGAACAGACCGCCGGCCAAGAGGATGACGTCTTTGATGCTGAAGTCGTGGTTCATGAGGCCGAACAGCGTCTGGTCTAGGCCAAGGAGCCACGTGACGCCCAGGACCATGGCGATGCGGCCGACAAGAGCCAGCCCGAGACCGAGCTTGCGCACGAAGTCCCTCTGAGCCAGCGGCACGTTTTGAGTGACGATGGCCAGGAATATCACGTTGTCGACGCCGAGGACCAGTTCCAAGACGGTCAGCGTGAACAGCGCAATCAGATTCTCAGGAGTGAAGATCTCGATCATGCCCAGGATCCTTCCAGCGTCGGTTTGCCGCGCCCATTATCGCCGATTCAGAGCGCGCATGCAGCGACAATCCTGCCGTTGCCGAAACACCTATTCATCCTCGGCATCGGGTGGCGTCGAACCGTGCCGCGTCGCGTTGGCATCCGGCCGTCGCAGCCGTGTCGTCCGGCGTGCCCAGCCGAGGGCGCGGCCACCTGTTGCGATTGCTCTTTGCGGCGCGCCTGCGACCAGCGGTGTCAGGTCGGTCGCCGTGGACGTCTGCCAGCCAAGCCAATGAGTCATCAGTCGGAGAGCGACCACGAGCGTCACTGAGACGAACAACGCGAGCGGTTTGACGACATTCAGCCACTCGGCCAGCCCGATGTAGCATGCACTTCCGGCGACCGCGACCGTCGCGTAGTACCCGCCCGGTCGGAGCACCTGCGGGACGTCGTTGGTGATCACGTCACGGAGCAGGCCTCCGCCGACCGCGGTGATAGCGCCGATCAGAATCGCGGGCACCACCGCCAGACCTGCGATAAGGGCCTTGTCAGAACCGATGGCCGCGAACATGCCCAGAGCCAGAGCGTCGATCAGAAACAGGCTCCATTGAAGGCGATCCGCCAACGAGAAGAAGAAGAACACGACCAGCGCGCCAGTGAGCGTTGCAATCAGTAGCCGAGGGTTCTCGAGCGCGTATATGCCGTAGTCCTGCAAGAGCACGTCTCTGATGATTCCGCCGCCAAGACCTGACACCACAGCCAGCGTCGCGAGTCCCACCAGATCGAAATGCAGTTTCACGCCGATAAGCGCTCCAGCCAGAGCTCCGGCGAACGTGGCGATGATCTCGAAGGCGGCGGGAACCTGCACGGCGACCGAGGTGACGGGTGCAGTTGTCGTGGCCGCCGAGGGCAGGGCGCTCGCGATGAACTGCTGAGTGGCGGTGCTGACGACGGCTGCGATATCCGGCGCCATCGGGAGCAGGGAGGCCGTCGACTCAGCGGCCGAAGCCACGGTCACGGCTGTCAGTCCGATCAGACTCACGGCGCCGCCCTCCCTAGTGGCTTGCGATTCATTCTCAGGACACTGCAGTCAGTCCCCAAGATGCAGCGTATCAGACACTCCGTGCAGCAGGCGCAAAGGTATTGGGTATGCTCGGTGTTGAAACGGAACGAGGTCCTGGGGTGCGCATGCAGGCTGGACGCCTCTAGGGGATTGAGTAATCCGGAGCATACGTGAGGGGATACGCATGGGCTGTTGTCTGTTTGCAAGCATACTTGCGGGAGCACCGCGAATCGGTTTCGTGATCATGTGGCTGTTTCAGCCATCCAGGGTTAACGGGACGTTCGACACCATCTTCTGGCCGCTCTTGGGGGTACTGTTCGCCCCGTGGACGACATTGATGTACGTGCTGGTGTATCCGGGAGGAATCACCGGACTCAACTGGCTCTGGCTCGGCCTCGCGGTCGCCATCGATCTGGGCACCTACGCGGGTGGCGGCGAATCCGGCCGACGCCGCAGGAGATAGCGCGCTTCAGGTAGCGAAGAAGGGGCAGGCCCACACACCGTGGACCTGCCCCTTCTTGAGTTCAAGTGACCCGTGCTCTACTGCGAGTCGCGTGAGCCGGGATGCATCATTCCGGCCGGCATTTCCTCGCGCAGGAAGTCGAAGCGGTCGCCGTAGTCCTTCATCATCTGCTCGAACGCGCTCATCATGTAGCGGCGCTTGAATCCGTCCGGCAGGTCGGCGACTTCCTTCATCTTGTGGCTGTAGAACGTCATGTAGCACTTGGCGAGCGCGCGGTAGACATCGTCGAGCGACATCTCGTAGGGCTCGATGATTGGTGTCATCAGGTTGTACTTGGAGTAGTCGAACACACGGATGCGGTCCTTCATCTCCTCGTACAGCGGGGTGAAGGGCATCGGCGTGATCAGCGGGAACACGGCGATGTCGGGGTTGAGGCGTACAGCCTCGGACGCGGTCTGATCGATGCTGTCCCACGTCTCGGTGGGAAAGCCGATCATGAACGACGCCTCGGTCATGATGTCGTACTCGCGAAGCAGGTCCAGCGCACGCTTGTTCATGTCGACGTCGGTGCCCTTGTTGAGGCTCTCGAGCATCGCGTCGGAGCTGCTCTCAGCGCCCACGTACACGTGGATGACCTTGGCATCGTGGTACTTCTGCAGGATGCCCTCGTCGCGGATGATGTCCTCGACGCGCGTCTCCATGAGCAGATGGACCGGGAGGTCAGCCTCGATGATCAGGTCGAGCTGCTGCTCCCAACGATCGCGATCATGCGTGGGGTACGGGTCGATGAGCGTGATGAACTCGACCTGATACTCCTCGACGAGATGGCGGATCTCCTCGACGACCTTCTTAGGATCGCGTGCACGCCAGTCGCCGCGCCAGAACTTGCGGTGCGAGCAAAACGAGCAGCCCATCATGCAGCCGCGGGTCGTGAGTATCGACGCCATGCGGCCCCAGGGCTCGATGTTGTAGTGGTAGAGGCTCCAGTCGAGCAGGTGCCACGCCGGCGAGAGCGTATCGAGATCGGCGATGTGCGCGCGCATGGGGGTCGTGACGATGGCCCCGTCCTCGCCTAGGTAGGCGACGCCTTCGACATCGGCGACGAGCCCCGTGGGAACCGCCGCGAGCAGCTCAGGCAGCGTCTCTTCCATCTCGCCGCGCATGACGAAGTCGGTGGTGTCGTTCTCGCCGAGGAGCTCCTCGTACATGAACGTGGGGTGAGGTCCACCGATGATGGTGACGATTGAGGAGTCGACTTCCTTGGCGATGCCGAGCACCTGGAGCGAAGCGGGCACGCTGGCCGTGCTGATGGCGCCGGAAACCGGGAGGTAATCCAGGGTGACGACGAAGTCTGGCGCGTAGGTCTCGATCTCGGTCCGCACGTCTTCGAACGAGAAGCCGTTGTTCATTGCGTCGCAGAGCTTCGCCTCGTGGCCGGCAGCGAGCGCGGCTCCGGCCAAGTACGCGAGCTGAAGCGGCGGCCACGTGCCGATTACCTGAACGCCCCAGCAGTGATAGGGCGGTGCGACGAAGAGGACTTTGGCCATGTGGTGCATCTCCCGTGGTCACTTCGAGACGATGATGACGAATCAGAATATCACGCATGCTCCATGCGTGTGGTCACGAAGAGTCGCCGGAATCGCGAGCGTGCCGCGAAGCGAGGCCCGCACCTCAAAGACGAACGCCATTCGGGGTACAGTACGCACTACGCCCACGAGGAGAGACGAGCCGGCGGACGATGGTCGACGAGACACAGGCACCCCAGCCAAAGCCCACCGACCCGCTTCATGGTGTCACGCTCGAGATGATTCTGCGCAAGCTGGTCAACAAGTACGGCTGGGAGGGCTTGGCCAAGCGAATCGACATCAACTGCTTCAAGAGCGATCCGAGTATCAACTCATCGCTCAAGTTCCTGCGCAAGACACCGTGGGCACGCAAGGAAGTCGAGGAGCTGTACGTGAACTCGAGGTTCTGGACGCGCGATTAGGTCGGGTTCGCCCGACTAGCCGAGCCAGTCGCGAGACTCCCAGAGCGCCGCTAGTCGTTCGCGCTCGGGCGCTTCTCGGATACTGAGCTGTTCCAGTGACTGGTTGGTCGCTCGGAGTCGGGTAGCCAGCGTGGTCATGAGGTCACGGAGCACGGAGTCGCATCTCATGTGGGAGAACTCTTCTCGCGTGATCACGCGCAGCTCTGTCTCGCCCACTGCTCGGCCAGATGCTGAGCGAGGTCGGTTGTCGAACAGCGCCAACTCCCCGAATGTCTCGCCCGCCTTGAGTGTCGCCAGGTCGGTCTCGACGCCCCCTTGAGTTCTGAAGATGCGGACCTCGCCAGAGATGACCACGTACATTCGACTCCCGAGCTCCCCTTGGCGAATGATGAGGTCGCCATCCGCGTACTGCTCATGGCAAGTGCTGCCGCCCATCACGTACCTCCTCGCGACTCTCTGTCATGCCTCCGCAGGGCCCAGCTCGTCGTTGTCGTTCATGACCTCGATGCCAGCGCAGGTTCCGGAGCCCGTGAAGACCACACCCGCGCGCCCACCGCGCAACGACCGCAACGTCACGTCGATCATGCCGCCCAGGGACTCCGCGGCGCGGCTGTCCATCGCTCCGAGAACCGGCGCCTTCAGCATATGCGCTTCGCAGCCATGAAGGCGAATATCGAGTTCCTCGTGCTTGTCGGCGAGCGTGACGTGGGCCTCGTTTGCGCCGGTCTCGATCGCAGTCAGCTTGGCGCCGGTGTAGGTGGCGAACCGGTGCAGTTCGCCGTCGAGCAGAAGCCCGGCGATGTGGCCGACGAACGAGCTGGTCATCCAGGGCACCTTGGCCACAGAGACGCTTACCGAGACACCCGGCCGCGCAAAGCTGTTCGACTGCGCCCATATCCAGGAGCTGGGGAAGCTGCGGCCCCAGTCTTTCTCGATGTAGCCGCGGCCGCCGCCGAAGTCGACCGACTCGCCATCGACACTCAGCGATCCCGCCAGCCCGTGATCCATCGACAGCACGCCGTGGTAGGTCTCCATTCGCGGGACAAAGCGGTACCAGCCCATGATCCCGGGCGAGAAGGTCGTGACCGGCCACGGCCACCACGGCTCGTAGTGGATCTCTCCGGTGACGTGACGCCCGGCGTCGTGCAGGTCGAGCACGATGCCTTCTCGGCTGAATGTGTTGGCGCCGATGCGGATTCTGAACGGCGAGTCGCCGTCGGCGCTGAACTGCTCTATGGGGAAGGGGAAGTAGTGCGCCTCCCCGCGTGACGGCACGATCTGTATGAAAGCGTGGCTGGTGGCACCGTCCGCCGAGTAGGAGACGCCGGGAATCACGGCGACGGTTCGGCGCTGCGTCGCATCCACGTGCTTGAAGTACCAGCCCTCGAAGTAGCGCCGAGTCACGCCCGCACCCTGGAACGCTGCCGGATTCCAGATTCGACCGAGTCTACTCACGATTCTCCCTGCGGTGGGTCGGACAGGTCGAGCGTCCGGGAGTGCGGTGGCGGTTTCATTCAGCAGACGTGCGCTGGTGGTATCTATTCCCGTTCGCGCCGCCTAGCGTGCGAATAGTACCGAGCCGATGCTGAGCAGCCCAAACGCGATGAAGATGACGCCGGAGACGCGGCGCATCAGCAGCTCCGGGATCTGCTTGCCCAGAAGTCGGCCTATGCCGATGGCGATCGCGTCGGCCAGCACCATGCCGATCGTCGAGCCCATCGTCACCGCCCAAAAGCGCCCCATCTGACTCACGCCGGTGGGGGAGCCGAGCAGCGCGAGCCAACCCTGCACCGTCGGACCCGCGCTCTTGAAGTAGGTGAGAATCGCGGTACCGGGGTCGACTGCGATGGCGAGCGTCATGATCTGTGTCTTGTCGCCCAGCTCGGCGAGGAAGAAGGCGATTGTCGTGGCGATGATCGGACCGAACTTGCTGCCCTTGTCGGCCTCGCCCTCCTCGACCTTGTCGCCGCGCAGCGACCAGATGCCGAAGCCGATGAACAGCACGCCGGTGAGCCAGGGGATCACGTGGGGCGGAATCGCCGCGCCGAGGAACTGCCCAGCGAGCGTGGTGAAGAAGTGCACGATGAACGTGGCGATGAAGATGCCGATGATGACCTGCCACGCCTTGTAGCGTGTGGCGAGGAGCAGCGCCAGGAGCTGCGATTTGTCGGCGAGCTCACCGATGCTGATCAGGATCAGTGCGACGAAGAAGATGTAGAGCACGCGTGCCTCCCACTACAGCGTCGGAAGGCCTTCAGGGGCACTCCGACGGACGGCGCACCGCTTTCACGGCGCCAGCTCGGTCCGCCGAAGGTCTCGCGTGGCACTCAATCTCGAGTGCTGGTTCACCGGGGCCTCTCGGCCCAGTATGTCGATGAAACCTCCGCGATGAACGCGGTTCGCTACTCCCCTTCGGAATCGAGTGAACCGTAGGCGATGCGCGCGAATGCGTCAAACCGTCGTGTCAGAGCGCTGGGCTACAATCTGCCGAGAAGGGGAGGCCTCGTGCATCTGGACATCGGCAACAGTGGGTTCATGCGCCGCCCGTGGTGGGTGAAGGCGCTGGTGGTCATCGCCGTCTTGGCGTTGATGGTCACAGGCCTTGAGGGATGTGCGCCGCTGGAGATTCCCACGGCTCAGACCGCGCCTGTTGAACCGAGCGCGAGCACCGGCACGACGACGGTAGCGCCGCTGCCGACTCCCGCTGCCGATCCCGCGATCACACCGCCGAGTTCGTACGTTCCGCCGTCGGAGAACCCTGCGACCCAAGCGCCGATCGAGCTGGTCGAAGCCACCGTGGTGCGCATCGTCGACGGTGACACTGCGGTGTTCCGTCTCAAGGACGGCCCGCAGGAGAAGGTGCGGTTCATCGGCGTCGATACCCCGGAATCGACCACCAGGATCGAGCCGTACGGCAAGGCGGCCAGCGCATACACGGCCAAACGGCTCAAGGTGGGGAGCCGGGTCTACCTTGAGAAGGACGTTGAGCCGCGGGATCGCTACGGTCGCCTGCTGGCGTACGTTTGGCTGACACCCCCGAGCTCGATCACCCAGACGGAAATGCGCGCGAAGCTGTTCAACGCGATGCTTGCCGCCGACGGCTACGCCCAACAGATGACGATCGCACCCAACGTCAAGTACGCCGAGTACTTCAGGTCATTCGTACAAGAAGCGCGTGCCGCGAACAAAGGTCTGTGGGCGGGCGAGGAGAGTTCCAACTCAGGCACTGGCGACGATGCAGGCGCGGGCGCCGCAGCTGGTGCTCCGTCGACACCCGGTCCATCGACCAGCGGCGCTGCCTACATCGGCAACCGGAACAGCATGAAGTTCCACATCCCCAGCTGCAGTTCCGTTGGCGACATGAACCCCGGCAACAAGGTCGCGCTGTCGTCCCGCGCTAGGGCGATCAGTGGAGGCTACGTGCCTTGTGGGCGCTGCCGGCCGTAGGCGACGTGCGCACGACCGACTTTGTCGGAAAGCGGGCGCTTTGAGATTCGGCTACCGGGGGTAAAGAGGTGTGGCTTGACCCACACCGCTCAACGGGTATCGTCTGCATAGATATCGTGCCATGCTGCATCCAACGCCGATTGGGCGAATCGCGGTATCGCATACGGACTCGCACACCCCTCCAGACGAATTGGGCCCCACACGTGATGAATGACAAGCAGACAGTCGTCGTGGCACTCGGCGGAAACGCCTTGCTTCGACGCTCGGAACCCATGACTGCGCAGGCGCAGCGCGCCAACGTGCGCATCGCTGCCAAGGCGCTGGCTCCGCTCGCTGAGACCTGCAACCTGGTGATCGCGCACGGTAACGGCCCTCAGGTCGGCCTGCTTGCACTGCAGGCGGCTGCGTACAGCGACGTGGAGCCGTACCCGCTCGACGTTCTCGGCGCGGGAACGCAGGGCATGATCGCGTACATGGTCGAGCAGGAGCTCGGCAACCTGCTGCCGTTCGAGAAGCCGCTCGCGACCGTGCTCACCATGACAGAGGTCGATGCCGAGGACCCCGCGTTCTCGAACCCGACCAAGTTCGTCGGCCCCTGCTACAGTCAGGAAGAGGCCGACGCGCTCGCCGCCGAGAAGAACTGGGCGGTCAAGCAGGACGGTACCTCGTGGCGTCGTGTTGTCGCCTCGCCCGAGCCCAAGCGCATCTTCGAGCTCGCGCCCATCAAGTGGCTGCTCGACCACGGCACCGTCGTGATCTGCGCAGGCGGAGGCGGCATTCCCACCACGTACCTCCCGGACGGTACGCGCACGCTCGTGGGCATCGAGGCCGTAATCGACAAGGACCTCGCCGCCGAGCTGCTTTCGCGCGGAGTCGACGCCGACCTGCTCGTGATGGCGACTGACGCCGAGGGTGTCTACGCCGACTGGGGAATGCTCAAGCAGCGCCTTCTCGGCTGGGTGACACCGGAAGAGCTCGCCGAGTACGAGTTCGCGGCGGGCTCGATGGGTCCCAAGGTCGAGGCGGCGGTACGGTTCGTGAAGGCGACCGGCAAGCGTGCTGCGATCGGCAAGCTCGAGGACATCGCTCGGATCGTCGCCGGCGACGCGGGCACCAACATCGTGCCGACTGTGCCGCAAGGTCGCTGCGGCTGAGTCGCGTACCTGCGCTCCGAGGACGCCACTACCGCCATAGGCACGTGCGCGGTATTGTGCGCATAGATTGCACACCGTTCTGCATCGTCGATGAGAGGGCTTCGCATGATCAAGGTCGCTGTGTGGGGTACGGGCATGATGGGCCAGGGGCTTCTGGGAT
>CAYMAN010000015.1:0-50712 GCA_964388455.1 uncultured Eubacteriales bacterium
GCTTGAGGGCCTTGAGCCCCCAGAACGTGAAGAACATGACGACGTCGAAGCCCATTGCGGCGGCTCCGGTGGCGATGATGAACGCGCCGAAGAGCCGATCCATGTCGCCGCTCATGACCACCAGCGTCATCTTCTTTGGCCCCGGCTCATCACTCGCCGCGATGGCGCTCACCTGCTCAAGTGCCCGATCGGTTTCTGCGCTCACTACTGATACCTCCAGTCGCTCAGGGACATGCACGCGTCAGGACCCCCGGCAGGGCCCGCTTACTTCTCGGAAGCGTCCGCGGCGCGAGTACGCGCATCCATCGACTCCTGCATCACCTCGGTGATGAGGTCGAAGGCCTGGATGAGCTTGGGATTGGAGATCGAGTAGAAGGCGCGCGTTCCTTCTCGGCGGACGTTGACCACGCCGTGAGTGCGCATGAGCGAAAGATGCTGGGAGATGTTGGCCTGCGCGATACCCGTGCGCTCGATGAGCTGGGTGACCGAGAGCTCCTCGTCGCGCAGCGCGCCAAGGATCATCTGACGCTTGTCGTTCGCAAGCGTCTTGCAAAGCTCGGAGTGCAGGCAATAGAAGTCAGCGTCCATGAGGGGCCTCCGGCAAGGCGTGAGTTCACGGGTCCAACATCTATCAGTCTATGCGAATGTCTGCATATTGCAAGATGCGGCTAGAGTCCCTCGCGCTCCACCGGACACGTCATGCAGTGACAGCCGCCGCGGCCCTTACCCAGTTGCGACCCGTCGACCTCGATGACTTCGATGCCGGCGTCGCGCAGGTTCTTGTTGGTGCGCACGTTATGGGCGTAGGCCACCACGACCCCCGGCTCGAGCGCCACGACGTTGTTGGCGTCATCCCACTGTTCGCGCGCCGACTGAAACGAGTCACCGCCGGTCGGCACCACGCGCAACTCGCGCTGGCCGAGCGCGTCGGCGACGGCGGAGAGCAGGTCCTTCTCTTCGGTAACGTCGAAGGTGTCGCCCTTGTCGCCGGGTCGGATGCTGTAGACGGTCATGGCGTCGACGACCGGGGGATACAGTGTCACGGCGTCGCGATCGAGCATGCTGAACACGGTGTCGACGTGCATGTACGCGCGATCGAGCTGCATGCGACACGCGATGACCCGCTCGGCGGCGCCGGAGGTGAACAGCGAGCGCGCGATGTGCTCGACCATGCGGCCCGTGGAGCGCTCTCCCATGCCGACCAGCACCGTGCCGTTGCCGATGACCATGACGTCGCCGCCCTCAAGCGACGCGCCGTGCCCGAAGTCCTCGACCGCGAAGCGCTCGGAGTCACCTGCGGGCGGATACCAGAACTTGAACTCGCGGTCCGCGAAGAAGGGATGGTGGCGGTAGATGGTCGAGGTGTTGGCGACCTCAAGTCGTCGCGTGTGCCAGAACAACGGCGGCAGCACCACACCGCCGAACAGCCACGCGCTGGAGTCACGCGTGAACATGGAGTTGGGCAGCGGGGGCAGGACGAACGAGTTGGGCTCGGCAAGCACCGCACCCAGGGAGTGGCGCGTGATGCGCGCGAGGTCGAGGCCATCGAGCTCCGAGATGAGCAGACCGCCGATGAGCGCCTGGGCCAGCCGTTCCGCCGAGAGACTGAAGAGCCACGCGCTCAGCTCATCGACCAGCGAAAGGCCGACGGTGTAGGAGGACACAGCGCGCTCGACGATGTAGCTGCGAGCCTCCGGTGAGGCCGCGATCGCCTCGGCGAGCATGTCTTGGACGTAGAGGACTTCGACGCCGTGGTCGCGCAAGACGTCTGTGAACGCATCGTGTTGCGCGACAGCCTTCTCGACCCAGACGACGTCGTCGTAGAGAAACTCCGTGCGATTCTGGGGCGTCAGGCGTTCAAGGCACAGCCCTGGCCGATGGACGAGCACCTTGCGCAGCTTGCCGACTTCCGAATACACGCCGAGCTGTCCCATGTGATCTCCTCGAGAAACACGCGCGATGGCATAGCGGTATCGTATCGTTCGACAGGCAAACCGTATATGCACCTGCTGCTCGTACCGATGCTCAGGAGTCTTGAATGGACGCACTCGTGGGAACATACGCGCCATCGGATGTCGCTCAGGCGTTCGCCGCATTCTCAGCCAGCGAACCGGGATACGTCGATACGGTCGTGCTGGATGAGCTGCGCAAATCAGACTACGAGCGGCTGGACCGGCTCGGCCACGTGTATCTCGACTACACGGGAGGCGGGCTGTATGCGACCTCGCAGATCCGGCGCCACATGGCCTTGCTCGAGGATCACGTACTGGGCAATCCGCACTCGGACAACCCGACCTCCATGGCCAGCACGCACTTTGTCGAGGAGGCACGCGCTGCGGTTCTGGCGTTCTTCTCGGCTGATCCTGCCGAGTACGACGTGGTGTTCACAGCGAATGCGAGCGGGGCGCTCAAGCTCGTGGGCGAGTCGTACCCGTTCTGCGAGGGCGGTCGTTTCCTGCTCACGTACGACAACCACAACTCCGTCAACGGCATCCGCGAGTTCGCGGGGCGTGCCGGGGCCTCGGTCACCTACCTGCCGGTCGGCGATCCTGAGCTGCGCCTCGACCCGGCGATGGTCACGGCCGAGTTGCAGACCGCGGGCAGCGGATGCGACCTCTTCGCGTTCCCGGCGCAATCAAACTTCAGCGGCGTACGGCATCCGCTGGAAATGATCGAGGAGGCGCACGCCCTGGGTTGGGATGTCCTGCTGGACTGCGCTGCCTTCGCGCCGACCAATCGGCTGGATCTGTCGGTCATCAAGCCGGACTTCGTGCCACTGTCGTTTTACAAGATGTTCGGCTACCCCACCGGCGTCGGAGCGCTCATCGTCCGCCGAGAGAAGCTGCCCAAGTTGCACCGGCCGTGGTTCGCCGGCGGCACGATCACACTCGCGTCGGTGCAAGGCGCCGGTTGGCACCACCTCGCTTCCGGACACGTCGGCTTCGAGGACGGCACCGTCGACTACTTGGGGCTGCCAGCGGTTCACATCGGGCTCGACCACCTCTCGGCCGTCGGAATCGAGGTGATCCACCAGCGGGTCGCCTCGCTGTCTCGCTGGCTGTTGGGCGAGATGACCGCAGCGACACACAGCGACGGATCGCCGCTGGTGCGTATCTTCGGCCCGACCACCACAGAGAGCCGCGGCGCCACGATCGCGTTCTACCTGCTGGCCCCCAACGGCACGCCCTACGACGTCGACGCCATGGAGCTTCTCGCCGGCCGCCAACTCATCTCGCTGCGCACCGGCTGCTTCTGCAATCCAGGCGATGGCGAGGTCGCCCACCGCATCACCCGCGACGACATGGCCGAGTGCTTCACGGAGCGTGCGAAGCCGGTCACATTCACCGAGTGCCACGACATCATCCGAGACACCACCGGCAAAATGCCCAACACCATGCGCGTCTCGATGGGCCTAGCGTCCAACTTCGCCGATGTGTACCGACTGATGGAGTTCATCGCCGGATTTCGGGACGTACCATTGAGCGCCATCTGAGTGTCCCTGAACTCGGCACGCCGACTTGCGTCTGGGCCGACGGACTCGAATGGGCCGACGAGTGGATGGCACAGCGGCCGACAATTGCGTCGGCACGCTGCACCACCCACATGGCTACCAGCCGATAGGACCTTCGTCGGCCACAAACGGCAGCTTCTGCGGCTTGCCACTCGCGACGTCGACGATCCACAGGGAACCGTCGTCTGCGCTGCGAAACGCCACGTTCGCACCATCCGCCGAGAGCACCGGTACCGTTGGCGTCAGCTTCCGCGTTTCAGTGAGCTCGCGGAGCTCTCCCTGCTCTCGATCGAAGACCCAGACGCTCAGGTCCTCTGAGGACTGCCCTCCCACGAAGCACAGCACAGTTCCTTGCGGGGAGAGATCGGGCGAGAAGATGAGGTCGAGTTTGGTCGGCACCGCACTCTCTCCCTCCCCATCCGCCAACATCAGCACCGATGGGCTCTGCGTGTTGCCCACGTAGGCGATGAGCTCACCGCGTGAGTCGATATCGAACTCGCCGTTGAAGCTCGAATCCAGCGCCCGAATCATTGCTTCCGAGGACGGCGGTGACGCACTCATCAACACCGTGTTCGGGTCACCGAACACGGTGAACCACACGGCATCCGCCTGGTTGAGATACCGAATGAGTCCGAGCGTGCCGGCATCGTCGAAGCGCCGCAACTTGGTGAGCTCGCCCGCGCCCGGCAGATACCACGAGACATCGGCTGACGACTCCCTGGGCTTGTCCCGGACCAGAAGCCCACCGCCATTTGCGCCGGTTCCGACCGCCTGGACGGTACCTGGCGTGTCTGTCTTCTCGGCCTTCCCGTTTCGAATCACCATCAGTTGTCCGTCGGCAACGAAAGCCAGGCCCTCTGCCGCCGTTGGCACGCTGGTCCCGACCTCAGTGTCAGCGGGCTCCGGTGTCGGGCTCTCAGTTGTCGATGTGCAACCGGACAGTGCGCAGGCTAGCAGTACCGCACTCACACAGGTGAGCCAAGATCGCATAGTCATGTACCGGTCCCTTCTTTGACCGCTCACTGGATCGTGTTCCCAAAGGCGATCAGTGCTTCGCCCGAGACGTTACCTTCGACACTGATGAGAATGTCCCTGCGTGCGAGCGTGAGCTGGCCACCGCTCGCATCGCCGTAGAGCAGCGCTCGCCGGCCATCCACGTCGACCTCGCGCGGAGCATCCGGTTCATCGGAGTCGACCGGGTACATCGTGTCGCCAAGACCTGGACGTGAGGTCTGAGTGATCAACAGCGAACTCGCTCCATCACTCAGCAGTGTCACGAACGCCGCCTCGGGCTCGCGGTCTCCCGCCGAGACCCGCGGGTCGCAGTAGCCCTGCTCCGCGACCGTATAACCCGCGGGAACTCTGAGCATCACCGGCTCGAAACCGAGCGCAGCCCAAGCATCACCAGCAGACTTCACAGGCCGAAAACCCAGGTCCTCGACCACCGTGCGTTCCACCGTTCCCAACGATGCCACCGCGAAGTCGGCATCCGTGACCACGGGATCCGCCTCAAAAGAGTCGAAGTTCACTTCACGCACCACCGTCTCCCCCGACACCTCGCGCTCTCGAACCGGCAGGCCGCTCTGCACATCCGTCCACACGAACCGATTGGGCGCCAGTTCCAGCTTGTGGGCGTTCTTCCCCCCGATGCGCTCTGAACCGACCACCCGGAGCGAAGTCGCATCGGCCACAGATCGGACCGTCTCACCAAGCGCGTTGTCCATCTCAACACCAAACGTGGGTCGCACGCCCTTCATGACGTGCAGTACCGGCTTGCCACCCTCATCGATCCGCCTTGTGTAGAGGGTGTCCCCGGATCTGATCGTCGCCGAGACCACCTCGCGGCCGCGGTCATCCCGCTCGCGGACCACCACTCGGTATTCGCCCGGCTGACGCACGGTGATCTCGGTGCGAACGACGGACTTGGTGCCGTCCGATCCGTTCTCGGTCTCGACGTACTTGGCACGCCACGAATGCCGCGTGCGCAGCGCTCTCACGCACCGTTCGCGGGCCTCGTCCGCATTCGCGGCGGTGGGACCTGCAAGCGTCACAACCATCACGGTTGCCGTCGAAGCTACCAGCACCGCAGCGAGACCCACGGCGAGACCATGCCTCCATGTAACGACTCTCATCCTCATCACCCCATCAATCCCGGCTCGCGGCCGAGATGTCGTTTGCCTTCCTTGTCCAGTACGCCGCCCGCATCGGGCGTCCTTGTGCCACTTCTATCCGCGCAAGTGCTATCGCCCCGTCCGAACCGATCCAGCTCTGAATCCCATCGTCGCGACCACGGATGATCGACACCGCCTCTCGATAATGCCGCGTTGCCTTGCGTGATCCCCCGAGACGCTCCCAGCATCTGGCCCTGCTGTACTCCGCGTATGCGACTCCCGGCACTGCTGCGCCGTTGAACGATTCGCCGAAGTCGAGCCAGCGACGCTCCGCGTCCGCATCATCGCCGGATGCCTCCGCGGCCATCGCGCCGATCCGTATCGCCTCCGATCGCCATCGTGAGTACGGGTGCGCGGCCAGAAAGCTCTCTGCTTTTGGCACCACACGCGGTGAGAGATGAGGAGTGTCGCTCTGCGAGACCAGAGCGAAGAACTCGCGCTCCGCTCGCACACAGTCAGCCAGCTGAAGCGTCAGCACGGCCGCTGCGACAATCACCACACCACCCACCGCCAGTCGCCCCCAGCGCAACCGGCGCGAGCGGAACACCACTGCCGCCCCAGTGGCCAGCGCACAAGCCGCAAGTGGTGCCACAAGCGCGGTCAGCAGGCCCGGGTCCGGCGGCCCGATGCCGTTGCGGCCCAAGAACCCGCTCGCATGCGACGCGATGCCAACGGCCATCGTCCACGGCAGAAGTGCCGTCAGCGCGACGATGCGATACGCATTCCCGGCCTTCACCGCCTCGCCGTACACGAGGTAGCGCGGAAGCAGGAGAACCCCGACCGCCAGCGCAGCCTGTCCCCACACCACACCCGCTAGTGCCACGCCGAGCGCCCGTCGAGCCCATACCGGTATCACTATCCAGGCGCCGGCTGCTCGGCTAGTAGACGACACCTTGGCTACCCCAGTTCTTGTAGTACATCGTCTTCCAGAAGTTGGTCGCACTGGTGTTGTGGTAGCCGTAGTGGCTCGCGTCGTAGTGCGGATCCCAGTAGTAGATGCTCGATGAGCTCGTGGTGTAGTTGTAGCCGCGGATCACGATGTAGTGACCGCCTCTTGCCGTTCCGGTGTACGTGGGAAGCCCCGGCGAATACTGCCCCAGTGAGTTGGTGTACGGATACGGATTCACGCACGGGATGCCGAGGTATCCCTTGTCGACGCAGTACTGAGCAACACTCTTCATGCTGCTGACAGAGCCGATTCCGCTTCGAGCCACGTGTACGTAGTCGAAGCCGCTGATGTACCCGTTCAGCACCCCGGGGATCTTCTCGATCGCCACTGCCGATCCGTCGTTCTTGCCCACTCCGTACTTGGTCGCAAGCGTGCTCTGCGCGATGTTCTTGCCGAGCTTGTGCAGCACGGCGTGCGTGCTCGCCACGCCGCACCAGTTGGTGTAGTCCTGCTGTCCGCACGACGTGGTGCACGGAACCGTCAAATAGCGCGAACCGTTCGTGTAGGCCAGCGCAGGTCCCACGGTACCCGCGCCAACCACCGCAGCAATCGCAGCGACAGCCATGAGTCGTCTGAATCTCATCCTCGCATCCTCCCCCCGAAGCCACTCGACAGTGACACGCGCCGGCACCGAGGTGTTGCTTGAGCTCCCTCCCTGGCCTCGTTCGCACGCGTGCCTCCATGCCGATAGAACCAGTGCGGCCTTACCGAGGCCTTACCGAGGACTTGCCGTCGGCGACGCAGACGCACATGCGTGCGAGCGCGCGAGCGCGACCAGCGTCAGAGAACCGTGCGTGCGAGTCGGTCGATCAGGAGAGTTCGAGCACGAGGCCCGAGAAGAAGGATGCAGCGCCGACCAGAGCTGCAGGATCGACCAAGTCGATCGTGTCATCAGGAGTGTGCGCGACCGTAGAGACGTTGAAGAACACATCCGCAGAGGTCACGGCCAGCGCGGGCACGCCATTCTGCACCAGCAGCGTGTGGTCGCCCTGCACCCACTGCGGTCCCTCGGCCACGCCAGCACGCTCCATCGCGGCACGCACTGCCACCTCCACGCGCGGCGAGAGCCCATAGAGCGATACCTCCGTCTGCGCGCCGGCGAACCCTGCACCGTCGATGTTGCAGCCGAGCAGGATGTCGCCCAGACGTTCCTTGTTCTCGGCGAGGTAACGCATCTGACCGGCGGGCGCGTAGTAGTCCTCGCCGTTGAACGGCACAAGCTCGATGCTCGGGCCGCCGTGGTACTCGGCGAGCAACTCGGCGAGGCCGAGCAGCACCGCCACACCTGTCGCGTTGTCGAGCGCGCCGGGTGTCCCGTCCTTTGAGTCGATGTGCGCGAAGAAGCAGATGCGCCCCTCCCCCGTGCCGGCCCGCGTCGCCACAACGTGCTGCGCCTGGGCGGGAATCCGTCGCGAGTCGATTTGCAGTGCGACACGCTCTCCCACAGCCGTGAGCAGCGCCTCGCCCTCGACGTCGGTCAGATACGCGTTGGGGATGTCGAAGTCGCCGTCCTCGAAGAGCGGGAAAGGATACGCGCCACCCGCAAGCTCGGGATTGCGCCCCGTGGCCGCGATGACCGCGACCGGCGCCTGTCGCTCGATCGCGCGGATGATTCGCCGATGCGACTCGGGGTTGTAAAACACGAAGTTCTTGGGCATCAGCTGCTCTGCCGTGATGGCCCCGTGAAGCAGCAGAACCGTGTCCGAGAAGTCGCCCGACTCAAGCTCCTCCACGGACGACACTGCGGCCAGTCGCGCCCGGGCTCTGACCGGCAGCGAGTACGGCCCCACGTGTAGCGACTGCACCACCCCGCGCACCTCGACCGACGCGGCCGCGGTCTGCGGCTCCCACTCAAGGCATTCCATCTCTGTCACCTCGACGGAGAAGCCGTGCGCAGCCGCGCACTCCGCAAAGTATGCCGTGGCGTCACGATTTCCCGGACCGCCGACGTGGCGGTCCGGGAACGTGGTGCAGAGTCGAACCAGATGGGCCCTGATGCTCGATTCGATCGACACGCTTGCCGGCCGAGATCTACGCCGGCTGCCAGAAGCACCGCTTGGGCGATACGATCTCGCCGGACTTCTTGAGGTCGGCCATCGCCTTGTCGACGTCCTTGCGATCCAGCCCGGTGGCCTCGACGATCTTGCCCGCGTTCAGCGGCTCACCTGCAGCCGTCATACACTCAAGAACCTGCTGTTTCGCGTCCATGTGTGTCTCCCTTCGATGATGGTCACAGGGAGAATACCCGACCGCTCTGATGTCCAGTCGACCTGACTCGTGCTGTGCGCAGCCGTTGCACGCGAGTTTGTTCACGAGCCAGTCGAAGCTAGCGCCAGGAACGTGGCCATTGCCCCAGGAATACGGCGCGCGTGAAGGCGGCGCGCTCGATCACCAGCGTGAGCAACGTGGCCACCACCATAACGAGCGCCCACGACACCGCGGCGCCCAGCCACCCCGTGCCGACGATCAGGAACGGAAGCACGACCATCTGCCAGCCATATAGTCCCAGCGTCTTCTGCCCCACGAAACCCAGAGGCCACAGCACCCTCGCGGGTAGCAGTCCAAAGATCGCCCACGACGCCCCCATGCCCGCCAGCGCCGTCGCGAACCGCACACCCACACCGGGAGGCGCCCACAGCAGCAACGCCGGAAAGGCCACGAGACTGCAGACCGCGACCCACACATCCAGCCGCGCCAGCTTCGCCCGGTGCTTCGCAACCAGATAGCCGAGGATGAAGAACGGATAGAGCCACGTGATCTTGTCGAGACCGAACGCCGTGGTCGTTCCAATGAGCAACGTCGCACCCATCACAACGGCGCCAGCACCGAGCCAGCGATCATCCGTGCTCACCAAGCGGACGCCGGTGAAGAGCACGAACAGCCAGAAGAGCAGCCACAGAAACCACATCTGCATGCCCGCGTGCGGGTCAGCGAGTGCCTGCCCCAGCCGCGGGAGCCACGCCGAGGGCGGGTAGTGTCGAATAGGCAGTTCGACGAGAATCCACGCCACATATGGCACAAGCAACGCGCGCGCCTTGCCCCGGACGAAACGTACGGGACGCGTGCCTTCTCGGCCAAAGAGGACGTAGCCCGAGAGGAACGTGAACAGCGGCATGTTGAAGGTGATCATGATGTCGACGGTGCGAGGCGACAGGTCGCGAAACTCGGGACGGAGCCCGAGCACATGGGTGAGCACCACGAGCCCCATCGCATAGAGCTTGAGCGCGTCGATGAGGTCGTTGCGATCCGCGGGTCGGGGCGGTGCGCTGGGGTCGGCCGAAGCCATCGGCGGATCCTCTACTAGTGCTTGGACAGGAACTCGACGAAGCGAGTGCTGGCGGATCCGTCAGCGTACTGGCACTCGCGCTCGATGAAGCCGTCGTAGGCCGAGAGGTCGAACTCCTCGGCCAGGATCAGGTTCGCGACATCATCGGGATGATACGCGAACGCACCGATCATCTGGGCACGGTAGTCCATGTACAATCCCGGGTCGACTGCGTACTCATCCAGGTCGTCGACGAGCAGAATCATGGGCTTGCGCAGCAGCGCGTACTCGATGATGGACGAGGAGTAGTCGGTCACGAGTATGTCAGTGACAGTGAAGAGCTCGTTGATATCGAACTCATCGCTGATCACCGCGTCGTAACCGTGAGCGTCGATCAGGCTCGCGTCGAAGACCGGGTGCAGCTTATGGACGAGTGCGTAGTCCGCCGGGAGCGCCGCGCGCAAGGCAACCGCGTCCAAGCGCTGACCGGGTCGCTTCTCCAGACCGTGACCGCGAAACGTCGGCGCGTACACGACCACCTTGCGACCGACAAGCTCGGGATGCGCCTCGAAGATGCGGCGCCGGGCCTCTGCCATTCCCTCGGCATCGAAGAAGAAGTCGGTGCGTGCGACGCCCAATGGCAGAACACGGTCCTCGGGTGTGCGCAATGCTGAGGCGTACGGCTTGATCGCGACATCGGATCCCACGATCACGTAGTCATAGTACTTGTGGATGAATCGGCTTTCGACCTCGCGACTGGGCACATGAACATCTACGCCGAACACCTTGAGCGCTCCGGCCGCATGCCAAACCTGAAAGACCTCGGTTCCGCGACGGTGCGGGCCGACGTGAATCGGCAAGTACGCATTGTCGACGATGAAGTAGCGAGCCGTTGCGAGGTGATACGCGCCGCGCACCATCCTGAAGAAGTAGGCGATCTTGCCAGGCAGGTCATAGGAGTAGCGCTCAAGCAACAACACCGACTTCAAGTCGGGTCGCTGCTGGCGAATCGCCTCAAACAGATACAGCAGGTTACCCTCGAGGTGTTCCGCGCGCGCGGAAGCGAAGACGACCTTGTCCTGCCGTATCGGCAGTAGGCAACAGGCGAGATAGGCCCCGCGCAGCCAGATCGCGGAGAGGACGTACTCGAGCCAGGTCATTTCCCGGGTGAGGGCTTCTGCCTCACTATGAGGTTCTGTCCGTCGAGGCATGATTCCGCATCAGAGAGCAGTGATGCGATCACGTCCGCGACGTGCTCGGGCTGCATGATCGTGCTCGGGTCCTCCTCGGGAGCGAGCTTCTTGCGGAGCTCAGTGGCGCAACGCCCGGGTGAGATGCTGTAGACCTTGATCTGGTACTCGGCGAGCTCGTCAGAGAGTGTGTTCGACATGGAGATGACCGAGGCCTTGGACGCCGAGTACGCAAGCCATCCCGGCCGAGAGGTGACGCCCGCTGTGGAGGCGACGTTCACGATCTTCGAGGGGCGGTGCCGCATGTAGCGCACGCACTCACGGGTCAGGACCATCGGCGCGAACACGTTGACGGTGAACGTCATAAGGATGTCATCGGTCGTGGTGTCGAGCAGGGCATCGGGCGCGGCGTACCCGGCGATGTTGAGCAGCGCGTCGATGGAACCGAACTCCTCGTGCACGCCCTCGACGACCTTGCAGATGCCGTCGAGGTCCGCGAGGTCGTACGGTATGGCCTTGACCGTGGTCTGGGATGTGTCCATCAGCGCGATGGTCTCGGCCAAGCCGGACTCACTGCGCGCGATGAGCGCTATGTTTGTGAACGCGGGGTCGCGGCTGAGCTTGACGGCGGTTGCACGACCAATGCCCTGACTCGCCCCGGTGATGATGCATGTTTTCATGAATCCAGCGTTCTGCCGAGTACGTATTCGCTGTATATCGCCTCGCCGATCGTGAGATCGGTCGGGTCGGTGATCTTGATGTTCTTCTCGGAGCCCTCTAGGATGCGAACCTTCCCTGTCCCGTAGTGGAAGATCATGCTCGCGTCCTCGGTGAACTCGCGACCCTCTTCGCACGCGAGCTCGTGTGCTTTACGCAACGCCTCGGCGTTGAACTTCTGTGGGAGTTGGACGTTGACGAGGGTTGATCGTTCGATGGTGCCCTCGACGTACTCGTTGCCGCAAAGAACGGTGAACGGAATACGCGTCCCGTAGATGGCATTCTCGTGCTCGCAGTCGATGAGGGCCTGGAACTCCTCGGTCAGCACGAACGGTCTGACCGCTTCGTGGATCACGATGCGGTCGCAGTCGGTCATCTGCTTCAGGCCCATGTGCACCGACTCCTGCCGAGTGACGCCGCCCTCGATACAGCAGAAGCGGTCCTCGAGGTTTCGATGCTTGAGAAGCGCGCGCGTCCGTTCCACGAACTCAGTGGGACAGGTGATGATCACGCGATCGAGCGAGGCCAGTCGTTCGACCTTCTCGAGCACGTGAACGATGATCGGCTTGCCCGCGAGAATGATGAACTGCTTGGGGATCGGTTGCCCCATGCGCTTCCCCACGCCACCAGCCAGAATAATCATTCCGGTCTTCATCACATGCACCCGCCTACTGGAAGAATCCACGTTTGCTGCCCCCGAACCGCGATACTGCGGCATCGGGCCAGTATAGATTATATCGAGCTCAGCTGGCCTGAAGCCCGGGATCAACTCGGTTCCGCGCAGGTTTCACATCGGAAACAGAATGGGGGACAATGATTCAGGTGCTGGATACTGGCGCCCGCGCGGCATACGTCGCAATCTCAACGCCGAGGAGCCCCACCACCGTGATCACCGCCTTCCACGATCTACTGCGCCTCTTCAGGAGCAACGCACGGAATGTGAAGAGAACCTACGCGATGGCGCTGGTGATGCTGAACAAGCGGCACAGCGGCTCGGCGTTGGGCGTCACGTGGGCACTGGTCAAGCCGCTCATCTTCATCACCGCACTCTGGTTCGCGGTGGCGGTGGGGATTCGACAGGGTGCCACCGCCAACGGCGTACCCTACATCCTGTGGCTTCTTCCGAGCATGATGGCGTGGAACTTCATCTCGGACTCACTGGTCATCGGAGGTTCGGCGGTTCGCTCGAACAGCCAGTTCGTCACCAAGCTCGTGTACCCGATCGAAACGCTGCCCGTGTCTGAGGTGCTTTCACTGCTCTTCGTCCACCTGATGCTGATGGGCATCACGGTCGCGATCTTCGTGGTGTCCGGCTTCGGGCTGAGCGTCTATTTCTTGCAGCTGCCGTACTTCATTCTCTGCACGATCACGTTCACCGTGGTCATGGCCACCATGCTATCTGCGCTGACGGCTATCAGCAGCGACATACTGCACGGCGTGAAATCGGTCACCACGTTCCTGTTCTGGCTTTCGCCCGTTTTGTGGTCCACGGACAGCCTGTCCGGACTCCTGCTCCTGTTTGTGAAGGCGAATCCGATCGCCTACCTCCTAGAGGGATACCGTGCGGCGCTTGTAACTCGGCACTGGTTCTACGAGGACATGGGCTACACCCTGTACTTCTGGGCGCTCATGACGATCCTCGCGCTGTTGACAAGCTTCATCTTCTCGCGACTCGAGCCTGAGTTCGCCGACGTGCTGTAAGGAGGAGACGTAGATGGATTGCGCGGTTCGCGTGAGCGGCCTTACCAAGTCATACAAGATCTACGATTCCTCCCTCGATCGCGCTCTCGCGCCGTTCAGGCGCAGGGATCACGCGAGGCGCTTCAACGCACTTACCGACGTCACCGTCGACTTTCCGCGCGGTGAGGTCATCGCGATTCTCGGCAAGAACGGGTCGGGCAAGTCCACGCTGCTCAAGATCATCACGGGCGTCGCGCATCAGACCCGTGGCGACATCGAGGTGGACGGCCGGGTCTCGGCGATGCTCGAACTGACGAGCGGATTCGACCCCGAGCTCACCGGCGTGGAGAACATCTACCTGCGAGCGCTCGCGCTGGGAATCCCGCGTGATGAAGCCGACGCGCGCAAAGACGAGATCATCGCCTTCGCCGACATCGGCGACCATATTCATCAGCCGCTGCGCACCTACTCAAGCGGCATGAAGGCGCGCCTCGGCTTCGCGGTGAGCGTAAGCGTCGATCCGGACATCCTCATCGTGGACGAGGTCCTCGCTGTGGGCGACGACATCTTCAAGCTCAAGTGCATCGAGAAGATGGAGCAGTTCCGTCGCGAGGGCAAGACGATTCTGTTTGTGAGCCACGCGCTGTTCACGGTGAAGGCGTTCTGCACCAAGGCGCTCTGGATCAACGATGGCGTCGTCATGGAGTACGGCGAGTTGGGACCGGTCGTACTGGCCTACGAGGATTTCCTCAAGCGAGAGCGCGGCAAGCAGAAGACCTTGAAGGCCTCCGCGCTCGAGGACGGCTCCTCTCCGCCCTCCGAGAAGAGCGACGTGCTCGAGGTCACCAGCTTCCGAATGTTCGACGGAAACGACGTGAACACACGGCTGTTCGACTACGGTGACGACATCCACTTCGAGTTCACCTACGAGGTCAAGCGGCCCATCGAGAAGCTCACGTTCTGCTACACCATTCGCAACGCCGAGCAGCTCGAGGTCTACATGGCCGACAAGCAGAACCCCGCCAACGTGGTCTCATCCGAGATTGGCGTCCACCGACTGAAGGTGCGGCTCAAGGCTCCTCGGCTTCTGGGCGGCGAGTACCTCCTCTCCGGCGAGCTGTGGAACAACGATGCCGGGTTCTACGTGGGGTACTCGAACAAGCGGCCGTTCCAGATCCGCCAGTCTGACTTCCTGGGTACTGGCATCACCCACGTGGACTACGAGTTCGAGAACGAATGAGCCTGACACCGGAATCCACGTCGATCGATCCGCACGCCGCAACCTCCCGGATCGTCATAGACGCCATCGAGTGGCGGCGCGTGCGCATGCGCCTCGTCGGACGCTTCATCGACTCGACCGCGCGCGACGCCCTGGGCGTGTCACCCGAGTTCTTCGTGATGAACGACGTCACGGGCCAGCGTGTGACGCTGCCGGGGGTCACGTGTGAGGACATGCGCGTCGTCATCGACTGTAATGCGATGCGTCTGGACGGTCAGGATCCCCTGACGGCCGGTACCTGGTCACTCTTCGCCTGCGGCGCCGATGCCGATGCCGATGAGGAACCGATTCCCGTCGGCGTGGCCGGTGAGATCGCCGTCCCCTCCCAATGCTACGGTGGCGACTTCACAACGGACGCTTACAGCTACCGGGTTTTGCCGAGCACCCGGCCCGGCACCGGCCAGTTCGCTCTCGCCATCGACTACCAGCGCGCGCCGAGGAAGCCAAAGCCCCCGGGCATGGCCGGGCTCAAACGCGACACACGCAGCCTGATGCGCCGCCTGAGGAAGACCGTGTTCTCGGCGACGTACAAGACCTCGAGGCGACTGGTCCGCAAGAACGGACGTCGAATTCTGTTCACCTCGGACTCACGATCCGGGCTCTCGGGCAACCTGGAGCTCATCCACGCGCGCATGATAGAGCGCGGCCTCGATCGCGACTACCAGCTCACCACCGCGTTCAAGTCGAGCATCGTCGCGAGGCGACCGCTTCTGGACAAGTTCAAGCTGCCATACCAGCTCGCGACGGCCGACGTGATTCTCCTGGACGACTTCCACCCCCTGCTCTACCAGGTGCCCTTCGCACCGGAGGTGCGCATCATCCAGCTGTGGCACGCGAGCGGCGCGTTCAAGACGGTCGGCTACAGCCGCGTGGGGAAGAAGGGCGGTCCCTCCCCCTTCGCCAAGTCGCACAAGAACTACACCCACGCGATCGTCAGCTCCGAGCACGACGTGCCCTTCTACGCCGAGGCGTTCGGGCTGCCCGAGGAGCGTGTCGTGGCGACCGGAATCCCGCGTATGGACCTCTTCTTCGACGAGGAGTACAAGACTCGCGCGATCGAATCGGTCTACTCGGCGATGCCGGAGCTGCGCGACTCGCGAGTGATTCTGTTCGCGCCGACTTTTCGTGGCTCAGGCCCAAGCACCGCCTACTACGACTTCGATCAGCTCGACCTGCCGGCGCTCTACGAGCTGTGTGTTGAGCAGGAGGCCGTCTTCGTCTTCAAGATGCACCCGTTTGTTCGCGAGACGATCGACATTCCCGAGGAGTTCGTCGATCGCTTTGTCGACGCCACGACCGTGCGTGAGATCAACGATCTGCTGCTCGTCGCCGACCTTGTGATCACTGACTACTCATCGCTCGTCTTCGAGTACTCGACGCTGAAGCGACCGATGCTCTTCTTCGCCTACGACCTCGACGAGTACGTCGCCAGCCGCGACTTCTACGAGGAGTTCACTGCGTTCGTCCCCGGCAAGATCGTCAGAACGTTCTCGGCGCTGCTCGAGGCGCTGCGCACCGGTGACTTCGAAGCCGAGAAAGTCGAGCGGTTCGCAGCAGAACACCTGCGCTATTTTGATGCCGGCTCGACCGATCGCGTGATCGATCAACTGATCTTGGGACGCGAGGCCTCATGATCGTCTTCCTGCGCAAGTGGATCCTGCGCATCGCCTACGCGGTGATGTACCCGCTGCCGGTGCGTCCGCGGATCGTATTCGCATCGGGTCATGCGACTCGGCTTGGCGGTAACCTCAAAGCGCTGCATGACGAGGTCGAGCGGCGCGCGCTGGGAATCGAGATCGTCACGCTGGTGCGCGCAAGCGCCGAGACGCGGACCAGCAAGCTCGACACCCTGCTGTTCGCGCTGCGTGCCGAGTACTACCTGGCCACCTCGACGGTGTTCGTGGTCGACGACTACTTCTTCCCCCTGTACGTCATCCGCCTGAAGCCGCAGACCACCGTGATCCAGACGTGGCACGCGAGCGGCGCGTTCAAGAAGATCGGGTACAGCGTCATCGACAAGACGTTCGGCGCATCACCTTCGCTCATCCGACGGGTGAGGATCCACTCGAATTACACCCACTGTCTCATCGCCTCGCACACAGCCGTCCCCGCGTACGCCGAGGCATTCGGCCAGCCGGCCGAGCGGTTCGTCTCGCTCGGTGTACCGCGAACCGACGTGTTCTTCGACCCCGAGTTCGCTGCGCGTGCCGAGAAGCTGCGGGCGAAGTACCGTCTGCCGTCCGGCAAGAAGACGGTCCTGTACGCTCCTACGTTCCGCGGCGACAGCAAGCACTCGGCGGCGTACCACGACGATCTCGATCTGAACGAACTGCAGGCCGCGTGCGGAAATGAGTACGTCGTGCTGCTGAGGCTCCACCCCTTCGTCGCCGCCGAGGTCGCGATCGATGACGAGCTCGCGGGATTCGTGATCGACGTCTCGCGCCACCCCGACATCAACGAGCTGCTGCTCATAAGCGACCTGCTCGTGACCGACTACTCGAGCACCATCTACGAGTACGCCCTGCTCGGCCGCCCGATGGCGTTCTTTGCGCCGGACTTCGAGGCGTACCAGGCCGAGCGCGGCTTCTACTTCGACTACGAGTCCGGCGTTCCCGGCCCCGTGTTCACCACCACCACGGCGCTCGCCGAGTACTTGTCGGCGGGGATGCTCGACGTCGCGCGGGTTGAGGAGTTCAGAAGCCGATCGTTCGACCTGGCCGACGGGCATGCGAGCGAGCGCGTGGTCGACACGCTGATACTGCCGGCCGTGGCGCCGTAATTCCCAAGCGCTAGAACAGGGCGTCTACGATCCGGGTCCCAGAGGTCTCAGGATCGAGGACGGCGTACGTCGACTGGAATTGCAGTCGAGCCGCCTCGTCGTAGACTGCCGACAACGTGTCGGGTAGGGCGGACACGTCGGCGATTCCGAGCCGCTTATAGTCGTCCGGCAGCTTGTCTCCGAGGGTGTCGACGTTTCGCTCGGTGTTGAGCAGGAACAGACGCCGGCCCGTGACCGCGAAGTACACGGCGTCGCGGAACTTGCTGGTGAGCAGGATGTCGCCTAAGGCCAGCAGGCTGAAGAGGCCGAGATTGCCGTCGTTGACGAACACGCGCTCCGCTAGGGATGCTGGCTCGGCGCCGAGTGAGTCGAGCAGACCCGGGACGTTGAGCACCAGGAAGACGTCCTCGGCCAGACTCGCGGCCAACTCCCGGACACTCGTAACCCCGAACACCTTCTCCGGTGTGCGCTGCGTGGTGACGACAACAACCCGCTTGTCGGCGGACGCGGGACACAGCGTCGCCAGTTGATGGCGCGCGCGATCACGGAGCGGGCCTGAGACGAGTTCGGCGAATACCGGAAGTCCTACCGCATGCACGTGAGCGTGCGGGAAGCGCTTCTGCGCGTGCGGGACGAAGGCACTTCCGGGAACCGCCACATCCGTGTAGTCATCCACCGGCTTGCCCGCTTTGGCGCCGGCATCCACCAGGTTGAGCCGAGGCGACAGGAGTAGCACGCGTTTCTGGTTCTCCGGTGCCCCACCGCGGTGGGAATGCTTCGACTCTGATGCGGTGATGACCCAACCCGCTTCGGACGACCGCCGTTCCAGCAGGGCTCGCATCTCGCCGAGGTCGGCCTCTGGGGTCAGCTCGGCCGATTCCAGATCCGCGAAGAAATACCTCATCGCGAGGCTCTGGTGTGCGCTCAGCAGTTCATCGCGCAGGGCCGCGAGATTCCTCGAAAACCCCTGGCCTGTCGTGTCCAGAAACAGGACCGGGCGCATGGTATCGCTCATCGTCCACCCCCGCGCTTGGCCAGCCATGTCGCAACGCCATCGATGAGGGAGCGACGGGGCACTGGGGTAGCCGGAGCCGCAGTGGCTGCGGTGGCCGGAACAGCCGGGGCGGACACGGTAGTCGGCATCACCGGGACCGCATCGAGCCCCAAAACCCCACGCGTGAACCGCTCCTCCGAAGAGAGCGTGTACATGAGTCGCTCACCGGGAGCTTGGAGAACGTACGCGTCGCGGTACAACGCCTCGGCATCCTCGCGCTGCGATGCGGTCGGTGCGAACCCGCTAAGCCGCAGATAGGAGGTTCGGATGAGCTTGTTTGACAGCATCAGATCGAGTGCTGCGTGCGACGGATCGAGTGTGCCCCGCACAGGTGTCGGCTGCTGGAACGCGATTTCGTGAGCAGCGATGACACGGGGCTGCTCTCCCTCGCGGGCGTGTGCGACCGGACAGGCCAACGCGTCACAGTTGCTCGTCGACAGCCGCTTCCACATGCGCCGGAGAGCGGTGATGCGATATACCACGTCGGCCTCTGCGATAAGCACATACTCGGCGCGGGTCGATTCGAGTGCTCTCTGAACGAAGCTCGCTCGGTCCTCGGCGTCGACCACTCGCAGGTTCGCGAAGTTCCCGAGATGCTCCGGAAGAGCCTGCGCCGTCGCTCGGGTCACGTACACGTCGAACAGCGGAAAGCGTTGTGCGTAGATGGAATGCAGGGTCGACTCGAGCGCAGCCGCATCCATGCCGTCGCCCCAGACGATCACCGACACCAGAGGATGCTCGGCCGCCTGCGGCTTCGATTTCGGCAACTGGGCAAGAGGCAGATCGGGATAGCGACGCGCCAATCGCTGCCATGCTGCGAACGGAATCACTCGGCTCAACTCCGCCACGCGCGCCGAGATCAACTCCGCAACGCCCTCCTCGGCGTGCCAGAAGTTGGCGTACCGCGCTCCGACCAGCCGATCCGCTTCCTTGACGGAAAGCCGATTGAGATACTCTGCGAGCAGTCGTTCGATCTCTGACCTGTTGGATGGATCGGCCGAGTCGAGCGCGACGTCCCACCGCTGTATCGCCGCCGTTCGTATGTCGGCGTGTGTCGAGAGGTGGTCGCGCTCTGACCTCAGTGAGATGACCTGCGTCGCCGAGAGCTCGCCGAACAGGGATCGCCGACGGTATCGGCAGACATCCTCGGGAAGCGTGACGATCGTCTCACACAGGTAGGCGTAGCGCATCGCGAAGACGCTGTCCTGCGCGTAGACGTACGGGGGGAAACGCAGGCGGGCTTGCTCGATGAGGTCGCGGCGATACAGCTTGTTCCAGATCACGTAGCAAGAGGGTAGGGCCGGATCCAAGGGTCCGTATGCCGGCTGCTCGAGCAGCGTCTGCATCTCAGGGACGTGCCAAGAGTGCACGTCGTCAAAGATCTCGTAATCGCCGATCACCAGATCGGCACCGGAGGCCGTCGCCCGCCCATGGAGCAGCTCGAGCGTGTTGGGTAGGTACCGGTCGTCACCGTCGAGAAATGCGATGTACTCTCCGCGCGCCGCGTCCAGCCCAGCGTTGCGCGCGGCGGAAACGCCTTCCGCCTCCTGGAGGATCGCCGTGAACCGCAGCTCGCCCTCGCAGAATGTCTCGATGATCTCGCGCGTGCCGTCGGTGGACCCGTCGTCGACGACGAGCACCTCGAAGTCAGCGAACGTCTGCGCCGAGAGTGACTGCAGCGCCTCTCCGATGTAGCGCACGACATCGTGCGCCGGCACGATGACGCTGATCGCGGGAGGTTGATCGACTGCTGCTCGCGCTATCACGACGACCGACTTCCCCTCTCACTGCAGTCTGATGTCACATCAATCACATCGCTCGCGGCGACGTACCTCTAGAACGCCTTGACAGCATCTTAGGGCAGTCATCCCAGCGCGGCACGAACGATCAGCTCGATCTACCGTCCGAAGCGCGAGATCTTGCGAAGCGCCTGAGAGAGCTTAAACGTCCGAGAACTGCGGATCTTCTGCAATCTCCCCTCGCTCGCCTTCAGCTCCCGCTCGGCAACTCTCGCCTTCAGCCTCTGGATGCCATCCTGGGCCAGAAGATCGAAAGCGAGTATGGCCTCAGGCGTCAGGTCGGGTGGGACCAACGTACGTCGCTCCGGCGCCGACAGCCCGCAATAGACCTTCAGCGCCTGCTGGTACATCTCTGCGCAGAGTTGTGCCACCGCCCTCGCAACCGGCTCGTCATAGCCTTTGGGAATCACGAAGCGCAGCATCTCGAGATACGTGACGAAGAATCCCTCGAAGTTTGCCGCGCTCTTCTCCGTCGTCATGATCGAGTCCGCCCGCACTCGTCTACGAAAGCGGGGCATTGCGATGTGAGCGACTCGTTCCGCCTGAAGTGAGCAGAGGAACGTGAATAGGTTGTCCTCGTGCACGATGCCCTCGTAAAACGACAGTCCCGCCGCTCGGTAGTAGTCGGTCCGGATGAACTGCAGAAGGACGGAAGGCCTATATTCCTTGTTGCTGCACATGTCTGCGACGAGTTTCGGTCCCGTCATGACTCCTTCGTACGCGCCGCAGCGACGGTAGTAGGTGCCGTAGTTTGAGTGCTTGGACTCGAGTTGGGCGTCCTCGAAGAAGGACACGGCATCGAAGTTGAGTACGTCGAGTCGGTCCTCGACCGAACGCGAGTACAGTGCCTCAAGCGCGTCGAAATCGAGTACGTCATCGCTGTCGAAGAAATAGAGATAGTCTCCCCGCGCAACCGCCGTGCCCGCGTTGCGCGCGGCAGACGGCCCGCGATTCGGCTGATGGATGACGACGATTCGCTCGTCACGAGTCGCGTAGTCGTCAAGGATGTCGGCCGAGCCATCGGTCGAGCCATCATTCACACAGATGATCTCGATATCACCGAGTGTCTGAGAAGCGATGCTGTCGAGACACTCAGCCAGGTACAACTCGACGTTGTAGACCGGGACAACCACCGACACTTTCGACATTGAAGACTACCTTTCGATGCGTTTGGGAGGAGACGCTGCCGGCACCCTGCGAATGACGGCCGCAAGGCGACGCCCCAGCCTGTACGCCTGCGATTTCTGCATCTTGCTGAGCGAAGCGCTTGCTTTGCCCGTCGCCTCCTTTGCCGACCCCAGCGCTGCGCGCGTGTCGATCAGCTCACTTCGGAGCATCTTAATCTCAGCGAGCAGGTATTCGTCCGCCGACTCGTCAATAACCCTGACGTACTGGTCATAGTGTCGAGGATCGAGGAAGTAGTCCTTCTCGCGGTCGCTGATTCCCAACTCCGAGAAGTACGTTGATTTCAGCTCAGCGTAAAGTTCCCGGAAAGCATCGACGGTCTTGACACTCTCTAGAGTAAAGAGGCACTGGTAAAGAGCGGCGCTGGTGAAGTCGCGCTCGATCTGCGGGAAGACACCCGCCTTCTCGGCCTCCATTTTCGTGATCGCCAGTGCTCGACAGATCTCGAGAGGCTCCTCGTGGATGGTGGACTGCAGACTGTCAGACACACCTTTTCGGTAGTTCAGCAGAACCCTGTCTAGCACCGTGATACGCTCGGCGGTCGCCAACGCGAGATAGGTGAACGGAACATCCTCCGCACGTCGCAGACCGCGAACGAAACGCAGCCCGCCTTCGAGGAGGAAGGACCGTTTGAACATCTTGTTGCAGGCGCTGGGCGTCACAAAACGGAACAGGCTACCGGACATCTCATCACGGCAGAACGGAACCTTCGTGGGAACGAGCCCCATTTGAAGCGTCCAGTGTCCATCGACCGACACCCCCGTGTCCGTGTACACGTAGCGGATCTTGAAGATTCCAATGTCAGCGTCGTCGTTGACACAACGGGCGCAGACCTCCTCGATCATCGTGGCCTCGACCCAGTCGTCCGAATCCAAGAACAGGACATACTCACCGATCGCCGCATCCAGCCCACTATTTCGGGCGCCTGCAAGACCCTGATTCTCCTGTTCGACCACGATGATTCGCGGGTCTCGCTCAGCGTACTCGCCGAGAATGGCCCCCGAGCCGTCGGTCGAACCATCATTGACGCAAATGATCTCAATATCTGACAGCGTCTGGGAGATGACGCTCTCGAGGCACTCGGACAGATAGCGTTCGACGTTGTAGACCGGAACGACTACGGACACTTTAGGCATGGATTTCTACTTCGCCTTTCGAAGTGTTCTATACAGGCGCCTGAGCCTCCGAGGAATCGCCGTGATGATCCGCCCGGCCTTGTAGGAACGCGATGCCCGAATCATCTTCAACTTCGCAGACGTCCCATTGAGCTTCGCTGTCGCCCGCTTCACCTCGATGCGGGTTTCGTCGAGCTGCTCGCGAAGGGACCTCGCCTCGTTGAACAACTGATTGCGGATCTCAGCCAGCTGCTCGCCAAGTGACACCACTTGGGCCGCAGCGAGAGAGAGCTCCTCGGCATCGCGCGCTCGCTCGATCTCCAGTTCACCCAACGCGAATCGCGTTTCACTCAGCGCATCAAGCGTTTCGCGTCTCTGCTCACGAGAATGATCCCGCTGACCGCGGAGATCCTTCGCTTGTTCGAAAAGGTAGTCCTCCGAGGACAACGCTCTAATCATCGAGTAGCCCTTGTAATAGTTGGTATCGGCGAAATAGTCCTCGGTGCGCCCCTCGATTCCCAGCTCAGCTAGGTACTTGGAAGTCAGCGCGCCATACAGCTCGCGGAACGCATCCGGCGTCCTGACGATATGCAACGTGTAGAGACACTGGTCGATGGCGGCATTGACGAAGTCTTGTTCGACCTCACAGAAGGATCCTGCCTCGACCGCGATTCTCTTGACGTCCGCCAGCGCCCGACAAATCTCCGCAGGCCGCTCGTGTACTGTTGCCTGAAGGCCGGTCGGGTTGCCCGACCGATAGTTCACCAGGGCCTTGTCCACAGCCGTCACCCGCTGCGCGTTGATCAACGCAAGGTACGTGAAAGCCACATCCTCTGCGCGTTGGAGCTCAGGAGAGAAGCGCAGGCCGTGTTCGGCGATGAACGAGCGCTTGAACAACTTGTTCCAGACGCTCGGGGTCATTGAGAGAAGCAGGTTAGCGGTCATGTCGGCACGGTTGAAAGGAAGGGTGTCCGGAAGCAAATCCATTCTGAGAGACCAGCTCGCCTCGATCTGCGTGCCCTTGTCGATGTACAGGTAGCGAATCTTGCAGATCCCGATATCCGCGTCATGCGCGGTACAGCTGGTGTACATCTCCTCAATCATGGTCGGCTCGAAGAAGTCATCGGCATCGAGAAAAGCAACGTACTCGCCCGATGCGAGATCAAGTCCCGCGTTGCGAGCCGCAGACACCCCTTGGTTCTTCTGTGTGAAAACCCGGATTCGCTCATCCTGGAGTGCGTAGCTCTTCAAGACCTCCACTGAATCGTCGCTTGAGCCATCGTCAACGCAGATAATTTCTATGTCACGCGCCGTCTGGGACGCCACACTTTCGAGACACTGTCGCAAGTACTGACCTGCGTTGAATACGGGGATGATGACGGATACCTTGGGCATCGACTATTCTGCCTTCCGACGCAGGGTGAGCAGTGCCCTGATTCTGCGATAGAGAGCGGCGATCCGCTTCCCGGTTCTATACGGAGACGACTCTTGAGTTTTGCTCACCCTCGCGAGTTCTCTTGCGAGTCCTGAAGAAACTTGTTTGCACTGTATTTGAGTCTCACCCAGTTGGCGCTGAAGACACCCGACCTCCTCAAGAAGGTATGACTCCGGCGAAAGCCGCATGATCTTCTCATACTGTTCGTAATGACGATGAACGAAGAAGTAGTCGCTATCGCGCCCACCAACTCCCAACGCGACAAAGCCCTCTGACTTCAGTCGGTCGTAGAGATCGCAGAATACTCCAGCGCTGCGCAGGGAGTTCAGATTGTAGAGGCAATTTCCCACCGCGTCGTTCACGAAACTCCGCTCCACCTTCGCAAAGACTCCGAACTCCACGAGCTCATCCTTCAGCGCCAGCAGGGCCCGGTAGAACTCGAGAGGCGTTTCGTGGTTGGCTGCCTGCAAGTTCGCGCCCGCGCCAACCCGGTAGTTTGCCAGGGTCTTATCGACCACCGTGATTCGTTGCGCCTTCACAAGTGCGAGTCGCGTGAAGAGAAGGTCGTTCGCGCGCTTCAGTTCCTGAAAACGAAGCTGGTGGTCGACGACGAACGCCCGACGAAACATCTTGTTCCAGGGCGCTGGAGCAATAAATACGAAGATGCTATCGAGCATGTCGGCGTAGGAGAACGGGATCGAGTCCGGCAGCAGCTCGGTCTTCAGGAGCCACTCGGCGGGTACGAATTCGCCGCTCGCCGCATCGAAGTACCGGGCCCCGTACACGCAAATGTCGGCATCGTCTGCGACGCACTTGCCGTGCGCCTCCTCCAGCATGGTCGGCTCGAAGAAATCGTCCGCGTCCAAGAAAGAGAGGTACTCTCCCCGAGCCACCGCTAGTCCTGTGTTTCGGGCGGCGCCTGCACCCGCGTTCGCTTGATGCAGCACCGTCAGCCGTGCATCCCGCCCGGCATACGTATTGAGAATATCGAGAGAACCATCCATGGAGCCGTCATCAACGCACAGCACCTCGATATCCGTGAGTGTCTGGCACAAGATGCTGTCCAGGCATTCACTCAGGTGCGGCCGTGCGTTGTAGACGGGGATGATCACCGAGACCCTGGGCGTTGTCAGGCCTTCGGCCCGCATCGTCGAAATCACCATCCGTTGACCGCTTGCAGCCGTTTGAAATGGGGTGATACGAATCTCCACACAACCATGGGGAAGAAGAAGCTGAACGGAATTGCGAGCACAAAGTACCACCTTGACTCGTAGTATCTTGTCACGCCGGCGTATATGAACGCCCGCTCAACTATCACTCTGCATGCGTCATGCAGGATGAATATCTCAAGGGACCTCGTGCCCCACGTAGCGAGGATCGACCCGCGGCCGAATCCCGGGTACTTCGCACAGAGTGCCACCAGAAAGTAGACGGACAGCGCGAGTGGGAGGATCGCGATCGACTGTACCCAGAACGAACATACGCCATATACCGCGAATGCCCCCAGCAGGCCCAATCCCGGGTGACGGATTCGCTTCGGATCCACAGATGACACGAAGTAGCCGATCGCAAGATAGAGGAAGCCTGTCAGAATTCCCGAACGATACGGGAAGTAGTCTTCGATCTTTAGGTAGCCGACGAGAGACAGCAGGTATATGACCGCCCCGACTACGAGAACAGCCTTCGCATCGAGTCGAAAACGTCGCAGGACCATCAGCATTAGGCAACCGAAGAAGAGTGCGGACAGGAAATACAGGTGGTACCAGCCCAGCGTGCCATTGAATAGCACTCCGTAGTTCCAGCCGCTGACGGTCTTTGCCACCGCAGGCCTGAACGCCGATTCAAGGAACACTCGGTTCGCTGCGAGTAGCGCGAATCTGAACCCGATGTAGAAGATGGTTGCGCCGATCCAATACATCAGGATCTTGAGTGCGTAGCTCCAGATGTAGTCGTTGCCATCACTTCGATCCTTGGTCTTTGAGTAGAGCAGAAACCCTGATGCCGCGAAGAAGAAGGGGACCGCGAGGTTCAACGCGAATCGGTACCAGTCGTAATTCCAGAAGGTAGCGATTCCCTCAAGCGACAGTGGCGCGGTGGCGTGAATCAGTACCACTGCCATTACGGCGAGGCACTTGGCTGTGTCCAACGCGTAGTTGCGATGCATTCGGAACTCCACCCCGTCTGTCTCAGTCAGCAGCTCAGTCTACCGCATGGAAATGGCTCTTCATCTCCGCGCGAGCAACACGAACCGACACCTCGAACGAGGCGTACGCAAACGAGTACCGCCTTGCGGTCGACTCCTGCAGCCGCCTTCACTGGTGCCCGGACCGGGACTGACGTCGGACGACCCGCGTTTTGTCCGACGTTCGGTGCAGTACAATGCGACGGGCCGCGTCTTAGGAGAGTAATGAAGCTCAGACCGATCTTGAAGCAGCTCAAGTGGGGGCTCACTGCCGTCATCGCTGTCGGGGCAGTGGCCGCTGGGCTGGTGCTCGCTGATCGCATCTGGATTGACTATCTCTGGTACCAGAGTCTAGGCCAGGCGGACGTATTCGCGGTCAGAATCGGATCTCAGGCGGCCGTCCTCGCTCTCGCTACCCTTCTCGGCATGGCGGTCCTGGTGCCGACTGCACGTGCCGCATGGAGGATTGCCGGGGATCGTCCTGAGTTCAACGGTCTCACGCTCTTCGCGTGCCTCCTACTCGCGACGGCTACCGCGTGGACCCTCTCGACGCAATGGATGGTGTTTCGCCTTGCCGTCGCTCGCGCTCCGTTTGGCGTGGTCGATCCGCTGTTCGGTCTCGACGTGGGGTTCTTCGTCTTCGTACTGGCCGCGCTCGAGCTTCTGTACTCGTGGCTCATCGGCCTGATCATTCTGGCCATAGTTCTGGCGCTCTTCATTGTCTTCGTCTCGAGCCGCCTAGATACGACTGACGGCGTCTCGGCCCGTTGGTGGCAGCTCAAGCGACTGCTCTCTGCGTTGTGCGGTCTGTTGATGCTGGTTGTCGCCTTCAACTTCAGGCTCGCGATCTGGCAGCTCGTGTACTCGACCCGTGCCGGTTTCGCGGGAGCTTCCTCGGCCGACGTGGTGGCGCAGATTCCCTCGCTGTGGATTCTGGTCGGCATCACCGTGGCTGTCGGCGTGATGCTCATCGCCACAGCGCGGCGTCATTCGCTGCGCGTCGCCTTCATCGCTCTCGGCATCTGGACGCTCGCAGCAGTCGTTCTCGGCGGCGGCTGGCCTGCGATGCTGGTGCAGAAGTTCGTGGTCACGCCCAACGAGGCCACCGCCGAGGCGCCCTACATCGACCGCAACATCACGATGACTCGCAGTGCATTTGGACTGACATCGGCGATCACCTCGGAATACCCCGCGCTCGAGAGCCTCACGCCGAGCGCCGCCGCGCTCACCGAGTCAGAGCTGAGTAACGCGACCGTCTGGACCCCCTCGGCGGTCAGCCAGGCATTCACCCAGCTGCAGACGATCCGGCCGTACTACCGGCTGTCCGAGACCCAGTACGACCGCTATCGCATCGACGGCAAGGTCCGGCAGGTGCTCGTCGCCGCCAGAGAGATCGACACCTCCGGTCTGCCGGCGCAGGCCCAGACCTGGGTCAACACCCACCTCGTGTACACGCACGGCTACGGCCTCGCGATGAGCGCGACCAGCAAGACGGCGTCCGACGGCTTCCCTCAGTTTGTACTCGGAGACGTCCCGCAGCGCATCGCCAGCGACGTTGCGAGCTCCTCCCCGGAGCTCGATCTCAGCGAACCGCGCCTCTACTTCGGTACCGCGACCGACGACTACGCGATAGTGGACACCGGAATCGACGAGTTCGACTACCCGCTGGGCGAGAAGAACGTCACCTACCGCTACAAGTCTGATGGCGGAATCGAGCTGGGCACCTGGCCGCGGCGACTGGCGTGGGCACTGCGCCTCAACTCCGACCAGGTGCTGTTCTCTGACTATCTAACGCCGGACAGCCGCGTGTTGCTGTATCGCAACGTGGTTGAGCGTGCGTCGAGACTCGCACCGTGGCTGACGTACAGCACGCCGTACTCGACGATCAGCGACGGCCGTGTGGTGTGGATTATCGACGCCCACACCAAGAGTGACCACTTTCCCTACTCACAGCCAATGGGCGATGGAACCAACTACCTGCGTGGATCGGTGAAGGTGACGGTGGATGCGCTTACGGGCGAGACCACCTTCTATGCGCTCGGCGAGGATCCCGTGCGCGACGCGTGGGCCAAGATCTTCTCGACGCTCATCACACCGGGTGACAAGATGCCTGCGATCATCGCAGCGCATCTCCGGCCGTCCAAGAAGCTCTTTTCGGCACAGGCGGGAGTGTTCAGCACCTACCACATGACTGACCCGACGGTCTTCTACAACAAAGAAGACCTGTGGCAGATGACGCGCGACAGTAAAGGCAACCCGGTCGGCTCAGCGTATGTGATGCTGGATCTTCCAAACCCCGCCACCGGCTCCACCGAGACTGCGATGTATCTGCTTCAGCCTTACTCCTCACCCGGCCGAGACAACCTTGTCGGGTGGATAGCGGCAGCAAGCTCTCCGGACGCGTACGGGCGGTTGGGCGCATACCTACTGCCCAAGGATCGCGTCACGCTTGGCCCGCAACAGGTGACGGCGCGCATCAACCAGGATCCGACAATCTCGCAGCAGCTCACACTGTGGAATCAACCAGGAAGCTCGCTTGTCTTCGGCGACATGCTGGTGCTGCCGGTACAAGGATCGGTCGCCTACTTGCAGCCACTGTTCCTCAAGGCTCAGAACAGCGCTATCACTCAGCTCGCGAGTGTGATCGCGGTAGCGGGACACAAGGTCGAGATCGACCCGACCCTCGACGGCGTTCTGAACAAGGCCTACGGGGCGACGCCCACCACTGGAACTGCAAACTCCGCTCAGTAAGGACTACTTGGGAGTGAACGAGCCCGTCGACGAGCGCTTGTAGCCGCCTGACTGAGTCTGGGCTCTGACGTACACCTTGTAGCCCTTGGTGGATTTGCCGATGTTGCGCGTGGACTTCGCGATTCCCTTGGAGTTGGTGACCGTCTTGTACGTGTAGGTCTTGTACTTGTGCTTCCACGAGAACGTTACCGGCAGTCCGACGACGGGCTTGCCGGCCCTGTTCCTGATCAGAGTGGTCGCCGTCACGTTGGTGTACTGCCTAGGGTAGTGGTTCGACATCGTTGTCTTGATGCCGGCCGATCCATCAGCCAGTCGCGGGGTGGGCATGAACCACGTCGAGGACACGGTGGAGGTCCCCGCAGCGCTTGCAGCGATGCCGACGGTGACCTTCTTCATCAGCGGGAGTCCGTCCAGCGTCTGCCAGTAGTACGCGAACCCTGCTGCGTTCGTGTATGCCTTGACGGTTTTGGTGCCGGCCTTGAGCGGCCACGTGAAGGTGACGATGGCGCCCTCGATGGGCTTGCCGGCGGCATTCAGAGCCGTCGTCGACGCACGGACCTTGCCAGTTGAGGCCGGGTAGTAGACGGACATGGCGCTGCCGGTCAACTTCGCCGGGGGAAGCGCGATACCGGTGGAGGTGGCCGCAGCCACAGGGATCGACCGAACGATGTCGGCCAGGTCGTTGCTCGCACGGCTCATGACCTGCCCGGTGATCGAGCTGACGGTGGAGTTGAAGTTCCCGGAAGTCCCCAGTGCGGTCACGAGCGCCGAGTACTTGCTCCGAGAGAAGTACGCAGCCGACACGGTCTTGGCGCGCACGTCGGTGACAGGCAGGGCGGCACGCTGCACGCGCCACTCCGGCTTGTCCCCGGACTTGCGCGTGTAGTCGTCGGCAGCGAGCTCGTACTTGAGATGCACGGCCTCTTTGCCGAGCGCGCGATAGTCCGTGTGGAACGGCTGGAGGATGTCACCGTAGTAGTGGGACAGCAGGCCAACGTACTCACTGGCCTTCTTGGTCTCGCCGATCCTGTACGCCTGCACGGCCTTGTAGTACAGATCCGCGACGATAGCCGGTGCTCCGCGGCCTATGCCCTGATCGCGAAACAGGTGATATTCGTTGGCCGTCCTAAAGGTGTCGGGATCGTCGGACGCCAGGAGCGCCGTCTGGGAGTCGATCCAGGAGCCCTCGGGCCCCGCCATCCGGATGGCGTTATCGAGGATCCAGTCGTGCGTACCAAAACCGTTACCGACTCCGTTGACGTCTGGTCCGTTCGACCAGCCGAACGCAGCGGGCGCCGCAACCGTCAGCGCAAGCAACATCGTGAGTATGAGGACGATCGTTCGACGTGCCATGGCCAAGCTCCCTTATCCGACAGCGCACCTGATTTCCTGCGCACGAGATGTCACTCTTTCTATCGGCACGAGTGCGTGCGCTCATAAGGGCTGCGCTTGTGTCTTGTGACGCTCGGCACAGTTAGCGATGTCGCGGGGCGCGTCTATACTGCAGGTAGCCCTGACCCCGACACTCGGAGAGCTCACATGAACGCCCTCTGGCTCGAAGACCGCGCGCTTTCCGTGCGCACTGTGCCCGTGCCGAGAACGTGTGGCGAGGCGCTGGTGCGGATCCGCCTGTCGGGCATCTGCGGCACCGACCTCGAGCTGACGCGCGGCTACTACCCCTACACCGGAGTCCTCGGCCACGAGTTCGTCGGCGAGGTGGTGGAGTGTCCGGATGAGTCGTGGGTGGGTGCGCGTGTGGTCGGCGAGATCAACGCGGCGTGTGGCGTATGCGCAGCGTGCATTGCCGGACGTCCCACACACTGCGACGCGCGCACGGTACTCGGCATCGTGAACCGCGACGGCGTGCACGCCGAGTATGCCGTGTTGCCGCTCAGCAACCTGCGGCGTGTCCCCGACGGCGTCTCAGACGAGGCAGCCGTCTTCACCGAGCCCATCGCTGCTGCCGTCGAGATCCTCCAACAGGTCCACATCGCGCCAACCGACCGCGTGCTGCTCGTGGGCGCCGGGCGTCTCGGCCAGCTGGTGGCGCAGGTGCTGGCGCTCACCGGCGCGAAGCTCGAAGTCGTCGCGCGGCACCAGCAACAGCGCGACCTCCTACACGCCCGCGAAATCGCCACCATAGCCGAGGAAGATGTCGCATCTCGCAGCTACGACGTTGTGGTCGAAGCGACCGGCTCGCCATCGGGACTCGACCTGTCGCGCGCAGCGCTCAGACCGCGCGGCACGCTGGTGCTCAAGTCGACGTACGCGGGAGACGTGACGCTCAACCTCTCGGCGTTCGTGGTCGACGAGATCACGGTAGTCGGGTCGCGGTGCGGCCCGTTCGCGCCCGCGCTACGACTTCTGGAGCGCGGCGACGTGGACCCGACGCCACTCATCGCAGCACGCTACCCACTCTCGCGAGCGGTCGAGGCGATGGAACACGCAGCTCAACGCGGCGTGATGAAGGTGTTGCTGGAGCCCGACGCCTGACGGCGCGGCGCACGACGATGCCGCCGCGCCACACCGCCGTCAGCGCAGCGGCTACTCGATCTCTGCGTGAGACCCGTCGCAGAACGGCGGGGTCTTGGTGAGCCCGCAGTTGCAGATCGCGTAGGTGCCGGCGGTCTCGATGTCGAACGCTAGCGGCTCGATACCGCTACCCTCATGCGACCCGTCGCAGTACGGCACCGTCTTGGTCTTGCCGCACTGGCACCAGCTGTAGGTCCCGGCGTCCATCTCGCTCATGAGCGGGTGGCTCGTGGCTTCATCGTTCTCGAACCGTGGCATGACTCCTCCTTCTCGATCGTGCAGGGCAGGCGCGGTGCGCCTACGCCATCTCGCCATCAGTACTCGCGCCTTCTGCGCGCTCGGACTTCGCCGTCTCATCATGGCCGGTCTTGCCGGCCGCGTAGATTCCCAGGAAGAAGCGGTGCGGTCCGGGCGTGTCGTAGGGCACGAACGCCACCCTGTCCCCCGGTCGCACCGTGTCGGAGATCGGGCGCACCTTGCGGTTGATGAAGATGCCCTCGATCTTCTCGGCGGGGAGGCCGAGTGCGGCGGCGAGCTCGGAGCCGGACAGCCCGCTGGCGGGCACGGTGAGGCGAAACTGGCTGGGCAGACCGAGTGCGTCACATTCCGGTCGCAAGCTGCCAAAGATGCGCATGGTGACGTCATCGGGCGAGTCGGGGCCGGTCGTCACAGCAGGTAGTTGAGATCCGAGGTCGCCGTCGGGTAGGACCATAGCCCCTCCTTCACCGCTGCTCGGGTCGCACCCAGCCGGATGGCCAGCGCGAATACGTTGATGAGCTCGTCGGCGTTCACACCCAGCAGATGTGCGCCGAGGATCCTGTCGGTCTCGCGTTCGATCACAATGCGCGCGCCACCATGCGTCATGGCCAGACGCCGCTGCGTGAACCACTCGCCGGTGTCGTGCTCGAGCACCTCGAAGCGCGCCGGGTCGGCCAACGCGTCCTCGGCGGACATGCCCACGGCTGCCAGTGGTGGGTCGGTGAAGGCGACGCTGGGCGTGACGCTGCCGTCAAAGCGCTCGGTACCGCCGAGGATGTTGGCGGCGGCGATCGCTCCCTGTCGCACCCCCACCGGCGTCAGCGGCAATCCGAGCTCGGACGCGTCCCCGATCGCCCACACGTGGGGATGACCGGTGCTGCGCAGTGACAGTTCGACCGCCACACCGCGATCGCTCACTTCGACGCCGAGGAGCTCGAGCCCCATGCCGCCGGCGTTGGCGACCCGGCCCGCGCCGTGCACAACCAGGTCCGCGGCGATGTCTCCCGCCGAGGTGCCAACCAGGAGCTCGCCCTCGGGGCCCCCGACGATGGCCTCGAGTCCGACGTCGGTGAACACCCGGATTCCCAGCAGCCGATACCGGTCCACCAGCTTCGCGGCCAGGAACGGATCGAAACCTTCCAGCACGCGAGATGAGCGGTGGATGATCGTCACATCCGCGCCCGCACGGACTGCAAGCTCTGCGAATTCGAATGAGATGTAGCCGCCACCGGCGAAGACGATGCGCTGCGGCAGCTCATCGAGTTCCATGAATTCGGCACTGGTCGTCAGCAACTGCTCGCCGACGATGTCGAGGGTTCTGGGACGAGCACCTGTGGCGATCACGAGATCATCGGCGGCGAGCTGACGCCCCTCCACGGTGACCTCGATATCACCGGTCACCCGGGCGGCTCCGGAGACGAGCTCGACACCGATGCCCGTGAACCACTCGGCGATGCGCTCCGGCACGGGGTCAGTGAACTCGCGCTTGCGCGTGATCAGCTCGGGCCACGACACTGCCGAGACGCCTTCGATGCCTTCGCCGATAAGCGCCTCGGTTCGGGTGACGGCCTCTGCGGCCGCGAGCAGGACCTTCTTCGGCTCGCACCCGCAACGCGCGCACGTGCCTCCGAAGGGTTCCCGGTCCACAACGACCACTCGCTTGCCCGACTCGGCGCACGCCGCGGCCACCGTCTGACCCGCGACGCCGCTACCAATAACGATCACATCGAAGCGTTCCACGCGCACGCAGCCCCTGTCGTGTCGGCACCAATGAGCGATGAGCACTCTTGAGTGCATACCCGCGAGGGGGCATCGTCGGACTGCCTCAGGTGCCAGGGCTCGCGCGAGGCGTGCGTCGTGAGGTGTGGCCGGGTTACTCGGCGGGACCGCCGGTGTCGCTTGCGGCTTCGATGCTGGTGGCCTCGATCTCAGGTCCGGCCATCCGGGTGGAGGCGCCCTCGAGACGCGTGCCCGTCACGATGACGGCAAGCCCCTTGTTCGCCTTGGTCTGGGCCGGGAAGCTATCGGCGTTCGCGATGACCGCCGCGATCTGGCCGACGTTGCCCTCGGCCTGCGTGCCGCCGAGTACGGCCCAGAAGCCGCCCTCGATATCCTGGTACTCGAGCGTGCCGATCGCCATGACGGTGCCGTCCGGCTGGTCGTAGAGGCCGGGGGCCAACTTGGTGCCGGCGGCGTCGCCGGGAGGCGTCGCGACGGGCGCGTCAGTCGTCGGCGTGCCATTGGAGCCTGTGTCCGCAGGTTTCTCGGCCGTGCAACCCATGAGCGCGCCGAGGAGCACGGCGACGGCCAGTAGGGATATCAGACGGTTGCGCATGGGTGACCTCCCGAGTCGATGATTCTTCATGCACTGTGACGCCGCCGAGCGGCCTTCGGTTCGCGCAAGCCGCACGCGGTTGATTCTTCTAGCGCACGTCGGCGGTGTTGTCGTAGCCGCGCTGCTCCCAGTAGCCCTTGTACGTGTCGTCGCTGCTGAGCTCGATCTCTGTCACCCACTTCGCCCATTTGTAGCCGAGCTTGCTCTCCGCCACGACCTGGAACGGGAACCCGCGCTCTGCGGGCAGATCCACGCCGTTCATCTGGTAAGCCAGGAGCAGGTTGCGGTCGAGGACGAACGACAACGGCAGCGACGTGGTGTATCCGTCGTAGCAGTGGAAGATGACCGTGTTGGCCTCCGGCCCGATGCCCGCCTTGTTGATGACATCCGCCAGGCGAACGCCCCGCCACAGGATGTCGACGCTCCAACCCTCCACGCAGTTCAGCGTCACGGCCTTCTGCGCGTTGGGGAGCGCGACGACATCGGCGTACGACAGCGTGGTCTCGGTCTCGACCTCACCGGTGATCTTGAGCTTGTACGTTGAGAGGTCCACGAACTGCGGCCCCTTGATGGAGTTCTCTCGGAAGTCCTCGATGGAACCCAGCTTCTTGCCCTTGTACTCGCGCACCTGCACCGCTGCGAGCTCGGCGATCGGGGTCGCATCGACCGAGGCTCCGGAGCCGCCGGTGGAGCGACCGCCGGATGGCGAGCACCCTGTCAGCAACACCAAGAGCGCTGTGCAGACCAGCGCTCCAGCCGCGACGAGCGACAGTGCGCGGCGTGAATGACAGGGTCGCGCCCACAAGCCGCCCATCATCGACTCCAGTAACCGAAGGAAAGTGCGACGACAAGCGCGATGACGGCAATCCCGGCGATCAGAACGAGGCTCATCAGCGACTCCAGAAGTAGTAGACGAGTGTGGACAGCAGCAGAAACGCAAGGAACAGGACCGCGCACCCGATCGCGAACGAGCGCGTCAGCTCCGCATCGGGACTGATCTGTCGATCGGGGACTCCATCACCATAAGCGCCGATGGCTCCTCGCGCGGACGCCGTGCGGGATGAATTCACGCATCCTCCTGGCCTGGGTGCGAAATGGCGGTAGCGGCCGCTGCTTCGGTCCATTCGTTCATACCCGCTCGCGGCCACCATCACCTCTTGCGACCTCTCGGTGCAGGGAACTCGGCACCAACGCCGAAAGGTATGGGTGTCGTCCGATCACCCTCGGAGGGTTCAATGGCGCGGTCAGACTCCGGCTCGACATGCGATCCCACCCTGCTCGCGCTGCTCAATGCCGCCGAGGAGGGTCTCGTCAGCATCGCCGCCGACGGGTCACTCGCGTTCGTGAATCCGGCTGCGTCACAGCTCCTGGGCCTCGACGCCGAGACGATCGTCGGACGGGAGTTCTCGGCGTTGGGGATTGCGGCGCTGATCGAGCGCATCAGCAAGACTCGTGCGCCGAGGGGCCGCGTGGGCACGGTCCGCTTCGAGCTCGGCGAGAGCATGCTGAGCTGCCGAGTAGCCCGCTCCTCGGCCAGAGGCGGCGGCGTCATCGTCACCGTGCGCGACGAGACCGAGCTTGCCGACGAGCGTGACCGCACCGAGGCGATCCTCGCCGCGACCGGCGACGGGCTGGTCCTGCTCTCGCCTGACGACGAGATCACCTACATCAACCCGGCCGCCTGCGAGATGCTGCAGGTGAAGCCGAGCCGCATCATCGGCACGCGAGCCTCGATCGATGCGCTGCTCGGGGTGGAGACGGTGCGCGATCCAAAGGCTCAGGCGCGGTGCAGCGACGTCAAGCACTGTGGACAGTCCGGATGCCCCGCCTACACCAGCACCGAGCTGCGGTGTTGGCTGGTCTCGGGCACACTCTGCCATCCCGAGGAAGGGCCATGCACCTTCGACCAGAAGCGCGAAGAGTGCCAGTCCTGCGACTACCACGTCACCTACGCCGAGACGTTCGACCCGTTGGATGCCGACTCAGTGAGCGAGGTCGAACTGACGCACGATGAGACGAACCTGGTGGTGAAGGCCCGTGTCTCGGCGGTGGTCGACGAGGGTGGCAACTACATCGGACGCGTGCTCGCGCTGCGAGATATCACTTCAGAGCGCGAGATCGCGGACATGAAGAACGAGTTCGTCTCGACGGTCAGCCACGAACTGCGAACGCCTCTCACCTCGATCAAAGGCTACGTCGACCTCATTCTCGACGGCAGCGCGGGCGAGATCAGCGAGATCCAGGCTGAGTTCCTCGGCATCGTGAAGGAGAACTCGGACCGACTGGTGGAGCTCATCAACGAGATGCTCGACATCAGCCGCATCGAGTCCGGTCGCGTGCACCTCAAGGTCGAGCCGCTCGACATCGCCGAGTCGGTCCGGGGGGCCGTCGACACGTTCCGGGCGGTGCTCTCGCAGAGCGGCCACTCGATCAAGGTGTCGACTCCCAGGGCGCTGCCCCAGGTTGCCGCCGACCGTGACAGAGTAGGTCAGGTGCTCGTGAACCTCATCAGCAACGCGCTCAAGTATTCTCCCGGCGGCGGCGAGGTGACCGTACACGCCAAGGTCGACGGCGACTACGTGAAGGTGTCTGTGTCCGACGAGGGCCTGGGAATCAGCCGAGAAGACCAGAAGCGGCTGTTCACCAAGTTCTACCGTGTCGATACTGCGATGACCCGCGAGATCGGCGGAACGGGGCTGGGGCTCTCGATCTGCAAGACGATTCTGGAGCTGCTCGGCGGGTCCATCGGCGTGACCAGCAAGGTCGGCCAGGGGTCGACGTTCTGGTTCACCCTGCCGATCGCACCCGATGAGCTGGTGCGGACGCCCTCACTGGAAGGTCCGGCCTCTGTAGGCGGAACCGTGCTCGTCATCGACCGCGACCCCGACGTCGCCGACCTCATCGAGGCGTATCTGGTGAAGCGCGGGTACGAGGTCGTCAAGGCGCACACCGCCGACGAGGCTCTGGTCATTGCGCTGAGGATTCGGCCGCGAGCGATCACGCTCGACGTCATCCTCGACGAGGGCGACGGCTTCGATCTGCTGCATCGGCTCAAGGAACACGACGAGACCCGGGACATCCCGGTGGTGGTGCTCTCCATCGTGTGCGACGAGGGCAAGAGCTGCCGCATGGGCGCCGCGAACTACCTCGAGAAGCCGATCGATCACAACCGGCTTCTGTCGATGATCGACGACATCGTCGGGGGCGTCGACTCACCGGTCGCGCTCGTGGTCGACGACGACCGAAGCGTGGTGAAGGTCCTCTCGGAGACGCTTCGCCGCAAGGGATTCGCGGTTGTGGCCGCCTACAACGGGCTCGAGGCCGTGGCGGCGCTGGGCAAACGGATCCCGGACATCATCGTGACCGACCTGCGCATGCCCAAGATGGACGGCTACGACCTCATCCAACGCGTGAAAACGACGCCCGAGTGGGCCGAGATCCCGATCCTGGTCATGACCGCACATCGGCTCGATCGCTCGCGCATCGACGTTTTGCACCTCGCCACCCAGTACATGCGCAAGCCGTTCTCGCCCGAGCTGATCGCCGACGAGGTCGAGATGCTCCTCGGCGGACCGAAGGTCGAGGTGACCGCGTGAGCGACGTGAAGCGCATCTTGGCCGTTGATGACGAGCCGCACATCCTGAAGCTGGTGGCATTCTCGTTGCGCTCCGGTGGCTTCGAGGTACTCGAGGCGTCCGACGGTCTCTCGGCGATCGAAGTCGCGCGCGCCGAGCAACCCGACCTCGTCCTGATGGACGTGATGATGCCGGCGCTCGACGGCTACGAGGCGTGTCGTCGGCTGAAGGCGGATGCGACGACCTCCGACATCCCCGTGGTCATGCTCACCGCCAAGACGCAGCTCGCCGAGCAGAAGACCGGGCTGGACTGCGGGGCCCTCGACTACATCTGCAAGCCGTTCACACCCAAGGATCTGGTGGCGCAGGTCCAGGCGTTCTTCTCGGAGTAGAACAGGGCGGGTCGCCGGGGAGCGACTCGGACCGACCGGCACCACGCGACCAAGAAAGCGGGAGGAATCATGACATCGAGAATCCTGGTAGTCGACGACGAGCCGTCCATCGTGAGGCTCGTGAAGGCCACGCTCGAGTCGCGCGGCTACGACATCGCGGAAGCCTTCGACGGCCAGGAGGCGCTGGTCCAGGTGAAGCTGCACAAGCCGGACCTGATCCTGCTCGACATCATGATGCCGCGCATGGACGGCACCGAGGTACGCAAGCGGCTGCTGGCCGACCCTGCGACCAAGGACATCCCGGTCATCCACCTCTCGGCGGTCGGGGACTTCGACAAGCAGCGCCAGGCGATGGCCGAGGGCGTGACCGACTACATCGTCAAGCCGTTCACCCCGAGCGATCTGGCGCAGCACGTGGCAGACATGCTCGATCCCAAGAAGCAGGCTCAGGTGCAAAAGGAGCACGACAAGAAGTCGGCGCAGCTCCGCACCATCACCGACATCATGGCGCGCAAGCGCGAGTCGGGGGCGTAGGTACCGGGCCCCGCAGGTCGGCCCGGGCAGTGGGGCCGCGTACTACGCGTCGGCGAACACGGCTTCGAACTCATCGGCGCGCTCCAGGAACACGTCGACCACGCACGGATCGAACTGCGTCCCGCCGCCCTGACCGATGATGCGGACGCTCTCGTCATGCGAGAACGCTGGCTTGTACACACGCTTCGAGCGCAAGGCATCGTAGACGTCGGCGACCGCCATGATTCGGCCGGAAAGCGGGATGGACTCGCCGCCGATACCTTGCGGATAGCCGCCGCCATCCCACCGCTCGTGATGCGAGCGGGCAATCTCGATTCTCATGCCGATGAACGCGTTGGAGGGATTGCCGCGCTGCACCGCCTCGAGCGTCTGCGCGCCCACGGTCGTGTGCTGCCCCCGGAGACACTGCAATCGGCTCGGCGGAATCTGGGGCCGACTTGTCGTGCGGTGCCAGCAGCGCATCACGTACCGAGACCGCCACTGCGATATCGAAGCAGGCGCGACTCGACCCAGAGGGTCGACACGGAGTGATCCCGAGGACGTGACGTCTCGTCTCCACGATGCCGCCGTGCGCGCGGATTTCGAGGGCGATTATCGGTACGGATTCACACAGGCCTTTCGTGCCGGGTTCCCTCGGGAAGCCAAGTGGACGGACGGGCCCGTGGGGCGAACCCACGCCTTCCCTGCAATTGGCCTCGGTTCCTTCCTCTCTCGTTATCGCCGTCGCTCCCAGAAAGGCGAACCACGACAATCGCCGTCGGTCGCAAGCTACGGGTCGATGAGGGGTGCAGGCTGTACCCCTCCCGCGACACGCTGAACCACATCCGCAGTCATGCCCGAAGTCTCACCAGTCAACTCATAGACGGCCTCGCCTTCCGAGTGCGAGAGGCGACCTTCGTACTTGCGAAGCGACCCCTCCGGTTTCCATCTATAGCTCGTGACGTACCGCGTTCCATCGTCCATCAGATTCTCGAAGGTCACGGACATCTCACTGTCGCGTCCAACAGCCAATGCACGGGCGACCACGATGAAAGGATCCCTCGTCGCCACCCTCGTCCCCTCCGGAATCGTGATTCTTACATTGGTCACCTGCTCATCCGGCGCTGGATAGGGTCCTACTGTCTCAACTGTCGCGCCCAGCGTCTCGAGATCATCGTTAAGACTGCTCGAAAGATGCGCAACCCAGCTGCCCGACGGGGAGGAAGGACTCTCGCCCTTCCGGGCTGTGCCTCTGTCAGGAGAGCATCCCGCAGCGAGGAGGACTGCAGCAATCATCAAAGAGGCAACAGCAGCTCTCACTAGTCGGCCACCGCTAGGTCAACGACTGTGCCATCGGTCGCGTCGACAGCAGAGAACCCCTTCGAGCCGAATTCGGCGTCACCTGTGGACAAGTCAACTGCCCAACAAAGACGCTGTGCTCCTGTCGTGGGGTCACGAGTTACGATAAGGTGAGCCTCCTCCGATGACCTGCGCTCCATCTTGAGCGCTCTTGCCGCGGTCTGTATCGCCTGATTCCGGCCAATAGAGGCCTCCAGCGATACCGTCACCGGGTAGTCCTGAATGAGGAGATCTACAAGCTCGCCGTCGGGTGCAAACGTCATGTCCGCGTAGTTGAACGTCTCGACGTCGCCAACGAACTCTGTGTATCTGACGGTGTAGCCCTTATGGTTCTCACCTCGAAGTTCTCTTGTCTCCCGGCGCAACCGCCCAATGCGAGTCGCATCGTAGACCTCATTCAGCTTCAAGTCCGCGCGCTGCTCAATCAAGGATTGGCCTACTCGTACACCGTTGTTCTGCAGGGACTTCGGATTGAAGTACCTGCGAACCCTACCTGTCGCTTTCTCGACCCAGAAGACGTCACCTTGGGAGGAGTCCTCGAAATCCTCAAAGGGCTCCATGGGGTCAAACGAACCACGGACCGGTCTTGTGATTCTAACGTCCGCCCTGCCGCTGAGGCGCTTCGCCTGCGTCTCGAGGGGCGGAGATGCCGCCTCCAATGAACCGGATGCCGCAGATGCCGCACCGACGAGCAAGAACGCGCCAGCCGCGAGGGCGACACCGAGTATTCCAGGTCTGTTCATTCTGAAGTCTCCCTACATCGTCCCGTTAACGCCCCAGAACACCCAGGAGTCATAGCCCCAGTACTTTCCATTGTAGATACGGACCTGATCCATCGCGTCATACAGCGAACCCTGATTCGTCGAGCCCTCATAGAGGGACTTCCAGTATCTCGCAGCAAAGTTGTACTGGCGGGACTGGCCGTTGGGAGTGGGGCCGTTGTCGTTGGGGTTGACTCCGAAATAGACAGTGCTCAGGAAGCCGGTAGCGGTGTCGACTCCCTCGAGGTATGACTGCTGCGTGATGCTTGGTGAGCCGTCAGCCCCCGTCTTGCCGGTGTAACATCCTTGGAACACGATCCACTTCACGTTCGGTACGCTGGTCAGCGGCTGTAGACGGGCCCCGTTTCCAACACAGGCGTACTTGTATCCGTTCACCGTGTGCTCATGCGCCCCCCTATAGGTTCCGCTTGAGTATAGGCATCCTATCCGCCCGTCCTCGTCCCGCGTACGTGTGACTATCCTTGACCAAGGCGTGTAGCTAGCGTGGCTAACGACATGAATGCCCTTGTATGCGTTAGGATCCGCTCCCGACAACTTGTCGTAGATGTTCTCGCCGAGTCCCCTGTCCCGGTTCATGGTGGTGTAGCCCATCAGCTCCTGGTAGTAGGCGGAGCGCACTGATGCATCGAATAGGTCGGCGTAGTCGTCGTAGAATGGCGCGGCCTTCCAGTCATAGCCATAGTTGGCGATTCGCGCAGCATTCGCTGGCCCAGCTCCTATCCCCATCAGAAGAGCCGCCATCAACAGGACGAGAACAACTCCTGGCACCGATAGGCGCATACGCCTTCTCCCCTCTGTCCGAGTCTTTCTCCAGAACACAGCAGCCGTGAAGGAGGAACCCGTCTCCAGTGATGACTCTGCCAGAAGACGTAGAAGTGAACAAGGCCGATAACCCACGTGTACTCCTACTATCCGGCGTCTCAAGCGCGGAGGGCTTCAGGGTAGGGCATCAATGCAAGCGTGAAACTGGGGACATGCAGCCACTCATACGCGAAGCACGGAAGGAGAACTCGGCGTCAGCATCTTCCGAACGCGAGGCGCCCAAGCCACTCATGACTGAGTCGTTCGCAGCCGCCTAGTACAGGTTGAGGTCTTCTCCTTGAATGGTGGCGACTGGCCTATGACAACTTCCTTGTAGGGGGTGTTAGTGCCGGGGGGCCAACAGGCAACCGGAAACAGAGACGCTCGCCTCCCTACTCCGGAAGCGAGCGTCTTCATTTCCTTCTGGCGGAGAGGGAGGTGTGTGAGTTCACCACATCGTGGACAGGTGTGTCGGAACATCGTGGACACCTGAAGGAAGGGGTCTGCGATGGATCTGGCACGCTATGTGGTCGAGGCCGTGCTCCTGGAGGGGCGGAGCTACCGCGAGGTGGCGCGCGCCCATGGGGTGTCCAAGAGCTGGGAAAGGTCGTCTCGCGCTTTCGTGAAGGTGGCTACGAAGCGCTCACGCCGCGTTCACGTGCACCCGTCCACGTCCCGAATCGCACCCCTGCCGATGTCGAGGAGCGGATCGTGGCGATGCGAGGTGAGCTTTCGAAGGCCGGCTTCGACGCAGGCGCCATCACCATCCACTTCCACCTGACCGGGGAGGGTCTCGACCACGTCCCGTCGGTCTCCACCATCTGGCGGATCCTGAAACGCCGAGGGTTCGTCACCCCTGAGCCCCACAAGCGTCCCAGGAGCTCGTGGGTACGCTTCGAGGCGGCCCTCCCCAACGAGCGCTGGCAGTCCGACGTGACGCACTGGAGACTTTCCGACGGCACCCAGGTCGACATCCTGAACTTCCTTGACGACCACTCCCGTCTCATCACGGCGAGCAAGGCCTTCTACATCGTGCGCGCCCCCGACGTGCTCCGTGTCTTCTGTGAAGCGGCTGCGAGCTGGGGTTTTCCGGCATCCGTGCTCACGGACAACGGATGCATCTACACGGCGTGGCACCGCGGCGGTATCAACGTCGTGGAGACCGAACTGCTCGCTCGAGGGATCGCCTATCACCACTTACGGCCCTACCACCCTCAGACCTGCGGCAAGGTCGAACGCTTCCACCAGACGCTCAAGGGCTACCTCGCAAGACAGGAGCGCGCGGCAGACATCGAGACGTTGCAGACCCAGATCGACACGTTCATCGCCTACTACAACGAGGTGCGCCCTCACAGGGCGCGAGGACGCATGACTCCCCTTACCGCCTTCGAAGCTAGGGACAAGGCACGGCCGACAGGGCCGATGCTCGACGTCCCCCGGGGAACACGAGTGCGTCGGGACCGAATCGATTCCAGCGGAGTGGTCACGCTGAGGTGTCGAGGCAAGCTGCATCACATAGGCGTGGGCAGAGCCCACAAGCACAAGGCGGTGATCATGCTCGTCGCGGATCTCGATGTTCGCATCTTGACGGAAGAGGGTGAGGTGCTAAGGCACCTCACCCTCGATCCGACCAAGAACTATCAGTCCATCGGTAGAGCTGATGTGTCCACGATGTCTTGACACATCTGTCCACGATGTCCTGAGACATCACATGGCGGAGAGGGAGGGATTCGAACCCTCGTAGCCGGGGTTGCCGGCTAAACGGTTTTCGAGACCGTGCTCGCCGTAATCGACGAAGTGGCCGAGTATGACGGCGCCCTCGCCGCGGAACTCCGCGCCCTGGCCGATGTGTATGACGCTGAGTGTCTCCTGGAACGGCTCATGCTCCTCGGCCCGCGCTGAGGTCGCCTGAGCTCGGCGATCCTAGCGGCGCTCGCCGCGAATCCAGATCCGCGCCACCAGCGGGGATCCCGGCCGGTATGCCAGGTGTACGTGACTCGGTGCATCGAGCATGACCACGTCCGCCGAGTAGCCCGGAGCCAGCCGACCGATGTCGGTGCGTCGAAGCGCAGTTGCACCCCCGACGGTCGCTGCGAAGAGCGCCTGTGCGGGAGTCATGTGCATGTCGCGCACCGCCATCGCGATCATCAGCGGCATCGAGGTGATGTAAGCGCTGCCGGGGTTGCAGTCCGTGGCGAGGGCGACCGTGACGCCCGCCTCGAGCAGACGACGCGCGTCCGGATATGCCGAGCGAGTCGAGAACTCGGCCCCGGGCAGCAGCGTCGCGACCACGCCGGCGTCATGCAGCGCGACGATGTCGTCGTCGGTGAGGTGCGTGCAGTGGTCGACGCTCGCAGCGCCGAGTTCGGCCGCGAGCTGCGCGCCCGGACCGTGGCCGAGCTGGTTGCCGTGCAGCCGCGGCACCAGGCCTGCAGAAATGCCCGCCTCCAACACGCGCTTGGCCTCCTCGGCCGAGAAGGCTCCGGTGTCGCAGAAGACGTCGATCCAGCGCGCGAAGGGGGCACACGCGGTCAGCATCTCGCCGCACACGAGGTCGACGTAGGCCGCGCGGTCGTGCGCGTACTCGGCGGGTACGACGTGTGCGCCGAGGAAGGTGGTCTCGGGCGTGAACTCGCGGGCGACTTCGAGGATGCGCGCCTCGTCGGCGACGTCGAGGCCGTAGCCGCTCTTGATCTCGACGGTGGTGGTGCCGAGCGCGGTGAGCTCCGCCATGCGCTTTGCGGCACCCGCGCGGAGGCGCTCGGTGGAAGCGGCGCGTGTGGCGGCCACGGTGGTTGCGATGCCGCCGCCGGTGTAGGACTCGCCGGCCATGCGCGCGGCGAACTCGGCCGAGCGCTCGCCGTCGAAGACGAGGTGCGTGTGGGAGTCGACGAAGCCCGGGATGACTGCGCGGCCCGCGGCATCGACGCGGTGGTCGGTGTCAGGCGCGTCGGCGGCAAGGCCGACCCAGGCGATGTGGTCGCCCTCGATGACGAGGGCGACGTCGTGGAGGATGCCGAGGAGGTCGCCGGTTGCGGTCGGGTCACAGGTGACGAGCTCGCCGATGTTGGTGATCAGCGTCGTGGTCACGACTGCGGGGCTCCCGCGGCGGGACCGCTGCCGCCGACGCCATCCGCTGCGCCCGCGCTGCCCTCGCCCGCGCCGCCCTCGCGCATCGGCACACGCACGTCGCGCTCCTCCGCGACTTCGACGGCGCGGTCGTAGCCGGCGTCCACGTGGCGGATGACACCCATCGCTGGGTCGTTGGTGAGTACGCGCTCGAGCTTCTCGGCCGCGAGCGGGGTACCGTCGGCGACGCTGACCTGGCCGGCGTGGATGGAGCGGCCGATGCCGACTCCCCCGCCGTGATGGATGCTGACCCAGGTCGCGCCGCTCGCGGTGTTCACGAGCGCGTTCAGGAGCGGCCAGTCGGCGATGGCGTCGGAACCGTCGAGCATCGACTCGGTCTCACGATACGGGCTGGCGACGCTGCCGCAGTCGAGGTGGTCTCGGCCGATGACGATGGGGGCCTTGAGGCTGCCGTCGGCGACGAGCTCGTTGAAGCGCACGCCTGCGCGATCGCGCTCGCCCTGGCCCAGCCAGCAGATGCGGGCGGGCAGACCCTGGAACGCGATCTTCTCCTGCGCCTGCGTGATCCAGCGGTGCAGCGGTGCGTTGTCGGGAAACAGCTCGAGGATCGCCTTGTCGGTCACGGCGATGTCGGCCGGGTCGCCGGAGAGCGCGGCCCAGCGGAACGGGCCGCGGCCCTCGCAGAACAGCGGGCGGATGTAGGCCGGGACAAAGCCCGGGAACTCCCAAGCGCGGGTGTAACCGCCCAGCTCGGCCTCGGCGCGTATGGAGTTGCCGTAGTCGAAGACCTCGGCGCCGGCGTCCATGAAGCCGACCATCGCCTCGACGTGGCGCGCCATCGACTCGCGCGCGGCGGTCGTGAAGCCCTCGGGGTCGCGCTCGGCATACTCGTGCCACTCCTCGACCGAGACGGCCAGCGGCAGGTACGCGAGCGGATCGTGCGCGGAGGTCTGGTCGGTGACGATGTCGACCTCGATGCCCCGGCGCAGCAGCTCCGGCAGCACGTAGGCGCAGTTGCCTTCGAGCCCCACCGAGAGGGGCAGCCCAGCGCGCTTCGCATCGAGCACACGCGCGATTGCTGCGTCGAGATCGCCGGTCCACTCGTCGAGGTAGCGGTCGTGCACGCGGCGCTCGAGACGGGTCCGGTCGACGTCGACCACCAGCACCACGCCGTCGTTCATCGTGACCGCGAGCGGCTGGGCGCCGCCCATGCCGCCGCATCCGCCGGTGACCGTGAGGGTGCCGCGCAGGCTGCCGCCGAAGCGCTTCTCGGCGATGGCGGCGAAGGTCTCGTAGGTGCCCTGGACGATGCCCTGCGTGCCGATGTAGATCCAGCTGCCGGCGGTCATCTGGCCATACATGGTCAGGCCTAGGTGCTCGAGGCGGCGGAACTCGGGCCAGTTCGCCCAGTCCGGCACGAGGTTGCTGTTGGCGATGAGCACGCGCGGCGCCCACTCGTGCGTGCGCATGACGCCGACGGGCTTGCCGGACTGGACCAGCATCGTCTCATCGGCCTTGAGGGTGCGCAGGGTGCGCTGGAGCGCGTCGAACGCCTCCCAGCTGCGGGCTGCTCGGCCGGTGCCGCCGTATACGACGAGGTCGTCGGGGTTCTCGGCGACTGCGGGATCGAGGTTGTTCTGGAGCATGCGCAGCGCGGCTTCCTGCTGCCAGCCGAGGCACGACAACTCGGTGCCGCGAGCGGCGCGTACGGGACGGGATCCTGCGGTCATCGTGATGCTCCTTCTATTCGAGTTCGCCGAGAACGGACTGCGCGGCCGCGACTACACTGCCGTCGGCCACCAGCGCGTGCGCCGCCTCGATCTCAGGCGACAGGAAGCGGTCGGGTCCGGGGCCTTCGACGCGCGTACGCAGCAGCGCGAGCACGGCGGCGGTCGCGGGCGAGGGCGTGAGCGGCGCGCGGAAGTCGAGGGCGCGCGCCGCCGTCAGCAGCTCGATCGCGAGCACGCGCGTGAGGCCGTCGACGCTGCGGCGCAGCTTGCGCGCGGCACTCCAGCCCATCGAGACGTGGTCCTCCTGCATCGCCGAGGACGGGATCGAGTCCACGCTCGCCGGCGCAGCGAGACGCTTCATCTCACTCACGATGCCGGCCTGCGTGTACTGCGCGATCATGTGGCCGGAATCCACGCCCGGGTCGAACGCGAGGAACGGCGGCAGCCCGTTGCTGCGGTGCGTGTCGAGCATGCGGTCGGTGCGGCGCTCGGCGATGGATGCGAGGTCCGCCGCGACGATCGCGAGGAAGTCGAGCACGTAGGCGACGGGCGCGCCGTGGAAGTTGCCGTTGCTGCGCACGCTGCCGTCGGCCAGCACCACCGGGTTGTCGATCGCCGAGGCGAGCTCGCGCGCGGCGACCGTCTCGGCGTGGGCGAGCGTGTCGCGCACTGCCCCCGCGACCTGCGGCGCGCACCTGAGCGAGTACGCGTCCTGCACGCGCACGTCGTCGACCGCGTGCGACTCCACAATGCCCGAGCCCGCGAGCACCCGCGAGATATTGCGCGCCGAGGCGGCCTGACCCGGATGCGGGCGCAGCGCCTGGAGCTCCTCGGCGAAGACGGCGTCGGTGCCAAGCAGCGCCTCGACGCTCATGGCAGCGGTGATGTCGGCGACGCGCACGAGCGCACGCAGGTCGGTGATCGCCATCGCGAGCATGCCGAGCATGCCGTCGGTACCGTTGATGAGCGCGAGGCCTTCCTTCTCCTCGAGCTCCACCGCCGAGAGGCCCGCCGTGGCGAGCGCCTCCTCGGCGCACTTCAGCTCGCCGCTCGCGTCCTCGACGACGCCCTCGCCCATGATCGCGAGCGCGCAGTGCGACAGCGGCGCTAGGTCGCCCGAGCAGCCGAGCGACCCGTACTCGGGCACGCACGGCGTGATGTGCGCGTTGAGCATGTCGGCGTAGGCTTGCGCGGTGGTGATGCGCACGCCGGTGTGGCCGGTCCCGAGCGTCTGCAGGCGCAGGATCATGAGCGCGCGAGTGACCTCGGTCTCGACGATCGGGCCGCTGCCCGCCGCGTGCGAGCGGATCAGCGAGCGCTGCAGCTGCGTGCGCTTCGCCGGCTCGATGTAGGTGGTCGCGAGCGCGCCGAACCCCGTGCTCACGCCATACACCGGCTTGCCGGAGTGCGCGAGCGCATCGATGGTCGCGCGAGCGGCAGTGATGGCCACCTGCGCCGCCGCGCCGATCTCGACCCGCGCCCCACCGCGCGCAACCGCGACGACCTCTTCGATCGTGAGCGGCCTGTCGCCCAGCACCACAGTCGTTGCCACGTGAACCGTCCCTTGTGTCAGCCGACATCTGGCGCACCGTCGGCAATGGAGGATACTTGGATTGTGCCCGCGAACGGGCAGCAACAACTGTAGAGGTGCCGCACGCGAGAATCCACTTCAGCACGGTGGAGAGGCGTGAGCTCAGAGTGACCGCAGAGAACACCCGCCGAGAACCGCCGAGGAAGGACCCGCCGTGAACGACGTACGTTTGCCAGAGGACTCACTGTGGCCGCGTGCCGCTGCCTGGCTGGGCGGACATCGCGGATCGACCGGCGAACCGCTCGCGTCGGTCGACTTCGGGTTCATCGGCATTCCGGCGCATGCGACTTCCATCACGCCGACGAGCGCTCACACAACCCCAGCGGCTGTGCGCGATGCGATGCAGCGCTACTCGACCTACGCCGCGAGCCACGACGTGGATGTGGCATCGCTCTCGGCACGGGACTTTGGCGACGTGACCGAACCGGATGGACCCGAGGGTGAGGCTCGCGTCATGGCCCGTGTCGCCGAGGCGCAAGCAGCGTGCGAGTTGCTGGTCGCGCTGGGCGGCGACAACTCGATCACGTACTCGGCGATGTGCGGTGTGGTCTCGGCGATTGGGTTCGGCGGCGCTGGAACCGACGTCGTCGGTCTCTCGGCGGCGGGCCTCGTCACGGTCGACGCGCACCATGACCTTCGCGACGGGATCAGTAACGGCTCGCCGGTCAGGCGACTCATCGCCGCTGGCCTCGACGGACAGCGCGTCGCCCAGATCGGCATCGCCGACTTCTCGAACTCGGCGCTGTACGCACACCGCGCCCGCGACCTCGGCATCACTGTCATCACCCGAGACGAACTCCGTGGGGTCTCGCTGGTCGCGACGGTCACTCACGCTCTCGACGTCGCCAGTCCCGACGGGCGGCCGGTCTACGTCGACCTCGATGTGGACGTGTGCGACCGCTCGATGGTGCCCGGTTGTCCCGCAGCGGCGCCGGGCGGAATCAGCGCCGACGAGCTGCGGCAGATCGCGTTTCTCTGCGCCCGTGACCCGCGAGTGAGGGCAATCGACATCACTGAGATTGACGCGGCCATCGATGCCGCTGATCGCCGCACGGTCAGGCTCGCAGCGCTCCTGATCCTCGAAGCGGCGGCGGGACTCTGCGTGCGTCTCGGCAGGTAGAGGGGCCCGTTCAGCAACCCCAATCTCCACACCTTGTCACGCGTGCGAATCCGTAACCGCTAGACAATTCCTCCACACGTGGAGGGCATCATTCTGAGACAACAGCGGCACCCGCCGCGACGATCAGAGGTGCGGAGGGAGGCGGTCATGGGCGCTCGGCGATCAGATAGGCGTCGCACCGCCATCACGCTCCCACGTGGAAACCGTCGCCCCCCTTCGGCATCCACGGTACTGCTCTCCTTCGCGCTTCTGGCGGCACTCAGCACCCCAGTGGGCACGCGCGCAATCGTCCGCGGACCTGGCGCACTCGGCCTCTCGAAATCGCCGAGCGGCGTTGCAGCCCCTAGCGCCACCGGCACCTCAGCCGCCACTGGCGCGTCAGGCACGGCGACCATTGCGCCTGTCTCGCATCGACCCACTCTCCTGCCGCATTTGCCCTCTCGCGTCCGGCCCAAGCGCGTTGCAGCTGCGCTCAGCCCGGATGCCACCACAGCGACCGTGCCGTTCGCCGTGGTCACGGCTCCTCCGGACGTCGGTGCTGTGGCGATCGCCTCGGATCGGATCGAGGAGGGCGCGACCGCGACCTTCCTCGACTTCGCCTCAGACAGCTCGCGCACGCGCGGGCAACCGGTTTAGGACTGCTAGTTCAGTCCGCTCCGATCACTGCGCGAACAGCGCAGTTGTCCCCGCTGGAGGTCAGCCATGAAAGCTGTCCACATCCGCACTGAAGGCACCGACGAAGACGGCTATGAACTCGCCTTCGTGGAGATGTTCGTCCGACTCATCGACGGCGTGAAAGACGTGGCATCCGTCCGAGCACTGCACCTGGTGTCCGTCCTGTACGACGAGACCGTCGCCGACATCGCCGAGATTCTCGCATCGATCCGGCGCGCCGGGTTCCGCGCCTATCTGTATCGACCGCAGGGCACACCCCTCGCCCTTACGGCAGCTTCCGCGTAAGACCCACCCCTCCCTACGCGGGAGCAACGCTGCGGCGGGTCGGGAGTCGAACTCAGGCTCCCGGCTTGCCCGGCACTTCATGGCAGTCGGGGCAGCGCGCCTCGTAGAAGTCGCCGCCGCCGACCAGGATGAGCGGCGAGTCCCAGGGTGCCGGCTCGCCGTCGATGACGCGCTGGGTGCGCGTGCCGACGCCGTGGCACTTCTGGCAGATCGCAGTGAGCAGCGAGATCTCATCGGCAAGCGCCATGAGCGTGGGCATCACGCCAAACGGCTCACCGCGGAAGTCCTGATTGAGGCCGGTCACGTAGACGAGGTGCCCCTCGGCCAGCAGGCGCCGGACCACGTCTGCCAGTGCATCGCCGAAGAACTGCGCTTCCTCGATGGCGATGACGCGGCAGCCATCTCCGTCGATCTCCTCGGGCCGCTCGATGACGCGGGCCTCCATCTCCATGCCGAGGCGCGATCGTGCGCGCGAACCGTCGCGTGAGTCGACGCAGTGCTTGTAGATGACCATCGTGTCGCCGGTGACGGCGTGGCGCGACAGCAGACGGATCAGCTCGCCCGTCTTGCCACTGCTCATACATCCTGCGATCACATGCAAGCGACCAACGT
>CAYMAN010000016.1:0-49664 GCA_964388455.1 uncultured Eubacteriales bacterium
AGGGATGCTCAATCCCATGAACTGAGAGTAGACCCCCCAAATTCTTACGCGCTCCTTCGCAGGTTTCGGATTGACACTCCAAAGCAGCCTGAGTAGAGTACGTGGTGTCCCGAGAGGTCGGACGCAGCAGACTCCGAAAGACGGCGTACCAGTAGCTGCCGGCGAGGGCACCGAGGAAAGCGACAGACCGTGAGGTGGATCGCTGGAGACGGGGCCGCAAAGGTAAGAAATGGGAAGTCGGTGCGGTAGGGGTACCTGTGGGCGAGGTCTCTCGGGACATCTGTGTTCCCATACGACTTCTCGTCCCCTCCCCGATCCACCTACCTCCTACGGTCGATACGACAGCTTTGCGATCGGGGACTCCCAGATCACGACCTCGACCACGTTGACGCGTGGATCGACGGTCGTTACGAGTCTGTCGTAAACGACTTTCGCGAGGTTCTCGGCCGTCGGGCTCAAGACATCGAACGGCTCGACGTCGTTGAGGTACGCGTGGTCGTAGGAGTCCAGCACGCTGCCCAGGTCCTCTTTGAGCGACTTGAAGTCGTAGACGATCCCGATCTCGTCGAGCGTCTCCGCAGCTACCGTGACTTCAACGTCCCAAGTGTGTCCGTGTAGGTTCTTGCACTCCCCGGGATATCCGCGCAGGGCGTGAGCAGCGTCGAAATGACCCTTCACGGTGAGCTCATACATCGATGGAACTTCCTCTCGAAAGAATCGCGTTCAGAAGAGCGTGTTCGCGGGGCTGTCGTCGGGCACGCACGGCGCATCGCCAACCGTCTCGCGCGTGTCCATTGCCTGGTTGGCCATCGCGTCTGCTGCCTCGTTGAACTCGCGGCGCACGTGCGTGACACGATGGGTGGAGAAGGAGCGCAAGAGCGCCGTAGCCCTGGCGTGTAGCGGCTTCAGGCCCTCGTTCTTGACGCGGTACACACCGTTGACCTGCTTGACGAGCAGCTCGCTGTCGGCCATGACCGTGACGTCGGAGTAGCCGAGCGCGGCAACGTTCTCCAGACCCCAGATGAACGCGAGGTACTCGGCGTAGTTGTTGGTCTGAGAGCCGAGGAAGCGTCCACCGCGGCAGACGATCTCGCCGTCCACCTCGATCACGAACCCGGCACCAGCCGGTCCGGGATTGCCACGCGAGCCGCCGTCAGTGCGCAGGATCGCGCCGCTCACTCGTCTGACTCCGTCCGCACGACGATGAGTCGACGACACTGTGGACACATTCCGATATCGGGACCTGCTTCCAGCTCACGCACGCGCTCTGTTGGCAACGTCATGCGACAGGCCGAGCACTGGTCGTGTTCGAGCTTGCCGACTCCGACGCCGCCCTTGCTTTCGCGCGACTTCTCGTAGCGATCCAGAGTGTCAACGATCAGTGAAGCCGCCACCTCCACGCGTTCAGATTCCAGAGCAGCGATGTCCACCTGCAGCTGACCGCCGACCTTTTTGTACTGCGTGACCAGTGCAGCGTCCTTGTCAGCGAGCTGCGCGAGCGCGTCATCGATCTTCGCGATCTGAACGCCCGCCTTATCGATGCGCTCCATCAACTGAAGCGACTCCATTTCGAGCTTGTCCTGGCGGCGACGCAGACCGTCCATCTCGCGTGTGATCGACTGCGCAGTACGATGGTCTGTGGTTGCCGCGACTTTGGCCTGTTCCACTTCGATCTTGTCCGTGAGCATGGCGATCTCATCCTGATGAGCCTTGAGATCGTGATTCAGCTTGTGAACGAGCAGGTCAGCCTTGCGATGCAACTCGGTGACGTCACGGATCTTTGCCCGCACAGCGAGGATCTCGTGCTTCTCGGGGAGCTCTTGGAGGCGCTTGTTGGAACGCAAGATCTCCAGATCGAGGTCCTGGAGCTTGAGCAGCGATGCTGCCTGGGTCATTCGGGTCTCCCTTGTTGTGGCGTCCACCAGCCGGGCTTCGACTCCAGAACGTGGAGCGATTCCGGATCGAGACCTTCGATTCCTGCAACGGCTCGATGAAGCAAGCTCACGAGCGGCCACTCCGACACATCGTGTCCGAGCTCGATGATGCAGAGCCCGGCCTCGAGTGCGTCCAGGGCGTCATGATAGCGTACCTCGCCCGCCACGAGTGCCTGGGCGCCGCATGCGAGTACGTCGCCGATGAGACTTCCGGCAGAGCCGGTGGCGGTCGCGATACGTGTCAATCGCGTTGCGGGATCGCCCCAGACGCGCGGGGTGATCCCGAACGACGCAGACGCGGCAACGGCAAGCTCCTCGAGGGTGGGGGGCTCGTTGGTAGTACAGAGTGCACCCATGCGAGCGACGGAGCGGGCGATCTCGACGTCGGTGGCGATGACCAGCGGCTCCTCATACGGATGTGCGGCGCGGGCAGCAGAAACGACTCCCCTCACCCGCGATCGCGGGGCAACCACTTCGACTCGAACCTCCGACGTCACCTCCGATCGATCCGCGTGGCCAACCGCAGGACGCGAGTCAGCCCTGGGGGTGAAGACGCCGCTCCCGGCCGGTGAAGTGTAGCTGCAGCCCGAGTATTCCCCGATTCTGCCGGCGCCAGCTCCCAGCATTGCGTCAACGACTCTCTCGGATGACTCCGGTGGCACGAATACCGTGACAAGTGACATCGGCATCGTGCGTCGCTCGATGGGCTTGATCACGCTGAGTCCGAGGGCATCGGCGAGAAGGGATGCCGCTGCTGGCGCTCGATCGAGGTTGGTGTGCGCATTGATCAGGGCGATGCCCGCATCCAGCGCCGCGAACACGATGCCCCCGGAGCCTCTTCCCGGGCGAACGAGTGACGGCGGCGTCAGGAATGCGGGGTGATGCGTGACGAGGACGTTCGCCCCCAGTCGAACGCACTCGGACAATGCGGCACGCGTGGGGTCCAGCGCGAAGACGATGCCGGTCACGGCTCGTTCCGGGTCGCCTGCAAGCAGTCCTACCTTGTCCCATTCCTCGGCCCACTCGCGCGGAAATGCAAGGGATACGGCTCGTTCGATGTCTGCGACAGTCCTTGGTCTCACAGTTCTATCCTTCTGTAGGTGCCGTCGCCGACAGGGAAAGATGCGTGGGAGTAGCCGGCGCGGTGCAGCGCTTCATATGCGAGATCGATCCGGTACCCGACCTCATCGGGGTGATGCGCGTCAGAGCCGACCGTTGCCTGCACACCCGCAGCTCCGAACGCGGCAAGCAGGTCTGCGCCGGGGTACAACTCCGCCACGGGCTTGCGCAATCCGGCTGTCGACACTTCGATCAGCACCCCGCCGTCCGCTGCCGCATTGGCGGCCTCCGCGTAAAGCTCGGCGGTGTCGAACGACGGTCGGTGCCCGAATTTCTTAACGAGGTCCGGATGCGCCATCACGTCGAACAGCCCGCATCGCGCAGCGTCGCACCAGAGGCTGAAGTAGTCGGTCCATGCTGCTTCTACGCTGTGCTGTTCCCATTCGTGGATTCGACCGGGGTCGTCAAAGACCCACTCACCGATGAAGTGAACGCTGCCAAGGATGAACCGTGGTCCATCGGGACGTGAGCGTGCCTCGGCGAGTGATGATCTCGTCTCGTCCAACAGAGCAGGCAGATAGTCAACCTCGAGGCCGGCGACCAGCTCGATCTGGGGAAACCGCTGTTTCATGAGGTCGACTTCGACCAAGTACTCGTCGAGCTGGCACGCCGGCATCGACAGGGTCCGGTCGGGATCGAGGTGGTCTGGCAGCGCAAGATGCTCGGTGATCACCATGCCGGTGACTCCGCGTGCAACTCCGGCCGTCACGTACTCGAGCAATGTTCCCTCGGCATGACCACAACGTGAGGTGTGGATGTGGCAGTCTATCAGCTCGCGCATTCGATGGTCCCTCCGCCGATGCAAACGTCGCCGCTGTAGCATACGACAGCCTGGCCGGGAGCAATGCCGTCGAGCGGCTCGACGAAACTCACCTCGAGACGTTCGCCGGTGCAGACGGCGATCGCCTTCGCAGGCTGCATGCGGTACCGCACCATGGCCGTGACGTCGACTTCGACCCCGAGTGGCGCCCTCCAGACAGGGTCAAGCGCGGTGACGGAACTCGCGGACAGCGCGGACTTGGGACCCACCGTGACCACGTTGCGGGCGGCATCGATCGCCAGCACGTACAGTGGGTCGGCTGCGGCGATTCCCAGCCCCTTGCGTTGGCCGACCGTGTAGTGGGCGATGCCGCGATGCCGGCCGACGACCGTGCCATCGGCCAGTTCGATGTTCCCCGAGACAACCGAGTCCGGACGCAGCCGCGCGACCACGTCTGAGTGCTCCCCTGCCTTGGCGAAGCAGATCTCCTGGCTGTCCGGCTTCTCGGCGACGTGCAGACCGAGAGCGAGCGCCATCTCGCGGACCTGCGGCTTGGTCAGCTCGCCGACCGGGAAGAGCGTTGCCGCCAACTGGGCCGGGGTCATGCGGTAGAGGAAGTACGACTGGTCCTTGCCGGGATCAATGCCGCGCATGAGCTGCAATGTGCCCTCCGCTCCCGGTGCGATACGCGCATAGTGCCCGGTCGCCAGAAACTCCGCCCCTTGCAGCGCCACCTTGCCGAGGAGGTCTGAGAACTTGAGGCGATCGTTGCAAACGAGACAGGGGTTGGGTGTTCTACCGGCCGCATACTCGTCCGCGAACGGAACGACGACTTCGCGCTCGAACGACTCGCGGTAGTTAAGCGAGTAATGAGGTATGCCGAGCAGGTCGCAGACGCGGCGCGCGTCTCGGACGGCGCTCACCGAGCAACAGCCACCCGCGTCGTCAGATGAAGGCCAGAGCTGCATCGTGACGCCGGTGACGTCGTGTCCCTGCTCAAGAAGCAGCGCAGCGGTGACGCTGGAATCAACGCCACCGCTCATCGCTGCGAATACTCGGGCCATCAGGTCACGCCCTCACGGGCCGTCGGGTGCTTACGGTCGCTGACAGCAGGTGCTGCACTGGCCGTCCTCGCCTGAATGGTCGTGGACGTGGTCGGCGGAGTCGTCGTCCTCGTCGTGGCCATGGTCGTCCTCGTCGGCGTGCGGATCGAAGTTGGGATCGGCGCTCTTGACCTCGCCGGCGATAGGCTCGCGGCCGTGAGTCACCAGGTAGTCATCGACGGCCACCTTCAGACCGTCGGTTGCCAGCACGCTGCAGTGCATCTTCGCCGGCGGCAGTCCCCCGAGCTCGTCGGCAACCTGCTGCTTTGAGATCGCGACGGCTTCCTCGAGGGTCATGCCTCGCGCCATCTCCGTGACGATCGAGCTGGTCGCGATCGCGGCTCCACAACCGAGGGTCTGGAACTTGATGTCGTTGATTCGATCGGTGTCATCGACCTTGATCGTGATCTTCATGATGTCGCCGCAGGTCGGATTGCCGACTTCACCCGTTCCGTCCGCATCCTCGATGACCCCGACGTTGCGCGGGTTGTTGAAGTGGTCCATTACCTTCTCGGTGTACAGCACGGGTTCTCCTTCTCGGGACGTGTCGATCGCGGCGAACGGCTACTTGGAGCCGAACATTCTGGCGTAGACGGGTGACATGGCGCGGAGACGCTCGACGATGGGCGGGAACACCTCGAGGAAGTGATCGACGTCCGCGTCGGTGGTGAATCGACCAAGCGAGATGCGTAGCGAACCGTGAGCGATCTCAGGTGGGCAACCGATGGAAAGCAGCACGTGACTGGGCTCGAGCGATCCTGACGAGCACGCGGAACCCGTCGACACGGCGATGCCCTTGTTGTCGAGCTGGAGCAGCATCGCCTCGCCCTCGACTCCGTTGATGAGCAGGGAGGCGATGTGCGGCAGGCGTGCGCCCTCGGGCGCGGTGACCTGCGTGTTCTCGAGTGTAGACAGCACTCCATCGATGATCCGGTCGCGAAGCGCGGTGAGACGGACGGACTCGGTCCCTTGCTCGGCGACCATGATCTCGAGCGCCTTGGCGAATCCGACCGCGCCCGGGGTGTTCTGAGTGCCCGAGCGCTTCTTGAACTCTTGGCCGCCGCCGCGCAGGAGTGGCGCGAACGGGGTGCGCTTCTTCAGGTACAGCGCGCCGAATCCCTTGGGACCGTAGATCTTGTGGCTGGAGAACGAGGCGGCGTCGACACCGAGTTCAACGACGTTGAACGGGATCTTACCGAGTGTCTGAGCCGCATCGGTGTGGAACAGCGCACCGCCCTCATGCGCGACGGAAGCGAGCGCAGCGATATCGTTGATGGTGCCGATTTCGTTGTTCGCGTGCATGATCGACACCAGCTTGGTGTTGGGCCGCATCGCGCTGCGGAGATCGTCCGGGTGAATGTGCCCGTCGGACCGAGGTGCCAGTACCGAGAGCTCATAGCCCTGCTTCTCCAGATACTCCGCCGGCTCGAGGATCGCGTGATGCTCGAACGCCGAGACGATCAGGTGCGCGCCTCCGTCGGGCGCTATTCGTGTGAGGATACCTGCCAGAGCCGCGTTGTCGGACTCGGTACCGCCGCTGGTGAAGATGATCTCGTCGGGACGCTCGGCACCGATAAGGGCTGCAACCTGCTCACGAGCAGCTTCCACCGTGCGGTAGGCATCGCGGCCGGTTGCATACAACGAGTTGGCGTTACCGTAGTGCTCGGTGAAATGCGGAAGCATCGCATCCAGGACCCGAGCGTCAACCGGTGTGGTGGCGGCGTAGTCGAAGTAGGTGCTGTTCATCTGGGCCTCTCCCCTATTCCTGAGCGGCGTTGTCGCGCCGATCGAATGTAACTTGTGTACCCGCAAGCGCGGCAAGCGTCGTATCTGCGAAGACATCTCGTAGTGCAGCAGTTGCACGCGCCCACACCGGAGCTGCAGCACATGACGCGTGGTTGCCGCAGTTGGAAGAACGCTCGGAGTCGCAGACGCTTGCAGAAAGTGAACCCTCCAACGCCTCAACGACGTCAAGAACGGTGATCTCAGCGGGAGAACGTGTGAGGACGAATCCGCCCTTCGCACCGCGAACCGCGCTCACGAGTCCAGCGCGCCGCAGCGGCACGAACAGTTGCTCAAGGAAGCGCGGTGGAATGGAGCGCCGCTCGGCGATTTCACGAGCACTGACCGGACCCTGACCATAGTTGCAGGCGAGGTCGATCGCGGCCAGCACTCCGTACTCACTCTTGGCGGTGAGGCGCATCGACGACTCCCTTCAGGTCACGTTAATCACGACTGATTCGGTAATGATTGAACTATACCCGTCGGTGCACGCCTGTCAACATGACAATCAGCAACCGTTCATCGCGCTCAATGAGCTCCACGGAATCCATTCATGTCCGTTCGTCGGTCCAGACTTAGCATTCATCGGAACGGATGTACGTTCGATTGTGCCACCGCGGTCACTCGCTTACGATGAGCGCCCGCCTCTCCATGAGGGGACGCCCCTCGAAGAGGCGCCCAACGGGACCTGAAGGGCCTACGGTTGACAGCCACGGGATGGCGAGAACCCACTTGACCCGACATGAAGAAGGACCCCGCCGCCGCGAGGCGACCGGGGTCCTTCTGCGTTTCGTGGTCGGGCTACTGCGACAGACTCTTGCCAAGGTTCGCCATCTCGATGGCGGCCTCGCCGGCTTCCCAGCCCTTGTTGCCCGCCTTGGTACCCGCGCGCTCAACGGCCTGGTCGATGGTATCCGCAGTGATCACGCCGAACAGAACGGGCACGCCGGTGTCCATTGAGACCTTCGCCACTCCCTTGCTCACTTCCGATGACACGTACTCGAAGTGCGGTGTGCCACCACGAATGACAACGCCCAGGGCGATGACCGCGTCGTAGCGGCCGGAAGCCGCAAGCTTGCCGGCGACCATCGGGATCTCAAACGCGCCGGGAACCCACGCAACATCGACGTCGTCGGCGGAGACTCCGTGGCGTACCAAAGCGTCCTGAGCACCGGAGAGAAGACGGCTGCTGAGCAGCTCGTTGAAGCGCGCAACGACAATCCCGAACTTCAGACCGGTTCCGACCAGATGACCTTCGAATGTACTCATGACTGACTTCCCTTCTCGGCGGGGATTGCATCCCCAAGCGACAGTGTGTGGTTCAGCTTGTCCTTCTTGGTGCGGAGGTACTTGATGTTCGTTTCACACGATTCGACCTCGAGCGGTACCTGCTGGGTGATGGTGAGACCGTATCCCTCTAGTCCGACGATCTTGCGAGGGTTGTTGGTGAGCAGTCGGATCGACTTGAGGCCGAGGTCGCACAGGATCTGCGCGCCGATCCCGTAATCCCTCAGGTCAGCCGAGAAACCGAGAGCCTCGTTGGCTTCCACCGTGTCGGCGCCTTGCTCTTGCAGCTCGTACGCCTTCAGCTTGTTAGCCAGACCGATGCCGCGACCCTCGTGCCCGACGATGTAGAGGACGACACCCGCCCCTGCTTCCTGGACCAACCGCATGGCTTCCTCGAGCTGTGCGCCGCAGTCACAGCGCAGCGAGTGGAACACGTCGCCGGTCAGGCACTCGGAATGGACGCGTACGAGCACATCTTCCTTGCCCGCGACGTCGCCGACGACAAGCGCCATATGCGTACGGTCATCGACAAAGCTACGGAATCCGTAGCCAACGAACTCACCGAAGCGTGTGGGCAACGCGACGCGCGACTCTCTGACGACCAACCGCTCGGTTCGACGGCGGTAGCGGATCAGGTCGGCCACGGTGACCATGAGCAGACCGTGTTCGGCTGCGAACTTCTCCAGCTCGGGCCGGCGGGCCATCGTGCCGTCCTCGTTCATGATCTCGCAGATGACGCCTGCCGGTGTCAGGCCGGCGAGACGTGCGAGGTCGACGGCCGCCTCGGTGTGACCGGCACGCTCCAAGACCCCACCGGGACGCGCCCGCAGCGGGAACACATGCCCGGGCATCGAGATGTCATCAGGAGTGGAGTCGCCTGAGATCGCCGTGGTGATGGTGACGGCTCTGTCAGCCGCCGAGATGCCGGTTGTGATCTTGCCCTTGGCACCGATCGAGCAGTGAAACGCCGTGCCTTGCTCGGACGTGTTCTCCTCGGCCATGGGCGGGATGCCGAGGGCGTCGAGACGCTCGCCGGTCAGCGGCATGCAGATCAGACCGCGGCCGTGGCGGGCCATGAAGTTGACCGCCTCGGGCGTGACGAGCTCGGCGGCCATGACGAGGTCGCCTTCGTTCTCGCGGTCCTCGTCGTCGACGACCACGAGCATGCGCCCGGCCGCGATCTCGGCGATGCCGTCCTCGATGGATGAGAATGGTGCGTGGGTGTCAGCAGCGTTCACGATGCTCACTTTCCGTCTGCGAAGTCGCGGAGCATGTCGCCCAGCCCGCGGCGCGCCTCAGTCGCGGGGCCGTCTCCGGCGCTGGAGTAGAGATCGACGAAGCGTTTGACGTACTTGGCCATGACGTCGACTTCGACGTTGACGGCAGACCCGATCGCCTTGTCCTTCAGGGTGGTGATCTCCTCGGTGTGAGGAACCACTGCGGCGGCGAAACTCTCGCCCCGAATCTGAGCGACCGTCAGCGAGATACCGTCGATCGCGACCGATCCCTTGGCGACGATGTATTCCATGAGTGATGGGGGTACCTGGAACTGGTAGACGGTCGAGTTGCCGGCCGGGTGGCGAAGCAGCAGCCGACCCATGCCCTCGATGTGCCCGGTGACCATGTGCCCGCCGAGCCGATCCGAGAGGCGCAGCGCGCGCTCGAGGTTCACCTTGGTGCCCTGCCGAGCGGTGCCGAGCGTGGTCTTGGTCAGCGTCTCTTCGCTCACATCGGCGACGAAGGCGCCGCGAGCGAAGTTCGCGATGGTGAGGCATGCGCCGTCGACGGCGACCGAGTCGCCCAAGGCCATGTCGCGACCGAACTCGGGTGCGTAGATCTCCATCTGCGCACCTCCGCCTGCTCGATCGACCCGGGTGATGATTCCCTGCGTTTCGATGAGTCCCGTGAACATCGGGTTCGTTCCTCTCCTACTCGGCGTGTGAGCGCGTCTCGGCGCTCCACACGGTGACTGACACGTCTGACACGATACCCGCTTCAACGGGCCTGAAACGAGGCGACAGGGCCTCTCCGACACTATCTGCCGCGCCTTGATACATCGCGAGCGCGTCGCGCCCGCCCATTCCGCCTGCCTGAACCACGATGAGTTCATCGAGAGCCGAGCTCTCGAGTAGTGCTGTGAGGAGCCTGGGGCCCGTCTCGACCAAGAGCTCGCCGACACCGTGCGCCGCCAGCGCACGCCACGCGGCTGCGATGCCGTCTGCGGCTTTCCAGCGGAGGATTCCTGCGGATGGCCTGAGCGAACGGAGCTCGCCGTCGGACACAAGATCCGACGCAAGAACAAGCGTCGGTGCCGCGGAACTCGTGAATACGGAGGCGTCAGCCGGCGGCAGCGTCCGATGCACGAGAACCACTCGAAGCGGCTGCTTCTCTGCGAGCGTACCCTTGGCGTTGCGGACTGTCAGAGCAGGATCATCGGCGATCACGGTCGCCGCCGATACGCAGACCGCATCACACGCAGCCCGCAGGTCGCGCGTCACCTGTGCGCCGTCCGGACCGGTGATAGTTGCGCGCATGCCCGGCTCGAACGCGACCTTGCCGTCGATCGTCGCACCGACCTTCACGCGGACCTGAGGTAGCCCGTGTGCGAGACGCTTGAGCCATCCTGTGTTGAGGTCTGCGAACGGCGAAGAATCATCGGCGAACTCAACGGTGATTCCTGCGGCGCGAAGTACATCGGCGCCACCCGCGGCGTCGCGGTTGGGATCAGGCATGCCGATGAACACCCGCGATACCCCGGCAGCGATGAGCGCCTCGGTGCACTGCGGGGTCTTGCCGTGATGCGCGCAGGGTTCGAGGGTGACGTACACATCGGCGTCGCGAGCAGCGGAGCCTGCGGCAGCAAGTGCGAAGACCTCTGCATGCGCCTCGCCGGCACGCGGATGATAGCCCTCGCCGACAATGCGATCCGCAGACACGATGACGCAGCCGACGATCGGGTTGGGCCATGCGGAACCAGCACCGCGAGAGGCGAGCTCGATAGCTCGAGCGAAGAACGGGTCAGAGACCCGAGATGAGGCGTCTGAGAACAAACGCGGCATAGTGCGAACGACCTTCCTTCTCCCATCCGGACTCTAACCGTCGGCCCCGGAATCTCACCGAGTCGGCCCCGTCGCCGGGGTTCGCGGGCTGTCACCGCCGGTGGGGAATCTCACCCCGCCCTGAAGAAAGCACGATTCAGTATAGCGCAGGCGTTCGCGGAGTAGCGCGAGCCTGAAGATGTGGTCGATTCAGAACGAACTACGGCAGGCGCTCAGTCTGCAGAGCACTCATCCTCGGCAGACATCTGCTCGCGCCGGATCATGGCACCGGCTTGCGCGGCAGCCCGAATCTCAGCGATCGAAGTAGCGGGATCCTCCGAGCAGTACACCGCGTTGCCGGCGACGAGGCAGGTCGCGCCCGCCGCTCCGACTCTGGCTGCGGTCTCGGCGTTGATGCCGCCGTCGACCTGGATGATCGGATCGAGCCCAAGCTGGTCACACATCCAGCGAAGCTCCGCGACCTTGTCAACGCTGCGCTCGATGAACGACTGGCCGCCGAAGCCGGGATTCACGCTCATGATCAGCACCATGTCGACCAAAGCGAGCACCTCGACCAGCGAGTCCACAGGTGTGCCCGGGTTCACCGAGACACCAGGACGGGCGCCCGCCGCGCGGATGACACCCAGAGTCCGATGCAGATGTGGCGAAGCTTCAGCGTGCACCGTGACCATGTCGGCACCGGCGTCGAGGTACCAGCCGATGGTGGCGTCCACGTTGTCGATCATGAGGTGGACGTCGAGCGGCTTGGTCGCGATGCGCTTGAGCGCCTTGATGACCGGCGGTCCGATGGTGAGGTTGGGAACGAAGTGACCGTCCATCACGTCCACGTGAATGAGATCAGCTCCACCGGCCTCGATCATCTCGATTTCCTCGGCCAGTCTGGTGAAGTCCGCTGAAAGGATCGATGGTGCAATGAGAATGCGGTCGTCGTTCACGTGGACCTCCGGGTGGTGAGTGGTGACTAGTCGTCGATGAGTCCGAGGCCGTGCAGTTCATCGCGCGCACCCCTGCCCAGCAACGCCTGCTCGGCGCTGGCAACGGGGATGGCGTCGTACAGGATGGCGCGAACCTGTTGTGTGATGGGAAGCTCGAGACCCTTGCGCTTGGCGAGCTCGTCGACGGTGATACAGGCCAGCGCTCCCTCGGCGACCATGTGCGTCTCGTCATAGAACTGCTGCATCGTGCCGCCCTTGGCGATCATCTCACCGAGGTTGCGATTACGCGAGTGACGCGAGGTGCACGTCGCAATGAGGTCACCCATGCCCGCGAGACCCATGTAGGTCAGCGGGTTGGCGCCCATGGCGGCGCCCAGTCGGCTCATCTCGGCGAGTCCACGAGTCATGAGGGTAGCTTTGGTGTTGTCGCCGTAGCCGAGTCCGTCACTGATTCCTGCTCCGATGGCGACGATGTTCTTGCTCGCGCCGGCCAACTCGACCCCGACGACGTCAGGATTGGTGTAGACGCGGAAGAACGGCGTCATGAAGACATCTTGGAACAGTTCGCCGATCTTGGGCTCGTAAGCCGCGACGACGGTTGCCGACGGCACGCCCCGCGAGACCTCCTCGGCATGGTTGGGGCCCGAGAGGCCAGCGATACGTGCGCGATTGCTGAAGACGTCCTCGAGCACCTCGGTCATGAGGAGGTTGGAGTCGCCCTCAACGCCCTTGGACAGGATGACGACAGGGGTGTCGGCTCCGAGAAACGGCTTCATAGCCTCCGCGGAGCTGCGAACGCCGATGGATGGCGTGACCATGACGACCGCTTCCGCGCCGAACAGCGCCTGCTCCATGTCGTGTGACGCGAAGACGGTCGGGTCGAGCACAACCTCCGGGAGATACATGGGGTTGCGGTGGTTGGCGTTGATCCCCTCGGCGATCTCCGTTTCACGAGACCAGACTCTGACCTCGTGGCCCTTTCCGCCGAGCATCCACGACACAGCCGTGCCCCACGAGCCGGCCCCGATGACTGAGACGCGCATCAGCTGGCATCCTTTCCCCGTGCAGCCGAGCCTCGGCCGCGAAATGAGATCTTCGATTCCTCGCCGCGCACGATGCGGACGATGTTGGTGCGGTGTCGCCAGATGACCAGCGCTGCAATGCCGAACGAGAAGGCGATGATCGGCCAGTCTCCAGGGTAGAACAGCAGGCACAGCAGCGGGTACTCAGCTGCGATTATGACCGAACCCAGTGACACGATGCGCACCAGCAGCACGAGGATGATGAAACTGCCCAGGAGGAAGGGCCACGGGGCTGGCGTGAGCACGAGCAACGCGCCGGCGGCGGTTGCAACGCCCTTGCCTCCGGCGAAGCGGATGTAGGGCGAGTACGAGTGCCCGATGACCGCGGCCACGGTAGCGGCGATCATCGCCCACTCCTGCAGAAGCTCGGTCTGACCGTTGAAGAGGAGGTATGCGAAACCCACCGCCGCTGAGCCCTTCAGAAGATCGAGCAGCAGTGTCGCACTCCCCGCCTTCGCGCCAAGGGCGCGGAACACGTTGGTCGCACCAAGGTTGCCGGAGCCGTGCAGACGCACGTCAATTCGGTAGAAGCGCAGACCGATTATGAGAGCGAACGGAACGCCGCCCAGCAGATAGGCCACAGCGACCACCGCGACAAAGCGGATGATGATCTCGGCGATCATGGGATCGAGTTACCTCGAGTCCTTCTTGCGGAACTTGAGGACGATCGGCGTGCCGACGAGATCGAACCGCTCGCGAAGCCTGTTCTCCAGATAGCGACGGAAGCTGTCGTCCACGAGCTGCGGGTGATTGGCGAAGAACGTGAAGCCCGGGGGCTCGGTGCGCGTCTGCGTCACGTAGTTCAGGCGCAGTGTCATCGAGCCGTGGCTCACGGTGTGACCGAAGTCGCGCAGCTCGGTGAGGAGCTTGTTGAGCTGGCTGGTCGAGATCTCCTGGGTGTAGTTGCGATACGCGGTATCCACCGCAGGCCAGATCTTGTCGACGCCCTTGCCGGTCAGCGCGCTGATACGCAGCACCGGCGCATACCCAACAAAGCCGAGACGCTCTTCGACGCGGGTCGAGATGGCTTCCTTGGCCTCGGGTCCGTCGACGACATCCCACTTGTTGAGCACGATGACCATCGCACATCCGCGCTCGGCGGCGAAGTTTGCAACGCGCTGGTCCTGGTCGGTGAGTCCGATGGTGCCGTCGATGACCAGCAGCGCGACCTGCGCGCGGTCGATGGCGCGCATGGCGCGAACGAAGCCGTAGTACTCGACGTCCTCGTCGATGTTGGCCTTGCGTCGGATGCCGGCCGTGTCCACGAGCCGATACCGCACGCCGTCACGCTCCACGAGCATGTCGATGGCGTCGCGAGTGGTGCCAGCAACATCCGAGACGATCGCACGCTCAACGCCGGTCATCTTGTTGAGCAGCGACGACTTGCCGGCATTCGGACGACCGATGATCGCGACGTCGATGACGTCCTCTTCGACCTCCGGCTCAACCTCGGGCAGCGCTGCGACGATCTCGTCGAGAATGTCGCCGGTGCCGTTGCCGTGCGTTGCCGAGACAGGCCACGGCTGGCCGAGCCCGAGCGCCCAGAACTCATGCGCGTCGTCATCTCGGCCGGGGGTGTCCATCTTGTTGACCGCGAGGAACGTCGGCGTCTGCGACTTATTGAGGATGCGTGCGACCTCTTCGTCTTCGGGCGTCATGCCGCTCTTGCCGTCGACGAGAAACACGATCGCGTCGGCTTCCGCGGCTGCCATGAATGCCTGGGCGCGAATCGATGACTGGAACTGGTCTGCGGTCTTGCCCGACTCGATACCGCCGGTATCGATGAGCATGAATTCGACGCCGTTCCAGTCTGCCCTGTGATAGCTGCGGTCACGGGTTACGCCACGAGCCTCGTGGACGATTGCCTCGGTACCTTGGGTGATACGGTTCACGAACGTCGATTTGCCCACGTTGGGGCGTCCGACGACAGCAACGATTGGTAGCGCCATGGGCGCGTCACTCCTTCAAATTAGTGCGGGGTCGCGGCAGCCTCAAGCAGTCCGCCGAGCAGCCCGCCGGCGTCACAGGATATCAGACGTACATCCCTAAGGGTTCGCATACCCAGTTCAGCAGCGGGAACATCGTCAAGCAACAGGCCATCTGCGTTGCTGACCACGTCAGGAACGAGCGCGATCGTGTCGGGCGGGAGCGCAGAGATGGCGGGGATCAGATCCGTCGCCGTAAGAAGACCGGTGACGCTGACGTTTCCCCCGAAGAAGCTGTTCTGGACGGCTAGAACGCTTGGCTGGGTCTGCCCGGATGCGAGCATCTCGATCAACCGGGTGAGAACCGGCGCGAACAGCGTGCCGGTGACGATCGTGACAGGAGAAGACATACCGGCAATCGCTGCCGTGAGCTCGTCTGCAATAGACGAGGCGTCGTCGAGGTAACTGCGGACGAGCCCGATGCCGTTCTCATACTGCGGGAATCCGTCGTAATGCTCCGCGGCAGGGAGTTCGCTTCCGGCGTTCAAATAGAACTCGTCGGCGAGATAGACCCAGCTGATACCGTCACGAGCCTGAAACGCCTTCTGCCACGGCTCGACCTGATCGATGACGGCCAGGGCAGCGGACGGGTCACCGAAGCTCGCAGAGAAGGCCTGCTGGTGCCCGGTGTAGCCCAGAGGGACGATCCCGACTGACTCGACACCCTCACGCTCCGCGAGCCACCTCAGGGAGCGCTCGAGCACCTCTCCGTCGTTGACACCGGGAACGAGAACGATCTGCACGTGCAGGTCAATCCCGGCATCAAGAAGCTGGTCGAAGCGCTCCAGTCCTCGGTCCTCGCGGGCACAGATCAGACGTTCTCGGACATCAGCATCGACGGCGTGCAGAGACGCGTACAGCGGCGAAAGGTTCTGCTCCGCGATCCGTTCCACGTCGGGGTCTTCGAGGTTGGTGAGGCTGACGAAGTTGCCTTGCAGGAAGCTGAGGCGATAGTCGTCGTCGCGGAGGTAGAGCGCGCGGCGCAGTCCCTTGGGAAGTTGCGTCATGAAGCAGAACGCGCAGCGATTGCGACAGGTGCGAACACCGTCGAACACCGTCTCGGAAAACGTGAGACCCCAAGGCTCGCCGGGTTCGCGGGTGAGTGTGAACTCCTCGGCCAAACCGCCAGGTTTCACAACCAGCAGGCTGGCGCACTCAGCGTCAGCGAGCCACTGCCAGTCGATGATGTCACGCAGCGGCGAGCCATCCACGGCGCGGATCTCGTCACCCGGCTCGATGTAGGCGTTCGCGGCAGGTGAGCCGGGTGCGACCGTCGCTACGACGCCGCCGCGGGCGGCAGCAGGAATGCGGGCACCATAATCGGCGCGAGCGGACATGACGCTCCCCTATTCCATGGATTCGATGGCGCGTATGACACCCTGCATCTGCTCATCGGGGGTGGAGGCGCCGGCGGTGACGCCGACCGACTCTGCGCCAGCGAACCACTCGGCTTCGAGGTCCTCGGCGGTTTCGACGTGATAGACCCGTGCGTTGACGGCCTGGCATATCTCGACGAGGCGTGTGGTGTTGCCCGAGTTGTGACCGCCTACGACGATGACGACGTCGACGTTCTCGGCGAGCTCGTGTGCGGATTGCTGACGTTTACCCGTGGCCGAGCAGATGGTGTTGAAGACGCGCAGCTCGGACGCACGCGGAGTGATCGCTTCGACGACTTCTGTCAGGCGGTCGAGCGATTGTGTGGTCTGCACGACCACTCCCACCCTGCGGGAAGGTAGCTTCGCAGGGAGCTCGGCCGCCGAGGAGACCACGAGCGCCTCGCCGCCGGCGTGGGCCATGATGCCCTCGACCTCGGGGTGGTCAGCCTCGCCGACGATGACGACGGTGTAACCGCCTCGCTTGAGCTCTTCTGCGGCCTCGTGTGCCTTGCTCACGTGCGGACAGGTCGCGTCGACGACGTTGAGGCCACGATCGCGCGCCTCGTCGATGATCGCGGGATCCACGCCGTGGCTGCGGATGACGAGGGTGCCCTCCGGTGCTTCTTCGAGTGTCGATGCGACCTCGACACCACGATCGCGAAGTGCGGCGACCGCCTGCGGATTGTGGATCAGCGGACCCAGGGTGTGCACCGCGGTGCTGCTCATCGCGGCTTCCTCAGCGAGCTTGAGCGCGCGTTCAACTCCGTAGCAGATCCCTGCGTAACGGGCGACTTCAACGCGCATGATCAGCTCGCCTCCTCGGCGGCGTCGCGGGCGGTGGCGATACGCTTCATGATCTCTGCGGTCATGGCCGCGAGCTTCTCCTTGCGTCCGCCCTCGGTGAACGCGTCGGGGCTGACGGGCTGGCCGATCCGGATGGTGACGCGGGGAAAGCGCGGGATCTTCGCACCTGCGGGCAACGCCTTGTCGGTCCCGACGATTCCGACGGGAACCACCGGTACGCCGGCGCGTATCGCTATGAAGGCGACGCCTGCATGCGCCGCGCCGAGGTCCGTGGACGCCTCCGATCCAGGCCGACGCCGCGTGCCTTCCGGGAACATGCCGACCGGCTCGCCGCCCGTGAGCAGTGTGCTTGCACGGGTGATCGCCTCACGGTCCGCGCTGGCGCGGGTGATAGGCATCGCCCAGACGTTTTGCAGAAACCAGCCGAGCAGCTTGTTCTCGAACAGCTCGGACTTGGCGACGAAGTGGGTCTCACGCGGCATGATGCACCAGAGCAGCGCGGGATCGAGGTAGCTCACGTGATTGCCGGCGAGGATGAAACCGCCGGTGGCCGGGATGTTCTGGGCATCGACTAGGCGCACGCGGTAGATGGTGAGCAGGAGTCTGCCGACGGTGACGCGCAGGAAGCGGGCGAAGCGCCACCGTGGGGCGTCGGCCCCGATGGCCGGTGAACCGAACGCGGGGCTGCTCACGACTGGCGCTCCTCTGCAAGCGACGCGATGGCTTCAACGACCTCCATCAGTGACAGGCCCGTGGTATCGAGCTCCACAGCGTCTGCGGCGGACACCAACGGAGAGTGCTTGCGGGTCGAATCGGCCGAGTCGCGGCGCAGGAGCGCATCTTGCACGCCGGTCGCATCCACGGTGATGCCAGTGAGTGCCTGCTGGGCAGCTCGGCGACGGGCACGCTCCTCGGGTGTCGCGGTGAGGAACACCTTCACTTCGGCGTCGGGGAAGACGACGGTACCGATGTCGCGGCCCTCGACGACGATGTCGTCAGATCCGCCAAGAGCGCGCTGCTGGGCGACCATCGCTTCGCGCACGTGCGGCATGCGGGCCACGGCGCTGACAGCCTCGTCGATCTCCGGCAGACGAATGGCTGACGTGACGTCCTCATCGGCGATTCTGACGATCGATGGCAGCGTTGCACCCGGCTCGTGGCCGAAGGAGATCTCGTCGGTCGCGGCGATGGCAGCGATTGCATCCTCATCCTCAAGCGAGATGCCGAGGCTGAGTGCGCGATGCGCAACCGCCCGATACATGGCACCGGTGTCGAGATAGTGAAAACCGAGGCGGCCGGCGACGAGCTTGGCGACCGTGGACTTGCCTGAACCTGCAGGGCCGTCGATGGCGATGATCATGTGTGTGGGATCGCTTTCGTGCGAGGGGATTCGTGCGCGAAGTATCGTATCACGCGGGCAGTCGCTGACCGGCCCTCGGCTGGCTCGGACACGGGTCAACCGCTATTCCGAGACGAGCCCCGCAAGGTCCCTGGCGAAGCCCGGATAGCTCACATCGATCGCCTCGAACCCGTCCACGACAACGGGATCCGAGGCGAGCAGACCGGCAACCGCCCAGGTCATCGCAAGCCGATGATCGCCGAGCGACGAGAGCGTGGCGCCGTGAAGTGGCGTCGGTCCGGTGATGACGAGTGTATCGCCCTCTTCTCGGGCGTCGGCACCGAGTGCGGTGAGTCCGTCGATGATGGCGGCCAGACGGTCGGACTCCTTAACACGCAGCTCGCCGACCTGCTCGAAGCGCGTCTCGCCAGCGACTTGGGTGGCGAGCAGTGCAAGTATCGGAATCTCGTCGATGAGCGACGGGATCTCCTCGGCGGTGACGGTGGTGGCCGAGAGCGATCGCGCGGTGCAGGCGATTACGGCGCCGACGCGCTCGCCCTCGGACTCCGGCCATGGTACGACCTCGAGCCCGGAGCCCATGCGCTCTACAACGCGGAGGAAGCCGGATCGTGTCGGGTTCAGCGACACGCCAGGCATTCTGACTTCGCTACCGGGGACGAGCAGCGCGGCGATGGTGAGAAACGCAGCCGAGGAGGGATCGCGCGGCACGACGAACTCCGCAGGTGCCTTGGGGACGACGGGACCTTGCACCGACGCGGTATGGGTCGCAGGATCGACATCCACCGGAACGCCGAAGACCGGCAGCATGCGCTCTGTGTGGTCACGACTGAGCGACGGTTCCGTGACGCTGGTGCGGCCCTGTGCGCGCAGGCCGGCGAGCAGCACGGCGGTCTTGACCTGAGCCGATGCGACCGGCGAGGCGTACGAGGTGGGATGGATCGACGCACGACCGTGAATGATCGCCGGCAGCGTGCCCTCATCTGTGAGCGTGAATCCAGCGCCCATGGCCGTGAGCGGATCGGTGACGCGCCGCATGGGCCGACGGGAGAGCGACTCGTCGCCGACAAGCGTCACCTCGGCCGGCCAGCCCGCAAGGACCCCCATGAGCAGGCGTGACGTGGTGCCGCTGTTGCCGCAGTCGATGATGCCGCTCCATGGGAGGGGGCAACTGTTGCCCCACCCGCGAACCGCACCTGCAAGCGAGCCGTCAGATTGAGGCTCGAGCTCGGCGTGCGCCCCAAGGTTGACCACCGCTCGGATGGTGGCACGGACGTCTGCCGAGTCAAGTACGCCCTTGAGCAGCGTGGTGCCCTCAGCCATCGCAGCGAACAGGACTGCCCTGTGCGACATCGACTTGTCGCCGGGCACATGGACTTCGCCCTTGAGCGGAGGCGATCCCGGTCCGAAGCTCGCCTTCATGCGCTCTCCCCTGCCTCTGCAAGCGGTGTGATACGTGGTTCGTACCCGCGCATGACCAGGTCCTCTATGAGCGCCGAGAAGTCGCCCTCGTCGGTCAGCACGAGTACCAGAACCGCGGAGTCCTCACTCTGGTGGTCGATGTCGATGCCTTCGATGTTGCCGCCTGCCCGTGACACCGCACCGGTGATCTCAGCGACCACCCCGGGACGGTCCAGCATCGGCACGACGAGTTGCGTCAGCTGAGTCGTCGCCGGGACCCACTGAGCCGGCAGCGAGCTGCGAATCTCCGCGGCCCGTGCGAGCCATCCGCGGATGCCGTCAGCGTCTCGTGCGCGGAGTAGCGACTCGAAGCTCCCGAGGCGGCTTCGCAGCTCCTCGATGCCGTCAACGATGGCAGGACCGTTGTCCAGGCAGATGCCCGTCCACAGGTCAGCGCTACCGGCAGCGATGCGGGTCGTGTCTTTGAATCCGCCGGCAGCGAGACGCATAAGCTCGCCACGCTCCCCGCTGTGGGCCGCGGCCAGGTCGACGAGCGCAGCAGCCGCGACGTGCGGCACGTGGCTGACTATTGCGACCGCCTCATCGTGCGACTCGGCGTCGACCGAGATCACGCGAGCGCCGAGTGAGCTCACCAAGGCGTGCATCGCCGAGAACACGTCGGGGTCGGTGTCGTGAGTCGGGGTGAGCAGCCAGTACGCCCCATCGAACAGATCCGCGCGCGCGGCAGTGACGCCGCTGCGCTCACTGCCGGCCATGGGATGCCCACCGACGAAACGCGACGGTTCGCGTAGTACCGTGCCGGCAACGTCGAGAACGCCGGCCTTGGTCGACGCGACGTCGGTGACGACACCGCGAAAGCCGCCCGCTCCCACACGCTCAAGCCACGAATTCGCGAAGCGCGCAGGCGTGGCGAGAACGACGAGGTCCGCGCCTTCGCACCCGAGCCAAGTCGCGGCGCCCAGACCGTCGGGCAGCGACGCATCGTCGAGCAACCCGGCCTCAAGTGCATACTTCAGGGCCGCGGGATCGACGTCGATTCCCACGACCGTCGGCGCCAGAGGCAGCCGTTTCAGTGCAGCGGCAACAGAGCCACCGATCAGGCCCACGCCGATGATCGCGACGCTCTCGAATCCGCCGGGCGCACTCATCCTTCGACTCCCATGCGCTTACCCTCGAGCTCCACCAGAGGAATAACCCGCGCCATGAGCGCCGAGAAATCCGCGGGCGTGAGAGACTGCGGCCCATCGCACTTGGCGCGCTCGGGCTGCGGGTGCACCTCGATCATCAGTCCGTCCGCGCCGGCGGTGACGCTCGCGCGTGACATCGGCGCGATCAGATCTCGTCGGCCGGTTGCGTGGGATGGGTCCGAGATGATCGGCAGGTGGGTCAGCATCTTGAACGCCGCCACCGCCGCCAGGTCGAGTGTGTTGCGCGTGTACGTCTCGAAGGTGCGGATGCCGCGCTCGCACAGCATCACGTCGCGGTTGCCGCCCTTGAGCAGGTACTCGGCAGCCGACAATGTCTCTTCGATCGTCGCGGCAAGGCCGCGCTTCAGCAGGATCGGTTTACGCATCCGGCCCAGCTCCTCGAGCATCATGAAGTTCTGCATATTGCGAGCACCCACCTGGAGTACGTCGGCGTACTGCGCGACCGTCTCGGCGTCACGGACGTCGAGAACCTCGGTAACGACCGGGAGATCGACGGAATCACCAGCGGCCCGGAGCAGCTTGAGACCGTCGATGCCCATGCCCTGGAACGCGTACGGACTCGATCGGGGTTTGAACGCGCCACCGCGAATCATGGTCGCACCGGCCGCTGCAGCGTCACGCGCGACGCCCATCATCTGCTCCTCGGACTCGATGGAGCACGGACCGGCCATCACCGCGAACGCCCCCCCGCCTACAGATGAGCGGCCAATACGGATCACGGTGTCCTCAGGCTGGAACTCTCGCGTGACAAGTTTGTAGGGCTTGAGGACGCGAATGACCTCTTCGACACCGGGCAGGCCCTCGAGGTCGAGTGCGTAGACGATCTCACGCTCGCCCACGACGCCGATGATCGTCTTGACCGTGCCCTGCGACAGATGCGCGTCGGCCCCGGCCTCGCGAAGCAGTTCGACGATGTGGTCTATCGACTCCTGGGACGCGTGGTCCCGCATGACTACCAGCATGATGACTCCTCTGATCCGCGGTTGCTCTCGGTCGTGCGCGGGCGGTTCACACCCCCGTCGCAGCCGGGCGACTCGGTCTAGAGCGAGCCCAGCTTGGCGACTACCGCCTCGAAGGCGGCGACAGTGGCGATGGTGTTCTCTGGGGAACCGATACCCACCCTGAGGGCGGATGCGGTGCCGAAGTCGCGAATGATGACTCCCTGAGACAACAACGCCTGGAAGACTTCGACCGGCTTCTCCGTGTGGAAGTACACGAAGTTCGTCTCCGACGGCACGTATGAGATGCCGAGCCGGTCGAAGCACGAATACAGATACGTCTTCTGTTCCTGGTTCTCTCGGCGACGGCGTTCGACCTCTGCCGCGTCGGAGAGTGAGTAGTACGCGCCGATCTGCGCGACGGTGTTGACGTTGAAGGGCTCACGGACCTTGTTGACCGCTGCGACGAGTGCAGGTGGAAGTACTCCGTAACCGCACCGCGCCCCCGCGAGCGAGTAGATCTTCGAGAACGTCCGCAGCACAGCGATGCGCCCATCCGCTGTGAAGTAGTCGAGACCGTTGGGATACTCGTCGTCGCAGACGTACTCGAAGTACGCCTCATCGATGACGACCAGGACCTGCTTGGGCACACGCGCGAGGAACGTCTCGAAGGCGGCTTTGGTGTAGATCGTGCCCGTGGGGTTGTTGGGATTGCAGAGGAAGAGGAGCTTGGTGCGCTCGGTGATCGCGGCGAACATCGCGTCGAGGTCGTGGACCTCACCCGTCGCGAGCGGAACACGAACGGCGGTCGCGCCCATGAGCTGTGTGACCATGGGATAGACGACGAAGCTCGGCCACGGGAACACGCACTCGTCACCGGGGGCGAGAACGCACTGCGCGATGACCCGCAGCAGCTCGTTGCTGCCGTTGCTCACGACCACATGGGCCGGATCGACGTCCAGATGCTCGCCCAGACGTCGACGCAGCGCCGTAGCGGAACCGTCGCAGTAGACATTGAGGTGCGGAACGACGGCGTGCATGGCTTCGAGGGCGGCAGGCACGGGACCGTACGGGTTCTCGTTGCTGGAGAGTTTGTGTATGAGGTCCTGGCCGGACTGCTCACGGACCTGACTCGCGCGCAGACCTGGAGCGTAGGCCACCATCGGTGCCAGTTCCGGTCGGATCAGCGCGTCCCAGTCCACAATCAGGTCCTTCCGCTCCTGCGCCAAGAAGGCGCGCGTGTGGTGCGGACGATTGTCGCAGGTGAGAGGCGCAGGGGCAAGAATGTACCGACTCAGCCCTCGATGTAGCGCTCCAGCATCCCGTGGCCATCGACGATGCGGACCGTGGCGAGCTGGGCGTTGTGAACGTGAAATGCCCACACGTCGGTGTATGTCAGTCCGAGCACGTGAACCAGCATCGCCCTCACCACTCCGCCATGCGCGACTACGACGAATCGTCCGTCACGCGCGCTGAGCTCGTCTGCGATTTCTGCCACCCGACGCTCGATCGAGCCGCGTGACTCCCCGCCCGGCGCAACCGGCTGTGTGGCCGAGCGGTAGTTGAAAGCCAGACCGGCCTCGGTAATCTCCTCGAAGGTCATACCCTCTGCGTCTCCGAAGTCGAGCTCGAGCAGCCGATCGTCTGTGAGCAGTTTCGCACCTGCTACCCGTGAGGCCTTCTCGGCGACGGTGAGGGCGCGGCGGAGGGGACTCGACCAGATCTCATCGGGGGCGAATGCGGCGATCTTGGCCGGCAGTCGTCGGGCCTGGAGCAGGCCCTCGGCGGTGAAGGGTGAGTCGCCGCGGCCTACGAAGCGACCTGTCACGTTGGCGAGTGTTTCCGGATGGCGGACCAGCAGCAGAGTCGTTTCACGCATCGTCTATACCACCATCGCGTATGCGGCGAACAGGAGAGCTTCCGTGATGAGAACGCTCGCACCCATCACGTCACCGGTGACGCCGCCGAAGCGCAATGCGAGCACGTGCGGGACGCCGAGTGCGAGCAGTAGCCCGACACCGCTGAGCGCGAGTCCGGCGCCCTGGAAGCCCAGCCAGGCGGCGTAGGTCGCGAGCCCGAGCGTGGCAACGGCGACGATAACCGCCAGGGCGGACGGACTGCCCATCACCGAGCGACCCAAACCGCCGGTACGGGCCGGCTTGCCGAGCCACGCTGCGGCGGTGGCCGCGAACCGCGAGAACACCGGCACGATCAGCAGCGGCACCTCATGAGGCGCGGCGAGTATGGAACCGACAGCTGCGACCAGCAGAATCGAGAAGAGCGAGACAGCTGCTGCACCGAACGCGCCGGTGTGGCTGTCGGACATGATCTCCAGGCGGCGTTCGGGGTCGTGCGAGCCCCAGTAGCCGTCGGCGACGTCCGCGAGACCGTCGAAATGCAGGAGCCGCGTGGCGAGCGCACAGACCAGAACGATCAACCCCGCGAGGACCAGCGGCGCAGGTCGCAGAAACGGTGCCACTTCTACCGCCTTGGCGATCCCGTACCCGAGCAGGCCGAGAAGCCCGCCGACCGCGGGGAACCATCCCGCCACCTGCGTGCCGCCGCTCTCAGGCCATCGTACCCGCGTCGGCACGATGGTCAGCAACGAGACGGCGAGCGCGGCGTCGCGAACGGGATGCTGGCGCGACATGGCTGGCTACTCGGCTTCCGTGCCGGAGACGCCGGCCTCGGCGAACGTCGCCATCCCCGACATCATCTCGCAGGCGGCGTCGATGATACCCATCGCAAGCGCGGCCCCGGTCCCCTCCCCGAGTCGCATGTCGAGGTCGAAGACCGGCTCGAGGCCGAGCGCATCGAGCAAGACGCGGTGACCCGGCTCGACGGAGAGGTGCGAGGGCAACACGTACTCGGCGGCGAACGGGCACAGCCTGATCGCCGCCAGCATCGCGGCGCCGGAGATGAAGCCGTCGCTCACGACGGTGACGCCCTCCTCGGCAGCGCCGATGATGACGCCGGCGAGAGCTGCGATCTCGAGTCCGCCTACCGCTGCAAGTGTGCCGAGCGCATCGGTGCAGCGGGTCTCATTGACTGCGAGCGCACGGCGGACCACGGTGGCCTTGTGGGCGACGCCGGCCTCGTCCAGCCCGGTGCCGGAACCGACGACCATCTCGGCGGGGACCCCGGTGTACGCGGCGGTCAATGCGGCAGCCGCGGTGGTGTTGCCGATACCCATCTCTCCGGTGCCGATGAGGGTGACGCCACGACCGGCCGCCTCGCGCGCGGCTTCGACGCCAACGAGCACAGCCTGCGCGCACAGTTCGCGCGTCATCGCCGGCCCGGTGGCCATATTGTCAGTGCCGTGTGCGACATTGGCGTGGCGGATTCCGGGGAAGTCCGCGAGGTCACGGACGACACCGACGTCGTACACCTCGACCTCGGCGCCCACACTGCGAGCGATCTGGTTGATAGCCGCCCCACCTGCCGAGAAGTTGGCGACCATCTGCCACGTCACGTCCTGCGGGAACGGCGAGACGCCCTCTGCGACGACCCCGTGGTCGCCGGCCATCAGCAGGATGACCTTGGAGCTGACCGTCGGGTGGTCGGTCCCTTGGATGCGGGAGACGCGCGCAGCGATCTCCTCGAGTCGACCGAGCGCGCGCGGCGGCTTGGTGAGGCTGTCGAGCCGCGCCCAGGCACGGTCTTCGGCGGCCGGCTCCGTGGGGGTGACCGAGAGCACGACGGCAGCTAGCTGGTCCTCAAATGTGGTGTCGAGCGTCATGGAGTGGATCCTTTCGCGGATGACAGAGTGTCAGTCGGTCGGCCAGTCGATAGCACGGGGTGAGGCGGTCAGATCGATCATGCGGCCGGCAACGGCGAGGTAGGCCGCGTCAGCGATGTCGGTGAGAGTGCGGTTGGCGCGGCCGAGCTCGTCTCGGAAGATGCGACCAGTGGCATATGCCGGAACGACTCCGTCGCCGACCTCGTTGGTCACCACGATCGTGTCGCCCTCGCGCTCTGCCAACGCAGCAACGATCGCGTTGACGCGAGAAGTGAACGCGGGTTCGAAGCCTGCTGGAAGCTCGGCGGCATCGGTCATATCGGTTGCATCGTCGACCACGAGTGCTGCGCACTCGTCCCACACCTCGAGCATCGCCCGACCAACACACGTGCCGAGGCAGTCCACGACAAGAAGCGAGTCCGGGGAGACTTCTGAGAGCCACGACATCGAGCCCCGGGCAACAAGTGTGCAGAATCCGTCGGGTCGGTGTGAGCGGTGGTGCGCGATGCGCTCGGTCATCTCAGCGTCGGACTCGGAGCCGAAGACGGCGACGGTTACAGGGATGCCTTCGAGCGCGCGTGATGCTGCGAGTTGCTCTGCCGCGCGGGACTTGCCGCTGCGGGCACCTCCCGTGATCAAGACGAGCGCCATCAGCGATCCTCCTGCCCCGTCAGGTCGACGGCAGCTCTGAGCGCTGCGACCTCCTCGGCGGTGAGGTGACGCCACGACGCCCGGCTCAGATCGCCCAAGGGGACCGGGCCAAAACTCGCGCGGTGCAGCTCCAGAACCGGGTGCCGGATCTTGGAGAACATGCGGCGTACCTGACGCTTGCGGCCTTCAGTGATCGCGATCTCGACGAAGGTTGTGGTGCCCGATGAGCGCAGCGACTTCACGCGCGCAGGCGCGGTGAGACCGTCGTCGAGTGCGATGCCGTCGCGAAGACGCTGGAGCTCGGCCTCGACCGCACGGCCATCGATAAGGGCGCGATAGACCTTCTCGACGTGCCACTTGGGATGCAGGAGTCTGTGAGCGATCTCGCCGTCGGTGGTGAACAGCAGGAGTCCCGTGGTCTCGTAGTCGAGTCGACCGACCGGGAACAGGCCGGGGTATTCCTTGGTCGGTACCAGTGTGGCGACCGTCATGCGACCTTGCGGGTCGCTCATGGTTGTCATGACGCCGGCAGGCTTGTTGAGTGCGATGTAGACCGGTTCCTCGGCGAGGGAGAGCTTCTTGCCGTCGAGGGTGACGACGTCGATTGCGGGATCGATCTTGGTGCCGAGCTCGGTGACGACGTCGCCGTTGACGCGAACGCGACCGGCGGTCATCAGGTCCTCGCTCCCCCGTCGCGATGCGGCGCCCGCCCGGGCGAGGAACTTCTGCAGACGCATGGGGAATTGCTCAGTCAATGGTCTCAAGCTGCTCTTCGATGGCGTCTTCCAGGGCATCCTCGGCGCCGAAGATGGGACCCGGTGCGCCGGAGAGGCGCTCGCGGATGGCTTCCTCGGTCTCGGCATCCGGCGCGAACTCCTCGATGGGAGGCAGCTCCGTGAGGTCCTTGAGGCCGAACTTCTCCAGGAAGGTGCGCGTCGTGCCGTAGAGGATCGCGTTGCCGGCGTTCTTGTCTCGGCCGATCTCGCGAACGAGGCTCTTCTCGACGAGCGATGCAACGACGCCTTCGCTGTTCACGCCGCGAACAGCGTTGATGCCCTGGCGCGACACCGGCTGGTGGTACGCGACCACAGCGAGGGCTTCGAGCGCGGCCTGTGAGAGGCGGCGGGTGTCCCAAGAAAGCACGTAGCTCTCGATGACCCCGTGATACGCGGGATGGGTGTAGAAGCGCCAGCCACCAGCGACTTCTCGCAGCTGGAAGCCGCGCTCGGTCTCACGGTACTCCTCGGCCATGTTGGCGAGCGCGGATTCGACCGCACCCGGCGATGCGTCGAGAACCTTGGCGAGTCGTGCCGCCGAAACGGGCTCGTCGGAGACGAACAGCAGCGCCTCGAGGGGGCCGCGGAGGTCGTTGTTGTCGGTGGGTGTGCTCATCTATCTCTCCTCGTGATAGCCGCGGCGTGCGGCTTCTTCGTCGTCGATGTGTGTGATGACTATCTCGCCGAAGATGTGGTCCTGGCGGATGTCGGCTAGGCCGCGCTTGTAGAGCTCGAGGATGGCGAGGAACGTCACCACGATCAGCTCGGGCGACGTGTCTCCGTCGAGCAAGTCGCTGAAACGGGCGGTGTTGAAGCGCGTCAGACGGCGGTGGACGCTCTCTGCGTGCAGCTCAAGCGAGATCGGCATCGAGGCGACGTGCTCGGCTTCTAGAAGGAATACGTCGCGGCGATGCAGCAGATCGGCGCAGATGACGGCGAGGCCGCGCAGTGTCAGACCCTCGAGGTAGTCTGGCATCAACGTCAGGAAGTCGGTCTCGAGGCCGGCCGACCGCGGGTGCATGCGGTCCTCTGACTCCATACGCGCTGCAAGCTCGGCTGCGGCGTTCTTGAACTGCTTGTACGCGAGCAAGCGGGCAACCAGGATGTCGCGCGCCTCGTCGGGTGCGAGGTCATCGAGCTCATCGCCAAAGTACTGCTCTTCCTTGGGCAGCAGCGACGACGCCTTGATCTCCAGCAGCGTCGCGGCAACCAGCAGGAAGTCACTGGCCACATCGAGGTCGAGGTCCTCCATGCGGTCGATGAACGCCAGGTACTGATCGGCGACGTCTGAGACGCTGATCGCGGAGACGTCGAGCTTCTGGCGAGACACGAGGTGCAGCAGAAGGTCGAACGGCCCCTCGAAGATGTCTGTCTTTACGGTGTAAGCCACGGCTCGAAGCGCCTACTCGCCGACGAACGACGGAGCGGACTCGTCCCGAGCGGCGCCCGGATCGCGCGGCGTCACGCCGGCTGAGAGCGCGGTCGGCGCATCGATGCCGATGAGCTCACGGACGGTCGCCACGACCTCGGCAGTGACGGGGCGGGCCTTCTCGGCACCTTTGGCGAGGACGTCCCAGGCGAAGTTGGGAATGGCGGCGAGCTCAGCACGCCGGGTCTGGAACGGCTCGAAGTACGCGACCATGTCGTCGGCGAGCTTGCGCTTGTGGGCGACGCAGCCACACTCGGCGGCGCGGCACTGACTGTCCCACTCTGCGATCTCACTCGCGGGTGCGAAGAGCTTGTGCACCTGATGGAGCGGGCAGATGTCGGGATCGCCGGGGTCGGTCTTGAGCTTGCGCGCGGGGTCAGTCATGAACGACATGACCTTCTTGCGCATCTCGTCGGGCGTGTCGCTGATGAAGATCGAGTTGCCGTAGCTCTTGGACATCTTGCGGCCGTCGGTGCCGGGAACGCGGGCGCCTTCCTTCGCGATGATGGCCTTGGGCTCGACGAGATAGTCGCCGTAGGCGTTGTTGAAGCGGCGGACGACCTCACGCGTGAGCTCGAGGTGCGGCAGCTGATCCTCGCCCACCGGAACGTTATCGGCGCGCACGATGGTGATGTCGGCGGCCTGCAACAGCGGATAGAGGAAGAAGCCGGCGTTACCGAGGTCCTTGTCGGTGACCTGCTCCTTCTGCTCCTTGTAGCTGGGGACGCGCTCGAGCCACGACATCGGCGTGACCATGGAGAAGTAGAGGTTGAGTTCCGAGACCTCGGGGACGTCGCTCTGGCGGTAGATGGTGCAGACCTCGGGGTCGAGCCCTGCTGCGCACCAGTCGAGCACCATCTCCTCGGTGGACTGTCGCACGTCGCTGGGATCGGCCCAGTGGGTCGTCAGCGCGTGCCAGTCCGCGATGAAGTAGAACGCGTCGAAGTCGTGCTGCAGCGTCAGCATGTTCTGCAGGTTGCCGAACCAGTGCCCGATGTGGAGCTTGCCGGTCGGGCGGTAGCCGGTGAGCGTGCGGTTCTTGGTCATGATTCGGGTGAGTCCCCTCGGATAAGAATCGGGAGTGAATCCTGTGCGAATTCGACGCGTTGCATGATACCGCAGCCTAGCTAGGCAGGAGCAGGTTCATCAGCGGGTACACAGTGAGCCTGAAGTAGCCTCCGATGGGATCGACGCCGGGAAACAGCATCGGCACACCCCACAGGAGCGCGATCAGAATGACGAACGAGTAGCGCTGCAGGTTGTACCAACCTTCCATGGCGCTGTTGGGCAGAAACAGCGGCACGATACTTGAGCCGTCCAAAGGTGGGATCGGAATCAGGTTGAAGAACATCAGCACGAGGTTGAGCATCGTCATCGTGCTGCCTACAAGGTAGAGCGCCCGCGCGAGCGGTTCGGACAGGAAGACGGTGAACACGGCGGCCCAGGCCAGCGCCGCGCCCAACAGCGCCAGAGCGAGGTTGGCCGCAGGCCCGGAGAAGCCGGTGATGAGCTCGCCCTTGCGCAGGTTCTTGAAGTACATCGGGTTGTACGGCACCGGCTTGGCGTAGCCGAAGATCGGTCCGCCACCCAGCGACATCAGCAGCGGCAGCAGGATCGTCCCGAACGGATCGATCGACTTGATCGGGTTCAGTGTCAGGCGACCTGCGTTCTTCGCGGTGGGGTCGCCCAGGCGATACGCGGCGTAGCCGTGCATGAACTCGTGGAAGGTGATCGACGGGATGAGAAGTACCAGCATCACGATTGTCTGGGGGTCGAAATTCACGCGGGTTCCTTTCGAGGTTCAGTCAGACCGGCGCGCTGTGCCAACCGAGTGAGGTTGGCCAGTTCCGCCTCGCGCCCCACGAACCGGCCGTCCATGCGGTCGTCGAGGGCTCGCGCCAGTATAGCCGAGAAGGCCGGTGACGGAGTCGCCCCGAGCGCGATGAGGTCCGCACCGTCGACCGCGGTCTTGACCTGTGACAGCTCGCAGCAGTAGCGCTCGATGCGCTGACGACAAGTAACGTCTCCCGCTGCCCACAGGTTCGTGATCACCTCGGCCGAGAGGGGTTGCAGCAACCTGTAGAGGCGCGAGTCGCGCATGGCTGCCCGTGACTTGAGCGCCGCGGCCACCACGCTCCCGCGCTCTGCCATCTGCACCACGTGGTCGGCGTACTCCCGCGAGAGATGCAGGTGCCGCACCCATCGCTCGACCTCATGCCGGGACGCGGTCAGGGCGAATGCCACCAGAAGCGTCGTGACCCTCTTGGGACCGCGAATGCCCGTACACCATCCGGCCACGAGCGGAATCGCGGCATCGACACGCTCGATGCTCGCCGGCACGCTATCCAGGTCGATGCCCTCCGGCAACAGCGCCGAGAGCGCACCGAGCGACGACAATCTACTGAGTCCTGCTGCCGGCTCCTTCTCGGCAAGCAGGCCGAGGAGTTCCTGGCGCAGTCGTGTGCCGGAGACCTCGTCGAGGACACCCAACGTGACCGCTCGGCGTGCGAGGCCTTCTGTGGAGTCGTCCATCAGGAAGCCGTAGCGCGCCTCGAATCTGGCCGCACGCAATACGCGGGTGGGGTCGTCGATGAACGAAAGCGTGTGGAGAACGCGCACGACCCCATTACCGATGTCGGCCAGACCGCCAAACGGGTCTGCGATCGAGCCGAAGCACGTCGGGTCCAGACATGCCGCCATGGCGTTGACGCTGAAGTCGCGGCGGAACAGGTCCTGGCGCAATGACGATCGCTCCACCGTGGGCAACGCGCCGGGACGCGTGTAGTACTCGGCTCGCGCGCTTGCGACGTCGACGTGGAAGCCACGTGCGAACAGGATGACCGCAGTCCCAAACCGGCGGTGCACCGTGAGTCGAACGCCGGCACGTGCGGCGACGGCTTCCGCGAACGCGATGCCGTCCCCTTCCACCACGACGTCGATGTCGAGATTGGGTCGCCCGATCAACATGTCGCGCACAAATCCGCCGACCACGTGAGCGCGCACCTCAGACTCCGCCGCCACATCGCCCAGAAGATGCAGCGCGTCGCGCACCTCCATTGGCAGCAGCGTCTCGACGCCCGCGAGGAATCGTGTGGTCGCCTCAGGAGCAGCGCCCGCCACGCGCCGGTCGATGTAGGCTTCGCCGTACTCAGCGCGTAAGACGTCCTTGCGCGTGACGATACCGACCAACGACTGACCCTCCATCACCGGCACGCGTCCAATCCCGCGCGATGCCAGCACGCGCTCCACCTCGCGCAGGTCGGTGTCGGGAGCGACCGTCAGAACGTCGCGTGACATGAATCCCGTGACCGGCGCGTGCTCGAGACCGTGCCGTGTGGCCTTGTCGACGTCCTTGCGCGTGACGATACCGAGTAGCCTGCGGTCATCGGCGACCGGCAGACCACCGTGTCCCCAGCGGGCCATCAGATCACCAGCATCCCGCATGCTGGCCGAGGACCCGATGGTCCGCACCGGCCGTGACATCACGTCGACCGTCCGTTGCGGTGGCAGCGCAACGGCGTTCAGCGCGGCGCGGATCTCCCCGCGAAGCGCCTCAGGAGTCCGGTCGCGGAAACTGGCCGATGCGGCCTGAGCGTGCCCTCCCCCACCGATCATCGCCATGGCGCGCCCGACATCGACCTCGGAGAGTCGGCTGCGCGCGATGACTTGGGTCCTCCCCGGCATCTCGACGACGGCGATCGCCACTCGGAAACCCAAGTCCTCGACGATGTAGTGGCCAAGAACGCCCGCCGAGTCCACGTACTCCTCGGCTCTCGCTTCACCGTAGGCGATCTGCTGTCCGTTGACGTCCCATATCTCGAGCGCCCCGGTCAGCAGTCCCAAGAGCTGATGCTGAGCCGGCGTGAGCGCGCGGGTCAGGTACTGATTGAGCACCTCGATGTCGGCACCCTGCAGCATCAGCCACGCTGCAGCGGACACGTCGAATGCCGTGGTGCCGGGAAACGTGAGAGATCCAGTGTCCTCGTGGATGCCGAGCAGCATGACACTCGCCTCGAGTGGTGAAAGTGTCGTGCCCTTTTCCCGCAAGGCGTCCACGAGAATCGAGGTGCTGGCGCCCGTGTCCATCGATCGGTCATCCGCACCGGTGACGTCGCCGATCTGCGGCTGATGGTGGTCGTAGACGATGACGTCCACGTCCGCGCGTCGGGCCACGGGCGCGAGTTCTCCCAGCCGGTCGGGATCGCGCGTATCGACCATGATCAGACTCGTGATCGCCGAGAGGTCCAGCGACTTCAGATCCGCAAACGAGAGGAACTCCTCGTGCAGGTTGTGAAACTCGCGGACGTTCACATTCTGGGTGCCGAGAAACACCCCGATCGAACCAGGAAACAGCTTGGTTGCAGCCACGGTGGCTGCGTACGCATCGAAGTCAGGATTCGTATGCCCGACGACGACCCGCATGACGCCTACAGCTCGTGGAACAGCGGCGGAGCGGCCACGTGCGCATCAGCGAAGTGGATCGCTCGCCGGAAGCGCTCCTCGCCGGCGTCCAGCAACTCTTCACTGGCCGAGTACATGGTGCACAGCACGGTGCCCGGCTCGATGGGATCGCCCACGCGAACGCCCAGCTGGAGCCCGGCGCCCGGGTCGATGACATCGTCCACCGCGGCACGACCGGCGCCGAGAAGCATGGCCGCGCGGCCGACTCCCTCGGCGTCAAAGCGTGCAACGAAGCCAGCGGCATCGGAGCGAATCTCCCTGCGGCAGCGCGACAACACAAGAAGCGAGGTGTCGTCTGCGATCGACGGGTCCCCGCCCTGCGCGATCATCCACATGCGGAAGCGCTCCAGTGCGGCACCGGAAGAGATGGCGTCAAGCAGCATCGCACGAGCGGCACCCTCGTCAGCGGCCCGCTGGCCCAAAACCAGCATCTTGGCGCCAAAGACCAGGCAGAGTTCGGTGAGCTCGGCAGGTCCCTCGCCGCGCAAGGTCTCAATCGCCTCGATCACCTCGAGAGCGTTGCCCACCGCCATGCCGAGTGGCTGGTCCATGTCGGTCATCAGGCACACGACGTGGCGATCCAACGCCTCGCCGACGCGGGTGAGCTCGTGCGCGAGCCGACGCGCATCGTCCTCGGTCTTCATGAACGAGCCGGAACCGACCTTCACATCGAGCACAATCGCATCGGCGCCACCGGCGACCTTTTTGCTGATGATCGAGCCGACGATGAGGGGAATCGACGGCACCGTGGCCGTCACATCGCGAAGCGCATACATCTTCTTGTCGGCCGGATCGATGTCGGGCGACTGCGCGATCACGGCGACGCCGATGTCTTGCACCTGGGCCAGGAACTCATCCGGGGAGAGCTGCACACGGAAGCCGGGGATCGCCTCGAGCTTGTCGAGCGTGCCTCCCGTGTGCCCCAGACCGCGCCCCGACATCTTGGCGACGGGCACGCCACACGCTGCGACCAGCGGCGCCAGAATCAGTGTGGTGGTATCAGCAACGCCGCCCGTCGAGTGCTTGTCGACCTTCACGCCCGGAATCGCCGAGAGGTCGATCGACTCGCCGGAGCGCACCATCGCATCGGTCAAAGCGACCGTTTCACCCGCCGAGAGGCCCCTCAGGAACGCGGCCATCAGCCACGCCGCCATCTGGTAGTCGGGCACGTCGCCGCGGGCGTAGTCGAGAACGACCTGGTCGATCTCTGCGGGCGTGTGCTCGTGGCCGTCCCGCTTGCGCTCGATGAGCTCCTCGAAGGTCGGCTTGGTCGTCATGCCCCACGCACCTCGGACAGAAACGACGTTCCGCGGCCGCAGCGACCGGGTATGCCGTAGAAGTCGAGCACGGTCTCGCCGATGTCAGCGAATGTGGCGCGTGTACCGAGCGCAACGCCCCGGTGAACGCCCTTCTCGCAGGCGAGCAAAGGGGTGTACTCACGGCTGTGATCGGTCGACTCAGTCGTAGGGTCGCATCCATGATCAGCCGTCAGAATGAACAAGTCGCCCTCGTGCATTGCGTCAAAGAGTTCCGGCATGCGCGCATCGACAGCTTCGAGTCCACGCGCGTACCCTTCGACATCGTTGCGGTGACCCCACACCATGTCGAAGTCGACGAGATTCGCAAAGACGAATCCGGAGTCCGTGTCATCGGAGACGCGCTTCAGCAGGTTGTCGAAGCCGTGCATGTTGTTCTCGGAGTGCGGAGACTCACAGATGCCCTGCCACGCGAAGATCTCGCCGATCTTACCGATGCCGTAGCTCTTCACGCCGATCTCATCGAGCCGATCGAGAACGGTGGGCTCCGTGGGCTTGAGTGCAAAGTCTCGGCGACGATGCGTCCGCTGATAGACCCCGCCCGCGTCCGGGCCGGTGAACGGCCGAGCGATGATGCGGCCAACGGCGTGATCGCCCACACAGACCTTGGTACGCGCGATTTCACATATCCGATACAGCTCGTCAATCGGTATGACGTCTTCGTGAGCAGCGATCTGGAACACGCTGTCACCGGAGGTGTAGATGATCGGCTTGCCGGTGGCGACGTGCTCATCACCCAGCTCCTGGATGATGACCGTGCCACTTGCCGGGTGGTTGCCGAGCCATCCCAACCCCGTCTCGGCCGTGAACGCATCCATGACGTCGGACGGGAAACCGTCGGGATACGTGGGAAACGCGTGCGTCAGCACCATCCCCATCATCTCCCAGTGACCGGTGGTGGTGTCTTTGCCGGCACTGGCCTCCGCGTTCTTGCCCCACGAGGCTGTGGGACTCTCCACTGGAGGCACTCCGAGGATATCGGTGATGTTGCCAAGGCCCATCGCTCCAAGCACGGGCATCGCGAGACCGCCGACAGCCCGTGCGGTGTTGCCAAGGGTGTTTGACCCCGCATCTCCGTACTCGGCGGCATCCGGCATCTCACCGGCTCCGACGCTATCGAGTACCAGCACGATCGCGCGCGGTGCTCGGCTCATCTAGATCACCACCCTGTCGACTTCATCGAGGCTCGTGACGCCTTCGCTGACCTTGTCGAGTGCGTCACGTCGCAGGGTGACCATACCCCGCTCGACGGCAACAACACGCAACTCGTCAGCCGGCGCGTGGCGCAGCGTCAGACGGGTCAGCTCATCATCCATCTCCATCATCTCGAAGACGGCCTGACGCCCCTTGAATCCGGTCTCACGACACGCGGCGCATCCAACAGGACCGTACGTCACCAGCTTCTTCATCTCTTCCGGGGTGAAGCCGGCGGCAAGCAGTCGCTCTGCTGGGATCTCAACCGGTTGCTTGCAGGCCGGACACAGCTTGCGAACCAGACGCTGTGCGATCGAACCGATGAGAGCCGAGGCGGTGACGTAAGGCTCGACACCCATGTCCGAGAGCCTGGTCAAAGCAGACGGCGCGTCATTGGTGTGAATCGATGACAGGACCAGGTGGCCGGTGAGCGCCGCTCTGACTGCGATTGATGCCGTCTCGGGGTCACGCACCTCGCCGACCATGACGACGTCCGGGTCGAAGCGAAGGATCGTCCGCAGCCCGGCCGCGAACGTGAGTCCGATGCGCTGGTTCACGGCGACCTGCGTGAGACCCTCCATCCGATACTCGATGGGGTCCTCGACGGTGACGATCTTGCGGGTGGGGTCGTTGATCTCCTGGAGTGCGGCGTACAGCGTCGTGGTCTTGCCGGAACCTGTAGGCCCGGCCAGGAAGATGCATCCGTATGGCTTGCGGAGCATGCGCGTGAGCGTATCGCGGTTTCGCCCCGTGAGACCCATGTCATTGAGCGAGTGGAATGCGACCTGACTGTTAAGGATGCGAATGACGATGCCCTCGCCAAGCGGCGTCGGGAGTGTGGCCACGCGCAGGTCAACGGGCCTGTCGTCGATCTTGAGTGCTATGCGGCCGTCCTGAGGGCGACGTCGCTCTGTGATGTCCATATCGGCCATGACTTTGATGCGACTGATCAGACCTGCCTGCGAACTCTTGGGGAGGCTCGCCACATCCTGCAAGACGCCGTCGATCCGGTAGCGGACACGGACGCCGTGCTCCTCGGCCTCGAAGTGGATGTCGCTCGCACCGTCGATGACCGCCTCGCGGAGCAGCTGGTTGACGATACGCACAACCGGCACGTCGCCCTCAAGCGCCGCTTCGGACTCTTCTTCCTCCTCGGCGTTCTCAGATGACACGAGTTCCTGCAGAGCATCCGAGGCGACTGCGTACTTCTCGACCGCGTACTGCACCTGGCTCGCCGAGGCGACGACCGCCTCGACTTTGAATCCGGTACGCAGCTCGGCCTCATCGATCGCCTCGACATCGAGCGGGTCGGCCATCGCAAGGACCAGGCGGCCTTCTCGGAAACCGATGGGAATGACGCCGCGGCGCTGTTCCATGCGCACCGGAAGCAACACCACAGCGGAGCGATCGATGTCGAAGCCCGCAAGATTGATGTGCTCCAGGCCCTTCTGCTCGGCCAGGGCTTCAGCGATCTGGTCCTCGCTGAGGATGAGCGTTGTCACCAGAACCTCGCCGAGTTTGCCGCCGGTCCGCATCTGCTCATCCAGAGCCAGTTCGAGTTGCTCGTCGCTGATGATTCCGACCCTGACGAGCATTTCGCCTAGCCGTTCACGGGTGTAGGACACGTAATCCTCCTAGGGGACTTCGGGCCGAGAACGGCGCGCTATGCGCGGGAGCGGATTCCGGAGAGAAGCCACTCTGCTGCCAGGACCAAGAGAATCATGAGGCCGGCATTCACATCGAACAACCCGCCGTATGGGGTCTTTATCCCCTCAACCCCGAACGGGATGAGGAGTGGTCGCGTCAGCGCAACCAGCGCCTCGCCCCACTGTTGCGCCTCAAGCTGCCCAAAGAACTGAACGACCAAGCGCGCCGTGAGGACGATCGCGAGGGCGATCAGTACGTTCATGATGAAGGTGATGATCGTGCGAGCGGGCTTCGAACTCACGTGATGCCTCCCGGGCTGCTCAGAATGTGTCTGCACAGATTATGGGTGCAGACGGGTACCGAGCGCCACCAGAAAGCGCAGATCGCCAGCTAGCGCAGTGCGTCGGAGATGATCCGGGAGATCATCTTTGACGCGACCTCGTGGGAGTCGAGGCTACCGGAACCCAGATAGGCCCGAGCCTCGCTCACGCGGTCGTCTCGAGTCTCAGGCATCCCGTCCACAACGGCGCGTGCCGCCTGAAGAACGGAATCGGAAACGTCGGCGGACACGTGAACGTCGGCCATGGGGCCTGAGTGGAGGTACTGGGCTGCCAGAAGCGCCTGTTCGTCTGAGATGATCATGGTGTGTGTATCGGCGCGAAGTCACAGAACTTTATGCTTCTTCACGATACCGCCACACACTGCTCGTGAGCCGGCTCACACCATGGGTTGTGGTCGCCCGGAAATCGACCCCAGAAAATGGGGGAGCCCCAAGGCCGGCACCTTGAGGCTCAGGGGTAAGGGGTTGCATTTGCATGCAACTCACACGCAGACAGTAGCACCGTGACAATGTGCCTTGCAAGGCCTTCACAAAATCATCGCAAAACGAAGGGTTGCACGAGGAATGTGTAGCCCCAGACGGCCGGCGCGATGCCGAGCGAGAACACGGCGATCGCGACACAGAGAAGCGTGAGTGATGGTCGTTCACTCCCCTTCTCGGCGATGGAACGCGGCGGTGGCGAAACGATCGGCTGCAGGTACAGGGCACGCAGTACCGCACCGTAGTAGCCAAGTGAGATGACGGATCCGATGAACCCGACTCCCACCGCAACGGCGAGCAACCAACCGACCAACGCCGATCCGCCGCCGAGGAACGCTGCGGCTGAACCGTAGATCGCGGTGGCGAACACCTGGAACTTGCCCCAGAAGCCGAGCATCGGCGGGATGCCCACGAGCGACACCAGCAGCACGCCGAGCGCGCCTGACGTCAGCGGTGCCCGACGTCCCATGCCCGCGAGACCGGCGATGGTTCCATCCCATGTAGGATTGATTCGCTGATAGGACTCGGCTGCGAGGAACGCGCCCGCTGTCGCGAGTGCGTACGTGCTCATGAAGAACGCTGCGGAGGTTGGATCGAGCATCGCGACGGCCAACAGCGCATATCCGACCTGCGCGATGCCCGCATACGCCAGCATGCGGCGATACGACGTCTGACCGATCGCGCCGATCGAACCGACCAACACTGAGACGACGGAGAGCGCCAGGAGCAGCGGCACGAGTGCTGCGGATTCCAGGGCGCCATCGCAGAGGGTCGCGAACAACACCAGCGCGAACACCGCCCCGAGCTTGGGCCCCGTCGCAAGGAATGCGGCCGAGGGCACCGGCGCGGTCTCGTAGGCGTCAGGCGCCCACGTGTGCAGCGGCGCGACGCCGGCCTTGAACGCCAGTGCGACCAAGATCAGCACGACCCCGACTATCGCCGGATCACCGAGCACCCTGTCACCCAGAGTGGCCGCGAGCTCCGCATACCGCCCCGTCGGCGCGAACAGCCCGACCAGCACCGCCATGCCCAGCACAAAGAACCCTGTGGCTACCGAGCCCTGGATGAAGTACTTCATCGCAGCTTCGTCCGAGCGCGTCGATCGACCTTCCGAGACGAGCGCGTATGAGATGAGCGCGACTATCTCGATAGCGATCAGGAGGGTCGTCAGGTCCGTGGCGGCTGCGACGACGCCAGCAGCGCCAGCCGCCAGTGCGTGGAGGCCAGCAGTCGTCCCGCCACCCTCTCGAGTTGCAAGCGTCCGCCATCCGCCGAGAAGCGCCAGTGCGCCACAGAGCGCAATCACCCCGGGAACCGACGAGAACGGCCCCCCGGCGCGAATCACGGCCGTGATGTCGCTCGCGGGGACGAGGATGCCTGCTGTTACGCCGGCTACTGCGGCGACCACAAGACCGAGTACGGCAGCACCCATCGCGAGGCGGCGTGACGCGAACGCATCGGCCGCAAACGCCACGAGGGCTCCCACGACCAGCGGCACATATACGGCGAGCAAAGCCTGTTCTGCGTTCATCTCACGCACCCCCGACCAGCGCGCTCAGGGCGCCGAATATCTGCTCGGACATGCGAGCGATGACCACGGGCTGAAGCCCGAGAGCCAGAATCGCCAGACAGAACGTGCCGACAAGCGCGAGTTCTCGGCCGCCCAGGTCCGGCAGCGAATCCAGCGACCCGACCGGACCCTGCACGGTTCCGCGCACGGCACGCAGGTTGTATGCGGCGCCAAGAACCAACCCGATAGTGGCCAGCGCGGTCCAAGCGCCGATCGCCGAGAACGATTCGACAATCGTCACGAACTCGCCCGGGAAGCCCGAGAGACCCGGCAGCCCCAGAGACGCCAGCGAGCCGAACATGAACGCGATGCTCCACAGCGGCATAACCTTGCCCAGACCACCGAATGCCGTGAGTTCGCGAGTATGAGCACGGTCGTAAAGACTCCCGACGAGTAAGAACAGCAGCCCCGCGACAAAGCCGTGGCTGAGCATCGCGATGAGCGCCGCCGAGAAGCCGGCAGTCGTAGCGGCTGCGATCGCAAGCACCACGAAGCCCATGTGCGCGACCGATGAGTACGCGACCAGTCGCTTGAGATCCGACTGTGTCAGAGCCATGGCCGCGCCATAGACGATGCCGACGACTCCCAGCACAGCCAGGATCAGCCGCGCCTCGTCAAACGCCTGAGGCGCGAACGGAATCGCGATGCGCAGGATGCCGTAGCCGCCCATCTTGAGCAGCACTCCCGCCAGCAGGATCGAGCCGGCCGTGGGCGCCTCGGTGTGCGCGTCGGGTAACCACGTGTGCAGCCCGACCACCGGCACCTTGGCCAGGAACGTGACCATGAACAGCCAGAACACGAGCGTGGGCGTGACGATTGCGGCGGCGCTCGCCGTGATGCCGGAGATGGTGCCCACTCCCCCGACTTCGATGATCGCGAGGATCAGACCGACCAGCATGAAGACGCCGGCGGCGAACATGTAGATGAGGTACTTGGTCGCAGCGTGACGTCTGTTGCTCGAGCCCCACCCGCCGATGAGGAAGTACATCGGTACCAAGACGCACTCCCACGCCACATAGAAGAGCACCAGGCTGTCGGCCAGGAACACCGCCGTCACGGCGGCCTGCATCACCAGCAGCAGCGCGAAGTGCGTCGCCGGACGCTCCGAGACCTTCCAGGAGGCGATCATCGCAGCGCCACCGATGAATACCGTCAGCAGCAGGAGCGGCGTGGAGAGCCCGTCGGTCGCCAACCCCCACACAGCAGCGGACGCACTGGGTGCAAGGCCGACGAGCCGCTCACCTGCGAACACTCCGGCTGGAGCCAGGGACGCTAGCAGCGCGGCCTGGAGCGCGACCGCGGCGACTGCGACCCAGCGCGGCGCCGCAGTCGATACGCGTCCGGCAAGAAGGCTGGCTACGGCGAAGACGAGCGGTACCGCGATCATGAGGTCCAGTTGCATCATCGTCGTCACCTCCCCAACCAGACGCTGGCGGCAAGGATCACTGCCACCGTAAGAACGATCATCGCGACATAGCCTTGGGTGTCTCCGCCGTGAGCCCGAGATAGCCGAGCACCAGCCCTTCGAGTCACATATGCGGAGCCCTCAACGACCCCGTCGATCACGAGCCGGTCCACGATCGCCCACAGCCCGCGAGATATCGCGACGGTCGGCGCGATCACCACGGCGCGAACCAGGTCATCGAAGCGCATGCCGCTGAACACGAACGCCGCAGCACGGCTCCGCTCAGAGCCGCCGGGCTGCACCGCCACACGTCCTGCCACCACCCAGCCGACCAAAGCCCCGACGCCAGCGAGCCCAACGGCTATCACAGAGATCGGTACCGACAGCGGCTCAGGATGCTCGCCCAGCAGCTCGGCTAGTCTCCCGCCGAGAAGTCCGAGCGTTACGGCGCCCACAGCGAGTACTCCGAGCGGCACGAGCATCGCGAGCGAACTCTCGTGCGCGTGTGTGGCGCTCCGGCTTTCGCCGAAGAACGCGAGCCGAGTAGCGTATGCCGAGTACAGCCCCGTGAGCGCGGTAGCGCCAAAGAGCGCGATGGCGGCCACAGGAGCGCCCAGCCACACGACGTCCAGCACGGCATCCTTGCTGTAGAAGCCGGCCATGAACGGAAAGCCCGCAAGTGCTGCGACACCGACCAGCCACATGATGAACGTCACCGGCATCGCCTTACGCAGTCCACCCATCTCGGCGAGCTCCTGGGTGCCGGAGCCGTGAATGACGCTGCCGGCGGTCAGGAACAGCAGCGCCTTGAATGCGGCGTGCGTGACCAGGTGGAAGAAGGCCACCTCCCACGCACCGACGCCCAGCGCCGCGAACATGAAGCCGAGCTGGCTGATGGTGGAGTACGCCAGCACCTTCTTGATGTCGGTCTGGGCAACCGCGATGATCGAGCCGCCCAGCGCAGAGATGGTACCCACGACCAGCAACAACGTCTGCGCGGCGGGCGCCAGGTCAAACACCGGCCAGATGCGCGCGACCAGGAACACGCCGGCGGCGACCATCGTGGCGGCGTGAATGAGCGCAGAGACGGGTGTCGGGCCCTCCATCGCATCCGGAAGCCAGATGTGGAGCGGGAACTGCGCGGACTTGCCCATGGCACCCACGGCCAGCAGTACGGCGGCCGCGGTGACAACCGCAGGCGCGAGCGTCGGCAGCGCCTCGGTCACCTCCGCGTAGCCGAGCGACCCGGTCGTCGTCCACAGCACCGCCAGTCCGAGCATCAGGCCGACGTCGCCCACGCGGGTCGTCAGGAATGCCTTGGTGGCAGCTGCAGCCGCCGAGGGCTTCGCGAACCAGAAGCCGATGAGCAGGTACGAGCACGCTCCCACCAGCTCCCAGCCGATGAAGAGCGTCAGCAGCGAGCCGCCGATGACGAGCAGCGTCATCGAGGCAGTGAACAGCGACAGCAGTGCGTAGTAGCGAACAAAGCCGGGGTCCTCGGCCATGTAGCCGAGCGAGAAGATCATGACCATCAGCGCAACGACGCCAACGACGAGCAGCATGATCGCGGTCAGCGAATCGACCGCCCACGGGAGCGAGAAGGTGACGCCCTCCACCGAGAACCACGCAGCGCTCCCCGATGACGCAAGCGCGCTGGTCCAGGGCTCGGCGAGCGCCTCGGCACCGCCGATCGCGAGCAGTGACCCCGCGCCGAGCACGACAACCGCTGCCGGGCCGAGCATCGCGATCCACGCGACGGCGAGTCGCAGCGAGGGGCGGTCCGCAAGCCCCACGACGCCGATGACCGCAGCAAGCAGGGCCGGTAGCAGCACCGCGATCCACGGCGCGTTCACGAGCATCGCCACTAGCCCTTCACCTCCGTGAGTTCGTCGATACGAGCAACGCCACGCCGACGCGCGATCGCCACGAGGAGCGCAAGCCCCACCGCGGCCTCGGCTGCAGCGATGACAATGACCATCAGCGCGACGCCCTCGACCGGCGATGCCGCGGTTATCGCGAGCGCCGGTTTGACGACGCGCGCAGCGGAACCGAACCCGACGAGCAGCACCAGCGCGCCGCCCATCATCACCTCGATGCTTGCGAGCACCGCGACGATGTCTCGGCGAACGAGAATCCCGTACAGACCGAGTCCAAAGAGCGCGCAGGAGAGAAAGATCAGGCTCATCGCTTCTCCCCTCCCGTGATGACCACGACGGCGATCAACGCGGCCAGCAGCAGCGCGCCGGCCAGTTCAAACGGCACCAGCATCGAGCCGAGAAGGATCTTGGCGAGGCCGTCCGGGCCGTTGGAGCCTGCCGCGACGCCGATTCGTTCCGCGGCGGGCAGCAACAGCATGCCCACGAGTCCCGACGTGAGCGCGACGGACAGCGCGAGCAGCAGATCGTGGCGCGACTCAAGGTCGGGACGGCCCGCCTCGGTGCGATGCACGAGCATGATCGCGAAGAGTATGAGGATCAGAATGCCGCCCACGTAGACGAATATCTCGGCCAGCGCGAGGAAGCCGAAGCCGTAGTAGGCGAAGAAGCCTGCGACCGCGAGCAGGAACGCGCCCAGGCCGAGGACCATCCGCATCACCTCGCGTACAAAGACCGTGTAAGCGGCACCAATGACGGCAACGGCAGCGAGCAGCCAGAACAGGATGTCGGGCGTCAGCGAGCTCACCAGGCCTCACCTTCTCCGGGCTCTCTGTGCTCCGCTTCGACACCTGTCGCCCGGGTTCCGGAGCCGTCGCGCGTCATCTCGCCCTTCCCAAACACGATGTGGTCGCGCGTGTAGAACGACAGCTCGTACTGGCCCGTGTGCCGCAGCGCGTTGGTCGGGCACTGCTCGGCGCACAGGCCGCAGAAACAGCACTTGGAGACGTCGAGGTCGTAGCGCGTGACACAGCGGCCGGAGATGTCGTCGATGCGCTCGACGCGAATCGCGTAGTCCGGACACGTCCGAGCACAGAACTCGCAGCCAACGCACACCTCCGAGGAACAGCGCAGGCAGCGTGTGGCTTCCAACTGACCTTCCAGGTGTGTCAGCCCCAGCTCGACGGTGCGGAAGTCCTTCGCACGCTCGTCGCCCGGCGCGAGCGGCATCTTGGCTCGGCGACGCGCGTTCTCGACGCCGTCGAGTGATGCCTTCTGGTAGCGCGGGTAGATCGGCACGGGCCGGTACACACGCTCAGCCGAGAGACTCGTGCCGGAAAGATAGCGGTGAATGGAGGTCGCCGCCTCGTGACCGGTCGCGATGGACGCGATAGCCGAGCCGGGCCCCGTGACCACCTCTCCGCACGCGAACACTCCCGGGTGCTTGGTGGTGTGCAGCGTACCGTCGACCGGCAGCAGTCCGCGCTCGGTGAGCAGCAGGTCGCTACCGGAGACGATGCCGTGCAGCCGCGGCGACTGGCCGACAGCGAACACGATCACGTCGGCGCAGATTTCCGTGAACTCCTCCGAGAAGACCGGGGCGAAGCGACCCTGCGCGTCGAACACCGAGAGGCACGACTGCATACGGATGCCCGCGACCTTGCCGTCTTCGACGATGATCGAGTCCGGACCCCAGGAGCAGTTGGCGATGACGCCCTCGTCGAGCGCCTCCTCGATCTCCCAGGGGTGCGCCGGTAGCTCGTCCATCGACTCGAGCGCCGTGAGAGTGACCTCGGTGGCGCCGACACGCAGCGCCACGCGAGCGCAGTCAACCGCCACGTTGCCGCCGCCGACGACCAGCACGCGCTTACCCTTCACGCCGGCATCGTGCTTCCAGTTGCCCGCGCGCAGGAAGTCCAGCGCGCCTACGATACCGTCAGCGTCCGCGCCCGGAATCGGCAGGATGCGACTCTCCTGCAGCCCGGCTGCGATGAGCACCGAGTCGTACTCGCCGATGAGGTGGTCCATCGGCACGTCGTCACCGATCGCGACGCCCAGCCGCAGGTCCAGACCCATGGTGACCAGATCGTCGATCTCTTGCTTGAGCACGTCGCGCGGAAGGCGGTACGCGGGCACTCCTGAACACAGCGCCCCGCCGGCGTGCTGATCCTTCTCAAAGCACGTGACCGAGTAGCCCAGTCGCATCAAGTCATACGCAGCCGTGAGTCCGCTTGGCCCGCTGCCGATGACCGCGATCGTCTTGTCCTGGGTGACCGGCAGCTTCTTGAGCCGCTCCTCGCGCACATCCGCGTAGCGCTCGTAGGCGACGCGGTGCAGCGGTCGAATCGCGATGGGCTCATCGTAGTAGGAACGCTTGCACGCGGTCTCACACGGGTGGTGGCAAATCCGGCCGAGCACGCCCGGCATCGTGTTGCGGTCGCGCACGAGCTCATACGCCTCGCCCACGCGATCCTCGGCGAGGTGATACGCCTGACCTCGGGCATCGACGTTGACGGGACAGTTGCCCACGCACGGCGGCAGCTGTTCGATGCCGTTCAGGTCATCGATGAGCTTGTTGTAGTCGGGCGGCAGAGACTCGATCGTCGGGATGTCGTCCCTGCCCAGGATGCCGGTGAGTCGGAGCGGACCACGCCATCGCGGCGAGAGCTCGATCTTCTCGGCGGGATAGTTGAGGGTGGTGTGAGGCTCCATGGCGCGCTTGGCGGTGATGCGCATGCCCGTCAGCAGGCTGTTCCAGCGCTCGAAGAAACCTCGGACACCGGCCGAGAAGTCGTCGGTGGCCGAGACGCTGACGCGGACCTGTGTCGAGGTGCGGTCGGGTGCGGAGACTCGCGCGGCGGCTCGCTTCACGGGTTTCACAGCCACGGGACCACCAGCCCTACCAGCAGCAGCTGCACGAGCGCCATCGGGGTGAGAACCTTCCACGCCAGTCCCATCAGCTGATCGGAGCGCATGCGCGGAAACGTCCACTTCACCCACATCATCGCGACGGTGACGCTCACGGTTATGAGCACAAAGACGACCGCGCCGGCGATACCGGGCAGTCCGAGCCCGCCGCCAAAGAACAGCGCCGCCGCAAACAGCGATGCCGCGACGATGCCGCCGTACTCGGCCATCATGAAGACCGACCATCGGATGCCCGAGTAGTCGGCGAAATAGCCGGCTACCAGCTCGGATTCAGCCTCGGGCAGGTCGAACGGGCCGCGGTTGAGCTCGGCGAGTGAGGCGATGAAGTAGACCAGCAGGCCGATGAGGTTGAGCGGGATCCACCACCACCGGAAGGCGTCGCGGATGCCCACGGTCGAGATCGAGCCGGCCAGAACGGCCAGCGACAGTACCGAGAGAGTGCGCGGCAGCTCGTAGGAGATCATCTGCGCGGCCCCGCGCACGCCGCCGATGCTGGCGTAGGTGTTGCGCGAGGACCATCCGGCCATCAGCACGCCCACGACGGACAGCGCCGGCACCGCGAGGAAGAACAGCGCGCTCGACTCGATGTCGAATGGCGCCCACCCCGCAGCGAACGGCACGACCGCGAGCGATGCCGCAACCGGGACGAACACCAGGAGCGGCGACATCCGGAAGATGGGCACGTCGGCCTGAGTGGGCGTGATGTCTTCTTTGAGGACGAGTTTCACCGTGTCGGCAAGTGTCTGGAGCAGTCCGGCGGGTCCGGCCTCGTCGGGTCCGATTCGCATCTGGATACGCGCGGCCACCTTGCGCTCGAGCCACACGCCAAGAAGCGCGCCAACCGCGATCAGGATGCCCGCGCCGAGCCCCACGCTGACGCCCCACAGCAGTCCGTTCATCGGTCGACCTCCCCAAACACCGGGTCGAGCGAGCCGAGGACAACCACCAGGTCAGAGAGCGTATGCCCGATCGCCAGCTGAGGCAGCAGCGCCAGGTTGCAGAAGGCAGGCGATCTCACCTTCATGCGATACGGCCGAGGCCCGCCGTCAGAGACCAGATACACGCCGAGAGACCCGCGTGCCGATTCGATGTGGTCGTATGCGTCGCCGGGCGCCGGCGCGATGAGTCGCGGCAGGCCGTCGGTCTGGATGACTCCGCCGGGCATCTGCGCGATCGCCTGCTCGATGATCTTGGCGGACTCGTAGCACTCCAGCAGCTTCACGCGACCGCGGTCGTACGCGTCGCCGCGCTCGCCCACCACCACGTCGAACTCGAAGCGCGGATAGACCGAGTAGGGATCGTGCTTGCGCAGATCCCAGTTCACGTTGCTGGCGCGCGCGGTGGGCCCTGAAGCTCCCCACGCCACGGCGTCCTCGGCGGAAAGCACGCCGATACCCTTGAGACGACCGCGGGCGATGGCGTTACCAAAGAAGAGGCTGTCCATCTCTGCGAGGCTCTTGCGAAGGCCCGACGTGAACGCGAGGACTTCGTCGGTCCAGCCTGCGGGAGTGTCACGTGAGACGCCGCCGGGGCGGACGTAGTTGTACGTGAGACGCGCGCCGCACAGCGACTCGAAGAGTTCGATGACGCGCTCGCGGACGTCGAACGCGTAGATGAACATGGTGAACGCGCCGGTGTCGGCGCCGGAAGCGCCCATGCCCATCATGTGGCTTGCGATGCGCTGCAGCTCGCACACGATGACGCGCAGGTACTCGGCGCGCTCGGGAACGCGGATGCCGGCGAGGCGCTCGACGGCGCGGCAGTACGCCCAGTTCGCGTACATGCTGCCCACGTAGTCGAGCCGGTCGGTCAGCGGCACGATCTGCAGATACGTACGGTTCTCGGCCATCTTCTCGATGCCGCGATGCAGGTAGCCGATGACGGGGACGACGTCTGTGACCACGTCTGCGTCGAGGGTGACGATGAAGCGGCCGACGCCGTGCGTGGAGGGGTGCGAGGGTCCGACGTTGACCACCAGGCGCTCGGAAGTGCGCCCGTCATCGGCGATCATCGGCTCTCTCGATTCAACTTCCAGTGTCACGTCGTCCCTCCTCTCCTGACAGGTCGTGCGGCGGGCAATTCGGCAGTTCGTGCAGCAAGTAACGGGCGGCTAGATGTAGTCCGGCCGTTTGATGACGTTGGGGTTGTCGTAGTCCTTGCGCAGTGGGTGGCCCTCAAAATCATCCGGCAGCAGGATGCGCCGCAGGTCAGGGTGGCCGTCGAACGTGATGCCAAAGAGGTCGAAGACCTCGCGCTCCTGCCAGTTGGCGGCAGGCCATATCTCGCACAGCGAATCGATACGCGTGTCGTCGCGAGGAACCTTGGTCTTAACGAAGATCGCCGTGGACAGCGAGCGCGACTGCAGCCGGTACACCATCACGAAGAACTCGTCGCGATCGACCGCGGTGACCATGCCGAGGCGATCGAACCCGAGGTCGTGCAGCTCACGCGCGGTGTCGAGCAGTGCATCGCGTCCCACGCCGATGACCGCGTCGCCAAACTCAAGCGAGAACAGCGGCGACAGTACGGGCGACATCTCGGCCAGGCGCGAGCGCAGCTCCTCGTGATTCACTCGGCGTCACCGTCCTCGGTGGCTGGTGGGCCGCCAGGCAGCAGGTAGTCACGACCGCGGCGCTTGCCGGGTGCGATCGATTCGGCCTTCACCAGCTCGCGTAGCTGCAAGATGCCGTCCTGCAACGATTCCGGCCGAGGAGGACAGCCTGCGATATAGACGTCGACCGGCAGGAACTCGTCGGCTCCGCGGACGACCGAGTAGGTGTCGTAGTAGAAGATGCCGCCCGAGACGGTGCAGTTGCCCATCGCGACGACCCACTTTGGGTCGGGCATCTGGTCGTAAAGGCGCTGCACTGCGGGCTTCATCTTGTCGGTGATGGTGCCCGCCAGGATGATCACGTCGGTGTGGCGTGGATCGGAGCGCGGGAACGTGCCCATGCGGTCGAAGTCGAACTTGTTGAAGGATGCGGCGATGAGCTCCATCGCGCAGCATGCGGTTCCCATGGGAAACGCCCAGAGGGACTGACCGCGCGACCAGTCGGCCAGCGCGTCGACACTCGTGAGGATGACGCCACCGCCGTTGGCGGCGAGTCCGGCGCCGATGCGATCTACAAGCGCCATTCCAGTGCCCCCTTGCGCCAGGCGTACACGAGCCCAAAGGCGAGGAACGCGACAAAGGCGCCGATCTCGAGCGCGGCGACAGGATTGCCGCGAAGCGCGGTTGCAACCGCGAACAGAAGCGCTGCCTCGGCGTCGAAGAGCACGAACAGCATGGCGACCGTCGAGAAGCGAAGCCTGGGAGCGGACCACGGCTCGCCAGCCTGCTCCATGCCGCACTCGAACGGGGCGCCCTTGCCGGCGCTGGGATTGCGTGGCGAAAGAAGTGTGTTGGCGAGGAAGACGACGAGAATGAAGGCCGTCGCAGCCAGTGCGAGACCAAGAACGAACAAGAGCGCCTGAGCGTCTGCTCCCTGCATCCAACCCCCACGCGAGACAGTGTAGCGACATCCGTTTGCCGGGGATGACGATCACTGTGACAGGACACTACCCAGATTCGCGGGCCTCAATCCGAGGCCGGATGCGAACAAGTGAAGTGTACGATAGGGTCAAACACTTTGTAAAGATTGTTACAATGTACGAGCGCGTAAGAATTTGGGGGGTCTACTCTCAGTTCATGGGATTGAGCATC
>CAYMAN010000017.1:0-47315 GCA_964388455.1 uncultured Eubacteriales bacterium
CACACTGGTATCGTCTAAGAGAGGCGCATCGCTCGCGCGTTATGCGCAACACGTTAGCCGTACCGCCTAACGATCTGGCGTCTGCACGCTCCTCGCTTTGGTCGGACCGATTCTGTGCCGGGGCGATTCCTTCTGGCACAATCTCTCAATCCTACAAACCTGCGTCCAAGTGCCGGCTTCCTTGGCGCATGGGCGACACCTGCAAATGCGAGGTGAGCTATGAGCGAATCGGGGCCCCCGAAACTCATGGACCGCGTGCGCGAGGCATTGCGTGCCCGGCACTACAGCAATCGGACTGAGGACGCTTACTGCAACTGGATACGGCGTTTCATCAGGTTCCACGGATTGCGTCACCCCGCTGAGATGGGCGAGCGCGAGATCAACGAGTTCCTCACTGACCTAGCTGTGAATGGCAAAGTGAGCGCGTCAACACAGAACCAGGCGCTGTCGGCGCTTCTGTTCCTCTATCGCTCAGTGATTGGACGCGAAATCGGCGCACTGGGCGAAGTCGTTCGGGCGCGAAAGAGCCACCACCTCCCGGTTGTGATGACTCGTGAAGAGGTGCGTGCAGTTTTGCGCGAGCTCGAGGGTGACGCATGGTTGATGGCCTCGCTTCTGTACGGATCAGGCCTGCGCCTCAGTGAGTGTCTGAGACTCCGCGTGCAGGACGTTGATTTCGCGCGCGGCGAGATCCTGGTGCGTGACGCAAAGGGCAACAAGGACCGCGTGACCATGCTGTCTGCGGGGCTTGCCGCGCCATTGCGCGAGCAACTCATCCGGGCGCGTGGAGTTCATGAGCGTGATCTCGCAGACGGTTGGGGCAGGGTCGAACTTCCTAATGCCCTGGACCGGAAGTACCCTAACGCCGCCCGCGAATGGTCCTGGCAATGGGTCTTTCCTCAAGAGCATCGATGGACGGACTACGAGACCGGTAAGCAGGGCAGGCATCATGTGCACGAGACCATTCTGCAACGCAAAGTGAAGGACGCAGTCAGGCGGTCTGGGGTGACCACGCACGTTACACCGCACACGTTCAGGCATTCCTTTGCGACACACCTGCTGGAATCCGGCTATGACATTCGAACTATTCAGGAGCTTCTCGGACACAGGAGCGTCACGACCACCATGGTCTATACGCATGTGCTCAATCGTGGCGGGCATGGCGTGCGAAGTCCCTTGGATGCGCTGTGACCGCTCGAGCGTCCGGCTAACAAGCGCATCAACACGACGCGCAGAAGCGCGTCGCCGCTTCGCGGCGTAAGGTATTGGCGCGCGGGTTATGCGCAACACGTTGGGCAGAGCGCAGGGTAAGGTTCCGGTAAGTTTCTGGCAAGATTCGAGCGCTATGGTCGTCGCGCCGGATGGGGATTCCGAAGGCGTGGGCCGAGCGGGAACGGAGGGGTCTTGTGAAACGAACGTCGTTCAGGATCTTACTTGCGGCGATCTCCATGTCGGTAGGAGTTCCCGGCACTACGCCGGTAAATGCGGCATATAGGGTCGTAGCTGGAATGATCGTGTAGGGCTCTGTCACGTTGATGAAAGGGGGGAACGTGCGCCGACCGACGATGGTAGTTCTGGTTGCTTTGCTGGTTGCCAGTCTCGTGCCCGCTCAGGCTCTTGCGTGGAACAAGACCAACGCGGCAACGTATGCAGAAACGTACGCGATTTCGGAGAACACAGCGTGGCCGTACTTCTCAGGGGCCGACTGCACCAACTTCATCTCGCAGTCGCTCAAGTACGGTGGCATCGCGATGGATTCCACAAGGACCGATCGGTCCCAGTGGTACATGGCGAAGAACATTCAGAACGCTTGGATCTGGGGATACCCATGGACTGTGGCCCAAGACTTCTACACGTACTTCCGTACGAGCGGGGGCACATCCGCGTATCGGTACTACATCGCCACCTACGACTGGATATCGGCGTCAAGCTATGCCGCGCCGCCAAACAGCAACGCTTCCTTGAACAAGGGCGACATCGTCTCGTACGACTTCGACCTAAGCGCGGCGGACGGTGTTGATCACAACGCGATCGTCACCTACACCGGCACTGACATAAACAACAGTGCGTATACAGGGGATCTCGTCTGCTATCACTCCACAGACACGAAGCGCATCATCTGGCATGTGAAGCACCGTCTCTCTGCTGCAGCGCAGCAGCAGGTTCGGTTCTACACGTGGGGCCTTGATTCGACCCTCAACTAGGGAGGTTTGCATTGAACTTGAGAAGATGGCGAATCGGTCGTCTCGTGGTCGCTGCTTCGTTGCCCGCTCTGGTGGCAGTCGGCATCTTCGCGATGCTCGGCACCTCGTCTGAGGAGAACACGATTTCGGCCAAGGATTCGGCGCAGATGAGTCGAATCGTTGACAGGCACTGGGCTTCGGTTCAGCACGTTTGGCCCGAAGAGTATCGGGGCAACGGCGCGAAGAAGCTCCCCGACGTCGTGAAGGCGGAGATGAAGGCGGCACGCAAGTCGGTCGCTGACGAAGTGACAACCGGCAAGCTTGCGGAGTGGGAGAGCATCTTCGACCCGGGCGGGTTTCTCGAGGAAGTGCGGGCGTCGGGGACGTTCGTAACCGACTCCGGATACGAAGTGCTCAGCACTACGGAGCCAGTCCCTGTTGCAGTGGGCGTGGCGCAAGCTGACGTGGTTGTGAGGCTGTGGAGCGTCCAATACGACGTGGACTCCGCCGGCGATGCCACGGCAGACCCCTATCGGGTCGAAAACGAGAATACGTATCGCTACACGTTCGAGAAGATCGATGGCAAGTGGCGAATCTCAGTGCAGGACCTGATCAGCAATCCGCTGTAGTTTCGGTTGAGCACGAGTTTCACGGGGGCGGCTCGCACGTGCGAGCCGCCCCATCGTCTTGCGGTGTCGCGCCGCCGCAGAGGGTACGGGGGACGGCACTTGTCACGTTGCGGTTGGAGTTGAGCACACAACGGTACCCCGTTCTCGGTTGATTGGGGGCACCGCAAATTGTTCCGATTGGACGCTGACACCGGCCTGCCCAACAAGGGCATCGAGCAGAACGCCAGAAGGTAGACTGCTGAAGAGAGGGTCATGCGCGTCTGCTCATGCCCAACACGTTCGACAGAGTGGGGGGCTGACATGAGGGCGTTTGTCGTGGCGGTGCTCGTCGCAGTTGCACTGGCTGGGTGCTCTCCATCCGGAGTCGGCTCAGGGGAGCCGGCTCTGACTCCTGAAGAAATTGCTGCGGATCCCGCAATAACCTCCGGCGTCGCTCCCGACGATCCCTCCGTTCCGCGCGAGGACTCACTCGGTCGGACCCCGGATGCTGCGGTCATGGAGCTCATCGACGCGCGGGGCGAACGCGACTGGGCGAAGGCCTACTCCCTCTACGCCACGCCCACCCCCAACGCGGAGATGGCGGCCAAGGAATGGGCCGAAGCCAACGAGACCTACACCGGTTTCACCGTCCGTGAGGCGCGGGTGGCAGACTCCGCACGCGCGTGGGTGCGTGTGACGTATCAAGTCACTACGACTCCGCCGGGCGGCTCGCCTTACGTGGTCACGGTCGGGGAGCCGGGTGAGTGGTGGCCGCTGCACAAGGTGGAGGAACACTGGAGGGTCGGATGGATGCCTCGGCAGTGATCACCTGCGTAAGTTCAAGTCTAAAGTGCAACACTTCCGCTTCTGACGCTCACGCCTACCTGGTTTGTACATAGCACTCCTCCGGTGTCTTGCAGCCAAGCCGCGTTCTCGGTCGTGAGTTGATCCTGGCTGCTATCTCATCGCAGTCCGCCTGGGTGACGTGCGCCATGCTCTTGCCCTTGGGCAGGTACTGTCGGATCAAGCCGTTGGTGTTCTCGTTCGTGCCCCGCTCCCACGAGCGGTGGAGGCGACCGTAGCGCTTTCGCCGCTTCTTGCCCGCTTGGCGCAGGTGGTTCCACGCGCAGTTCCCATTCATCCCAGATGTGGTATATTCCACCCGTCAGCCGCATTGTGAGGGCCTGCACATTGGCCACTTCACAGCCGCCGAGAGGGCCGCGCATGGACCGCAGCAAGATCGACACATGCTCGCTCACGGAACTCCGACGTCGTCCCACTGCCTGTATTGCACGGGCGAGGGATATCGGGCGCCCCTTGTTCATCACGCGGCGTGGAACCGCCATCGCGGTCCTGATACCAATCGAGCAGTATGAGGCAATGCACGGGGAGGTCGGGGAGCTAGCTGCCTTCGTCAAGCGTGCGACAGAACTGACGCTCGCTCGCGTTGCCGCAGGCGAACTCTCGCCGAGGGTCGCTGCCCTCAGAGGCGGCTTCAAGGGCTCAACCGTCGACGAGTCCGACTACCGCCGATACCTCGAGGAGAAGTACCGATGAGCGGCAGCCCTGCCGATGAGTCGCCGGGAACCTGCCCACCCATCGACCGGCCGCACCCCCGGCGCACTTCACGCATCCACCCCGCCGAGTTCCTGCGCGAGGAACTCCTGCCCGATTACGGCCTTGACGCATCGAGCTTCGCCGACCGTCTCCACCTTCCGCGCGAGCGCGTCGCCTCGCTGATCGCCGAGGAGACACCGGTCGACCCAGAGATTGCACTTCGGCTGGCCCGATTGTTCGACACCTCGGCCCAGTACTGGCTGACCCTGCAATCGCAAGCGGATCTCACCGACGTGCGCGGACGACTGCGACCGGAGCTGATGCAGGTGCGGCCGATGAGCGACACCGGCTGGGACACGAGCCGCTCAGCTGACACCGAGGACTGGGCGCGCTGGGTGCGTCGAACGTCACCGGCCGAGCTGCTGTGCACAGCGCTCGCTGACGACGCAGGGGGCTCGCTGGCCGAGGTGTCCTCCAGCGCGGGGATCACAGCCGATCGGATCCACGAGCTCGCCGCGGGTGTGGCTCGTTTTACGCTCGCGGACGACACCGGCCTATCGCGCGCCCTCGGGCTCTCGCCTGGCTACTGGCTCCGCGCACAGGCGGCGAGTGGCGCGGCGGCTGGAACCGAAGCCCTCACCCCTGAACTCGACACCGGTGAACGCGTTCGCGACGCTCTCTGCCGCATCGAAGTCGCCCACGACGTCCGCGTCCTCTACGCCGTCGAGTCGGGGAGCCGGGCGTGGGGCTTCGCCTCGACGGATTCGGACTACGACGTCCGCTTCATCTATGCGCACCGCCCCGAGTGGTACCTGAGCGTCCAGCCCCGCCGCGATGTCATCGAGCAGCCACTGGACCATGAGCTCGACGTGAGCGGCTGGGACGTGACCAAGGCGCTCGGCCTCTTCGGCAAGTCGAATCCGCCGCTGTTTGAGTGGCTGCGGTCACCGATCATCTATCTGGAGACCGGTGCGCTGGCGGAGCGTTTGCGCGATCATGCCGAGCGGTTCGCGTCGCCAAACGCATGCATCCACCACTATCTCCATATGGCGGCGAACAACTACCGAGAGTACCTTCGGAGCGACAAGGTCTGGCTCAAGAAGTACTTCTACGTGCTGCGCCCCGTGCTTGCCTGTAGCTGGATCGAGGCGCACGACACCCTGCCCCCGGTGGAGTTCGAGCTGCTCGTCGAAGACCGGTTGCCGAACCGCCTGCGGCCTGCCGTTGATGACCTGCTCCAGCGCAAGCGGGCTGGTGACGAGTTGACGGTCGGCCCGCGAATACCCGAGGTCAGCGACTTCCTCGATGCCGAGCTTGAGCGCCTCGGCAACGTCGCGCGAGAACGAGGACGCGGTGAATCGCCGGACCTCGACGAGCTGGATGCAGTGCTGAGATCGACACTCCGACAGGCTTGGGATTCACACGTCTGACCACATCACGGTTCCACCATCATCATCAACATCGCGGGACACCACCGAAGGAGCGCCAATGCCAGCCACTGACCGCGAGGCCACCACAGCCCCCGAACCGCGTGCCGTTCGCGCTGCACTTGCCCGCGAGTTCGCCGGCATCGTGTCCGCGCGTGGGCTCACACAGCGAGAGGTCGCCGAGCTGCTCGGCACCACGCAGCCGAAGGTTTCAGCGCTGCTGTCGGGCAAGGTCGAAGGCTTCTCTCTGGATCGCCTCGTGAGGTACCTGAACCTGCTGGGCGAGGACATCCACATCGTGGTCCTGCCCAAACCGACGGGCCGCGAGCAAGCTCAAACGTCAGTCATCAGCCGCGTGCCAAATGTCGCAGAAGGAGGTTTCGCGCATGCGTAGCCGACGATTCCGACCGGCGCACTTGGGCAACACCCTGCAGTCACAGTACCTTGACGACTACCAGCTTACCGCCGAGGAGTTTGCGCTGGCGATTCATGTGCCCATCGATCGCGCAGCGCGGTTGCTCGCCGGCGCAGAACCAGTCGATGCCGACATGGCGTTACGCTTGGCGCTACTCTTCGGCGGATCGGCGGATGCATGGCTGCACTGGCAGAGTCTCTACGAGCTCGGAAACGCACGCGAGCGTCTCGGCGCCGCGCTCAATGAGATCTCGCCACTCGATCCGGACACGCGGTTGTCTGTGCTCGAGGACGAGCCCTTGGAACCGCAGCTGATCGAGGATCTGCGGCAACGATTGGCGGAGGTCGACGATCCTCGCCGCTGGGTGATCGAGAGCAGAATCCTCGGCGAGGACGTGCCGCTTCATGAGGAGAGCCTCAGCCGCATGTTCTACAACGTGGAAAGCGACTTCTACAGCATGGCCCTGCTCGGCGCGACAGCATTCAAGTGCCAGCGCGTGGCCGAGGCCGTAGGATCAGCGCTGGGCAAGGACGATGGCGTCCTGGAGGTGACCAAGCAGGATCTCAAGAATTCACAGCGGGATGAGGAGGCCGATCGGGAGTTGCGCGAGCGATACTTCCGCAACATCGGTCAAGGGATGTCGACGTGGGATATCAGCATGTTCCTTCGCGACGAGGAAGACATGACCGCCTATCTCAAGGCCGTCGCCGAAGAAGGGGACAGCGAGCTCATCGCGGTGGCGGTGGACGACGTCATGAAGGCAATAACTGCGCAAACCACTGTGGAGTACCTCGAGGCGCGCGGAAGACTCGGCGACAGATCAGCGTTCGAGTCGGTGATGAGTAAGGTCGCTGACGTCCCGTCGGAGGATGACCTCGCCGAAGGGTGAGAACTGCCGATTGCCATCGGGTATCGCATCGATGAGGAGGTCGTGATGACTACGGTCACCATCTCACCCAAGTTCCAAGTGGTAATCCCCAAGGCGATTCGCGAGCGTCTCGACCTGCATCCAGGCCAACAAGTGCAGGCCATAGAGTACGACGGTCGCATTGAGCTAATCCCGGTTCGTTCTATCACGAGGATGCGTGGGTTCCTCGCCGGCACCGACTCAACGGTCGAGCGTGACGAGGATCGTGTATGAACGTTGTCGACTCCTCGGGGTGGCTCGAGCACTGCCGCGATCTCAGCGGCGAGGCTCAGCGTCAAGGCCTCACTTCCCATGGCGATGCCATCATCCTGTCTATGGCAAGCGCAAGCGGCGCGATCTTGTGGACGCAGGGTGCTAACTTCGAGGGTTTGACGGACGTGAAGTACGTCTCGGCGAGGTCTGACTGACAAAGGCATCAACCTGATCGCCAGCAGGTGGGCTGACCGTAGGCGCAACGCGCAGCGGGTTATGCGCAACACGTTAGCCTGACGAGAAAGCTTGCTCCGGCTCTGGGAGGTCTGCATGGTCCGGTCTGCTGAGGTCGAAGCGTTCATGGGGGCACTTCAGCATCCGATGGCTGCGCAGGTCGAGAAGTTGCGCTCCGCCATCCTGGATGTCGATCCGCGCGTCAATGAATCCATCAAGTGGAACGCACCGAGCTTCTTCATCGATGATCACTTCGCGACCTTCAACCTCCACTACCCGGACCGGATCCAGGTGGTCTTGCATGCTGGAGCGAAGGTGAATCCGGATGCGAAGCAGCTTGAGATCTCAGATTCCGCCGGGCTTCTCAAGTGGGCGGCGGTCGACCGAGCGAGCGTCACCTTCACAGCGGATGTCGACATCGATGATCAACTAGTCCCGTTCCTGGATGTGCTTCGTCAATGGATCTCGCTCACACGGTAATGCCACCTGCGGGCGCGCAGGCCAACAAGCGATTCAACCTGACGCGCACGAGCACTTGGGCGCTTCGCGCGGTAAGGTTGTGGCGCGCGGGTTATGCGCAACACGTTAGGCGCAATCTGAGTTTGGAGACCTGAGTGAGCGAGGTATCGGAGTCGAGTAGTCGACTCAGCACCAATGAGCGCTGGATTTCGATTGCCCTGGCGGCGCTGATGGCTACACAGTCGCTTTTGGATCTGCTCGCTTCCGGAGCCTACCGCGATGTCGCGTGGATCAAAGCGACCTGGTTCGGCAATGACTTGGTCACCTTGCTGATCGCCGTCCCGCTCTTGCTGGGTTCGATGTGGTCCGCGTCTCGAGGTTCTACCCGCGCCCGTCTCATCTGGCTCGGTGTCTTGGGCTACGCGGTGTACAACTACACCTACTATGTCCTCGGCGCTGCTCTGAACGTGTTCTTCGCGATCTACGTGCTCACCTTCGTCGTTGCTGCGGCGTCACTCATCATCGGTCTTGTGGGAACTGATGCGACGTCAGTCGCGAGTGCCTTCTCGGTCAAGACGCCGGTGAGGATCCTCGGTGGCTACTACGTCTTTGTTGCCGCGGGCCTCTCCGCGGTGTGGCTGGGCACCTGGGCCGCGTACGTGTTCGCGGGCCGCCCGACGCCGGTCGAGACTGAGGCATTCCGTCTCGTGGCCGCCCTCGATATGACGCTCATGGTCCCGGCGCTTGTGACCGGCGGCGTGCTTATTTGGCAGCGCAGGCCCTGGGGCTACCTCATCGCGGCGGTCGCGGGAATCCAGGCATCGCTGTACTTGCTGGTGCTGTCGGTGAACTCGGCCGTCGCCATCAGTCGTGGTCTGGCTGCCGCCCCCGGTGAGCTCCCGATCTGGGGCACGCTTTTGGTGCTCACGTTCACGGCTACTGCATGGTTGCTGTACTCGTGCGATGCGCCTAACAAGCGCATCAACCTGAAGGCCAGCAGGTAGACTGACCAGTAAGGGGATTGCGCCGCGGGTTATGCGCAACACGTTAGGCGTGCAGAAGGAGGGGACTTCGTGCGACGTTTCGGAGCAGTTGGCATCGTGATGATCGGCCTGTGGTCCCTCGTTGGGGCCATCACATTGTTTGCATCGATGTTTCCGCTATTGCGTCCAGGTACGGCGGGACGGTTCGATACGGTTGTCTTTACGGTGACTCTCGCTTCTCTGTTGGTCTCTGTAATGGTTGGCGTGACGCTCATCATGGGCCGCGACCGGTTGGCGTTGCGCTGGTTTGACGACGCGGATGCCGGCATCTCGCTGGAATCGCTGGACCTGCTGCGCGTCGGTCTCGTCATGACCGGGCTGTTTCTGATGATCGAGGGCGTCCAGACGGCCTTCTTCTCGGCAGCGAATACGGCCATTCAGTTCAGGGTGCTCGGTTCCGTCGACTACGGTATGGGTCAGCCAGGACTGTGGGCGACGATCCTGCCCTCCGTCGCTATCGGACTGCTGCGAGGGTTCCTCGGCTGGCTGGTCATCTACTACTCAGCGAGGTTGGCAGCGTTCCTGTGGGGGCTGTCGCCCAAGAAGCGTGTGCCACTGAACGTGACGGCACAAGTTCAGTCGGAAGGTACGTGTCCCGGGTGCGGCGCGGGATACGACCCAGCGGACTACCGTGAAGGTATTGAGCGCCGTTGCGTCCAGTGTCACTCGCGACTGGATGGTGATGACGGCTAACAAGCGCATCAACCCGACGCGCAGAAGCGCGTCGCCGCTTCGCGGCTTATGCTGTAGGCGCGCGCGTTACGCGCATCACGTTAGGCGGAGCGCGAGGAGACCAGGGACCGAGAACGGGGTGAATGCCGTGGGTGAGCTCGAGAATATGCTGAGCGGTCAGCCATACGACGCCAGCGATCCTGCGCTAGTCGCGGCACGTATGCGCGCCCGTCGCCTCACCCGGCACCTCAACTCGCTCGATCCCGGGGACGGGGAGCGCTCCGATCTGCTCGGCGACCTGCTCGGCGGGTTCGGTCAGGGCTCGTGGGTGGAGACGCCGCTGTACTGCGACTACGGCTCGAACGTCACGCTCGGCGCGCGAGTGTTCGTGAACATGGGCTGTATCCTCCTCGATGCCGCTCCCATCACGATCTGCGATGATGTCCAGCTCGGTCCGGCCGTGCAGCTGCTGACGTCGGATCACCCTCGGGATGCGGCCAGTAGAGCGGCCGGTCTCGAGTCTGCCCTGCCCATCACGATCGGCGCAGGTGCGTGGCTCGGCGGCGGCGTGATCGTCTTGCCGGGCGTCGAGATTGGGCAGGACACCATCATTGGTGCTGGCAGCGTCGTGACCCGGTCCGTCCCGCCACGGGTGACAGCGGCAGGCAACCCGTGCCGCGTCATCTCTCGCCAGGGCGGCGACGAGTGAGGGCTGGCGCAACGCTCTCCCGGGTTGCGCGCCTCGCCTAACAAGCGCATCAACCCGACGCGCACGCACGCGTCGCCGCTGCGCGGTGTACGCTGATCGCTCGCGCGTTATGCGCAACACGTTAGTCAGAACGCTGGAATCGGAGGAGACCGTTGCAGGTCGATGCCAGTTCGTTTCGCTCTCTCGAAGAAGCGCTGCTCGATCCAGTCGTGCGTGCGTCCAGGCGCAGTCTCGATGCGCTGATCGCGGATGACTTCGTCGAGTTCGGGTCGTCGGGCGGCGTGTTCGGGAAGGGGCATGTAGTCGACTCGCCGGGCAATCTCCCCGACGTCGTCACGCCGCTCGCGGAGTTCGTCGTCGCCCCACTGTCGGACTCGCTCGTGTTGGTGACGTATCTCAGTACGACGCGACTCGGTGACGGATTGAGTCGATCCGCTCGCCGCAGCTCGCTGTGGGTGTTTCGGGATGCGCGATGGCAGATGCGGTTTCACCAGGGAACGGTCGTCGCGACGTCTGACTAGTAGGTGTTTCGAGCGGCGGGCTCAGGTATTCTCGTCTCATGGCGCACGCGCGCTGCTCATGCGTGAGGCGTCAGCCAGAACGGCCATTCAGTGACTCGGGTCTAGGGGGAGTTACCGTCATGGGCATACTCGTGCAGGTTCTGTTGATCCTAGGGGTGTTCGCCGCATTCGCGGTGCTCCTCATCTGGCTGCATCGCTGGGGAGAGCGGCACGACCCCATGGGCGGTCGGTCAACGGATATTTGGTCCACGACGGGGACGAACAAGCGGGTCGATCAGGACGATGAATAGATGCTACTGACGTCTGACTAACAAAGGCATCGAACAGACGGCGTCAGATTGAATCCACCAGTAGGTCATGGGCCGCCGCTCATGCCTAACACGTTAGATGCACAGCCGGGCAGCGAAACCCGACTGTCCCATTCCGTCACGGGCACAGCAAAGCCGGCGGGAATGGTGCGTCCCGCCGGCTTGAATTGCCTTTGTCCTACGGCGTCCTCGTCGACCCGCGTTGCTTTGCGGCGTCCCTCACTGCGTCGGGGGAGAAGAAGTCACTGGGCAGTGTCGCCGGATCAAGGTGCTCGACGATCTCAAGCGTGGCTGCCTTCGACATGACGCCGCTTCGGGCCTCAAGCTCGTAGGGGTCTTCTCGCGACCACGTCTTTAGAAGATAGTCGGATTTGCGCAGGGTCACCCTCATCGTGTCATCTGCGCCGTCACCCGAACTGCAGGTTACGACCCAGTACTCGTCGCCGTCGATCATCTCCGTTCCGGTGACCTTCGCGCTGCCGTCGGCAATTCGGGCGCGCATGTAGGGAATCCAGTCGTCGAGTGTCGTCACGATTCGCTGGTCGGTCGCATCGTACTCGACCAACTGTGCTTCCGGCGGATAGTCGCCATGGAAGACGATGTCGCGCTCGTTAGTACGGACGTGCAGCGTGTTGAGCGATCCGTCGCTACTGTTTACGAACTCCTCACGGAGCCGCTTGCCCTCGGCATCGACCCATATCGACCAGTGTTCATTCGTATTGATGAGCACGTCGCCCGTCGCGCTCCGATCCTTTTGGGTGTAGGTCAGCTCAAGGTGAAGCACCCGGCCCGGGGTCTGGAACATCAGTGCGGCGACGGCGCGCTCTCGTGCGAACGCAGCAGTCTCCATACGCGGTGCCAGCAGAATCGCGGCGACTGCGACAACCGCCACTGCGGTGGCGAGGCTGCCGGCCACTCGCCACGACCGCCGTAGCGCGGGCGATTTGCTTGTTTGCCGCGCCGCCAGCACGCGCGCCCGGACTCGGGAATCGGCATCCTCCCCGGCCGCCGGCGGCATCTCGGCACGCAGTGTATCGACGAACGCCTCTTGTGGATCTCTGTACTCAGACATAGTCGGCACCTCCCACGAACGTTGCATCTGGACCGGCGCCGTCTCGCTTCATGTCCTGGCGCAGGCGGTCGATTGCTCGGTAGAAGGTCATCTTCACGGCGCCCTCGGACTTGCCAAGCAACCGTGCGATATCGGCGAACGAGCGGTCCTCGGCCAGTCGCAGATAGATGGCGAGGCGCTCGGTCTCCTTGAGGCGGCGCACGTACTCCCAGGAGTCGGGACGTACCCAAGCTACCGTCTCCGTGGGGAGCTCCTCGGCTAGGTGCGACTCGAGGAGTCTGCGGCGCTTGGCGGTGCGATGGTGAGTCGCACAGAGGTTGCGCGCCACCCGGATCAGCCAGGCTTCAACCGACTCCGGCGCCACGTGCCCGCCCTTGACCAGGAAGCGGATGAACGTCTCGGCCGCGACGTCCTCACCTTCCTGCGACGATCCGGTCGAGTACGTGCAGTAGCGCAGTACGGCCGGCCCATGCGCGCCCCATGCAGATTCGAACCGCTCGTCGTCCACTTTCGCTCCCTTGCCACCGTGTGACCTTCACAGCGTAAACGACCGGGGTCGCCGGAAAGTAACAGACGGGTGCGCGACTTGGGTGAATGGGGCACTGTTGATGGCAGTGGTTGGCGTCTGACAGGCGCATCAATACGACTCGTACAGCGTTGAAGTATTGTGAAATTTGATCGCTCGCGCGTTAAGCGCAATGTTGCACACAGTTACGGGGGAGCCATGAGTCAGATAACTGTCCGCACAGAGGCGGCCGAAGATGCAGCCCAGATTCGCAATGTGAACATTGAGGCGTTCCGTGATCACCCGGTCAGTCGGCAGACAGAGCATCTGATTGTCGATGCGTTGCGTGCGGCAGGCGCGCTCGAGGTGTCACTCGTCGCCGTCTGTGACCACGGGGTCGTTGGGCATAGCGCGTTCTCAAGAGCGGGAGTCGGCGACTCTGACGGTGGCTGGTTCTTGGTCGGACCGGTTGCAGTCCTGCCGAGTATGCAGCGTCGCGGAATCGGTTCGGCGCTCGTCGAAGCCGGTCTGAGTGAGCTGCGGACCAGGGGAGCGAAAGGGTGTGTGCTGGTTGGCGATGCCGGTTACTACAGCCGGTTCGGTTTCAGCACGTTTTCCCATCTGGAGTACGACGGTGTCCCGAATGAATACGTGCTCGGACTTCCCTTCGGATCTGATGCACCTGCCGGGAGGATCCAGTCCCACGATGCCTTTGAGGTCGAACCTGACTGACGGGCTGGCGTGTCTGACACGTGCTTTAACCTGACGCGCAGAAGCGCCATCGCGCTTCACGCAGTAGGCTATTTGCGCGCGGGTTATGCCAACGCGTTGGATGGAAACCTCCGTCCCTACGGAGGCGACGCGAGTTGAGGAGTGGTCACAGTATGTCGAGCCCCGCCGTTTTCAGGCCGATCGTCCTCGGTCCGGACGACCTCGATCAGATGCGAGACATGCTCGGCGTGTTCGGACAGGCATTTGATGATGTCGACACGTACTGTGCTGCACAGCCAAGTCAGGCCTATTTGGAAGAGCTTCTCGCAAGCGATTCGTTCATTGCAATTGCCGCGCTGGCTGACGGTGCTGTCGTGGGTGGTCTTGCCGCCTACGAGTTGCGCAAGTTCGAGCGCGAGCGAAGCGAGATCTACATCTACGACCTGGCCGTAGCCGTCTCCCACCGTCGCCTTGGCATCGCGACTGCCTTGATTGAAGAACTCAAAAGGATCGCGTCGGATCGTGGGGCGTGGGTCGTCTTCGTGCAGGCGGATCTAGGCGACGACCCGGCAATCGAGCTGTATACAAAGCTCGGCATTCGCGAGGATGTCCTGCATTTCGACATCGCGCCCGATTAGCTGCGAGTCCGCGGCATCGTAGGCGCTGCCTGGGTTCAACAAGCGCGCATCAACCCGACGCGCCGGAGCGCTGGGTTACCATGAGTACGCTCGGCGCGCGGGTTAAGCGCAGAACGTTGGCTGGACACAGGATGAGGCCGGTGATTCTGCTCAGCATTCACTCGTACTCGCCAAGCGCGACAGTCTCGCCGCTGTTCACGTGGCATATCAACCGGAGCAATGGAGACCAATGTACATAGCAGACGCCCAACGCGAGATCCGTCAGGCGTATCTGGGCGGCTTCATGGGCCAGTTGGTGTCGGGACTGTTGTGGCTTGCCTCTGCAGCTCTCGCCACGTGGAGTTCCCCGCGGTCCGCGATCATCCTGATAGTCCTGGGCGGATGCTTCATCTTTCCCATCACGCGGCTCGGTCTTGCGCTGATCCGCCGACCAGTTGCGATGACGCCAGGCAATCCGCTGAACGCGCTCGGGATGCAGGTCGCGTTCACTCTGCCGCTTTCATTGCCGGTCGTAGGGGCCGCCGCCCTCTATCGGCTGGACTGGTTCTATCCCGCTTTCATGATCGTCCTCGGAGCCCACTACCTTCCGTTCGTGTTCTTGTATGGGATGCGAATATTCGCGGTGCTGGCTGCACTGTTGGTCGGCGCTGGCATTGTGCTCGCGTTGTATCTGCCGCTGACCTTCGCGGCCGGGGCATGGATCACGTCCAGCTTGCTGCTGATCTTCGCCTTCGCGGGTAGGTGGGTGGTCGCTCGTGAAGCTACAGGCGGAGTCAAACCGGGATTCTGACGGCTGACAAGCGCGTCAGCACGACTCGCAAAGGCGATCACACAGAGAGAGGCGCGTCGCGCGTGGGTTGTGCACAACACGTTCGGTATTGCAGGGGGGATTGCTGTGAGGCGACTTGCGGTTTCAGCTACGTGCTCACTGGCTCTGGTACTCATCGCTCACGCGTTCTCGAACCTTCTTGAACCGGGACCACTAGCACTTCCTATCATGGTGGTACTCGAACTACCCGTGGTGTTGTCGTACTACCTCGTTGGCGTAACGGCCGCCTTCCCCTACTTGCTGGTTGCATGGTTCACCTGGGGCGTCTGTCTATATTTGGCGATATCAGTCTTCGCGTGGATCAAAGCGCGAGTACTCCGTGCCCGGCAGCATGTCTAACGCGTCCGATTGTCTAGGGATTGTTGGGGGTTCGCGCTGATGCCCATGAACCCACTGCGCCTCACGGCATTCTGCAGGGGCTCGCACACCGAGGTGGTCGGGCGAGCCAGGGATGCGCTGAATTCGAGTGGAGCCAGCATTTTGGATTTCCACATGTTCTCGAACGCGATCCTTTGCCTCAACTTCGAGATTGCAGCTCGGCGGCTACCCGTTTTGGCAGAGGCGATTGCTCATGCGGATATCCGCCTTGATCAGCGGAGCCTGGACGATCTTGGACAGGCCGCAGAGGATACCCGCCGATTTGTCGGGACGAAAGCGAGCCGGTTGTCGAGGGCACTCTGAGCATCAACCTGATCAACGACGAGCCTGTCTTGCGCATCGAGGTGCCAGCGGTTCCGGGCTAGTAACCGAACAAGGCACTGATCGCGGGCTTGCGCGCGGCGAAATCGAACAGAGCCATCAACCTGACCGCCACAGGGTAGACTGACCTGAAGGCGCTGGGTGGCAGGTACGCCTAGCACGTAAAGCCATGCACCACGGGAGCGACTCTCACCAGCAGCAAGGCGGTCGGATTGTGGATACGCGTGTCATCACCATCAACGGCGCCGCAATCGAGTACTTCATTGCCGGCAGCGATGCGCCCGCAATCGTCCTGCTCAACGGTGCGGGAGGCCCATTGGAGGGTTGGATCCGGGTTCTTTCGCCGCTTGAGGCGGTCAGCACCGTCGTGGCCTACAACCGGCTCGGAATAGGTCGTAGTAGCAAGCCTTCGGAACCGCAGACCGGAGACGTCGTCGTCGGCATGCTCCATACGCTGCTTGGGAAGCTGGAAGTGCGCCCGCCCTATGTTCTCGTGGGACACTCACTTGGAGGGCTGTTCATCAACCTCTTCGCGCGCACGTATCCGTCTGAGGTCGCTGCCGTGGTATTTCTGGATTCTGCGGCACCCGAGGACTCCACGTTGATCCATGAGCACGGCACCACCCTTCAACGCTTCACACAGCGCGTGGCCGATGCGGTCTTTGGGCGAGACCAGCTGGGCGAGGCGGCATGCGTCCCGGAGACAGTGGAATCCATTGGGAGGGCGGGCACTTTCCCGTCTGTGCCGGTCGTGGTCGTCAGCGCAGGCAGACCCGCTCGGGGCATCCCGGCTGCCGTGCGCGCGGCGCGTGCCCGGAATCAAGAGGGACTGGTTGCTCTTTCGCCGTTGGGCGAGCATGTGGTTGCCAGCAGGAGCGGCCACTTCCCACAGATCAGCGAACCGGCTCTCGTCTGCGATGTGATTCGATCAGTCGTAGCCTCGTTGCGGGAGCGTGATGGCTAGCAAGCGCATCAGCGTGGAAGAGTTCACCGCTGCAGCGCGGTCAGACTGATTGCTCAGCCGGCCAATCAAGTCCGTCGATCAAGTGCGGTCGGAAGACCTCGAGAATCAGGCGTCCACCTCGGCGTACTTCGTTCTCGTCGGTGGCTTCTCCCATCGCCTCAAGGTAGGCGAGCCACTGGTCTCCGACGACCCAACTTGCCATGACGAGGTCGTCGAGCCGCGCATCAGGCAATGGTCGGCAGATTCCCGCCGCGATCCACGCACTGATGAGGCTCCGGAAGTAGGCGAGCCTTCGGTGTTGAACGTCGCGGTAACGGTCTCTGATCGGTTCGCTGCCTTGGACGAGCCACGGCAACTCGCGCTGGAAGAACCGGAACCGCCACTGGGCGTCGAACGTATCTTCGAGCAAACCTAGCACCGTCTCGGGTGAAGGCGGAGCCGTGCCCGCGCGGTCCCAAACTTCGTCGTATGCGAGCAGCGCGCGCTCGTAGGCTTGCAGGATGATCTCCTCCTTGTTGCGGAAGTGGTAGTACAGGTTGCCGGGGCTGATGCCTGCGGCTTCTGCGATGTGATTTGTGCTCACGGCGGCGGTCCCGCGCTCGTTGAACAAGTCGATCGCGTTGTCGACGATGTGCTCCTTGGTGCTTCGGCGTGCCACGGGGTCCTCCCGGGTTGCGGATGAACTACTAGATGTAGAGTGATTGCACCATTCTGGTTGGTCAACTGAACCGCTACGCCTTCACGACCATGGGGGCTCGGCGCATATTCGGCTGCTGTTCACGCGTCGGGTAGCCGATGCGGAATGCGAGTACGACTTCGCCTGCTCCGCCCAGCTCCATGAGACCTGAAGAGAACGGACCGGCTGATCCCGCGACGACCTCTCGGTCCCGGATTGCGAGAGCCTGCGAGATCGGATGCGTGGAGATGCCCTTCAAGGCCGCCGCAAGCTGGATCCGCTGGTAGGTGCGCCCTGCCTCGACCCATGCGTTCCGGTCGCCCGCCTTCTCGACGACGAGTATGCCGAAGGCAGGGGCGGTGCCGCAGTGCGTGTCGCGTGTGGCCTTCGCCCATCCCGCGTCGAACGAATCCGGCTTGGGAGGGAACAGCCCCATCATCAGCGAGATAGCCCCGGGCAGATTTGCCCCGTGCACAGTGATCCCGTCGCGGTACTTCTCGGCATCGGAGCGGCTCATGCGGTACCAGCGATGACTGTCCCGCTGCATCTCGACGTCGGCAATATGCTCCTCGGTCGCTTTCACGCAGAGCTCGCTGAAACGCGCGCGGGCGTCGGAGTCCGTCAGCCACTTCACGCGTACGTTCTCTGAGGCGAGGGAACCCAGCGCGGCGAGCGTGGCCGGGGTGAGTGCGCACTTCCCGTCGTACGCACTGCGGTTGGTGCGTCTCACGGGGATTGCGGGCGCGAGATACCCGTTGGCACCGGCCTCGGCGCCCTCTTCGGCAAACCGTAGCGTGGCGAAATGGCTGCCCGGAGCGCCGGGCACCTGCTCGACGACTACGGGTGTTCCGGCGCTGTCAGCCGCGATTACTGCATTTTCCAGCGCGCAACCGAGCGACACGTGCAACTCGCGTAGGCGAGGATCGGCATTGCCCATGGTCCTCTTCGTGTCGCCGAGGAGATCGATTCCTCGAGAGTCCACTCGGAACCGCCACGGTTGCGTGTTGTGCGAGCTGGGGGCCATTGTGGCCGCGAGCACGATGCGATCAATGCCGGTTGCCGTGCCCCACGCCTCGGTTGGGTCTTCTGGCCGTGTCATTCGGTCCCAGGCCGTGACGCCTCCGACGCCTGCCACTGCGGCAAACGTCGCGATTCCAGCCGCTCCCTTCACGAAGTCGCGTCTTGTCATGGGGCTGTCTTCTCGGGTCATCGGCGATCCCTTTCATTCAACTAGAGCTAATACTCTACTCTTAATAAAGTAGAGTAGTAACTCTAATTCGCAATGTCAAGAAATCGCTTGCATGATGCTGGGGTGTGTCGAACAAGCGCATCAACCCGACGCGCACAAGCGTGTCGCCGCTTCGCGGCGTAATCTGTACGCGCGCGCGTTATGTGCAACACGTTAGGCCCAACGATGGGAGGCCATGTGCCCGATGGTGTGAGTGGACCGAATTCGCCCACCGCGCTTGAACCGCTGATTACAGATCGCCGCATTCCTGTGCGGCGTGTGTGGGGCATGCTCGCATTGCGCTCGGCGCTGTCGTTCGGGCTGCTGCTCGTCCTCGCGATCGCCATGAACCTCGCCGGTCGCCGGGATGCCGTGGCGTCCTCGGCCGCGTGGTGGCTCTGGTTCGTGACTGCTGCGAACATCGGATGCATCGCGTTGATGGTTCGGTTCGGCCGCCTTGAGGGACTGCGGCTCCGCGAGATCTACTTCGCCAGCAAGTTGACCTGGAAGGGCGATCTGCTCTGGACGCTGGTTTTCTCGGCTGGCACTGCGGTGTTCGCCATGCTGCCGGGCACGCTACTCGCCGGGGCCCTGTGGGGAGACGCCACCTATCCCAACGGACTGCTGTTCCAGGCGTTGCCGCTGCTGGCTGTCTACCCGCTCTTCGTCCTGATGCCCCTCACTCAGGCGCTCGCGGAGCTCCCCACGTACTGGGGCTACGTCGCCCCGCGGCTTCGCGCGTCGGGTATGGGCCGGTGGGTGGTGATCGGCATCGTCGGGGCCACGCTCTCAGCCCAGCACCTGTTCTTCGCATTCCAGCTCGACTGGCGCTACGACCTCTGGCTGGCGGTCAAGTTTCTGCCGTTCGCGCTCTGGACGGGCTTCATCGTCGACCGCCGTCCCACGGCGCTGCCGTACCTGATGGGCCTGCACTTCCTGCTCGATGCGAGTCTGCCGGTTCTGCTGTTGCTGGCTTCGAAGGGGATGCCGCTGTCCTGACCCGGACGTCGTCGTGCTGTGGATGACGACTCTTCGGGGTGAGCGCTGTACCTCAGTGCACAGCCTGCTTCACGAGCGAGGCGATTGTTGCCTCATCAGCGGCCGTCAGCTTGGTCAGCGCGTAGGAGGTCGGCCACATCGTGCCTTCGTCGAGGTGTGCCTCCTGGTCGAAACCGAATGTTGCATACCTTGCCTTGAACTTGTCGGCCGCCTGGAAGAAGCAGACGATCTTGCCGTCCTTGGCATACGCGGGCATGCCGTACCAAGTCTTGGGCGAGAGTTCCGGTGCGCTGACTTTGACGATCTCATGGATCCGCTCGGCCATGATGCGATCGGGCTCCGGCATCTCGGCGATCTTTGCGAGCACGTCGGCTTCCCCGGCGGCCCTGTCCTTGCTCGCGCGCGCTTCGGCCTTGAACTCCTTGGAACGCTCTTTCATCGCGGCTCGTTCCTCGTCTGAGAATCCCGCGGACTTCTTGGTCTCCACCATGTGGACTCCCATCCGAGTTGGGTTCGCCTTTACGGCCGAATTCCGTCTGCTGTGTGGACCGTGGTCGACTTCCAGCACTGTATGGCTCCTGCCCGCATGCCTCAATCGACAAACGCACTTGGCCTCACGGCCTCCGTGGCCATCCAACAGCCGATCGACGCAGACATATCGGCCGTGTGAGGTATTCTCAGGTCGTGAGATACGCGGGCCGACATGCAGGTCGCGCGGAAAACATCACCAACACAAGAGAGCGACGAGGTAGGAAGTTGAGTCCCACAGAGCTGGCCGCCATCGTATTCACAATCATGACGCTCTGTGTCGTCGGCTTTCAGGTGGCGCTGGCACTCGGCGCGCCTTGGGGCGCCTATGCGATGGGCGGCGCGTTCCCCGGCAGGTACCCGGTTCGTATGCGGGTCGCGGCGGTCGTGCAGTCAGTCATTCTTGCGGTCATCGCGGTCGCGGTACTGTCAGCCGGCGGAGTTGTCACTGCGCCGTGGGGAGTGACGCCGACGTGGGCCATCTGGGGCGTCGTTGCACTGCTCGGCGTTGGTCTCGTGCTGAACCTCATCACCCCGAGTGCAGGAGAGCGACGAATCTGGGCACCCGTCGTTGCGGTCATGCTCGCATGCTCCATCGTCGTGGTCGTGGCCGGTTAGCGGTTAGCTCGGAGAATCGATGGCAGTGCGTCCAGTCCTGCTCGTACATGGCATCAACGACACCGGCGCGCGCTTCGATAAGATGCGGAGTGTCCTTCGCGCCCACGGATTCGACAGGGTGCGGGCCCACATCACGGTACGTTGGCCGCCTACCTCAGTGCGAAAGATGGAACGAAGCAGATGCGTCCCAATAGTAGGTTCCTGAGGGAGCTCAATACCGGGGCTGCCCGATGGGGAGACGTGGAGGTGTTCTCGTTCTGGTCACCATTGGATCTGGTGGTGACTCCGGCGGTCAGCTCTGTGCTGGAAGGAGCCCATAACCGCGCGTTTCCCGTTGCTATGCACCATCGGATGCTTTCGGATGACCGTGTGATAGACGCGGTCGTCCAGACTCTGGCGCGTGAGGCGTCAACCTGACGACCAGGAACCGCGAAACCGCATTAGGAAAGCGCGTCGCGAATGGCGCGGCGCGCTTTGACCGTGAGACTTTCCGACTCAGCCTACGTGGCAACGAGCACAGACGGAGCTCGGTACTTTCACGGCTGCGGGCTCTTTGTGGAGCCCACGTGGAGCAGCGAGTGCGGGTGTCACTGCTGATGCGATGGCCAGAAGGACCACGGCAGCGACCAACTGCTTGCGCATGTCTACCTCCCCTCGTGACGGCGCTAGTCCGTCCTCTATACCCCGATCCGTGGCCAATCACGCGTTTAGGGCGCCGATGACTTTCGACGCGCAGCCGAACGGCCGTTCAGACTGGCTGGCCATGGCGTATCCTGCGGAGGGGCGGCGTTTTGGCCGTGGGTTTGCGCGCATCGCGCTCGACCGAGCAAAGGGGAGCATCATGATTGAGGATCGACGCTTCAGCCGACTCAGGCGCTTCAACCTTGTCATGGGGTTGTTTCACCTGGTGCAGGGCATCGCGATTGTGGCGCTTTCGAACGACTTCACGTTGCCTGTGACGGCAAGTTTCCTGGCAGGGCCTCCGGGCACACCGCCGGCTGCTCCGGAGATCCTCTTCGATGTACCCCTCGGTCTTGCAGTCGCCACGTTCATCTTCATGTCGGCTCTTGCGCACTTCATCATCGTGTCGCCCCCCGTGTACCCGTGGTATGTGAAGAACCTCAAGCGCAATCGCAACTACGCGCGCTGGATCGAGTACACGTTCTCGTCATCACTCATGGTCGTGCTGATCGGCCTGCTTCCGGGCGTCTTCGACATCGCGGCGATCATCGCCGTCTTCGGGGCGAACGCGTCGATGCTGCTCTTCGGCCTGCTCATGGAACACTACGAGGAGCCGGGCAACCCAAACTGGATGTCGTTCATCTTTGGTTGCCTGACCGGCATCGTGCCGTGGCTCGCAATCGCTGTGTACATCTGGAGTCCGGGTTCCGCGGCCAATCCGCCGGCGTTCGTGTACGGGATTTTCGTATCGATGTTCGTCTTCTTCAACAGCTTCGCCATCAACATGGTGCTGCAGTACAAGAAGGTCGGCCCGTGGCGCGACTACCTCTTTGGCGAGAAGACCTACGTCCTGTTGAGCCTGGTTGCCAAGTCGCTTCTTGCCTGGCTCGTGTTCGCGAACACTCTGATACCCACGTAGTACTCCCGGCAATCGAGGGTCACATGGGCAGTCGCGAGGAGCAGGTCCGCGCTCAATACGAAGCATGGCTCGCGGGGCACTCGCCGGTGTCGCTCTATGTCCGCTGGTATCTACGTCACGGCGGCGCCCGGTATGCGTTACCGCTGTTCGCGGCCATGGGCGACGAACGATTCCCTCGCGTGCTGGATGTGGGCTGCGCCACTGGCCAGTACCTGAAATGGGCCTTCGATCACGGGCACGGGAGTCGCCTGCTCGCCGGAGTCGACTTGAGCCCGGTGATGCTCGCGGAGGCGGCGGCGCGGTTGCACTCCGCTCGGGACGCGGGGGTGGGCGTGCAGCTGCATGAGGCTTCGGCGACGGCGCTCCCGTTCCCCGAAGACTCGTTCGACGCCCTCATCTGCAACGGAGTGGTGAAGTACCTGGACGATGAGATGTTCTCGTCGTTTCTTCATGAGGCGGCCCGGGTGCTGCGGAAAGGCGGCTCAGTCGCAGTCGCTGACTTCGATCAGCTGGTGGCGCCGCAATCCGTCATAATGCCTCCGGCCCGGCTCGGAATCCCCATCGATCATCTGCGATCCGCGCACACGCTGTCTCAGATGCTGGTCGACCACGGTTTTCGGGGCGCTGTGTCTGTCAGCCTGAAACGGGTGCGCCAGATTCCCCTAACGTACGCTGGCGTAGTCGCCACGAAGAGCTGAAGAACCCATCACCGCGGCTCGCAGAAGCGCGTCACGCGTCGCGAACTAACCAGGTGGCACGGCAGCTGTGCGTGTCCGACAGCGAAAGGGGGCCGTATGGGGGCCGCGAAAACGAGCCGCCCCTCGACTGCGACCGGATAGCGGCTGGCACCATGCGGCTCTCCAGCCCGTCACAGTCGAGCGGAACCGCATACACTCCCTGGCAGTCGTCCTGTTCGTGATGCCGACACCGACGTGGCTCGACGCGGAGTCAGCACTGCTCATCCCGCTCGCTCTCGTCGGCTTCAGCACACTGGGACTTGCGTGTATGGTCGCAGCGATGGTGATCGGCCGCCGATCGGCGAGGCGTCAGTCGCGTTACTGAGCTACGCGCCACGGTGACGCTTCGAATCGTCACGGCACTCGGGCTACTTGAGCACGACCCCAAGCGTGCCATCGGTTCCTGTGGCGTGGCAGCCCTGGCAGGGCTCAACCGCAATCCCCTCGGCAATCGGTGTGCCCTTCGCATCCCACTCGCCCCAGTACCAGCCATCGGCCGTCTTCTTCATCGCAGCGATCTGGATGAGCTTGCCATCCCGGAAGATGTCCTTGGCGATGATCGAATTCAGCGGCCACTGATCACCGCCGCTCGCGAGGCCCTCCTCGGCGGTGGGGTCGAGCAGTATCTGGACCTCTTCGCCGTGTGGTCCTTTGGCGGCTACTCTCGACTCGTTGCCGGGTGCAGGTGTCCACTCCGTGTAGTTGGCCGCCTTGAGCTCATCAAGCAGATTGCCTGGCTCCGGCACCTCAGGTGAGTCGCTCGTCGTGGTCTCGCTTTGTGGCACTGGACTGTCTGTGCGCTGCGCCGGCTGATTGGGGGATGTGCTGCACCCAGCAAGAGCGATGACGCATGCGAGCGTCGCGGAGGTGACGAGGATACGCAAGTCAGGCTTCATGACGAGCTCCGATTGTCGAGGGTCTTCGGTTCTTCCTACCCTTCGAGTTGCGTCTGGAACGAGGTACTTTCGCGCGAGCATCGTTGAGTGCCACGTCGGGCCTGAAGGCAGCCCGCTCAGTCGTCGATGGTGGCCAGTCCCTGACGCTCCAGCTCGGCCAGGTTGTCGCGCATGGACTGGAGCACGTCCGGCGGATGGCCCTCCCAGTCAACGGCCTCGCCGACGACCCGTAGTGGCTCGCGTGTCCTGTACGACTTGGTGGGGTTGCCTGGGAATCGTTTGTTGGTGAGGTTGGGATCGTCTTCAAAGGGACCGGTGGGTTCGACGATGTAGATCCGTCCCTCGCCCTCGCCCTGCGCCAACTCGGCTCCCCAGACTGCCGCATCCAGGGTGCCCGTGAAGTAGATGTTGTTCGACAGCCGACCATCCTCGAAGTTTGAGCCGTACCCAGGGATGAGCAGGTCTCCCTGTCTCAGGCTGGCCTTGGTCCCATGGTAAAACGGTCCGCTGACGTGATCATAGTGGTCGAGGGTGACAGGAACATGGGCGCTGTCATCTTCCATGGTTCGTCCCCCTTTTCTCCTCGAGAGGCTATTCTAACGGACACGACCGGAGCTGCGTGACACACGCAGCCCATCGGGTGTGCTAGCTTCGCGCATGCCGCACACTCAGAGAGAAGCGCCATGAAGCGAGAGTCGCTCGACGACAGCGAGGCCACAACCGCGAAGAGCGCCTCCTTGGAGCGCGTATTGCGTCGCAGCAGGAAGATCAGAGCAGCTATCAAAGAAGCTGCTGGCAGACTCGGTTCGGCAACGGTGGCGCTCAAGCAGCGCAGGAAGGCGAATAGCTCCCCCCACTCCGTAGAGCGAGCTATCACCGAGTACGAAGAGGTTGAGGGCGAAGTCGTCAACGCCGCTCACGACCTGACCGAGGTCAACACCGATCTCGCGGTCGAGGTTGCGGAGCGCGCAGGCATTGAATCAGAGCTCGCCGACGCAAAGGCCGATTTGGCAGAGATGAAGGTGGATCTGGCCACGGCGCACGACGACCTCGCCGAGTCCCAGGAGAACGAGCAGGAAGCTCTTCACCGCGCGCTTCACGACGAACTCACCGGTATCCCCAACAAGGCGTTGTTCGACCAGCGTCTCGATTACGGGCTGCTTCAGGCGCGCAGGCATGGGTGGAGACTCGCAGTGCTGTTCTTCGACATCGACGACTTCAAGGGCATCAATGACTCACTCGGTCACCAGGTAGGTGACGAGGTGCTGCTCATGATCGCCGAGCGCTTGCGATCATTTGTCCGCGCCGAAGACACTGTGAGCCGCTGGGGCGGCGACGAATTCGCCTGCTTGCTGCTCGAGGTGGGGCCAGATGACGAAGTCTCCCGCCTCGCATGCGCCATGATCGATCGCATTGCCGAGGAGTTCGAGTCGAGTGGCACGACTATCACGCTCAGGTGCAGTGTCGGTATCGCCCTGTATCCCAGAGACGGAGAAGCGGCCGAAGTGCTTCTGAAGAACGCGGATGAGGCCATGTATCGAGCCAAAGGCACTCCGGAGCGGGTAGTGCTATTTGGCTCGAACGACCTATGACGCCTTCCTGGTACTCCTGCTTAGGGGTGATGAGCAAGATGGACAGCTTGGTGCTGAGAATGCGTCTCTAGTACTCGCCCTTGATCACGAAGTACGAACCACGAATCGTCCCTGCCAGTTTGGACTTCTGTCTGGCGAACTTGTACTTTCCCTCCAGCTCAGCCGGCACGTCCACCCCGTCAGACAGCTTGAAGCCGACAGCTCGCTTCTTTGGATCATCGACCGAGTACATCACGTTGACCGCGAGGCCGTCCTCGTAAAAGACGTAAGCGAACTTGAGATTCTCGACCTCAAAACGCGACGTCTCCAAAGGTTTCGCGGCAAACTCGAGATCGCGTTCGTCTTTGAGAATGCGGTTAACGTATTCCAGCGTGCCCGGGCTCTCGCCCGCAGCGGTGACGGTGAACTCATGCTCGTACTGGTTCATGAAGTACCGGGCCTCGTTCGCCCGCAGACCGGCGAGGGCATCGACAACAGGCGAGGATTCCAACCCGGCGGTGGATACGTTCACGTAGTCAACGATAGTGGACACCTGGATCACTCCTTCTCGTGTTGAATCGAGTAACTCTTACCCGCTGTCGGTTGATGGCGGACCATGGCTCCGCCCTCAGCAGCGGACTGCTCGGCGCTTGAAGCCCGTCCTGCCCTTTTCGGCTGCAGCCTGAATCTGTTTGGCGGCGCTGCCCAGCGGCTTGACCCCGTCATCCGAGGCGATTTCGACGACACCGATTGCGTCGGCGGTGCGCAGAGCCTCGTCGTGCAGAGGTTGGTACGACACGCCGACGGCAACAAGGAAGCTGTTCATGGCACGCTTCAGGCGCGGGGATGCCTCGTGAATGGTCTCGGCGGCGAGCAGCAGCAGCGCCCTGACTGTCTCCGGCTCGAAGTAGCTGTCCGGACGCCATCCCAACAGCCACTCGTAGCAGGCCCATCCGGCGGAGGCCCTGTTCTCATCGCCGCTGCGGATCCAGGTGTTTGCGATCATCTGGGCGAATTCCGTCTCGGCGAGTGTCACGGCGACCACGAAGTCCGAAAGCATCGGGCCGTAGGCGCTCCCGATCCAGCGCTCGAAATCCGCCTCGGTCATCACCTGTACGTCCGCGATCATTCCGGCAAAGTACATCGCGTCGTAATTCCCGGTGTCCCACAGCATCTCTGCGAGTGACTGGTCGACGCCGACCCGCTTCTTGAGTGGCTTCATCGCCCCGGTTGCGACGCCGAAGAGCGGCTCGCGAACGCCTCGGGACCGGTAGCTCTTCCTGGTGCGTTCCGTGCCAAGAGACTCCAGCTCGCTCATGACAGTCTCGAAGTCCACAGACATGGCTCCTCATTTCGCTCTATCGGGAAGCTGGGCAGCAGCAGAGGATCGTCCTCAGATACCGTCTATTGTACGTCGCCGCACACGCTAGACTGATTCAGTAGGGACGTGCACGCCCCGGTCGCGCGCGAGACGTTTGGAGACCCCATGCGAGCCCAGGATCTTCGGCGCTACATCAAGAACACCGAGAAGATGGTGGTGCCGGAGCGTGTCGCGATGACCACCATGGGTGGCGCGTTTCTCCGCAAGTTACCGCTCGGCCTCCAGCGCTACATCGTGAACAAAGGGGCGCGCACCAACCCATATATGAGCTTCGTTGTGGAGCCGTACGCAGTCTTCCTCGCCTTCGAGATCGTCGACACGGAGGCCGCCGAGAAGCTGCTGCCGCCGGGTTACAGCCTGTTTCCCTCGGCGATGTTCACTGACACGCCTCAGCGCCCTTGCGCGATCATCGGTGCGTTCAACGTCCACACGAGTGTGTTCTGGGGCAGCCGTGTGGAGTTCTACCTCATCGGGGAGAACTGCAAGACCGGCCTCGTCTCCTGGGTCATCAGCGAGTATGAGAGCAACACTCACAGCTACGAGCCGAGTAAGGGATTCGTCGGGCCGAGCACATCGCACTCGGTTGTCACGACCTCGTACGCCGGCGAGGTGATCGTCGATGTGGCGAGCGCCACGTCGGCCAACACCCTGGAACTGACCGCGAACCTCAACAACGCCGTCCGCACCGACCTCGATCAACGCCTGTGGGTGGAGGGGAACCTTTCGGTCGATTACGGCGGCGAGCTGCAGGAGTGCACCAAGCCGTTCAGCCTCGTCTTCAACCCCAACGAGATGGCGCATGCGCTCAAACTTCCGCTCGGCGACATCTCGCTGTGCACGAACACCTTCGGCAGCGGCATGCTGGCCCCGATGCCCTTCGAGGCCGCGTGCTTCCCCTACGCCCAGCACTTCGTCACCACCAGCGTCCCGACCGCCACGTCGATGCGCACAGCCGAGGACCTCGAGCAGGCTGTGAGTGACCTGAACGAGAAGCTGTCGGCTCCTCAGTCATGACTCCCGATCCGGACCGAGGTGCGACTGGGAGAGTGACGCCCGCGGACAACGCGGGTTCCTCGGCGAACGCGATCAAGGTCGCATGCGTCGGGGACAGTATCACGCGGGGAACCTTCGTGTGGCGCCGGAAGAAGAACTCGTATCCCGCGCAACTCCAGGGGCTGCTCGGCGATCGATACGACGTTCGCAACTTTGGGGTGAACGGCCACGCGGCCCAGCTGTCGGCGGACCGGCCTTACGGCAGCAGCGACGAGTTCGCGGCGAGCGGCGCGTTTCAGCCGGATATCGTCCTGATCATGCTCGGAACGAACGACGTGCGCGGGAACAACTGGAAGGGTATCGGGTCGTTCTCGGCAGACTACCGCACGGTGGTCGCGCACTATCTGGGGCTGGAATCGAGTCCCGCAGTGTGGCTGCTGACGGCGCCGGCACTGTTCACACTCGGTCGCAGTGCGAAGGTTCGCTACGACATGGACGAGAATGCGCTCAGCGAGATCTGCCGTGCGATCGCGGCAATTTCGCAGGACCTCGAGTGCGGGCTGATCGATGTGCACGCAGCCACGGCGGATCATCCGGAGGCGTTCCGGTTCGACGGAGTGCATCCTGGTGCGGAGGGTGCGACGCTCATCGCTCATGCGGTGTTCGAGGCGCTCACGGGAGCTACAGAACACGGTGGAGGTTCTCATGGGTGAACTGAAGACGCATCGTACCGACGACACCGCAGCCGCATTGATCGACGAGATTACGGATGATGATCGTCGGGCGGACTGCGCGGAGTTGCTTGGCGTGATGCAGCGAGTGACAGGAGCTGAACCCGAGGTCTGGAGCTCAGGTCTTATCGGCTTCGGCACTTACCACTACAAGTCCGCGAGCGGGCAGGAGGGTGACTGGTTCTCGGTCGGCTTCGCCTCTCGGAAGGCCGCCATCACCGTCTACTTGGGAGTCAGTCTGGAACAATCGGCGGAACTGCTCGCGACCCTGGGCAGGTACAAGCCCGGGAAGGGCTGCATCTACATCAAGCGACTCGCCGATGTCGACAGGGAAGTGCTCGAGCAGCTCGTGGCCGATTCGTACACTGCGATCACGCGCATGTACGCGACCACGGACTGAACTCGGGGAGGCTGCATGGTTGAAGTGAGAGTCGCACTGCAGGCAGCCGCACGAGCGAGCCGAGAATTGCCTCTTGGATCACACCCTCGATGATTCGAACATCGGCCGCACCTCGATGCCGCCGTCGCGTGCTGCGGGATGCGCTTGTGCCGCGCGCACCGCAGCATCCAGATCCGGCGCCGAAAGGATGTAGAACGCGGATACGACGACGTCGGATTCGCGCAGCGCACCAGCTCGCACATCGTCGCCGCTGATCGACATCGTGCTCATACTCGGACCGAACGCGAAGCCGCGCTCCTTCGAAAAGTAGGAACCGCCCAGAACTTTGCCGCCCAACGCCTTCGCCTGGGCCGGATATGCGTCGATCAGTTCCAGGTACTCGGAGGTCAGCGCCATTGGATCTGTGGGTACCGGCGAGTAGACAAGCACTCCAAACTGGGGCATTGCGACTCCTTTCGTCCTTACCCGCGAAGCATCGCGAGCAGCTTGCGGGCGGTGTTGCAGTTCCTGACGGTCACGCGGCGGTAGAGCGGTGTCCCGACCATCTTGCTCAGCCTACTCCTGGTCGCGTCCTTGCGGTCAACACGCCAGATCAGTGCGCCGGGCACGTATCGCGCATCCTCGATGCCGGGGCGCGGACCAAGCTCGTCGACGATCTCGGGTCGATCCACGTCCGGCTGCAGGAACACCACATCGCACTTCATGGTTCCGTCGTTGACCCACGCATCGGGGATGGCCTCCACGACAGACTCGAGTTCGCCGAGGATTCGCAGCTGGATGTCCGTCGAGACCCCGCTGTGTGCCCGGACAGCGTTCTCGAGCCTCTGCGGCAGACGCGATCGGTCCTGATCCTCCGCACAGAAGATAACGTTCCCGCTGTTGATGTATGTCGTGACCTCGGTCATGCCTGCCTCTTCGAACGCCATTCTGAGGTCAGCCATGCTTACCTTGCTTGCCCCACCGACATTGACGCCGCGGAGCAGGGCTACGTATCTCATGTGCGGTGTATGGGAGTCGAATGTGCCATGGATAGCGTGTGCTCCAGTTCCTTGGCGAGCTTCTCTCGGTATCGGCGCAGCGTTGCGTCGAAGCGCGCGGCAGAGGTTAGGGTTGTGTAAGTAATTGGTACCCATGTGATGTGGGCACAGATCAGTGCAGAGGAAGTCGCGATGCGCGGGCCTCAGACGGACGGAAGACGGAGCATCAATGGCGAAACTCATCTACTCGGCATTGGAGTCACTTGACGGCTACGTGGCGGACGAGTCGGGCAGGTTCGACTGGGCAACGCCGGACGAGGCTGTGCATTCGTTTGCAAACGGGCTCGAGCGATCCATCGGAACGTACCTGTTTGGCCGAAGGATGTATGAGGTGATGGTCGCGTGGGAGACCATGGGTACCGACGGCGACGAGCCGGCGTACATCAAGGAGTTCGCCCGCACATGGAGGGCTGCCGAGAAGATCGTCTACTCGACGACCCTCACTGAAGTAGCCAGCGCGCGCACGCGAATCGAGAGGGCGTTCGATCCCGAGGCTATTGGGCGCATGAAGGTGGAGGGGGCCGGCGACATAGCGGTAGGCGGTCCCACACTCGCAGCGCAGGCGATTGCGGCCGGGCTGGTCGACGAGTACCACTTCTTTGTCACGCCTGTGGTGATCGGGGGCGGCATCCGGTCACTTCCGGATGGGGTGCGGTTTGATCTCGAACTACTGGACGAACGGCGCTTCAGCAACGGCGTCGTGTACTTGAAGTATCGATCACTCTGAAGCGGCTACCGATCCCCGCCAACAGACGAACCGATGGAGTGTGCCCATGAAAGCGATCGTGCAGAACGCATATGGTTCGCCCGATTTACTCGAGCTTGCCGAGATCGAACGGCCCGCAGTCGGTGACTCCGACGTGTTGGTACGCGTGCGGGCGGCAAGCGTCCATTCCGGGGACTACTTCATGCTCAAAGGGGAGCCGTACCTGGCGAGGTTGGTAGCCGGATGGCCCAAGCCGAAGAACTACGTCCCCGGATTCGATGTTGCGGGAACCGTCGAGACGATCGGGAAGAGCGTGACGCTGTTCCAGCCAGGCGACGAGGTGTTTGGCGAGTGTGGCGGCGGTGCTTGCGCCGAGTTCGCCTGCGCCGACGAGAATCGTTTCGTGACCAAGCCCGCGGAGCTCACGTTTGAGCAAGTCGCGGTGGTGCCGATCTCCGCGCTCGCGGCACTTCAGGGACTGCGGGATGCCGGCAACGTCCGACCCGGACAGCGGGTCCTGATCAACGGCGCATCGGGCGGCGTCGGGGTCTACGCGGTGCAGATCGCGAAGTCGCTGGGCGCCGAGGTGACCGGCGTATGCGGTGCCGCGAACGTGGAGCTGGTCCGCTCACTTGGCGCGGATCACGTCATCGACTACACCAGCGAGGACTTCACGCGAAACGGTCAGGCCTACGACGTCATCCTCGACAACGTGGCGAGCCGCACGTTCGCGGAGTATCGACGCATCCTGGCCCCCGAGGGTCGTGTGGTTCCAAACAGCGGGAATGCCGGCATCTCCTACATGATCAAGGCATACGTGCGGTCACTCTACGCCCATCAGCAGGGCCGACCGTTCCTCTCAGGGCCAACGCAGGCCGACCTGTTGACGCTGAAAGGGATGCTCGAGAACGGGCAGCTCAAGCCGGTCATCGGAGCCACCTTCCAACTCGCCGACACAGCCGAGGCCCTCCGGCTCATCGGCACGGGCCATTCCCGCGGCAAGGTTGTCATCACCGTCTGAAGCCCCAGTCGCCGCGGAGTGAGTAGATGACGCACGCACCAACCGATGAGACGCCAGCCGAGGAGACGCTGACCAAGCTACTCGAGCAGCTCCACACTACCGTTGCGCGCGTCATCGACTTCTACCGCACCTTGGAAATAGCGAACGTCCCGGACGCGGCGGGCTTCTCCGTGGGCGCAGTATGGACTGCACGCGACGCCTTGGTTCACATCGTGTTCTGGCATGAGAGCTTCGCCCGCAACGTCGACGACTTGGCGGACGGCCGAGCGCCCACGCCGCTCAAGGGCACGTACGCCCAGCTCAGCGCACGTGCCGCCGAGGAGAACCGCGACGTCACTACGGCAGAGCTTCTCGGGCGGCTCGAGTCGGCACAGCGCACCATCGAGCAGTCGGTGCTCAGTCCTCAGGTCAGACTTATCCCGTACAAGGTCGGGTCGCGATCCTACCTCGCACCGGAGCATCTCCGCGTGGTGAATGAGCACGTCTCGGGGCATTTCAGGAAGGTGGAGACCGGATGGGCGAACAGGCCACGCCATACGCCCTAGTCACTCAGGCGAGAGGTGCCCGCTCAGAATCGCGTCGAGATCGCGAAAGGTGACTGCTCCGTCGTCCCTGTCGAACAACAACGGAATCGCCTTAATCTGCTCGAGCGTTTCAAGCGAGGGGCTCGCGGACTCAGAACCGGGGAGCACGACGAATCGTGGCGGCATCCCCGCAACCCAGGCGCCCTGATACATCAGCTCGTAGGCTGCGTCGTCGGCGCTCTCCTTGAACTCGAACACCACCCGTGCCACGTCGTTGGACCCCATGATGTACAGCGCTCGATGTGCGCCTGCGGTGTCCCCTGAAAGACGGTGACCCCGCGCCGCCAGCTCGGTGCGGAGTGCACAGCGCACCGCACTGAGGTCGATCGTCGAAGCATCCGCCGAGCCGTTGTGTTCGGTCATGCTGTCGTGCACCTCGCTTTCGTGCTGAGCCAGGGTCCATCGCACGACCGTAGCACGAGGCTCGGCATTCCGCGCGGTAACCTCTCGCAAACGGGATGCGTCACCGCACGAAGCTCGCTCGGCGAACGGGATATGCTCGGGCGGCGTGAATACTGTCGGTCGGCGGAACGGTGCACTCGTGCTCACACGGAGACAGTTCATAGCTGGGTGCGTCGGCAGTGCGGCGGTCGGTGCCGGACTGTGGGTCTACACGACCGAGGCGGAGCCGTTCTGGGTGCAGATCACCCAGCGGCCACTTCCCATCCGTGGACTGCCTAAGCGCTTAGTCGGCGCCCGGCTCGTGCACCTCTCGGATATACACGTGGGAGAGCGCGTGCCGGACGACTACGTGCTCGGAGCCTTCGAGCGGATTGACTCGCTCAGGCCAGACATCGTCGTGGTCTCAGGTGACCTGACTCAGGCGAGTGGCGCTGATCACGCCTCGAGCGTGTACCGCCACATCCCGCGCGGTCGACTTGCCACCGTCTGCACACTGGGCAATCACGATTACGGAAGAGGATGGTCCGAGCCCGAGAAGGCCGATGCACTCACCTCCATGCTGCGAAGCCATGGGGTGACGGTGCTCCGCAACGAGACGCTCGAGGTCGACGGCTTGCAAATCATCGGCATGGACGACCTGTGGGCGGGACGATTCGACCCCGAGAAGGCATTCGCCACGGCCGACCTCTCGGCGCCGGCGATCTGTCTGAGCCACAATCCCGACTCCGCGGACGTCGCGGGGTGGGACGGGTTCGATGGCTGGATCCTTGCCGGCCACACACACGGCGGCCAGTGCAAGCCGCCGTTCCTGGCTCCGCCGCAGCTTCCGGTGGTCAACAAGCGCTACACCTCGGGCGAGTTCGAACTCGACGGAGGTCGCCGTATGTACATCAATCGAGGACTCGGTTTTCTGCGTCAGGTGCGTTTCAACGCCCGCCCCGAGGTCGCGTCGTTCGAGTTGACTCGGGTGTAACTCGGGCCCTGGCGATTCTCTCCGCTGGGGCATTCGCCGCTCTAGGCGGTGTAGACCCGCACTTTGTCGCCGTTGGCCGAGTCGACGTTGACCTCCATCTCGCGCAGCGCCTCGACCAGCTCGTCGATGTCCTCAGGCTTGAGGTTCGAGAAGTCGATCGACATGCCGTGCTCGGACATGGAACTGTTGATCTGGTCCATCGCCTGAGCCGGGATGAGCGAGGTGAGCTTGAGCCCGGAGCGCACCAGCGCAAGCGGCACCTTCACGTCCACGGTGTCGCCGTTCTCGGCGTTGACCTTGACGTAGAGAAACCTGGGGAGCGCCTCGAGAAGGGGAGTCGGATCGCCCTTGATCGCTGGCTCGCCCGATGAGCCGGCCCGCGTCTCGCCGCCACGTGAGTCGAGCGCGTCGAGGAGCTGTCCGGCTTCGTCGGCGGTGATCTTGCCCTCGGCGAGCATCGTCAGGATTCTGCTGCGGTCTTCACTCATCGTGAACACTCCCTTTCATTTGAACGCCATTTCGATGTTCGCGTTTCCGTCGTTGACGTGCACAACCATCCCGCGTGCGTCGCAGAGCACGCCTAGGGAGCGCATGACCAGCAGGGTGTAGTGGTGATAGCGCCGGCCGACGATCAGCAAGACGAGGTCGGCGACGATTGTGAGCGCCAGCGCCAGCGCGACAAACACCAGACCCGTCGGCCATAACAGGAACAGGGGCAGCCACAGGTGGGTCCGGCGCCCATCGTTCGGCGTGATGGTCATGTCGAGGACCGGGGGAGGAATCTTCATCGCCGCAGCCTCGTTGCCGCCTCGACGGCTGAGATCTCGCCGCGCTCGAGCAGGTCCAACGTGTCGTCCTGCGTCGCTTGGGGGACTGGAGCCGGGGCTACTGCAATCTCAACGAGCTGCAGCTGCTCGATGATCCGGTTGAGGCGGTTCTTCACCGTCGGATAACTGACGCCAAAGGCCTTCTCCATGTCCTTGATCGAGCCATGATTGCGAACGAACTCACTGATGAAGACCTGGTCCTCGTAGCGCAGCCGTGCCAGGGGTGGCAACTCGAACTCGCCTTGGATCGAGATGTCGCTCTCGAGTCGCACTTCCGTGACAACAAAGCGGCGATCGCCGGTGAGGTCGGTGAGTTCGTGCCAGTCGTTCATCATCGGAATGCTCCAGTCGTATCGGACTACGAGTCGTTTGTACCCAAATACCTTAAAGAAATCAATCCAGTACTTAGAATAATTGATGTTCAGGCGTGACACGCGTTCCCGTCTGTAACACGTCTCACCCGACAAGCCCCCGACAAGACACTTCCTCAGACGTCATTTACTATCAAGGAATGAAGATGGCGCTGCGCCGCAGGTCGCGATGAGGGCATGCCGAGGAGATTGACGTGAACCGCTGCATCAGAGAAGCCTCGCTCGATGACGCCGAGGAGCTGAGGGGATACGCTACGCGGCTCTTCGCCGAGGGGCTGCCTGGCATCTATGAGTTGCCAGCCCCAACCCTCGAGGAGGAGGTTGCGTTCATCCGCTCATACGTCGATATGCCGCGTTCGACGTTGCTTGCGGCGACGGTGGGGGGTCGCATTGCAGGGCTGCTCGGGTTGCAGGGCCGGCAGCTGCCGCAGGAACGTCACGTCGGAGTGATGGGGGTGTCGGTCGACCAACGTCATCGCGGCAGGGGGATCGGCACCGCACTCATCTCGGCGCTCTTTGAGTGGGCTCCGCGAAACAGCATCACACGGATCGAATGCGAAGCGTTCGCGGCCAATCCGCGGGCGATCGAACTCTATGACCGTCTGGGATTTGAGCGAGAAGGTGTCCGCCGAGGAGCCGTCATCATCGGAGGCGAACCGGTTGACTCCATCATGTTCGCGAGGATTCTTGCGGCGACGCCCGAGTCGCCCTGACGAACAGACAACGCTTTCCTGAGAGGACGCAACGCATATGTACCGAGACGAGACCGCCGCGAACCTGCAGCTGTGGAACGGCTGGGCCGAGCTTCACATGAGCGGCACCGACTACGACGTGGCCGGCTTCGTCGCCAACCCCGACGTTCGCCCGTTTGATTGGGTGATCCGGCAGGAGGTGGGCGATGTCGCGGGCAAACGACTCCTGCACCTGCAGTGTCACATCGGTCTCGACACCCTGCGATTCGTCCGCGCGGGCGCGCTCGATGTGACCGGCGTGGACTTCTCGCCCAAGGCCATCGCCGCGGCCCGTTCAATCGCCGAGCAGATGGATCTGCCCGTCACCTTCGTCCAAACAGACGTCACGTCGCTACCCGACAGTGTGCCGTGTGGTAGCTACGACATCGTGTTCACCTCGTATGGCACCATCATGTGGCTCCCGGATCTCGAGCCCTGGGCCGAGATGATTGCGACTCGACTGGCTCCCGGCGGCGTGTTCCATATCGTGGACGCTCATCCGTTCATGTCAGTCTTCGACGACATGGCTCCCGAGCCGCCGCTTCGCGTGTTGTATCCGTACTTCACGCGGGAGCCGCTCCACTTCGAGGAGCAGGGCAGCTACGCAGACCGCGATGCCGACTTCACCGCGGACTCGTACGCATGGCAGCACACGTTTTCGGAGATCATCGGCGTGCTTGTGAGGCGCGGGCTTGTGGTCGAGTCGCTGCGCGAGTACCCGGTCGTGTCATGGAAGGCGCTCGAATTCATGGTTGAGGACGACGACGGGTTGTGGCGGCTCCCCCCTGACACCGGCGACATACCGCTGATGTTCGGTCTCACCGTGCGGAAGCCAGGTTAGGGGGCTTGAATATGAGCGTGTGGCCAGAGCTTCGAACCGAACGCCTCCTGCTGCGCGGCTGGACCCAGGCAGACCGGGACGCATTCGCTGCGGTAAATGCCGACCCGCGCGTGATGGAGTTCCTCGGAGAAGTGCTTACCCGCGCACAAAACAACGCGCTGGTCGATCGCATCGAGGCCAAGTTCGCGCGAGAAGGCATCGGCCTGTGGGCGGTGGAGGTTCCGGGTGTCGCACCGTTCATCGGCATGGTCGGACTCAGCGTTCCATCGTTTGAGGCGGCTTTCATGCCGGCCGTCGAGGTCGGATGGCGGCTCGACGCTGCGCACTGGGGACACGGCTACGCGACGGAGGCTGCACGGGCAGCAGTGGAGTTCGGGTTCGATGTTGCGGGATTGCAGGAAATCGTCTCCTTCACCACCGAGCGCAATGTGAGATCGAGACGCGTGATGGAGCGCATCGGCATGATTCGAGATCCGGGCGATGACTTCGGTCACCCGAGCGTGCCCGAGGGAAGCCCGTTGCATCCTCACGTGCTCTATCGCATCCGGCGCAAGGACCGAATCCCGACCCCATAGGCGAGAATGGCTACCGTTGCGGGGGTAGATTCGACTCATACGTTCGAGATGAGGGGGCACAATGCCATGGTTCATAGCGGTGCTTCTGGGCGCCGCCGCGGTTGCCGCTCTGGTTAAGCTCGTCGTCGACCGCAAGGCGAGCTATGACGAGCCGATGAACGACTGGGACGGTCGATTCGACCACATGATGGAGCCCGGTTCGGCGCGCGACAAACAGCTGCGGGACAAAGCAAGGTAGTCGCTTCCAAAGGAGTCCCCATGTCCGAGAAGTCCGTCGCCGAGAAGGCGCGCGTTAAGGCCGACGCCACGATCGCAGTTCTCAATCCCGCCCCTGGCGTGGTCGAGTCGCTGGGTCTGCCCGAGGGTGTCACGCTCGTCGAAGCCGGTGAGGCGCAATTGGTGTTCCTCTTCGTCAATTCGTGCGCTGAGCTGGAGGCTCAGATGCCTGCTGCCGTGGCCGCCTTGGCGCCCGGCGCCGCGATATGGGTCTTCTTCCGCAAGGGTTCGAAGAATGCGGGTCTGGACATGAACCGCGACAGCATATGGGCGATCGCCGAGACACTCGACATGCGACCGCTCGGAATCGTCGGCGTGGATGAGACCTGGTCGGCCTTCCGTCTGCGAATGGCGAAATAGCGTGCGAAACGGTACCCGCCGGACGGCTAGAGCTGGATCTGAGCCACCGACGCCGTGCCCTCGTGAGTGATGGCGAGCAGCGTGCGGCCCGTGCGATCCGACCACTTGCGTACGTCGTCCTCGAATGTGGGACAGTCCGCAGTCACCTGTAGCACATCGCCAGGCTCTGTCCGGTGCATGAAGGTGATGATCGACTGGATCGGCTGAGGACATCGCAGTCCTCGGGCATCAAGAACCTTGGTAGCCATTGAGTCTCCTTCTTGTATCCGTCGCATTACGTCGACACGATGGCCGCGTGGAGCCCGACTTATCTGCGCAGTCTGCCACAGCGTGCGTGCGACGCGCATCATGGTTCCAGCAAGCCTCACGCCGACGGCATTGCAGTGACGGCAAACGGTATCGACAGCCACGTACGAACACGAGGAGCGGTGCTGCACGGGTAGAATCCACCCATCCTGAAGCGGAGGTTCATTGATGATCGAATCCCCAGCGTGATTCTCCATGCGGCCTACATGTTCGTCGGTTTGGCGCTTCTTGCCGCGGGTGCGGAGGGGCTGGTGCGTGGCGCCTCGGGCCTGGCTCTGCGCCTGGGCATCTCGGCGCTGACCATCGGTCTCACAGTCGTGGCGATCGGTACGGGTAGTCCCGAGTTGGTGCTGAGCATCCAAGCGGCGTTGGCAGGCACCAGTGATATCGCGCTTGGCAACGTCGTTGGCTCCAACATCAGCAACATCGCACTTGTGTTGGGCGTGGCCGCCATGGTCCGGCCATTGAATGTGCGTTCTCAACTCGTTCGCCGAGAAATGCCGCTGATGATCGGTGTCACCGTTCTGCTCATGCTCATGCTGATCGATGGGGTGCTCGGCAGGATTGACGGCGCGGTACTGGTTATCGGCGCACTCTTGTACACAGTGGCGACGTACTTCTCCGCGCAGACGGGTGACACCGAAGAGGTGGTCGAGGAGTTCGAAGGGGCGGTCGAGGGAATCCGCGAGACCCCGCAGACGGCTCCTCGACGTGGCTGGTTCGATGCATTGTTGCTTGCGATCGGACTCAGCGCGTTGCTGGCGGGCGCGAGTCTGCTACTCAAGGGCGCCGTGTTCGTCGCGGCCGAGGTGGGGATGAGCGAGGTCGTCATAGGGCTCACGGTGGTCGCGCTCGGGACGAGCCTTCCCGAACTAGCGACGTCAGTGGCCTCTGCACGCCGAGGAGAGGCCGACGTCGCGTTTGGAAACGTGATCGGCTCCAACATCTTCAACATCCTCCTCGTCCTCGGCGTGGCGGCGATGATTCATCCGTTCGAGGAGACGACTCTGCGATCTCTGGATCTTGCGGCGCTGCTGGGCAGCGCCGTTCTCTTGTTGATTCTCATGTTGCGCGGCTGGGAGTTGAGCCGCAAAGAGGGTGCGTTCCTGCTGGTAGGCTACTTGGCATACGTCTATTCGCTTCTGGGCTAGCGGGCGAATGCTAGCGTTCGCGTGACCTGTCGTTATCGGCTGTGGTGATGGAGGGAGATGGTGTGAGCGCCGTTGTGGATGCGATCGGTCCGGTTCGGTTGGGCCTCATTGTGTGGTACGTGATCGCGAGCGCGGCGGTGTTCGCTCTGTATGGTCGCGATAAGCGCGCGGCCCAGCGAGGCAGGTGGCGCACTCCTGAGAACACGTTGCACCTGATGTCGCTTCTGGGCGGATGGCCGGGTGCGCTGATCGCTCGCCGGGTCTTTCGGCACAAGACCCGTAAGCAACCGTTTCGCGCTATCTTCTGGGCGACTGTGATCGTGAACCTGGCGATGCTCCTGTGGCTGCTCGGCTGGATTCTTCCGACACTGATGAACTGAGCCACGCCCGTGCGCGACGGGTGCCACATCTCTGCACGCGTACCCGTTCGATTGAAGGGACTAAGATGAAGCTTGAGCCGGACACGGAGAGGTACCTCCTCGAGAGCATCAAACGCTTCTTCTCCGAGGAACTCGAGACAGACATAGGCGACCTGAAGGCGACACGGGTGCTTGACTACTTCACTGCCGAGGTCGGGCCCAGCATTTATAACCAGGCGATAGCCGACGCACAGTCCTACTTCTCCGACAAGACCGCGGACCTCGCCGGCGTCCACTACGAGCCCGAGTTCGACTTCTGGAAGAAATCTGCTGGGGTATAGAGAGTCAGCAGGGGCAGACCGCTGTGGTTTGCCGCGCAGAGACACGTTGGACACCCACGACAGGCAGGTGCGCCCATGACCCCACGGCCCACAGCGGATTCGATCGACGACTACATCGCCGGGTTCCCGCTAGAGACGCAGGAGGTCTTAGAGGCGGTTCGCGGCCTCGTGAAGGGCATCGTGCCTGACGCCACCGAGACGATCAGTTACGCGATTCCCACCTTCGATCTTCACGGGAAACACCTGGTGCACTTCGCCGGCTACGAGCATCATGTCGGTCTCTATCCCGCCCCGAGCGGCATGGCGGAGTTCGAGGCCGAGCTTGCGCCGTACAAGCAAGGCAAGGGCTCGGTGCAGTTTCCGCTCGATCAGCCGTTGCCCCTCGAGTTGATTCGTCGCATCGTCGAGTTTCGCGTCGAGGAGAACACTCGGAAGGCGACCGGCAAGAGATGACGCCGCAGCCCGGCGTCGCCATTCGCTCCTACGCCGCCGAGGACCTCGGACTCCTCGGACGGCTTCTCGGCGACGCTGAAATGATGTCGCACCTAGGCGGTCCCGAGACGTCGGATGCAATTCGTGCGCGGCACGAGCGGTATCTTGTTTCCCGGGTGGCCGACGGCGGGCTGTTCACGGTGCTCGTGGGTTCCGAGCGAGTCCCGGCCGGGTGGGTCGGGTATTGGGGGTCGGAGTGGGGCGGCGAGCCGGTGTGGGAGTGCGGGTGGCACGTGCTCCCCGAGTTCCAGGGCGCTGGAGTGGCGAGCAGAGCGATGACGCTTGTGCTTGCGAACGTGCAGGCGCGGGGAACCCATGACGCTCTACACGCGTTCCCGTCTGTCGAGAACGCGGCGTCGAATCGGCTGTGTTCTCGGCTGGGATTCGAACTGCTCGGTGAGGTCGAGATCGAGTATCCCAAGGGACGCTTGATGCACAGCAACAACTGGTGTCTGCGCCTGCGGTGAAGGGTAGGAGGGTACAATCACCTGGCATGAATTTGTCGACCTCACGTTACGGGAGGTGGGTGCGATGTCAGCAGAAATCACTCCCTCGAGGATAGCGACCGCGTCGCTCGTGGGAGATGCGTGTCTGCTGACCGCAGTCACGATTCCCCTTGGACCGCTTTCACTGGTCATCGGTCCGTCCGCCGCCTGGTATCTACACGGCAGGAGACTCGACCTTCCCGCAGTTCTTGCCGGGGTGACGGGTATTGCCGCCGGCCTTGTGGTGGTGGGCGCTGTCGGGGCGCTCGTCGGATTCGTCCTCGAGTCCATCGGGCTGAACGGGGACGACTTCGTTGTCCCTCTCGTACTCTTGGCTGTCGCCGCGGTCATCTTCTTCGCCGTACTGATCGTGCTCGATGTCGATGCGGTACGTGATCTCGATCCTGCTCGGCGCGCGCATGCGAGGCTCGACTTCGTGCGAATCGCCGTGTCGGTGGTCCTGGTTGTCGGCACGGTGGGGGTGACCTGGATCCAGGCGACCAATCCTGCGAGTGGAGTGGGAGACGCGGGGGTGTTCGCGCTGGCTGCGGGTGCCGTCGGTGCCGTGACGATGTGGGTGGCCAATGCGGTCTACGCCCGCCTGACACCCAAGAAGCCCGCGTGACGGCAGGCGCACCGATCTGGGTCACCGTTCTCATCGGCGTGCTCACGTTGCTGTGCGCCGTCTGGTTCCTGCAGGCCGGCGTCGTTTTCAAGCGGCTGAGCGAGCTGCATACGCTCGTCGATCTCGAGCCCGCCGACCCCGCGGAGTGGCCCCGCATCTCCGCCATTGTTCCGGGTCGAGACGAGGCCGCGAGTATCGGTACCGCTCTGGCCACGCGCCTCGCCGACGACTACCCCGAACTCGAGCTTGTGGTGGTCGACGACCGCTCCACAGATGCCACGCCGCAGATCATCGCGCGCCTCGCCGCCGAGGACCCGCGGGTGGTTCCGATCCGCATCGACGAGGTGCCGCCCGGGTGGCTCGGCAAGCTCAACGCGCTGGAGCAGGGCACGCACGCGGCGACCGGCGAGTGGCTGCTCATCAGCGACGCCGACATCCACTTCGAGCGCGGCACGCTGCGCAAAGCGGTCGCGTTCTGCGAGGAGCAGGGCCGTGACTTCCTGGCGCTGGTGCCGGAGTTCCGCTCTCAGAGCTTCGCGGTCAACGTCATCTGGGCGACGTTCATCCGCATCCTCGCGATGTCGCTTTCGCCGGCCGCCATCCGCGACCCTGAGTCGTCCGCCTCGGCGGGGAGCGGCTCGTTCATGCTGATGCGGCGGAGCGCCTACGACGCGTCGCCCGGCTTCGAGTACCTGCGCATGGAAACCGCCGACGACATGGCGCTCGGCATGATCATCAAGCAGTCGGGCGGCCGCTGCGAGTTCATGAACGGCCGCGATGCTGCGTGGCTTCCCAGCTACCCCAGCCTCGCCGCGTTCATGCGGGGCGTGGAGAAGAACGGTTCGTCGCTCGCAGGGACCCCGTTTCCGCTGGTGGCGGTCGGGATGGTGCTCGCGGGGCTGGTCGAGTATTCGCCGCTGATCGCGCTTGCGGCGGGGCTCGCCACGCAGACCGGCTGGCTCACGGCACTCGGCGTAGTCACGACGCTTGTCGCCACCGCGACCGCCGTCAGCGCCCTCTGGGTGAACACGCACACCTTCGTGCCGGCACTGTTCTGGCCGCTCGGGTGGCTCGGCATGGCAGCGGGTGTGACGCGCTCGGCATGGCTGGTCCACACGCGCGGGGGAGTGATGTGGCGCGACACCTTTTACTCCACCGAGGAGGTCTTGGCGGGTCAGCGCTACAAGCTGGGCGCGCGGCCAAAGCGCCCCGCCGGGGAGCGGTCTGCGTAGTCGCCGGCTCCAGGTAACCGCCTATCGCCCTTGGCGCTTCGCGAGCTGCCGCCCGTATTCGTCGGGCAGCGGGCACGTGTTGGGCCCTTCGACCAGCTCGCGGCAGCGGGTGTCGATACCCTTGAGCGTGCCGTTGAACACGAAGTGGTGCATCGGCAACACGAGGTACCAGTACGCCCGACCCAGCACGCCCTTGGGTTCGTAGATCGCGGTCTGTCGGATGATCGTCTCGTCGCCGTCAGGCTGCAACTCGTACTGCAGCCATCCTCGGCCCGGCAGCTTCATCTCGGCCACCAGCCGGAGTAGCCGAGGAGCCACGAGCCGCTCCACGCGCCACCAGTCGAGGTGGTCGCCTTCGACGAGCGCATACTGGTCGCGTCGTCCGCGCCGCCGTCCCGGACCGCCGAGAAGGATGTCGATGAAGCCGCGCAGGTCCCACAGGGTGTCGTAGGCGTACCAGCCCTCTTTGCCGCCTATGCAGGCGACCGGATCGAACGCCGCTTCTGGAGGGCACGAAGCGCGGATGACCCGCGAGTCCACGTAGCGGCCGTTGCGCTGGAACTGCTGCACGCTGTCATCGCCGGCGAACTCCACGGCCCACAGTGTGCTGTCGAACACGGCGTCTTCGGCGGCGAACGCTCGCAGCACCGCCTCGCGGGTGCCGATGGGGTGGATCGCGGGGAAGTCTCGGGTGGCAGAATCGTCGGCGACCACGGTGGGGAAGCGCAGCGACTCGGCGAGCTGACGGCCGACGGTCGCCTCGCGCGGGGTGAACAGGTAGAGCCACCAACCCGAGAGCCCGGGCGAAAGCACCGGCACGGGGATCACCAGGCGCTTAAGGCCGCGGAGCTCGGCGTGCAGCGAGAGCAGGCCGCCGTAGGTGGTGATGTCGGCGCCGCCGATCTCGTAGACGCGATGCGACTCGCCGGGCGTCAGTTCCAGGTCGAGCGATGCGAGCAGGTAGGCGACGACGTCGTCGATGCCGATGGGCTGCGCAGGCATGCGGACCCAGCGCGGGGTGGTCATCGCGGGCAGCTTCTCGACCAGGTTGCGGATCATCTCGAAGCTGGTCGAGCCGCTGCCGATCACGATCGACGCACGGAACTCGATCACCGGCACGCCGCCCGCCGCAAGCAGCCGGCCGACCTCGTGGCGGCTCGCGAGGTGCTCGGACAGTTCGTCGCGATCCTCGCCGAGGCCGCCCAGATAGATGATGCGCTCGACGCCGGCCGCAGCGGCCTCCTCGCCGAAGATGCGAGCAGCGTTGCGGTCGCGCGTCTGGTAGTCGGTCCCTCCACCCAGGGTGTGGACGAGGTACAGGGCCACCCGCACGCCGGAGAATGCGGCGCGGATGCTGGCAGCATCGGATACGTCGGCCGCGACCCGTTCGATGCTCTCAGGGCCGCAGATGCGCCGAGGATCACGCGCCGCAGCGCGAACGTCGTACCCTGCGGCAACCAGCGGTGCCAGCGTATTCCTGCCGATGTAGCCGGTCGCGCCCATCACCAGAACGCGCTCGGCATGAAGCGGGTTGGTGGCTGAGGTGCTCACGGCTAGTCCTCCTCGGACGATGTCATGTAGCGCAAGGCAGTCATGCGCGCCCCATATGCGGTCGTGGCGGCGGTTCGCAGATGGCAGCGGTGCTATTCATGAGACACTTCAATCGAGTCTATAGGTGTGTTCCCTGCCAAGGCGATGTCATCGCGTGTCGATGACTCGCGCGAACGGGGAGGCAGTCGCAGACCGGTGCCGCGAGCGGCTCGGCGCGGATCTCAGACAGGAGCCAGCGTGATCGACGGAATCCGTTACACCCACACCAATATCATCGCGCGAGACTGGCGTTCACTCGCAGGTTTCTACGAGTTCGTCATGGGCTGCACGCCGGTCCCTCCCGAGCGCGACTACTCCGGTCCCGAACTCGAAGCAATCACCGGCCTGCCCGATGCGGGCCTTGTCGGCGTGCATCTCAGGTTGCCGGGTTCGCCGCCGGGCGGTCCCACGCTCGAGATCTACAGCGTCACGCCCTGGATCGAGGGCGCGCAGCCGGCCATCAACCGGCCCGGACTCGCGCATCTGGCGTTCGAGGTCGACTCGGTGGAGGACGCGCGTCAGCAGGTATTGGCGGCCGGCGGCAGCGACGTGGGCGAGATCGCGACGCTCACCACGGCAACCGGCGCGCGCGTCACGTTGTGCTACATGACCGACCCCGAGGGCAACATCATCGAGCTGCAATCCTGGAGCTAGCCGCCGGTCAAGCAACGCCGGCCCGCTATCCGGGCGTGCACGCCTGCTCGCGCTCGAGCAACGCGCGCTTGCGCTCCACGCCCCAGCGGTAGCCCGAGATGCCGCCGTCGGTCCGCACCACGCGGTGGCAGGGGATTGCGACCGCGATCGAGTTGGTCCCGCAAGCCTGCGCCACAGCACGCGTGGACGTGGGTGAGCCGATCTTCTCGGCGATCACCTTGTAGCTCGCGGTCTCGCCGGCGGGAATCGTGCGCAGCGCACTCCAGACTCGCTGCTGAAACGCGGTCCCTCGGATGTCGAGCGGCAGGTCGAGACCCACGCACGGCGCCTCCACGAAGCCGATCACCGTGGCGACCACCCGCTCGAATCCGGCATCTCCACCGAGCAGTTCGGCGCGCGGAAAGCGTCGCTCGAGGTCGGCGATGAGCTCATCAGGATCGTCGCCGAGAAGGATTGCGCACACACCACGTTCGCTCTGCGCGACCAGGATCGAGCCGAGGGAGCACTCGCCCACCGCGAACCGGATCGCGACCTCGGCTCCGCCCGCGCGGTACTCGCTCGGTGTCATGCCGAGCACGTTGTCGGCGCCCTCGTAGAAGCGGCTGCTCGAGCCGAATCCGGCGTCGTAGATGGCGTCGGTGATCGTCTCAGCGTGGCCGAGGCCGTCTCGGATGCGGCCTGCGCGTACCTGCGCAGCGTACTGCCGAGGCGTGACTCCCGTGACGCCCTTGAAGACGCGATGCAGGTGGGACTCGCTCAGCCCGGCGTGTGCTGCCAGCTCAGCCAGAGCGGGGGGACGCTCCGCGGTCTCGATCGTGCGACAGACCTCGGCGACCAGCGCTGCGCGCGAATCGCAGGCTGCGGGAGGTGGACTCGGCTGCAGCGGCTGCTGCGGCTGTTGCGACGGCGACCAGGATTCTCGGCTGGTGAACTCCACGGACGGACCTTTCATGAGAGCGCTCTGTGGGACGTCGCGATCATCTCGCGAGTCGGTGAGACGCGCACTCCGAATCTTGCTCTGCTTGTCGTGTGTGCGCAACGAGGGCGCCGGCTTTCGGGTATCGGCAACTATGGCGATGGTGTGTGGTGTGTCTGAACCGGCACGCATCGCGCTCGCGACGCGCTAGACTTGGCAGGCGCGCGTGGTGCGCGCTGAACCGAACCCAGGAGGTCGAAGTGTCGAAGCGATCATCTCTTGCACTGCTGGCAGCACTCATGATGGTGGCGGCGTTGTCCGTGACCGGCTGCACCAAGCCCGCCGAGACCCCCGCGGCAACCGCTCCCGCCGAGCAGCCCGCTGCAGAGGCGCCGGCAGCCGAGGCTCCCGCGAAGGGCCCCGTCACCAAAGATGTCACCAAGCTCGTCATCAAGGACACTAAGGTCGGCACCGGTGCCGAGGCCAAGGCCGGACAGAGCGTCACTGTGAACTACACCGGTTACCTGACCGACGGCACCAAGTTCGACTCGTCGCTCGACTCCGGCCAGCCGTTCACGTTCAACCTCGGCGCCGGCGAAGTCATCAAGGGCTGGGACGACGGCGTGGCCGGCATGAAGGTCGGCGGCACGCGTACCCTCACGATCCCGCCCGCGATGGGCTATGGCGATCAGGGTGCCGGTGGCGTGATCCCGCCGGGCGCGACCCTCTACTTCGAGGTCGAGCTCCTCGCCGTCAACTGATCGCGGCTTCGGAGCCACAGCGCCGCGTGCGACGGTGACACTCACCGATGCGGCGGGTTCTCGGCGAGGAAAGGAGCGCTCGTGCAGCTGGAGTGGTACGACAGTCTGATCAAGCCGGCCTGGACTCCCGCGCCCGGGGTGATCGGCACCATCTGGACGCTGCTGTATCCGATCATCATCGTGGTGTTCGGCTACGTGATCTTCCGAGTGGTGCGGGGCACGATGCCTGCATCGGTGTTGCTGCCGCTTGCGATCAACGTGGTCGCGAACGTCGCGTTCACGCCGATACAGTTCGGGCTGCGTAACCTCGGGCTCGCGTCGGTCGACATCGTTGTGGTGCTCGTCACCATCGCGTGGTGCATGGTCGTGTTCTGGCCGTACGCGAGGTGGGCGAGTCTCGCTCTGGTGCCGTACTTGGCGTGGGTGGCGACCGCGTCCACATTACAGTTCTCGATCACGTGGCTGAACCGCTAGAGTGAGTACGACACTTGGCCGTCTCGGCGGGTGATGTCATACACCTGAATTACACTGGTCCTTAGAACTCATCGAACGAAGGAGCGTCCCTTATGGCTAGAGCATCCGCCCGCCACATCCTGGTCCCGACCGCCGGTCAGGCCGAGGAGATCAAGAAGCAGATCGCAGAAGGCGCAGACTTCGCCGAGATGGC
>CAYMAN010000018.1:0-46839 GCA_964388455.1 uncultured Eubacteriales bacterium
TTGCGTTCAGTCACGTGAACGCCGCATCCGATTCAAGGATCGAAGCTGCGAGCGATACGTGCTGCCTCCATTGGCCTCTCGGGATCGACGCAGGGGGCTCCGATGAGCGCCTGCTCGATGACGCCGGTAACACCCTCGTCATCGCGTCCGCCGATGTTCCATGTGGAGGGCGTGCAGATCTGGTAGTTCGAGATCTTGCCGTTGTTGATGGTCATCCAGTGACCCAGTGCGCCACGAGGCGCCTCCCACATGCCGGCGCCAGCGCCCGCGTCAGGAGTGCTCTCCTCGAAGAACTTGACGTCGCCACCCTTGACCGCAGCCACGAGCTCGTTGACCCACTCGAGCGACCAATCGGCCACTACTGCGGTCTCAAGGTTGCGAGCGGCCACGCGGCCGAGCAGTGATACGAGAACCTCAGGCTTGCCGGGTGCACCGAGCGCACCGAGGGCCTTGTCGACGACGGCCTTGACCGGCTCAACGCCACGGAGATAGGCGACCAGCATGCGCGAGAGCGGACCGGCCTCCATCGGCTTGCCGTTGTAGCGCGGCGCCTTGGCCCAGGTGTACTGCGCGTTGACGTCGTACTTGGTGAACTCGGGGACGGTCTGACCCTGTGCAGGGTTGAGGCCGGTCTCCGACGTGAACCAAGAATGCTTGACGTACTCCTTGATGGCCTCAGGATTCGCGGTATCCGCGGTGAGCGAGCCGGAGAACACGGCGCCCTCGGGCATGTAGCGGTCCTTCATCGCGAGGGACTCGCGGTCGAACACGCCCCACGACAGGAAGTTGCCGTGGCCGCCACCGTAGCCGAGCGCGTCCTTGTAGAACGGCGCGATCGCGAGCGTGTCCGGGATCATCGTGTTCCACACGAAGTCACGAACGCGCATCAGGCGGAACAGAATGTCGTCGATCTTCTCTTCCGTGGGAACCCAAGCGGTACCACCGGGGAGAGAGGTCATGAAGTGCGGGAACTTGCCGCCCATGATGGCGATGACGCGCGACGCCTCGGCCTGCATCTCCAGAGCCTCGAGGTAGTGCGCGACACCGATCAGGGCGAGCTCGGCCGGCATATCCTGGGCGTACGCAGGATGGCCGAACCAACCGTTGGAGAAGATGGAGAGCTGGCCACCGGCCACGAGACCCTTCAGCTTGTCCTGAACCGCCTTGAAGTTCGACGGTGTGGTACCTGCGGCCTCAGCGAGCGCGTACGTGTCGGCGATATTCGCCTCGAGCGCCTTGCCGGGGTCGATGTAGTCGAGCGCTGCCAGCGTGTAGAACCACAGAATGTGACTGTGGAGATACTGGGCGGCCTCGATGATGTTGCGGACGATGCGTGCGCCGTTGGGGATGGTGATGCCCATCGCGTCTTCGGCAGACATCGTGGCTGCGTGACCGTGAGAGATCGGGCAAACGCCGCAGATACGCTGGGCGACATAGAACGCGTCTGACGGAGCGCGCCCCTTGAGGACCATCTCCATGCCACGGAACAACGTGCCTGAGACCCAAGCATCAGTGATCTTGCCGTCGGTCACTTCGCACTCGACGCGCAGGTGGCCTTCGATTCGAGTCAGGGGATCGATGACTACGTTAGGAGTTCCCACTACTTATCGCCCCCTTTCTTCATACGCTTGCGATCGTGGTCTTTCATCTCTTCGGTCGCAGGTCCGTCGCCGATACGGCCGGCGGCCTTCATGCCCAGACCGTGGACCACGAGTGCGCCGGCGACGACTCCGCCAGCGAGCAGTGCAGCATTGGACGGATCGAATCCGCCGGTCTCAGTGCCTGCGCCGATGCCGATCTGACGGAAGCGGTCCAAGAACGGAGCACCCTCGTCGACCCAGTTGAAGCGGCCGCAGCCGATGCACGGTGAGCCGGACTCGACGCACCAACTCACCTGGTTGTTCCAGCGAACGATCGGGCAGTTGGTCTGCGTCTGCGGGCCCTTGCAGCCGACAGGGTAGAGGCAGTAACCCTTAGCCTCCTCGACAGAACCGAACTTGTAGACGAACTCGCCGTTCTCGAAGTGTCCGCGACGCGGGCAGTTGTCGTGAATGGTCTGGCCGAAGATGAGCTTCGGACGACCGAACTCATCGAGCTCGTCGAGAATCGCGCCGCTCTCGAGCTTGCCGAGGAACAGCACGTTGACGACCATCGCGACGATCCACTCGGGATTGACGGGGCAGGTGGGAAGGTTGATGACCGGGGTCGCGACGTTTTGCGACTTAAGGTACTCACCGATTCCCATGCCCCCTGCGGGGTTCGGGTTGGCCTTGACCCAGCCGCCGTCGACCGCGCACGAACCGACCGCGATGATCGCGGCAGCGCTCGGGGCGACCTCCATGATCTGCTCGAGACCGGTCTTGCCGGCAACACGAAGGGCGTTACCCTCCCAGCCAGTCATGACGGCACCCTCGTAGATCATGATGAACTTGCCCTTGGACTTCTCGACAGTGTCCTTCAGGGCCTGCTCGGCAGAGTCGCCAGATGCGTACATGATGGTTTCCATGTAGTTCATGGAAAGGATGTTCAGCACGATCTGAGCTACATCCGGATTGGATGCCTGAGCCGTAGACTCAGTACAACCGGTACACAGTCCGCCGTCAATCCAGACAGCGGGGGTGAGTTTCGAAGCGGCGGCCTGCTCAACCGCGGATGCGATAGTCGGCACCATGGCCTCGCTCAACCCAAGCATTGCGGCCACAGAGCCACAGAACTTGAGGAAGTCGCGACGGGATACGCCGCGAGCCGCGAGCTGGTCGGAAAACGCTCGATCCTCATGCGCCATGCCATACACCTCCTTGTTTGATTCCGATGGACAGTTGCGTGTCGTTCTTGCTCCACCGACCGTATGTTCAGGCGGGGTCGACGGAGCGAAAGCTAGGGTCCCGGCAGACCTCCTCTCGCGCAAAGCTGTCGTCTTGTGCCTGGAACGGAAAACCGACCTCGCGCAGCTTTCACTGAGCGAGGTCGAATCAGGCCGAACGGGGAGGGGTGGGGGTACGACAGAGGAGTTGAGCGTGTACCCACGAGCATCTGATCAGCTGCGCACACGACTGGTGGAACCCCCCCAAGACCCATGACGACGATTCAAGGCAATCATAAGTGGAACGTATACTATGAATACGCGAAATCGAACGCACAAAAGCACCCCTGACCTTGCATTTTGTATTCTACACCCCACGCGCGCGGCATGCGAATCATCACGCGCCGATTTCGGGTAGCATACGACTCGGGGTGGGCGAGGGTGAGCGGGTCGCCCCGCTGAGGATATGGTTCGAGTAAGAAGGGATCATCGAATGTCGTTTCCTTCGCGCGGCAATCTCGTGCTCGACGTGAGAGCCTTTGACCCATCGCTGCGCAGGTCGATGATCTTTGCAGTGGTGGACAAGTGTGTGGAGCTCGCCTGCAGCGACGACCTCGTTCTCGTCTCGGACCACGACCCAAGCGGGATCGGATATCAGATCGACCTGCGCAAAGAGACTCGTGGACGTTTCGAGTTCACGTACGGTCAGCGCCAGGACGGCGCATGGACCGCGCTGCTTCGCTGCAAAGACGCGAAACAGTACTAGTCGCTCAGTCTCGTGAGAAGTCCGGCCAGATCGTAGAGCGTGCCCGTCCAGTTGCACGCGGGCGTGGGCCCGTTACCGACATAGAACGTGCGCATCCCGATGTCTGCTGCTGACATGTCGAGAACCCGATCATCGCCGACCATGACGCACTCCTGCGGGTCGACGCCGAGCAACTCGGCGGTCTGTTGGTAGTACGCGGCATGAGGTTTGGTTGCCTGCATGTTCTCGTACGCGGTGACCACCTGCACATCGAGCCGATCCAGACCTGCCCAGCGCATGCGTTCTTTGATTGCGCTCATCGGGAAGATCGGGTTGGTGGCGATCGCCACCTTCAGACCAAGTCGTAACGCGGTCTCGACCGCTTCGATCGCACCGGACTTTGGGCCCATCCCCTTGCGTAGTGTGGGGAAGACCTCGGCGTAGAACCGGTTCAGGACGGCATCGTTGGCGGGGGTGCTCAAATCCGTTCCGGTGACGCGCTCGAACTCGGCATTGAATGCGTCACGGTTGGTCTGCCCGGTATGTGACGAGGACATCAACTCAGTCGCGGAAATGACCGCACGCAATCCTGCAGGGTCGCTCGGCTCATCTCCGAGGATGTCTGCGACCACTGGGCCGAGGACGGCGAAGTAGTCGCGCAAGAATGAGTCAAGTTCGATGTCGAGAAGCGTGCCGTCGAGATCGAACAGTACTGCGCTGAGCACGAAACACCTCCGAGTTTGGGCAACTGGAAGACTCAGGGTATCACGGTGAACGGGAGCTGGGATGGGGTCCAAGTGAATCGGCTGCTTGACATTCAGGGTACCCATGGGGGTATTCTTCATGCTGCTCACATATACCCCACGGGGCATTACGAATGTCGTCGGGGTCGGAGCGACAGATGCCGGTAATGAAGGGACGCAGCTAGATGCCTGGTGTAACTGATCGAGTCGAACAGTCGTTGCGTGAGATCCTCGGAAGCGATCGGGTTCGAGCGGACGTGCGGGAACGTAAGATGTACAGCTTCGACATCGGCGCGATGCCACGGCTCGTCAAGCCGTTCGTTCCAGCCGGAATCGCAGGAGCCGTGGTCCGGCCCGCCAACGAGGAGCAGATTGTCGAGTTGGCGAGGTTCGCTCAGCGGGAAGGCGTGCGCCTGGTTCCGCGCGGCTGGGCGACCAGTGGGTACGGCGGCGTACTCCCTCAGAAGGGTGCCGTCGTGGTCGACATGACCGGGCATCAGAAGGTGCTCTCAGTCGACGCTGACGCGATGACCGTTCGCGTCGAGGCTGGTGCTATCTGGGAGAACATCGATCGCGAGATCGGCAAGATGGGTCTTTCGTTGCGATTGTATCCCTCGTCGTATCCCAGCTCGTCGGCGGCCGGTTGGCTCGCCCAGGGCGGCAGTGGATTCGGGAGCTACGAATACGGTACCTTCAAGGAGAACGTCACCGCCGCTCGCGTGGTGCTGCCCACGGGCGAGATCAAGGAGTTCACTGGCGAAGAACTCGGTTCGTTCGTTGCTGACGCTGAGGGCATCACCGGGATCATCACCGAGGTGGAGTTCCGCATCCGCCGGTTCGAGTCAGAGGTCCATCGACTGGTCGCGTTCTCGACTGTGACTGATCTGGGCAAGGCACTCAGCCGCATCTCGGCGGAGTCACTTCCAATCTGGTCCATCACGTTTCTGAATCCTGAGTCCACTCACCTCAAGAAGCAGCTGCCGCACCGTCACGGACACCCGTGGGAGATGGCTCACGACCACTACGAGCCGAAGCTTCCTGAGGCGTACCTCGCGGTCATCGCGTACCCTGAATCTCGCCGAGGAGACATCGATACGACGCTCGCCGCCATCATCGCCGGAACCGGTGGCACTGAACTTGAAGCCGCTGCCGCCGAACACGAGTGGGAGCAGCGGTTCTCTCCGATGCGTCTCAAGCGGATCGGGCCGTCGATCGTCCCCACCGAGGTTGTCGTTCCGCTCGCCGAGATGCCCGCCGTGCTCGGCGAGGTCGACGACAAGATCAAGCAGCCGTTCATTCTCGAAGGCATGGTCGGCAAGGGTGACAAGGTCGTGCTTCTCGGCTTCATTCCACATGACGAGCGTTCGTTCGCATTCAATCTCGCGTTCGCCCTGTCGCTCTCGGTGATCAAGATCGCCAAGGCGCATGGCGGGGCGGCGTACTCCACGGGTCTCTACTTCCGTCGTGAGGCGGTCAGCGTTCTGGGCGCACCGAAGGTCGAGGCGCTCAAGGCATACAAAGCCACGGTCGACCCCGCAGGCGTAATGAATCCCGGCAAGGTGTTCGGCAGTGGACTGATCGACGTGATCATGGGCACGGCCACCGTGCTCGAACCGATCATCAGGCCGATTGCGAACGCAGCCAAGCCTCCGGCGGACATGGCCGATACCTCCAAGGAAGTGAACGGCATCCCGGGCGACGTCGCGCTGATGGCCTATGCGTGCGCGCGCTGTGGGTACTGCGTGCCGACGTGCGAGCAGTACTCCGGGCGTGGCTGGGAGAGCCAGTCACCTCGTGGCAAGTACGCGTATCTGCGTGAGGTCATCGAGGGCAGGGAGCAGTGGGATCGCAAGGCGATCGACACGTTCCTGGTCTGTACGACGTGCGAGGTATGCAACACACGCTGCCAGCTGCAGCTTCCCATCGAGCACAACTGGATGGAGATGCGTGGCAAGCTGATCCACGAGGAGAAGCGCGGCACGTTCCCGCCGTTCGAAATGATGGCCGCATCTCTTCGCGGGGAAAACGACATCTGGGCCGCCAAGGCCGAGAACCGCGACAAGTGGGTGCCCGCTGACGTCGCCGAGAAGATCCCCGAGCAGTCCGACATCCTCTACTTCGCCGGCTGCACGGCCAGCTTCGTCGAAACCGACATCGCTGAGGCGTCCATCAGACTTCTGCAGGACTCGGGCTACTCGGTAGGCTACATGGGCAAGGACGAGGCGTGCTGCGGGATCCCCATGAAGGTCTCGGGCAAGTGGGACCTCTTCGAGGAGATTTACGAGCACAACGTCGCCGAGGCGCGCAAACGTGGCGCCAAGACGATCGTGACATCGTGCCCGGCGTGCGGACTCGTCTGGAAAGAGCTCTACGCGGCGATCGCCGCCGAGCGAGGCGAGGAGTACGAGTTCGAGATCAAGCACTACACCGAGCTCGTCGCACCGGCTCTCGCCGACGGTACGCTCCAGCTCAAGGAGAACCCGTTCGAGGGCAAGACCGTCACCTTCCACGACTCATGTCACATGGGTCGTGCCCAGGGAAACTACGAGCCCCCGCGTGACATGCTCAAGGCGATACCCGGCATCGAGATGGTCGAGATGGAGCACAACAGGGAAGAGGGTCTGTGCTGCGGTTCCGTACTGACGCTCATCGGTGAGCATCCTGTTGCACCCGTCCTTGGTGGGCACAGGCTGCAGGAGGCCGTCGATGCCGGCGCAGATACCGTGGTGGCGCTGTGTCCGTGCTGCCAGGTCCAGCTGCGCGACTCCAACATCAAGAACGACCTCGGGCTTCAGATCGACGACCTGTCGCGCATGGTCGCGACCGCAGCTGGCTACGACATTCCTGAAACCACCGAGTACTCCATGTACATGTGGGGCTTCTTCGAGAAGTTCATCATCCTCATGCAGCCTGAGAATATGGCCAAGTTCATGGTCCGGATCTTCCCGCAGATGATGGACAACATGCCGGCCGGCATGAAGCCGATGATGCTTGCGATGAAGCACGTCCCCGGCGGCCTGGCCATGATGGAGAAGATGATGCCGCTGATGTTCCCGGCGATGGCTCCCGCGATTCTGGACAAGGTCATGCCAGACATGATCCGAGAAGTCGAAGACGTCATGGGCGAGATGCCCGCAGACATGGCCGAGCTCATGCCCGACCTGCTGCCCAAGACGATGAACTCGCTGATGCCCACGTACCTGCCTCAGCTGATTCCGTTCCTCGTACCGTTGTTCATCGATTACGTGCGCAACGACACATGATTCGCGGCTAGTTGACCGTTTTCGGGAGCGGGCGCCACCACCGGTGCCCGCTCCTTGATTTTCCAGTTTCAAATGAATTGTGTCTAAAGTCACACTTTGGTTAGCCGATACCAACAGTATGACTACTTCATTGAACAAAGATCAGGTCGGCGCCCGTCTCTCGGGAATCCCGATGTTCTCGGATCTGTCGTCGGAGAATATCGAGACACTCGCAGGGATGGTTCAGTTTCGCCGCTATCCGCGCGGGGCGTTCATCGTCGGACAGAATGAGGTCGGCTCGTCGATGTACCTGCTTGTGTCGGGGCGCGTGAAGGTCTCCTTGGCAAGCCCCGAGGGCAAGGAGCTCGTGTTGAACTACCTCGAGGCGCCGGCACACTTCGGTGAGATGGCACTCGTTGACGCGCAGCCGCGTTCCGCCGACGTGATTGCGGTGACCGACGTGGAGCTGTTCGGGCTCGACGCCAAGGATTTGTCTGCAGCCATTCAGTTGCAGCCACGGCTCGCACTCTCGCTCATCGCGACACTCTCGCGGCGACTTCGGCATACCAACAACAGGCTCGAGGACATGGCGTTTCACGACGCCACTCACCGCGTGATGCGCGTCGTCCTCAACGTTGCCACCGCAGGTCTTGAGACGCGCGGTACCCCCATCATCCAGGGCATGACGCACTACGACATCGCGACACTTGCCGGTACCTCGCGTGAGACTGCGAGTCGCGTGATCTCCCAACTCGCGCGCGACGGCATCGTCACCACCAAGGGACGTCGAATCATCGTCGACCTGGGCAGGCTTTCCGAGCAACTCGAGCGCGACTGACCCTTGCTCGTCTTGTGGGATGTGGGGGCACGGCACTTCGGGATCCGCACATGGATTCGGAAGTGCCGTCGTCGTTTCTCGGCGGGGCAGTTACCGACGGTCGAACCTCGGACACATACTCCACATTACTACGCATATGAGAGGGAGGCACGATGAAGGAGTTCACTCGTGAGGAGCTTGCCACGTTCAATGGCAAGGACGGCAATCCGGCATACGTCGCTTACAAGGGCGTTGTCTACGATGTGACCGACAGCGCGATGTGGGGCGACGGTGATCACGAGGGCATGCATTTCGCCGGCGCGGATCTGACACAGGAGCACGAGGACGCGCCGCACGACGTGTACGTCACAGACTTCACCGAGGTAGGACGGCTCGTCTAGGAGTCGGTGCGCACAAAGATGGCTACCGTCTCGACGTGGTAGGTCTGTGGGAACAGGTCCACGGGCGTTGCCACTTTGAGGCGGTAGCCGTTCTCTGTCATGGCCTTGGCGTCTCGGGCAAGCGTGGTGGGATCGCAGGATACGTATGCGACTCGACTCGCACCCGTCGCCGCGATACTGGCGACAGCGTCGGGATGCAGTCCGGAGCGCGGCGGATCCACGACTATGGCATCCACGTGTCCGATGGTCATGAGTTCGCGCGACGCGTCACCGCCGACCACATCCGCCCACACTTGGGCGTTCTCGAGATTGCGTCGCAGATCCTTGACCGCGCTTGAGGCTGATTCGACCGCCACGGTCTCGCCGGCGACCTCGGCGAGCGGAAGCGTGAACGTACCCGCGCCGGAGTAGAGGTCGAGCACGCGGTCGGTTCCGTCGACCGCCAGTCCCTCAAGAGCGAGCCCGAGGAGTTTCTCGGCGGCCTTGGTGTTCACTTGGAAGAAGCTCGGCGCCGAGACGGTCATCATCGTTCCCAGCAGACGCTCGCGCCACGATCCTGCACCGGAGAGAACCTCGACGCCGCTGACCTTGCGTGCTTTGGACTCTCCTTTGACCAGGACTCGGACGATGCTCGAGGCGTTCACTGCCGTGCCCAACGTGGTGGCGGCCATGCGCCGGGGAAAGGCGCCAGGCGACGTCCACAGTGCGATCTCGACGTCCTTGGTGTGCGACGCGACGCGAATGCCGACGCGGGTGATTCCCAGGTTCTGTTCGCCGGCGATATAGCGGAGCGCGCCCGAGAGCGCCTTGGGATCCTTCACGTGTGCCGTGGGCAGCAGCAAACACGAATCCACCGGTACGAACCCGTCGGATCCGGCGCGGTGAAAACCCAGCCGAGGACGGCCGGTGGACATGTCGACGACCAGCTCCACCTTGTTGCGGTAGTTGTACTGCTGCGGTGACGGGACCGTTTCAGCCACCAGTGAATCTGCGTCCACCACACGGCCGATTCGAGTGAGTGCGTCAACGACCGCTGTTCGCTTCGAGGAGAGCTGAAGGTCGTAGCTTACGTGCTGCCAATTGCATCCGCCGCAGACACCGAAGTAGATGCAGGGCGGCTTTACTCGATCAGGCGACGGTTCGAGGATTTCTCGGACTGTAGCGCGCACGAATCTGCCCTGGTCCGACGTCACCTCGGCGTCGACGGTGTCGCCGGGACAGCCGCCCGTCACAAACGCTGCACGACCATCGTCGAGATGGGCGATTGCGTCGCCTCCGTATGCTAGGCTCTCGATGTAGAGCTTTGTCACGCGGCATCCTTCCAGAGCGAACAGGGAATGCCATCGTACCCGACCGTGACTCCTTGGGAGTTGAGAGTCTGCGGCCGTAAGCCGATACTCGCAAAGTAATCGCATTTCGCGGCGAATCTGTCGCCTGCGAGACCGCGCTCTTGGTTGTTCCGCACGTACGAGGAGGTTCACTTCGTGACCAAGCGAGTTCTGGTAGTCCACGACGACGCGGAGTTGGTCGAGAGACTTCGCGCGCAGCTCGTGACTCTGGCTGCCGACGTTGAAGTCGTCAACGCGCTCTCCGGCCCGCGAGCGCAGGGCATGATGGCGCAGTCCATGCCCGATGTGTTGGTTGTCGACGCTGAGCTGCTGGGTGTTGACGGCTACCAGTTCACCAAGGCGATCAAGTCGGACGCCGCAAGCAAGGATGTTCCGGTCATCATCGTTTCATTGGCCGCAGACGAGTCCTCTGCACTGAAGGCGCGTCAGGTGGGCGCATCGGCGCTGCTGGCCTCAAACGGGCCGGTCGAGAATCTCGCGAATCGGGTCGTGACACTGTCGCAGGGTGCGCCCGCGCCCGTTGGCGGTGCGGCGCCCGGCGCAACTCCTCCGAGCGGGGCGCCGGCCGGACCAGCGCCCGTCGCCGGATACGGAGCGCCCCAAGCGGCCACCGCCACGTCGCCGGTTTCTGCGCCGACTGCGCCGTCGCCTTCGTATGGCGCTCCGCAGCCAGTGGGGTCGAAGCCGATGCCGGATGTCGTTGTCACCAGCGCTGGCTCAGGTCCGGCCAGCGACACTCCTCACATCGACGACCTGCTGCGCCTGATGCTTGAGCGAGGTGGCTCCGACCTGCACATCACCGTCGGCAGCCCGCCCGGTATCCGTCAGCGCGGCGAGATCGTTCCTGTTGAGAACATGAAACCGCTCATGCCTCGTGACACGATGGAGATGATTCTTGGCCTGTTGTCTGAGGAACAGCGTCGTCGCTTTGAGACGGAGCTTGAACTTGACTTCGCGTACAGCATCCCCGGGGTATCGCGTTTCCGAGCCAATGTTCTGCAGCAGCGCAACTCGATGGGTGCGGTGTTCCGCGTGATTCCCATCAAGATTCCGACCATGGAGGAGTTGCTTCTGCCCAAGGTCTGCCAGTACCTTGCCGAGCGTCCAAGAGGCCTCGTGCTGGTCACCGGACCGACCGGCTCGGGTAAGTCGACCACCCTTGCCGCGATGATCAACCACATCAACGCCACTCGCCCGGTACACATCATCACGATGGAAGATCCGATCGAGTTCATGCATCGCAACAAGATGGCGTACGTCAATCAGCGCGAGGTCGGCGAGGATACGCATTCGTTCGCGTCTGCTCTCAAGCGCGTGCTGCGCCAGGACCCGGACGTCATCCTTGTTGGCGAGATGCGTGACCTCGAGACGATCTCGGCAGCAATCACCGCGGCTGAGACCGGACACTTGGTGCTCGCTACGCTTCACACCACCGGTGGCCCTGAGACGATCGATCGCGTCATCGACGTGTTCCCGCCGCACCAGCAGCAGCAAGTCCGGATGCAGCTCTCATCGACACTCGAGGGTGTCTTGTCGCAGGTTCTCCTGAGAAGCAACGACGGCCGGTCGCGCGTCATGGCGATGGAGATCATGCTCGGCATCCCGGCAATCTCGAACCTCATCCGTGAGGGAAAGACGCACCAGATGGAGACAATCATTCAAGGTGGCGCTTCCCTGGGTATGCAGACTCTAGACCAGCACCTGAAGAACCTTCTGACGGCCGGTAAGGTCACATTTGAAGAGGCGATCAGCAAGGCGAAGAACCCCCGCGAACTCGCCGCGATGATGGGTCGCAAGATCTAGCGGTCGTCTGACACAGAAGTGTTTCGCAGCGGGCCCGTCGGGTCCGTTGCACGTTAGAGAGGCGGATAATGGCAACCGATCGCGTTAGCGTGAGATGGTCAGGAAAGCGGCAGTTCGTCGGCTGGGATAGCGCCGGACATGGCATCGTGATGGATGCGCCTACTGAGTATGGCGGTGAGGGAACAGGTGCGCGCCCGCTCGAGGTCTTCCTCTACGGGCTTGCAGCTTGCACTGCGATGGACGTGGTCTCGGTACTTGAGAAGAAGCGCCAGGTGTTTTCAGGGGTGGAGATCGAGGTGGTCGCCGACCAGCGCGAGGAGTTCCCAAGAATCTACACCCGCATCGAGCTCACGTATGTGGTGACTGGTGTCGGCGTCAAGCCGGAGGCGGTTGCCCGGGCAATCGAACTCTCCGAAGAGAAGTACTGCTCTGTACGAGGGATGCTCGGGCCGCAGGTGGAGGTCGTGACGGGGTACAGGGTAGTCGAGGATTCCGCATGCGGGTGTAGCGAGGGCGCTGAATGACAGCGTATCCCATGTTGGAACGCCACGGCGCAGGCGGTGACGCTGTCGTGATGCCGGTCTACAACGAAGCCGAGACGGTCGGCCGTGTTCTTGATGCGGTTCGCGAGTACTTCAGCGGTGAGGTGATCGTGATCGACGACGGGTCCGATGATGCCACGCCGCGTGTGCTGGCGGAGCGCACTGACGTGACCGTGGTGCACCTCGACCACAACTGCGGATACGGCTGCGCGCTGAAGATCGGATTTCGTATCGCGCATGACCTCGGCGTGACTCGGCTGATCACGATGGACTGTGACGGGCAGCACGAGCCAGCGCACATCCCCCAGTTCCTTCTGGCGCTGGACGAAGGCGGCGACATCATCTCGGGAAGTCGCTACCTTCCGGGAAGCAAGCGTGTCGACTCGGCGCCACCGCAGCGCAGGGCCATCAACGAGCGGATGACGGCTGTCATCAACGAGCACACGGGGTGGCACCTCACCGATGCATTCTGCGGCTTCAAGGCGTATCGGCTTGCATCAATCGACTGCATCGCGCTCGATGAACCCGGGTATGCGATGCCTCTCGAACTGTGGGCGAAGGCGTGGAAGTGCGGACTTGAGGTCCGAGAGATACCCGTCGAGCGGATCTATTGCGACCAGAACCGGAGTTTTGGGTCGGAACTCGACGAGCCCGAGCGCCGGTTCGCCTACTACATGGAAGTCTGGAATCGGGCGTTGGGACTGAGCACATGAGCGCGAACGAATGGAACATGGACGCACTGTGCATCGGCGCTCATCCCGATGACGTCGAGATCGGCATGGGGGCGACGGTCGCCAAGATGGTTCGCCAAGGCGCTCGGGTCTCGATCGTCGACCTGACCAACGGTGAGCCCACGCCGCACGGCACGCCGGAGATTCGCTCAGCGGAGTCGGCTGAGGCTGCGCGGATTCTCGGCGTGACTCGAACAACGCTCAGCGGCAAGAACCGCTATCTGCAAGACACCGTGGAGGCGCGCACTGAGCTCGCGGAGGTCATCAGGGAGCTCCGACCGCGGGTACTCTTCATCCCATACGCAGACGATGCGCATCCCGATCACGTGGCGGCGTCGAGCATCTGCCTCGCAGCCCGGTTCTACAGCAAGTTCACCAAGACCGAGATGACGGGCTCCCCGGTGTTCCCTGAGCGCGTCTACCGCTACATGGCGGTTCATCAGCGTGTAGTCGCCGAGCCGTCGTTCATCGTGGATGTAACTGAGGACCTCGAGACCAAACTGGCTGCGATTGGTGCCTATGAGTCGCAGTTCGCCGCCAACCCGGCCAATGCGACCGTCATCGATCTCATGCGTCAGACCGCTCTCATGTGGGGCGGCCTCGGACGCGTCGGCGCCGGCGAACCGTTCTTCGCGCTTGAACCCGTCAGCGTGAACTCTGCGCTCGATCTGCTCTGAGGAGAACCGATGGTCCGCACCAAGCCAACTTTGCCCGCCGGTCACGGCGAGGTTCTCACCCGTCCGGGTTTCTCGGAGTGGGATGACCTTGCTCGGAGGAATCGTACGGCCGCTGAGAGCTGGGCGTTTCTCGTCAACGGCCTCGCTGCAGCCGAGATGCGTGCTCTTGCCCGCCGTGAGGCGCTGGATGCCGCGGGCGCGTTCTCCGAGGCTCTGCGCATACCGCTGACCGAGCGTCGCGACCCGGATGGACTCATTGTCGCGACCGGTCATCAGCCAGAGCTGTATCACCCGGGTGTGTGGATCAAGGACTTCTTGCTGCAGCGGCTCTCCGAGGAGAGCGGCGCTGCAGCTTTCGACGTTGTTGTGGATACCGACGGATTCGACACGCTTTCGGTCAGCTCACCGTGTATGCGTCCGGGCGTTGCCCGGTGCCAGCAGTATCTTGCGGTCGGTGGCCCGAGCACCACGTACGCCGGTGCACCGGTACCGTCTCAAAGCGATCTCGATGACTTCTGCGACGCGAGTGGTTCGATGCTTGCCTCGCTGCCCGCTCCTGCGATCGCGCGACATTTCGCGACGTTTTGCGGTGATCTCAAGTCGGCGCGAGAGGACTCATCCAATCTCGCGGAGTTGGTCACGATCGCCCGTCGGCGTTACGAGGCACCGGCGGGCAGCGACTATCTTGAGTTGCCGTTGACGCGACTGATACAGACCCGTTCATTTGCTGCGTTCGTGTGCGATGTCGCGCGCAACGCGGTCGCCTTCCGAGATGCCTACAACAGTGAGCTCGACGACTACCGAGCCGCAAACAAGACCCGTAGCGCGGTCCAGCCTTTCGCGAATCTGTCGCACGAGGGCGGTCGGACGGAGCTACCCCTCTGGAGCATCTCGGCTACAGAGCGGGAGTCCGTGTGGGTCGAGTCGGACACCGATGGGAGGCTTCGGTTCTTCTCGGCGTCCGGACGTGTGCTCGCGGAACTGGGAGCCGACGAGGACCCGACTCGGGCGTTCGCGGCAGCCGAGGTGGCGCTGGCACCCAAAGCTCTCCTGCTGACGATGTTCGTGCGTCTGTTCTGCTGCGATCTGTTCATCCACGGTGTCGGGGGAGGGCGCTACGATTCCGTCACCGACGGAGTCTGTCGCAGGTACTTCGGTATTGAGCCACCCGCGTTTGTGGTGGCGTCCATCACGATGTACCTCCCGATCGGGGCTCATGTCGTTACAGATGAGGAGATCGCCGCATCCAAGGATCGTCTCAACCGCCTCGACCACAACCCCGACACACTTCTCGGCGAGGTGGAGTTCGATTCCGCCGAGGAGCGCGCTACAGCCATCGGTCTTGCTCAGGAGAAGACACGCCTGGTAGCTGCCATCGCTCAGCCGGAAGCGAATCGAAAGGAGATCGGGATCGCCATCAAGAAGGCCAATGCCGCACTCGCTTTGCTCCTGGAACCCCTGAGGCAGGTGATGAGCGATGAGCTCGCTGTGCTCGAGTCGCAGCGGGCGGCTGCGGAGATCCTGACCGATCGCACCTATCCGTTCTGCCTTTGGTCGCCACAGGAAGTGGCGGACAAGGCGAGGTAACGGCAGGAGTTGTGGTGTGCGTGTGCGGATGCTGATCCTCGCGTTGCCCGTGCTGTCCCACCGCGCTAGAATCGCCACACCAGTAGAGAACACCGTTTCCGTGAGGAAAGGACCGACTATGTCCCTGCCTGTCGTTGATGCCAACCTGTGCACCGCCTGTGGCATCTGCATTGATGAGTGCCCGAGCAGCTGCTATGACCTCGAGGACGTCGCTCGCCTCAACCGTCCCGAGGACTGCACCGAGTGCGGCATCTGCGTCGATGCCTGCCCGAACGGCGCAATCACTCAGGATTAGTTCCAGCCCAGAGTGCGAGAGAGGGCCGGGGAGCGACAAGCTCCTCGGCCCTCTTCATGTTTCTACGTTCGCGGCGCGGCGTTAGGCGCACTAGCCGGTTGGGCCCATTCGGTCGTTGACGTAGAGCTTGGGCTCGTTGCCGCGAAGCATGCCGATGAATCTGCGGTGATGCGCCGCGTATACGAATACGCCCATCACCAGCGCGAATGGCCAGTCCGGGGAGTTCAGTACCCCCGCGGTCACCGGAAGGGTGAATGCCGCAGCTACCTGGCCGGCCATCATGTAGCGGGTGATGGCGATCACCGCGAGCCCTACCACGACCACTGCGACGAAGTACCGCCAGTCGTAGGCGATCAAAGCACCGCCTCCGGTTGCAAGCCCTTTCCCGGTGCGGCCGAACCTGCGATGCACCAGTGCCATCCAGACCGAGTAGTTGTGTCCGGCCACGGCACCTGCCACGGCCGCCATGGGGACCATGAGTAGCGGCTGGTTCCACCAAACCACATCCTGCTCTGCCAGCTGTACCCCCCACGGCTGCAGCGCCAGAAGCGCACCGGCCGAGATGACCAGGTATTTCGCGACGAAGGTCGGTATGAATCCCTTGAGCGCGTCGGCCACCATCGCGACCGTGAACCAGGTCCATGATCCGGTTGAGCGTCGCACGTTCATGGCCCCGATGTTTCCGGTGCCGTGCTTGGTGATGTCCTCGCCATTGACACCGCGGACGATGAGGTATGCGCACGGTATCGAGCCGACGAGATATGCCGCAAGAAGCGCGGTGGGCAAGAGATATGCGGTGGATGGGTTCAAGCCGGTTAGCTCCTTTTGGGGACGACACATTCGATGGCCGAGGGCAGGATCTCGATCTCGTAGCGGCGCTCGAGCAGGACCTCGCCATCGATTTGTGCCGGGACGGGTGAGTCACATTCGATCACGATCGCGGCATGCCGTGACATGTGCACGGGACGCATACCGGTGTGCTTGCCGGCTACCACGAAAGGCAGTCGTGCCAGGGCTTCCGGCAGTCGCATCGGATCGATCATGCACACGTCGAGCAGTCCGTCGTCCGGGATGGCGTCAGGCGTGATGAAGAACCCGCCCCCGTACGTGCGGCCGATGGTGGCCGCAAGTATCAAGGTGTCGATCGACTGCACAGGCTGACCGTCGAACGATACCGATAGCGGGAAACTGGTCAGATCGTTCACTAGGACATGCAGCAGTGCTGTGAGATAGAGCCACAGGCCCGACCTGCCCGTGGTCACCTTGTACTCGACGGCCTTGGCCGTGACCTTGGCGTCCAGTCCCGCGGCGAAGCTGTTGTTGAAGTAGATGCCGTTGCACACACCCACGTCGAATCTGCGACGTTCGCCGGTCACGAGCTCGAGTGCGGACTGCGACAAGTCGGTGGAGACGCCGAGCGTTCGCCTGGTGTCGTTACCGGAACCCGTGGGCAGCAGTCCGAGAGCGGGACGCGTGGCGGTCGGATGCGCCATCAGCCCGTTGAGCACCTCATGCACCGTGCCGTCGCCGCCACACGCCACCACGAGATCGTAGTCAGCCGCGGCGGCGGCCAGCTCTGCGGCGTTACCAGGATGGGTGGTTACCACCGTGTCGTGTCGCATATTGGCCAGGAGGTGCTCCACAACCGGGATGAGTCGCTCGGTTTCGCCATGGCGGGCGGTGGGGTTCACGATCAGCAGCGTGGAGGATTCCTGCATGAGCCCGCCTTTCCAGTCTCAGTCGGTCGCGTGCGTGTTCAGGGATATGATAGAGTGCGTGCTCGGCTCACGTCGCCGATGAACGCCCGCGTAGCCCAGAGGATAGAGCGTCTGCCTCCGGAGCAGAAGGTCACAGGTTCGAATCCTGTCGCGGGCACCATCGCAACATGCAGTAGGACCGGTCTCCTCTCGGGGAGTCGGTCCTACTTGATTTCTTCGACTATGAATCGGGGGTCCTAATGACCCTCGGCCTTGTCCTTCTGGTACTGCTCGATGACCTTCTTGGCCATCTCCTGGGGGACCTCGGCGTAGTCACCGATCTCGATCGAGTAGGTGCCGGTGCCGTGAGTGAGTGAGCGGAGGATGGGCGAGTAGTGGACTACCTCCGCGTAGGGCACCAATGCCTTTATGCGCTCCATGTCGTCGACCATGTCCATGCCGAGTACCCGGCCTCGACGCGAACTCATGTCACCCATGACCGCACCGGCGTAGTCAGGCGGGATGTCGATCGTCATGTGCGCTACCGGCTCGAGCAGCACGAGGCTTGCCTGCTCGGCTGCGGCTCTGAATCCGATTCGCGCAGCTGTGCGAAACGCCATCTCGTTTGAGTCGACGGCGTGGTATGAGCCATCGAACACGGCGACCTTGACGTCGACCATCGGGTAGCCGGCGAGTACGCCTTCGAGCATGGCGTTTTGGACGCCCTTGTCGATGGCGGGAATGAACTGCCTGGGTATCTTGCCGCCGACGATCTCGTCGACGTACTCGTAGCCATTGCCGGCATTGGGTTCAACGCGCAGCCAGCAGTCGGCGAACTGCCCCGAGCCACCGGTCTGCTTCTTGTGGCGCCCCTGCGCTTTTGCGATCTTCCGGATGGTTTCTCGATAGGGGATTCGCAGCTCGACGATCTCCGCCTCCGCGTTGTACCGATCGCGCAGCTTGGCGATGGCGACGTCGACTGCGGTGTCGCCCAGCGCCGAGAGGACCGTCTGATGAGTCTCGTCACTTCTGCTGAGCGTGAGCGTCGGCTCTTCATCGACGAGCTTGTTGAGGGCCGTCCCCAACTTGTCCTCGTCGGCTTTCGTCTTGGCGACCAATGCGACGGGATACAGCGGTTCCGGGAGGGGGAGCGACGCGATGCGGACGTCGCCCTTCTCGGAGAGCGTGTCGCCGGTGAGAACATCGCCGAGCTTGGGGAGGACGGCGACGTCTCCGGCGGGTGCGCCCTCGATGTCGCACGTGTCCTTGCCGATCATCTTGAGCACGTGCGCGATGCGCTCCTTCTTACCGGTGCGTGAGTTGATGAGCTCGGTGCCAGGTGTCAGGGTGCCTGAGAGTACCTTCACGAAGTTGAGACGGCCCACGTACGGATCGAAGATGGTCTTGAACGTGAGCAGTGTGAGAGGTCCGTCGATCGTAACCTTCACGGCGCCACCGTCTGCGGTCGGTACGGGACCGTGTGCCGTAGGCTTGGGGAAGAACGAGACGATCTCGTCCATCAGATCCTCGATGCCCTGCAACTTGGTCGCTGATCCGACGAACACCGGGATGAAGATGCCTTGGGCGATCGCCTTGTCCAGCAGCGCCTCAAGCTCCTCCTGATTCAGGCGCTCGCCGTCGAGGTACTTCTCCATGAGCGTCTCGTCGGCCTCGGCCACGAGGTCTGTGAGCTTTTCGCGTGCGGCCTCGGCGGCGTCGATGAACTCGGCGGGGATGTCGAGGACCTCTTCCTTGTCGCCCTCGTGGTGATAGGCTTTCATGCGAATCACGTCGATGACCCCGCGGAACTCCGCCTCAGAACCCATGGGGATCTGGACCGCGCCGACCCGGTGCCCGAACTTGGCATCGAGTGCGGCCATCGCCGCGTCGAAGTCGGCGTGCTCCTTGTCCATACGGTTGATGAAGACGGCGCGCGCGATACCGAGGTCGCCAGCCGCTTTCCAGAGCCGAGCAGTTTGCACCTGTGGCCCGGACACGGCGTCTACAACAAAAAGCGCCATCTCGGCTGCTTCCATGCCGGCGATGGCGTCTCCCATGAAATCTGCGTATCCGGGGGTGTCGATGACGTTGATCTTCACCCCATCGTGCATGACCGGTGCGAGCGCGAGGTTGATGGTGAACTTGCGCTTGATCTCCTCGGGATCGTAGTCCAGACCCGAGTGACCGTCGTCGACGGTCCCAAGTCGCTTGGTGGCGCCGGACAGATACAGCATCGCCTCTGCGAGAGAGGTCTTGCCCGCACCGCCGTGTCCGACGAGAACGACGTTGCGGACTTTGTCAGTACCGGGTGCTCCCAAGTGATCGCCTCCTGACGGATAGCGCGCACGTCACTCCGTTGTGACGTCGCGGCCCGCATGGACGCTGTTGCGCCTGACGGGCAACCTGATTGAAGTCTACCCCTTCCGACCCTCATTGGAGCCAGTCCTTATCATCATCGTTCAGGACTGGTAGAATCCCGGCAGTCAGGTACGGATGTCTACGGGGACGCTCTGCGAGCCCCGTTCCGTGTGCCCAACCGAGCCGAGGAGGCTTCTTGTTCGCGAAGTCCCGTGTTTACCTGCGACTGGCCGCGACGGTCGTCGTAGTGTGTTTCGGCGTGGTGGCCTTGACCGGCTGTTCGCGCGCCGCCGAGAAGTCCGCGGGTGATTCCGCGACGGACACTTCAACTGAGGCGACGTCGGGTACGACAACCGACGCCACCGATCCCGCTCAGGAGGGCGACTTGTATACTCCCACGTACGCTCCTACAGGCTCAGAGATCGCTGTCATCAAGACCAGCAAGGGCACCATCAAGGTGAAATTGCTTGGCAAAGACGCTCCGATTCACGTCGGGAACTTCGTCGAACTGGCCCAGAAGGGCTTCTACGACAAGGTGAAGTTCCATCGGCTCGAGCCGGGATTCGTCATCCAGGGCGGCGACCCGCAGACGAGCGCGCTCAGCAGCGAGCAGGTCGTTGAGTACGTGAACGCGCAGAAATCAGGCGTCTACAAGGAAGGCCAGCCGATGCTCGGCACCGGCGGCCCGGGCTACGCCATCAAGGGCGAGTTCGATCCTGCAAAGAACCCCAACAAGCACGTCGACGGCAGCCTGGCGATGGCTCGCTCACAGAGTCCGGACTCAGGCGGCTCGCAGTTCTACTTCACGCTTGGCCCGCAGTCATTCCTTGACGGGCAGTACACCGTGTTCGGTTCTACCGTCGAGGGTCTCGACGTCGTTCACAAGCTCGGTGTCGGCGACGAGATTCTGTCCGTGACCATCGAGAGCGCGAGCAAGTAGCCCGTGGACCACAATCGCTTTCAGGAAGCGCAACAGGCCTATGACGAGGGCGATTTCCGGCTCTCGGCCAAGCTGTTTCTAGCTGCGGCGGGTCGCGGTACCGACGGAAATGGTCGGGCGTTTCACATGGCCGGCAACTCGCTCATGCGGCTTCGACGCCATCAGGATGCGCTGACCGTCTACGGGCATGCACTGCGCGACAGCATGCACGAGAAGCGTGGCGCAGTGTTCGCGAACATGGGTACGGCGTACGTTGCGATCGGCGACTACGCTGAGGCCACGACTGCGTTCCAAAGTGCTCTCGATGAACCGGACTACACGACACCCTTCAAGGCGTACCAGGGACTTGCCGGTGCGCTTCTCGAGCGCGGCAAAGTCGAGGAGTCCGCGATCTCCTATCGCAGGGCCGCCCTCGATCCCGGTAATCCGGATCCCGGCAAGGCTCTCGTCAACCTCGGCTTGTGCTTCATGGCGCTGGGTCGACCGGGCGATGCTGTGGAAGCGTACCGCGCGGCACTCGGGTTCGATGAGTATCAGGGACGCGGCAAGGCGCTGGCGAACCTCGGGCAGGCGTACACGGTTCTCGGCGAGTACGATGAAGCGGTCCGTGCGTTCGAGAAGGCGACGCAGCTGCACGGACACAAAATGTCTGCTGCGGCGGGTGCGGCGTATCAAACCGCGCTCGACCACGCTCGCCCGGCGCGCGAAGTCGTCGATGGCTGGGAGACCGGCGAGATGGCGCCGTTCGTCGATCCCGATCTGGATGACACAACCGGGTGGGACATCGGTGATCTTGCGGCGCTCACGGGGCCAGAGACCGCACCCACGCTCGCCGAGGCGGGCAAGTCTGATGCCGAACTTGCCGCTGCGGCACTCGGCTTCGGTGACGACGACGCGGTCGCTGACTTCTTCAGCCTCACAGACGAGCAGATGCGCGTGCGTGACCGCGAGGCCCGCCGCTCGGATCGCGAACAGAACCGCCGCAGCCCGCTGAAGACGGTCGCGGTATTTGTCGCGGCGGTCATCGTGGTCGCGGCGATTCTCGGTGGCGGCTACGCCTTTGGGTTCGGCTGGCCGACCCAGGAGCAGAGCAGCTCAGGGATGCTCTCCGCTCACAAAGACGGAGAACCCGTCGACGTCTACTGGGTAGCCGTTCCCGGGAAAGATCTCGCCAAGGAGATGGCAAAGGTTCCGCCGGTGAAGGAGTTCGTGCTCGACGCCGTTGAGCGTGGTGCGCAGAACTCCACCGTCACTGTGACTGTCACTCCCAAGGACGGCGCGCCGCTGCGCTACACCGTCAGCCTTGCACGCGAGGGCGTGGGCTGGAAGATCATCGGCGTGGAGAACGATTGGCGTACAACGGGCAGCGGCGACTAGCCGTTCTGTCCTCATTGATACGGACACTGTAAGCAAGCAGGAAGGGACTACAGAAGTGCATCAGCAGACGTACACCATGATCAAGCCCGACGCGGTCGCGCGCGGTCTCGTCGGCAAGATCGTCACCCGCTTCGAAGAGGTCGGACTCACCATCGAGCGTATGGAGTTCGGCGTCGTGACGGCCGAGCAGGCCGCTGCGAACTACGTCGAGCACCAGGGCAAGCCGTTCTACGACGGCCTGGTCAGCTACATCACCTCCGGCCCGGTCGTGAAGCTGGTCCTCTCGGGCGAGAACGCCGTGCCCGTGTGCCGCAAGCTCATGGGCGCGACGAATCCCGCCGACGCCGCTCCGGGGACCATCCGCGGTGACTTCGGTCTGATCATGGATGCCAACATCATCCACGGGTCGGATTCGCCTGAATCGGCGGAGCGTGAGATCGCCATCTTTTTTGGCGAGTAACTGAACGGAACCGGGCGGTCCCTCGCGGGGCCGCCCTTCTTCTGTCTGGAGCCGCATCTTTCAGGGAGTAGGGGGAGTCCATGTTCTTTCGCGTGATGGATAAGTCGCGCCTACCGGACCTGGTCAAGGGGCTATCGGAGGAGTTCGAGGTGGTCGGGCCGGTGGCCAAGGCAGACACCTTCGTGTTCTCCACGATTCACGACCCGGCCGAGCTCAGGCTCGACTACGACACCACCATTCTGCCGCCCAAGAAGTACTTCGTGCCGCCCGTCGAGGAGCTCATGCGCTTCTCGACTGCGGACAACGAGGTACTGTCGGCGCACGTGTACTCGCACCCGCGGGTGATCTTCGGGCTGCACCCGTGTGACATCAACGCGCTGATGCTGATGGACAACGTGTTCCTGGGTGAGTATGAGGATCCGTACTACAAGGCAAGGCGCGAGTCGACGCTGATCGTAGGCGTGAACTGCACGCCCGAGGACGAGTGCTTCTGCAACGCATGGGGCACCGACGAGGCGCACTGGGGCTTCGACATCTTCCTCTCGGACCTGGGCGATCACTACTTTGTGTCGGTACGCTCGGTCAAGGGCGCGGATCTGCTGGACCGCTACGTCGAGACTCGGCACATCACGCCCGAGGACACCACCGAGTTTCAGCGCGTCACCAAGCAGTTCAAGGAGTCGTTCGCCGGCGAGCCGGTGGATACCGCGCAGTTGCCGTTGCTGCTCGATGCGAAGTTCAACGACCCGATCTGGGACGAGCTCGGGGACCGCTGCCTGTCGTGCGGCGCCTGCTCCATGGTGTGTCCCACCTGCTACTGCTTCGACGTGAACGACAAGCTCTCACCGAGCGGCGAGACGGGTTCGCGCGTCCGCACGTGGGACTCGTGTCAGTTCTCGGAGTTCGCCGAGGTCGCGCACGGTCACAACTTCCGGGGCACCGGCTCCAGTCGCGTGAAGTACCGCTACTACCACAAGCAGTGGGGTTACCTGTCCAAGTTCGAGCGCGTGCTGTGCGTTGGCTGCGGCCGGTGCGAGCGTGCGTGCAAGGCCGACATCAGTCCGCGTGTCGTGGTCGAAGCGCTGCAGGCGGGGGGTGAGGGGCTGTGAGCACTGATGCGTACAAGCTCCTGCACGCCAATCCCTATCGACCCTGGCCGGCGCGCATCACGTCGATCCGCGATCTGACCGAGACCGAGAAGTTGTTCGAGCTGCGCCTTATCGACGAGCAGGTGCGCGAGGCGTTTCACTTCGACGCCGGGCAGTTCGTCGAGCTTTCGATCTTTGGTGTCGGCGAGGCTCCCATCTCGATCTCATCGGCGCCCAGCAAGGGCGGCTTCATCGAGCTGTGTGTGCGTAACGCCGGTGACGTGACGGGCGCGCTCCACGCCAAGCAGTGCGGTGACATCGTGGGATTGCGCGGTCCGTTTGGCCGCGGGTTCCCGTTCGCCGAGATGAAGGGCCACGATGTGCTGCTGGTGGCTGGAGGGCTCGGCATCGCGCCGCTCAAGTCACTGATCAACCACATCCACGACGAGCGCCACGACTTTGGCTCGGTCACGATCCTTCTCGGCGCGCGCAATCCCGACGAGATTCTCTTTCGTAAGCAGTTCGACATGTGGAAGCACCGCGACGACTTCGACCTGATCATGACGGTCGATACGCCGGACGACACATGGGACGGCGAGGTGGGACTGGTCACGCGGCTGTTTGACCGCATCAACGTCGACCCGTCGAGCACCTACGGCGCAATCTGCGGACCGCCCGTCATGTACAAGTACGTCATCGATGAGATGCGCAAGAAGAACATGGACGCTGACCGCATCTACGTGAGTTTCGAGCGTCGCATGAAGTGCGGCATCGGCAAGTGCGGCCACTGCGGCGTCGGTCACCAATACGCCTGCGTCGACGGCCCGGTGTTCAACTACTGGGAAGCCATGAACCTGCAGGAGGCGATATAGATGGCGGCCCGCGTAGCGATCATCAGCCTGGCCAGTGATTTTGGCTGCCAGGTGCAGATGACCAACATGGAGGATCACCTGCTCGAGGTCCTTGCGCAGTTCGAGCTGTCCTACTGGCAGCTCGCGTCGAGCGGCCACCTGCCCGAGGAGTTCGACGTCGCCGTGATCGAGGGTGCTGTCACCACCGAGGAGCACATCGCGACGCTGAAGCGCGTCCGTGAGACCGCGGGAGTCGTCATCGTGATCGGCGCATGCGCGATCACCGGCGGCATCCCCGGCCTTGCGTCGGGAGTCGGTCTCGAGGAGCGCGTTGGTTGCGTCTACGGCGACGACGGCGCGATCGTGGCGTGTGGGCGCATCTCGCCGATGCCGGTCGACGCCGTCATCGACGTCGACTATCGCGTGCTCGGTTGTCCCATCCAGCCCGCCGAGTTCGTCGCCGTGCTTCAGCGAGCGCTCATGGGCCTCTCGGACCGTGCCCCTCGTGAGCCGCTGTGTGCCGCGTGCAAGGTCGCCGAGAACTCCTGCTTCTACGAGAGCGAGCGGCTGTGCCTGGGTCTCGTCACGCGCACCGGCTGTGGCGCGCGATGCGTCTCGCTCGGCCGTCCGTGCACCGGATGCCGAGGAATCGCCGAGGACGCGAATCTCGACTCGGCCCGCGCGATTCTGGCATCACATGGCATGTCACCCGATGCGCTCGATCAAGCGCTTGAGCTCTACAGCACCTGTCAGGAGGCGGTCCGATGAGCACGCTCACCGTAGAACACGTTGCACGTATCGAAGGTCATGGCACCATCACGGTCGAGGTCGACAACGGCGTCGTGAGCGACATCCGCATGGATATCGTCGAGCCGGCCCGTCTGTTCGAGGCGATGGTTGTGGGCCGGCGTTTCGACGAGGCCCCTCTGATCACCAGCCGAATCTGCGGCATCTGCTCGCCAAACCATGCCCTCACGTCGATCAAGGCATTGGAGTCCGCTCTCGGCATCGAGGTCAGTGAACGCACACGCATGCTGCGCTCACTGATGCTGTACGGATCGTACCTGCAGAATCACGCCACGCACCTGTACCTCTTCGCTGCGCCCGACTACGTTGGACAGCCAAGCGTGTTCCCGCTCGCCGAGACGCATCCGGATGTGGTCAAGCGTGCGCTCAGCCTGAAGAAGCTGGGTAACGAGCTCACCACCGCGATCGGCGGACGACCGGTTCATCCGATCACCGCAGTCATCGGCGGCTTCAGCGCCGAGCCGCATGCACGCGAGGTCGAGGCGCTCGCGGCGCGCCTTCACCTCGCCGCCACGGACGCTGCCGAGACGGCGGCGCTCTTTGCCAGCTTCACGGTGCCGGAGTTCGCGACAAGCGGCGAGATGCTCGCGATGCACACCGAGGATGATTACGCCGTCTACGACGGGGATGTGTGTGCGTTGGATGGCGGCTGGTGTCGCCCCGCTGACGAGTATCACGACTTCGTCACCGAGACGGTCGTCGCTCACAGCAACGCCAAGCACTCCACAGTGGATGGGCGAACGTTCCTTGTAGGTGCGCTTGCCCGCGTGAACCTCTCGTGGGATCAGCTGTTGCCCAGTGCACGCCTGATAGCGGCCAAGTCGGGACTGCGACCGGTTTCACGCAACTCGTTCCTGAACAACCTGTCTCAGGCGATCGAGCTGATCGACGCCGCCGAGCGGTGCGCGCTCTTGTGTGAGCGCATTCTCGAGGACGGCGGCTCAAGCACGCCGGTCGACTTCGCTATCCGCGCCGGCAGTGGGACTGCGTCGACCGAGGCGCCGCGTGGCACCCTCTACCACACGCTCGCATTGGACGACGACGGACTCATCACTTCCGGAAACGTGATCACTCCCACGGCACAGAACCTCGCCAATCTCGAGGCCGACATGCGTCAGTTCGCTCCGACGGTCGCGCATCTTCCGGAGGCGGAGTTCATCCTCGCGATCGAGCAGCTTGTTCGCGCCTACGACCCGTGCCTTTCTTGCGCGGTTCACTGATCAATCGCCATGGATCGCTTCAAAGAGCCTCGGCCATCTGGTCGGGGCTCTTTGTCTTGCAGGGAAAGGAACGGACAAGTTTCTGGTAGGGCACGGATGTGATGATCGCTGCCCAGCACGGTCCCTCCGCTGCTGCACTGCACGCCGGATGAGGGTGATCACGGAGAGGCTGGAGACGATGGCACCGAGGCAACCAGGAACAACGGCGGGTTCTCGCGAGGTCGTTTTATCGGGTGGGGCGGATCGGCTGAGTGATGAGGGGTTGCTCGCGGTCCTCATCGGCGACGTTCGCGATAGGGGTGCGAGAGCACTGCTTGATGAACACCCGATCCCGGATGGACTCTGGCGAGTATGTGCAGAAGACCTTGTCGCGCTGGAGGGAGTGGGGCCGGCGGCGGCAGCCCGAGTACTCGCGTGTCTCGAGATATCCAGGCGAGCAGCAGGATGGCGCTCGTCGCGAAGGCCGAGCGTGAGCACCCCCGAAGACGTTGTCGAGCTGTGTGGCACGCAGTTCAGAGGGCTGGATCGTGAACACTTCTGGGCGCTTGCGCTCAACACCAAGAATCAACTGCTCAAGATGGTCGAGGTCTCGATCGGATCTCTCAACGCATCGATCGTACATCCGCGCGAGCTGTTCAAAGACGCCGTCAAAGTCTCTGCTGCATCGATGGTGGTGGTTCACAACCATCCGAGTGGGGACCCGACGCCTTCGGGCGCTGACATTCAGCTCACCCGGAGGCTTGTCAAAGCGGGTGATGTCCTTGGAATCGAGGTTCTCGACCACGTGATCATCGGCGACGGGGGAGAGCACTCGAGTCTTCGCGACCTTGGACTGATGTGAGAGCCCTGACGTGGGCCGTTGTGTGCTCCGCTTCGCACAACAAGACAGCAACAGGGCGGCGCCCGTCCGGTTGTCGGGGAGCCCTATGGTAGACTGCGCCTACGTGCACCACGATCGATCCGGACGAGTACCGTCCTGGGTCTGTCTTAGTATGTGGGCAGGTGTTCTGCCCACTGCGGTGCGCGCGATGCCGATCATTGAGCGAAAAGGAGCGACCGTGTCGCTTGTGGATATGTTCTTCAACTCGTGGGGCGGCGACATGGCCGTCGACCTCGGGACAGCAAACACCCTGGTCTCCGTTCGTGGCCGAGGGATCGTGCTCAGCGAACCGTCAGTGGTCGCCATCGAGCGCGATTCAAAGCGAGTTCTTGCGGTGGGTGTGGAAGCCAAGCGCATGCTTGGTCGCACCCCCAACAGCATCATCGCGATTCGACCGCTGAAAGACGGCGTCATCGCCGACTTCGAGGTCACCGAGGCGATGCTTCGATACTTCATCAACAAGACGCGTGTGAAGCGTTTCCCCTGGCAGCCCAAGCCGCGCGTCGTCGTCTGTGTGCCGTCGGGCGTCACCGAGGTCGAGAAGCGAGCGGTGTTCGAGGCAACGATGTCGGCCGGAGCTCGTCAGGCGTTCCTGATCGAGGAGCCGATGGCCGCGGCGATCGGCGCCGGTCTTCCTATCCAGGAGCCGACCGGTTCGATGGTCGTCGACATCGGCGGTGGCACCACGGAAGTCGCAGTCATCTCTCTGGGCGGCATCGTCGTATCGCAGTCGATCCGCATCGCGGGCGACGAGTTCGACGAGGCCATCATCCAGCACGTCAAGCGCGTCTATAACGTCCTCATCGGTGAGCGCACGGCTGAGGAGATCAAGTTCGAGATCGGTTCAGCATGGCCGATGCTCGAGGAAGTCGACGTGGAGGTTCGTGGCCGCGACCTCGTGACGGGTCTTCCGCGCACGATAACCATGGAGTCCGAGGAGATCCGCGAGGCCGTTGAAGAGCCCACGGCAGCCATTGTGATGGCGGTCAAGGGCACTCTCGAGCAGACTCCTCCCGAGCTCGCCAGCGACCTGATGGAGTACGGCATCGTACTTACCGGTGGCGGCGCGCTGCTCAAGGGTCTGGATGAGCGACTCCGACATGAGACCGGCATGCCGGTTCACGTTTCAGACAGCGCCCTGACCAACGTATGCGACGGCTCCGCCCAGGCGCTCGAAGAGATCGACGCTCTCAAGAAGGTGCTGCAAGGCGGGCGGTAAGCCTCGCCTTGTAGGCAGCGATGAAGCTACCACAGCCTGAAAAGTCCTCGGCCAGTGTAGGCCTCCTCATCGTGCTGGTCGTGCTCGCACTGTCGATCACCACGGTGTGGTTTCGCGAGGGTGCTACCGGTCCGATTCACAGAGTCCGTCTCGGAATGCTGGCGGTCTCCTCGCCGATCCAGGCTGCTGGTGAGGTTGTGACGCGACCCGTTAGAGGATTCATCGCATGGTCCTCGGACTTGGGTGTCTCCCGCAGCCAGCTCGAGGCGCTGCGCGCCCAGAATATCGAGTTGCGTCGACGGGTGTCCACGCTGGAGGAAGCGCGGCTGGAGAACATTAGACTCAAGCGCCTCGCAGGGTTCACTCAGGCGTCCAACACCAAGACCGTTGGGGCACGCGTCATCGGTCGGCCCACCAACCAGTGGGAGGGCGTCATCACTATCGACCGCGGTACCGAGGACGGTGTCGCCGCGGGTATGCCCGTGGTCGGGGCACAGGGCCTCCTCGGGCAGACGGTGGGTGTAACCAAACGTGCCGCCAGAGTCCGCCTGATCACGGACCCGCAGTCAGGCGTCGCTTCGATGGTGCAGTCGACCCGAGCCGAGGGCGTCGTGCGCGGATCCATCGAGGGCAAGCTCTCGATGGACTTCGTCAGCGCCGAGACCACTGTCCGGGCCGGTGACATTGTCATCAGTTCAGGCATGGGCGGCGTCTACCCCAAGGGCCTCATCGTTGGAGAGGTGACTCGCGTGCGCAGTTCACCTTCAGCGTTGTATCAGGACATCGAAGTCACCCCGTCCGGTGGGCCGTCCGGTCTCGAAGAGGTGCTGGTTCTTGTGAGCATCCCCGCGACTGCCGATGTGGGGGGTGGTGAATGATGCGTCGATTTCTTCCGACGGTTGCAGCGCTCTTCGTCGCCACACTGCTCCAGGCAGGCCTTGCTCCCTACTTGGCGATTGGGGGCGTGGTACCAAACTTCATGCTGCTCGTCGTGGTCACCCTCGCACTTGTGGAGGGACCGGGCGCGGGCGCGACGGTCGGCTTCACCGCTGGGCTCATCTTCGAGCTGCTCGGTACAGGACCCGTCGGTCCGATGATTCTCGTTCTCACGCTCACGGGTTACATAGCCGGCCTCATGCACGAGCAGATGTTCGCGGAAGGCTGGCTCCTGCCACTCACCGTTCTCGCCATAGCATCACTGGGGGCTGAGGTCGCATACGGCCTGATTCTCAATCTGCTCGGCGCGGGCGGTCCGTTCTTGGTCACATTTGCCACCAAGATGCTTCCTGGGGCGCTCTACAACATCGCGCTGGCACTCATGATCTATCCGTGGTTGGCGCGGTTCTTGCGCGTTGACCGCCCAATGACCACGTTCCGCCGACTGGCGTAGCGCAGCTCTTTGCGCTGTCGCTTGTCTGCGCAAGCAACCCGACCCCGTATCGACTGGGAGTAGTCACCTGTCTGGATTCCGCCAACAGCTTCGCCCCCGGTATGCGGCTCTTGGCCTCATCTTCCTCGGCGTGCTCTTGTTGCTGCTGGCTCGCCTCTGGACGATGCAGGTGCTGTACGGCGCTGCGTTCGCATCCCAGGCCGACGAGAACCGTGTCCGAGAGGTGACCACCGTTGCCCCGCGTGGACGTATTCTCGATCGAAAGGGTCGCGAGCTGGTGACCAACCGGCCGACGATGGCAGTTGTTGCGGACCGGTCGGTGCTTGAGGACCCATTGCTGCTCAATCGACTCTCGGCGCTCCTCTCGATGCCCGTCGCTGACATCAAGCTGAAGGTTTCGAGCGTTCGCGAGGCCGCGCTTGCGCCACGCACGGTGATGATCGACGTCCCCAAGGAGACGGTGGCGTACCTGTCTGAGCACTCGAGCCAGTTCCCGGGCGTCGAGGTGCAGGTGCAGGCGGTGCGCGACTACCCGCAGGGAGCTCTTGCTGCTCACGTCATCGGCTACACCGGAGAAGTGTCGGAGAGCGATCTTAAAGGCACCGGCGGAACCGGATACACATACGGCGACATTGTCGGCAAGGCGGGCGCCGAGGCGCAGTTCGAGCAGGTGCTCCAAGGTGATCGTGGTCGTCGCCTCATCGAGGTTGACGCCTCTGGCCGGGCTCGACGTGTCATCCAGGACACGGAAGCGGTTGCGGGCCGAGACGTCGTGCTCACCATCGACAGCAAGGTCCAGAAGGTCACCGAAAAGGCACTGGCACAGGCCATGAGCGACGCTCACAAGCAGGACTTCCCCAACGCGAAGGGCGGTGCCGCGGTCGCGGTCGACATCAAGACCGGTGAAGTGCTCGCGATGGCGAGTCTGCCAACGTACGACCCGGAGGTCTTCCTGGGCGGAATCTCTAAGAAGAACTGGGCCAAACTGACTGCGAAGAAGTCCGAGTTTCCACTCACCAACCGCGCAATCATGGGTCAGTACCCTGCGGCTTCGACGTACAAGGCCGTGACTGGACTAGCAGGTCTTGAGTACGGATTCACCAGTCCCGGGGCGGGTTACGACTGTCAGGGCAGGTGGGTCGGTATGGGCGAGCAGTGGGAGAAGTACTGCTGGAACCGCACCGGTCATGGATATGAATCGTTCATGGATGGAATCCAGGACTCCTGTGACATTGTGTTCTACGAGATCGGATATCGCTTCTACAAGGACAAGGGCGAGAAGCTTCAGAAGTTCTCGCGTAGGTTCGGCTTTGGCGCAAAGAGCGGCATCGACCTGCCGGGTGAGGCTGAGGGTCGCGTACCAGACGCGGCGTGGAAGGCCGCATACAACGAGAACTATCCGGAGTACCGACAGTGGCTGCCGGGTGACACCGTCAACATGGTGATCGGACAGGGCGACATCCTCGTCACCCCGCTGCAGATCGCGAACGCCTACGCGGGCATCGCCAATGGCGGCAAGATCATGGAACCCCATGTGATGAAGCAGGTGCTCGGGCAGGACGGCAAGCCCGTGCTCAAGGCCAGGAAGACGGTCGCCTTCGACACGAAGACCAGCAAGCGCAACCTCGACACCATGGAGACCGCTCTCGTCAGTGTCACGGAGTCCGGTGGTACCGGGGCCGGAGCATTCCGAGGGTTCCCTGTCCGCGTTGCGGGCAAGACGGGCACGGCACAAGTGGCGGGCAAAGACGACTACGCATGGTTCGTCGGCTACGCTCCCGCCAACAACCCCCGGTACTGTGTTGTCGTCACTGTTGAACAAGGCGGGCACGGCGGTTCGGTCGCCGGCCCTGCTGCTCGCCAGATTCTTAGTGCGCTCCTGGATCTGCCTGTAGAGCACGTGACCGCCAGCGATGCGTCGAGGTGACCTGGTGAACGAGCGCAGCAGACTCTGGTTCGTCAACTGGCCCCTGGTAGGCATTGTGCTGCTTCTTGCCGTCTACGGCAGTGTCATGGTGCAGTCGGCGACTTCCGGCATGAGTGCGGGTCCGGCACTGTTCAAACGCCACCTGTTCGGCCTCGCGCTCGGGATGATCCCGCTCGTCGTCGCGTGGACGTTCGACTATCGAAAATTGCGGGGTTGGGTTGGACCGCTGATTCTCTTCGTGGCGTTCCTCATCATATCGCCGCAGATTCCAGGTCTCGGGTCGACCGCCAAGGGTGCGACGTCATGGCTTTCAATCGGTGGTTTTCGGCTCTTTCAGCCTTCTGAGCCCGCCAAGCTCGTAACCATCGTGATCATGGCCTCGGTCATCGCCGGGTACAAGGGTAGGATCAGTGAAGCCAGGGATGTGACCAAGGTCCTGGGCATACTCATGATTCCTCTCGGACTCATACTTTTGCAGCCTGACCTTGGTACCGGCATGGTGTTCGTCGCGATCACCGCTGGCATGTTGCTGATCGGCGGACTGGACGTGAAGTGGTTCGTGATACTCGGACTCACCGGGGTATTGCTCGTCGGGGCGCTTTTCGGGCTGAACAACGGTCTGAACCGTGCCCTGAACCGGGGAGACTACGATCCGGCGTACATCGCAGCGAAGGCCAGCGGCAGTCAGGCGGCGCTCGACGAACTCACGGATTCGAGTGTACTGATCAAGCGTTATCAGATGAACAGGTTGCTCGTTTTCCTCGATCCGGAGCGCGATCCCAGGGGTGCCGGCTACAACCTCGAGCAGTCCAAGATCGCCATCGGTTCGGGCGAGCTGACCGGCAAGGGGCTTGGTTCCGGCACGCAGTCGAACCTGCGGTTCCTGCCGGAGCCGCACACCGACTTCATCTTCTCGGTTACGGGCGAAGAGGTCGGGTTTCTCGGCTCGGTACTGCTGCTGGGACTGTATCTCGCGCTCCTGGTGACATCGCTTGAGATCGCGGCACAGGCGCGCGATCTGTTCGGTTCACTGATCGTTGCGGGCGTCATCAGCATGTGGACGTTTCAGATTCTCGAAAACATCGGAATGACCATCGGACTGATGCCCATCACGGGCATTCCGCTGCCGTTCATGAGCTTTGGTTCGTCGTTCATGGTCACCAACATGATGGCTGTGGGTATGCTTCTGTCCGTATGGACGCGTCGCCAAGGCGTCGCCGGAATCTAGGTCGAAGGGATCGCAATGAGACTACCGCTCGATCTACGCGACATAATGGCTTCAGGTTCGACGCTCGCCGAGGAGCGTACTCGGCCGGTTCGGATAGCGGTTTTCGTCGATGTCGATGCACCTGACACGCTGGTCGAAGCCATCCGAGAGGCGCTGCGCCCCCAGACCGGCAGCGCGCGCCTCCATGTCGAGGTGGTCGGACCCGGTGACACCTTGCTCGTGGACCCTGCGACCGATGCGGTCGTGGCGTTGTGTGGGGCAGGGGCGAGCCTGCTCGAGTCGCTCAGGCGTGCACGTGATGTGGGCGTGCCGACAGCGGTGCTCGCGCTCGGCCAGGCGACCGACGACGTGTCGCGCCGCTTCGAGCACCCGCTCCTCGATACCTTCGCTGCAGCGGAGCCCGAAGAGCTCATTCCTCGTCTCGGGGCGTGGTTCGTGGACCGTCTCGGTGGCAAGCGTATCGCTCTCGCTGCCAACTTCGCGTTCATGCGCAAGGCCGTTGCGGCCGAGTCGATCAAGTCGACGGCGTTCCAAAACGGCGTCATCGGCGGGGTCGTCATCATTCCCGGCGCTGACATGCCGCTGATGACCGCGAACCAGGCCAAGATGGTGATGCAGATCGCGGCCGCGTACGGCGAGCCGCTTGGTGCCGAGCGTGTTCGCGAGCTAGCCGCGGTTCTCGGTGGGGCGTTCGTGCTGCGCACTGTGGCTCGACAGGCTCTGGCGTTCGTTCCGGGGTTCGGCTGGGCGGTCAAAGCCGCCATCGGCTACTCGGGGACGCTCGCGATGGGATATGCGGCCGTGGAGTACTTCGAGAGCGGTGCGGACCTGTCCGGACTCGCCGGCAAGCTACGAGACGTCCGCGATCGCGCAGTTGAGACGGCACGTGCCAAACGACTAACCGGAGCCCGTGAAGACGCGCCGATTCCGGCGCATGCGTACGTGATCGCAGGGCACCCTGATGCAGCCGTCAACACTGAGGTCGCCGTGCGTGCGGATGACGGGCAGGTCTCGGACTCGTGACAAGAACAGACCTGTGGGGCCGCGTCGAGCCACTCCTGGCCGGCGTTGAACGTCCGGCGCGCTACATCGACCGCGAATGGGGTGCTGTCCACGATCCGGATGCCGCGTATCACGCGGTCCTCATCTACCCTGACACCTACGAGATCGGTCAGGCCAACCAGGCCATCGCGATCCTGTATCACGCCATCAACGCGTTGCCTGACGCGGCTGCCGAGCGCGCCTATCTGCCGTGGGTCGACATGTCTGCGGCTATGCGGGCGGCTGATGTGCCGCTGTTCTCCCTTGAGTCGTGCAGGCCGGTGCGCGAATTCGACCTTGTCGGCATCACTGTGCCCTACGAGCTCAGCCTGACCAACGTCCTCGAGACTCTGGATCTCGCGGGCATTGCGCTCCGGGCGGTCGACCGTACGGACGCTGATCCGCTGGTCATCGCGGGCGGTCCGTGCGTCTATAACCCCGAGCCGTTCGCGCCGTTCTTCGACGCCATCCTCATCGGTGAGGGTGAGGAGGCCGTGGCGGAGATCGTCGCGGCGCACCGCCTCGCCAAGGATTCCGGGTTGAGCCGCCCTGACACGCTGGCCGCCCTCGCAGCCGTTCCCGGCGTGTACGTTCCTTCCCTGTACCGTCCCGTCCACGACGACGATGGCGCGTTGCTCGGCGTGGAGCCGCAGGCCGGTGCGCCCGCACGCGTCGCCAAGCGCGTGGTGGCGGACTTCGACTCTGTTCGCCCGCCAGTTTCGGGCATCGTGCCGTTCATGGATGTCGTCCACGACCGCTTCGGTATCGAGGTACTTCGTGGCTGCACCCGAGGATGCCGCTTCTGCCAGGCAGGCATGGTCTATCGCCCGGTTCGCGAGCGCACCGCCGATACGATCGTCCGCGACGTGATGGCCGGGCTCGCGTGCTCGGGATACGACGAGGTCTCGCTGACCTCGCTCTCGACGACCGACCACAGCCAGCTCGAGGAGGTCCTGCGTCGTCTGGGGCGTCGACTCGAGGGCAGTGGTGTGTCCGTGTCGCTTCCGTCGCTGCGCGTGGATGCCTTCGGTGTCGAGATGGCTCGGCTCGTGTCCTCGGGCAAGAAGTCCGGGCTCACATTCGCCCCGGAGGCCGGCACCCAGCGCATGCGTGACGTGATCAACAAGAACGTGACCGAGGAAGACCTGCTCGGCAGCGTACAGCGGGCATTCGATGCTGGTTGGCGTCGCGTGAAGCCCTACTTCATGAACGGGCTCCCCACCGAGACCGACGAGGACCTCGCCGGCATCGGCCGGTTGGTCAGCCGTGTCTTCCACACCGCCCGTGAGGCCACTCCGCCCAACCCGCGAGGTTCCATCCGGGTCGCCGTCTCGGTCTCCACCTTCGTTCCCAAGGCGCAGACGCCGTTTCAATGGGACGCGCAGATTCCAGCCGAGGAGGTCCGCCGCAGGCAGGGCGTGTTGCGTGAATCGATGCCCCGCAAGGGTGTGGACCTGCACTGGCACGACTCGGAGATATCCTTCCTCGAGGGCGTCATCGCCCGCGGTGGTCGAGAAGTCGCCGACGTCGTGGAAGCCGCGTGGCGAGGCGGCGCGGTGTTCGATGCGTGGACCGAGCAGTTCCGCTTGCAGAGGTGGCTCGACGCGTTCGAGTCGACCGGCGTCGATCCCGCTGCTATCGCCAATGTCGAGCGCGATGAGGACAAGCCACTTCCGTGGGACCACATCTCAGCAGCCGTGTCACCTCGCTACCTTCGTGCCGAACGCGCCAAGGCATTTGCGGGCACCACCACGGGCGACTGCAGCTTTGATGGATGTACCGGGTGCGATGTATGCGGCGAACTTGGCGTCGACATCGTGTTGGGAGGTGAGGCACGTGGCTGACGGCGAGTTCAGGCTCAGAGTGCGTTACGGCAAGTCCGATCGGCTCCGGTGGCTCTCACACCTCGAGGTCATCCACACACTCGAGCGGTCACTTCGTCGCGCCGAGCTGCCCTATGCGATCACCCAGGGATTCAGTCCGCACATGAAGGTCGCCTTCGGTCCCGCGCTGCCGGTTGGCACCGCCGGTCTCGAGGAGTACCTCGACGTGTGGCTGACGCGCTACACTATAGCCCAAGAGGCGTTGGGTCGCCTCAGTGATGCGACACCGCCGGGCTTGTCACCGCAGCACGCGGCGTTCGTTTCAGATCGCGACCCCTCGCTTGGCGCGGCGCTCACGATTGCGCGCTACGAGATCGGTGTGACGGGAAGGGAGGCCACGGCCCCACAGGTACAGGCGGCGTTGGACAGCGTGATCGGCGAGCAGACACTTGCGGTTGTGCACAAGGGCAAAAACAAGGTTTATGACCTGACGCGGTGCCTCCCGGAAGAGGCCCGTGTCAGCGATTCCGAGGATGGCAGCGTGATCGCGCTTACCGTCCGAATGGGACCGGAAGGTTCCCTCCGCCCCGAGGTGCTCATCCGTGCTGCGTTTGCCGCGGCCTCGCTGGATGCGTCCGTTGCGACTACGACGCGCATGGCCACTCTTGTTGAAACCAAGGAGGGCTGGGCGCGCCCCATGTGACGGGAGTGCCCCAGTGGCAGAGTTAGTTCGCGAGATGCTCATCTCGCACGATACAAATGAGACGCGCGTCGCGCTGCTCGAGGACAACGAGCTCGTAGAGCTCTACATCGAGCGGCCGAAGCGCAGTGTGGTCGGGAACGTGTACATGGGCAAGGTGACCGACGTGCTGCCGGGAATGCAGGCGGCGTTCGTCGACATCGGCCTGGAGAAGAACGCGTTCTTGTACGTGGACGAAGTCGTCGCCCCCGAGGGTCTCGAGGGGCTTCCTCGGCGCGACATACAGCAGCTGCTCAAAGTTGGGCAGCAGGTGATGGTGCAGGTCATCAAGGACGCCATGGGCACCAAGGGCGCTCGCATCACCACGGAGATCACCTTGCCCGGGCGGTTTCTGGTTCTCATGCCGTTCTCGGAGTTCGTCGGTGTGTCGAAGAAGCTGCCGGACGAAGAGCGCGAGCGGCTGCACGCCATCGTCGAGAAGCGCGTACCCGAGAAGACGGGACTTATCGTCCGCACTGTGGCCCAAGGCGTAAGCGAGCGCGATCTCGCCAGCGACCTGGAGTTCTTGTTGCGCCTGTGGCGTCGTGTGAACCATCAGTCAACCGAGGCGCTTGCTCCCGAGGTCATCTACACAGAGATGGACCTCGCGTTGCGCCTGGTCAGAGACGTTTTGTCCGAGTCATTCCGCCGGCTTACCGTTGACGACAAGCCGACGTTCGACAAGATCGTCTCGTTCCTCAAGAAGACGTCGCCGCACCTGGTTCGTCGGGTGCAGCTCTACAAAGAACGGACGTCCCTGTTCGAGTCGTTCGGGCTGCAGCCGACGATCGACTCGGCGATGCGGCGTACGGTGCCGCTGCCCAGCGGCGGCTATCTGACCATCGACAAGACCGAGGCGCTGACCGCGGTCGACGTCAACACCGGCCGGTTCGTCGGCAAGAAGAATCTCGAGGAGACGATCGTGCGCACCAACCTCGAAGCCGCCGAAGAGACCGTTCGGCAGCTGCGGCTTCGGGATATCGGCGGAATCATCGTCGTGGACTTCATCGACATGGAGGAGGCCGTGCATCGCAATCTGCTGATGCAGCGTCTCTCCTCGGCGCTTGAGCGTGATCGCACCAAGACCCGACTCAGCGATATGTCGCGCCTCGGGCTCGTCGAGATCACGCGCAAGAACGTCACAGACGGCCTCTACGGCACGCTCACAGAGCCGTGTCCGTGTTGTGGGGGAGACGGGCGGGTCATCTCGCGTACGACGCGGAGAATCGCGGTGGAGCGCCGCATGCGCGAGATACTGGCCACCGGCAAGTCCAACGCGTACCTGTTCGGGCTGAACCCGCAGACATACGAGTTGGTGACTGCACCGGGACTCAACGCGGCAGCGGCGATGCGCGCCGAAACCGGAAAACAGGTATCGATCGTCGCTGATGAGGATGTTGAGGCGACAGAAGTACGTATACTGATCGAAGGCAGGCAGGGGTTGCTGCGCAGGCCCTTCGAGTAGGGAGCCGACAGGAAACGCCCGGAGCCGTTGTCGGGAGTATTCTGCGTTGACGCTCTGCCTCGACCCTGCTAGCATACTTCCTCGCGCATTGATACGAGTGGAAGGCTTACGCATGTACGCAATCGTTGCCACCGGCGGCAAGCAGATCAAGGTCGCGGCCGGCGACGTCGTTGTTGTTGAGAAGCTCGACGCCGAAGTCGGCTCGAGCGTCACATTCGACGTCATCTTCCTGGCCGACGACGATCAGATCGTCGTTGACCCTTCAGAGCTTGCTTCTGCGACCGTCACGGGTGAGGTCGTTGAGCAGTTCAAGGGCGAGAAAGCTATCATCTTCAAGTTCAAGAAGCGTAAGGGCTACAAGCGTCTCAAGGGTCACCGTCAGAACCTGACCAAGGTTCGCATCACGGATGTCGCAGCCTCTGCTGCGAAGCCCAAGGCCGCCAAAGCTCCGGCCAAGAAGAAGGCCGCCGCTAAGCCCGTCGTCGAGGCCGTCGCTGATGCGCCGGCCGCCGAGCAGGAGTAAGGCAGGGATCTGAGAAATGGCACATAAGAAGGGTCTCGGCTCTACAAAGAACGGTCGCGATTCCAAGTCCAAGCGACTTGGCGTCAAGCGGTTCTCGGGCCAGGAAGTAACTGCGGGCACCATCATCGTCCGTCAGCGCGGCACGCACATTCACCCTGGTGAGGGTGTTGGCCGTGGCGGCGACGATACGCTGTTCGCACTGCGTGAGGGCGTCGTCGAGTTCACCCGTGGACTCAAGCGTCGCGTGCACGTTCGTCCGGTCCAGGCCTAAAGGCCAACGATCGCACCTAAGCGGTAACGTCGCGAGCCCCCCGACCTCACCAGGCCGGGGGGCTCGTTCGTATAGAATGCTCTGCGTGGCAGTGCATTCTCGGGAAGTGAGTTGAGACCGTGTTTTTCGACGAGGTCAAGATCAACGTCAAGGCAGGAGACGGCGGCGCAGGCTGCATGTCGTTTCGCCGAGAGGCCCACGTACCAAAGGGCGGTCCGGACGGCGGGGACGGTGGACGCGGCGGTGACGTCGTGTTCGAGGCCGACCCTTCGCTGTCGTCACTCATAGACTTCCGCTACAAGCGGCACTTCAAGGCCGAGCGCGGGACCCACGGCAAGGGCGCCATCCGGCACGGAGCCGGCGGCGAGGACATCGTCCTGAAGGTGCCGCTGGGCACTATCGTCCGCGACTCTGAGACCGGCGAGACGATAGGCGACATGACCCGACCCGGTCAGCGCATCATCGTCGCCAAGGGCGGCCAGGGCGGTCGGGGCAACATCCACTTCGTGACGCCCACCAAGCGCGCTCCCGCTTTCGCCGAGCTCGGCGAGCCTACCGAGGACCGTTGGCTCGATCTGGAGCTCAAGCTGCTCGCGGACGCAGCACTCGTCGGCATGCCGAGCGTCGGAAAGAGCTCGCTCATCGGCCGCATGAGCGCCGCTCGCCCCAAGATCGCCGACTACCCGTTCACCACCCTCGTGCCCAACCTCGGTGTCGTGAAGGCGGGGCCGTACAGCTTCGTCGTCGCAGACGTGCCGGGATTGATCGAGGGCGCGAGCGAGGGCAAGGGACTCGGGCACGGCTTTCTTCGCCACATCGAGCGTACCGCACTGATTATCCACGTGGTCGATCTGAGCGGCAGCTACGAGGGTCGCGACCCTGTTGAGGATTACGACATCATCAACCGCGAACTCGAGCTTCATGCGGCCGATCTGCTGGAGCGTCCGCAGGTCGTCGTGGGCAACAAGTGCGACGTCGATGGTGCCGAGGAGAACTCGGCCAGAATGCGCGAGCGCGCTGAAGCCGACGGACGTCGATACTTCGAGGTGTCGGCGCTCACGGGCGTAGGCATGGATCCGCTGATGCTCTCGGTCGGCGAGATGGTCCAGGAGCAGCGCCAGGCAGCTGCTGTCTATTCGGCGCCTGCTGCGGTCTATCACAAGGTGTGGACCCACGAGCGCTACAACACCACCGACAAGGAGTTCTCGGTCAGGAACATGGGTGGCGGTGTGTTCGAGGTCCTGGGCAAGGGCGTCGAGCGCATGGTCATCACCACCGAGTGGAACAACGAGGAAGCCATCGCGTTCCTCCAGAAGCGCATGGCCAAGATCGGCGTGGAGCGCGCGCTTGAAGAGGCCGGCGCCGTCGACGGCGATGAGATCCGCATCTCGGGTCGCAGCTTCGACTTCGAGAGCGCAGTACAACGGGATCCGGACCTGCCCTTCATCGCCGACGAGTTCGCCGACGATGACGAGGACGTCTTTCACCCCGTGACCGAGGATTCCGAGGAGGACGCGTAGCACCATGGTCGCCCCCCGACGCATCGTCATCAAGGTCGGCTCCTCGACGCTGGCGCTTCCCGGCGGCGGTATCGACCGCGCGTGGGTGGATGCGTTGGCGGATCAGGTATGCACACTACGAACCGCCGGTTCTCAGGTGGTAGTGGTCAGCTCGGGTGCGATCGCGGCGGGCATCGATCGCCTCGGGCTGGCCGAGCGCCCCTCGGACATGCCATCCCTGCAGGCTGCCGCCTCGGTAGGGCAGGTGTCGTTGCTCGAGGCCTACGCCGAGTCGTTCTCGGCCCGTGGGACTTGTGTGGGGCAGGTGCTGCTGACTCGTCACGACACCGGGCACCGTGACTCGTTCTTGCACGCACGGGACACGTTCGAGCGGTTGCTGACTCTGGGCGCGGTCCCGATCGTCAATGAGAACGACACCGTCGCGGTCGATGAGATCCGGTTCGGTGACAACGACACTCTTGCGGCCTTGGTGGCGACGATGGTCACCGCCGATCTGGTAGTGCTGCTCTCTGATATCGATGGGCTTTATGATTCCGACCCGAGACTGAGCGACGAGGCGACGTTGCTCTCGCAGGTCGATGAGCTGACCGACGATCTCGTGGCCGCTGCGGGTGGAGCGGGGAGTGCCGTCGGCAGCGGGGGCATGGCCACCAAGATCGAGGCGGCGAACCTGCTCATGAAGGCCGGGATTCCCATGGTGATCTGTGACGGCCGTGCGCAAGGTGTGGTGCTTGACGCGTGTTCGGGCACCGGTGTCGGCACCACGTTCGAGGGTGACGGCAGCACCATCGGCGCGCGCAAGCTGTGGATCGCGCTGGGTCGCAACCCCGCGGGAAGCATCATCATCGACGACGGTGCGGTGACTGCGCTGCGGAAGCGCAACACCTCTCTGCTGCCCGCCGGAGTCGTCGCGGTTGAAGGGGAGTTTCGTGCCGGCGATGCGGTCGCACTGGTGGATCGTGCCGGCGGAACCGTCGCTCGCGGACTCTCGGAGGTCTCATCGGCGGACCTGGAGCTGATCAAGGGGCTCAAGACCGGAGATGTCACTGGTGTGCTGCCGCATCTCGTCGGCGGCGAAGTCGTTCACAGGGACAGGCTGGTCGTCCTCTAGCCCCGCCAGGGTCGCGGCTACCCAATCTGGCAGCGTGATGCGGTAGTATTGACGTCCGTGACGAAGGTCGACGCACCGCTCACTGACTGTGTCAGCGCGGACCGCGGAAGGAGAGCGTTCATGTCTGAGGTTCTGCAGCTCGCCGAGCGTGCGAAGGATGCCGCGGTACGGCTTGCGATCACATCGACCGAGCAGCGCAACCGTGCGCTTCTGGTCATGTCACACGCCCTGGTCTCAAAGCAGGAAGAGATCCTCGCCGCAAACGAGATAGACATGAACGCCGCCCGCGCGAAGGGCGTCGCTGCCGGGCTACTCGATCGACTCGAGCTCACCCCGGCACGTATCAAGTCCATGTCGGAAGCGCTCAAGGCGCTTTCGCTGCTCCCGGATCCGATCGGTGAGGTCGTCGAGGGCTACACGCTTCCCAACGGCATCGAGCTCACCAAGGTGCGCGTGCCGCTTGGTGTCGCTGCGATCATCTACGAGGCTCGACCCAACGTGACCGCCGACGCTGCCGCGCTGTGCATCAAGACAGGCAACGCGGTCATTCTCCGCGGCGGCTCGCTGGCGATTCAGAGCAACCTCGCGCTCACACGCGTGCTCGCGCAGGGGGCCCTCGGCGCCGGATTGCCGGATGGCTGCATCCAGTCGGTCGAGTCGACCGATCACGCTGCCGCCGAGGAGCTCATGACCCTCCACGGCCTCATCGACGTGCTCATCCCGCGCGGAGGAGCCGGCCTCATCAAGAGCTGCGTCGAGCACTCCAAGGTGCCGGTCATCGAGACGGGGAGCGGCAACTGCCACATCTACATCCACGAAGAGGCCGACGTCGAGATGGCGCGCCGCATCGTGGTCAACGCCAAGTGCCAGCGCCCTTCGGTGTGTAACGCCGCCGAGTCGCTCTTGGTGGACGACGCGATCTACGAGCGGGTTTTGCCCGGCATCCTCAAGGAACTCGAGGAGAACGGCGTCGCGATAGCCGGCGATGAGAAGACGCGTAGCCTTGGCGCCATCATGCGCATAGAGGCCGCCACCGAGGAAGACTGGGGCACGGAGTACCACGACCTGAAGATGTCGGTGAAGGTCGTCGGTGGCCTGACGGATGCCATAGAACACATCAATCGTTACGGAACCAAGCACTCCGAGGCGATCATCACTGAGAACTACACCTCTGCACGTCGCTTCCTGCACGAGGTCGACGCGGCAGCGGTCTACGTCAACGCGTCCACCCGGTTCACCGACGGCGGGGAGTTTGGTCTCGGCGCAGAGATCGGCATCTCCACCCAGAAGCTCCACGCTCGCGGACCGATGGGACTTGCGGCGCTCACCTCGACGAAGTACCTGCTCATGGGTAACGGGCAGATCCGCGAGTGAGAGTCGGCGCCCGACTCGGCATCATGGGTGGGACGTTTGATCCCATCCACCTCGGCCATCTGGTGACGGCCGAGGAGGCGCTCGTGCAGTTCAACCTCGATCGGGTTCTCTTCATGCCGACGGGGCTGCCTGCGTTCAAGGTGGACGACACCGTCACGCCTGCCGAGGATCGCTACGTCATGACGGTGCTTGCTACCGCATCGAATCCGGATTTCGACGTGTCGCGGCTCGAAGTCGATCGGGCCGGGCTGACCTACACGATCGACACACTCGAGGCATTGCGTGCGCTCCATGGACCCGCGACCGAGATGTTCTTCATCACCGGTGCGGACGCGGTCTGGGAGATCGTCTCGTGGCGCGACGCAGAGCGCATCGCGGATCTCGCGACGTTCATCGCGGTGACGCGTCCCGGTTATGACCTGGACGCGGCGCGTCAAGCGCATGAAGACGCCGCGACGCGTTTCCGGATCGAGTACATCGAGGTACCCGCGCTTGCCATCTCGTCCACCGATCTGCGCGCGCGAATCCGAGCACGGCGACCGGTGCACTATCTGATGCCTGAGCCGGTGGTCGCCTACGTCGATAAGCACGGCCTCTACCGCGAGCAGGGATGACGCGGTGCTCTCGCCGATCACATACGAGGCCGCCGAAGCTCTGCTGAGCGAACGGCTGAGCCCTTTGGCGGCTGCGCACTGCCATCGAGTGGCGGGGACGGCCGCGGCGCTGGCCGAACGGTTCGGGGTCGACGTCGCTGCCGCACGCCTCGCCGGACTGTTGCACGACTGGGACCGCGAGCGGACGCCTGAGCAGCTGTTCGCCGCGGCAGCAGATGCGGGCCTTGCCGTGAGCAGCGCAGATGAGATGGTTCCGTATCTGCTACACGCGCGAACGGGCGCGGCCGCACTGCGCACTGCGTTTCCCGGCGTACCTGATGAGGTCGTCAGTGCGGTTGCACGCCACACCGTCGGCTCGTCGACCATGAGCGACCTGGACAGAATCGTCTACGTCGCAGACATGATCGAACCCGGCCGAGATTACCCGGGAGTCGATTCCCTCAGGGAGCTGTCCACGACCGCCACGCTCGTGGAGCTCTTCGCCTCGGCGTATCAGCAGTCGATTCTGTATCTGATCAGCAACCGCAAGCGCATCCATCCCGAAACGGTGGCCGTGTGGAACGAACTGGTTGCGGGTGAGCACTCATGAGCGACCAGAATCCGCGAATTCCGCGTCGCGTCAAGCCACGGCGAGTAGCGGAGCTGCCCAGAGGCTACCGCTCGACTCGGCGTGGATCGAAGTCCTCGAAATCTGCCAAGCGCGCGGTGAAGCTGGACGTCGTGTCGTCGGTGTTCGAGCGGTTTGGCAAGGTCGCGCGCAGCGTCGGTTTTGTCCTGGCGACGGGCCTGGCGGGACTCCTCCTCACGGTGATAGCGCTCCTGATCCTGGCATACGGCATCAACGGTGCTGTGCGATGGAACGCGCAGCGTGTCGCGCAGAAGGCGAACAGCGCCGCAGGTCTCGATGAGAAGGCCAAGGAGAACCTGCTGGTCATCGGTGTAGAAGGCGGAGAGGCTGTCGGCTTTCTTGCTATGCGCATAGATCGGCAGGGTAGCCAGGTCTTTGGCATCGCGATTCCCGACGGTGCGTTCCTCGAGGTTCCCGGTCAAGGATTCGAACGGGCCGGAGAGAGCTTCAAGGTCGGCCCCCAGGTTTCACTCTCCATGGTCTCGAACTATCTCACCGTGCCGTTCAGGTCCTACCTGGTCGTACCCGCCGAGACGTATCGCACTATCCTCAAGGAGCAGTCCGTCGCGGGGATCACGGAACGTGCAACCGACTCCGATATGAACGAGTCGGACAAGGGTGCGTTGGCCAAGATTCTCAAGGATGTGCCACAGAAGAACACCGCTCTGGTACCCTTGCCTGTCAAGCCAATCAAGCTTGGCGATCAGACGTACTTCGAGCCGCAACGATCGCAGGTCGCTGACCTGCTTAAATCGTGGTGGGGCGTTGATGCAAGCAAGGCCGCTAAGGTCACTCGCGTCATCGTCTACAACGGCGCCGGGATTCCGGGTATCGCCGGTGAGGCTGCCCAGCAGCTGATCCGCAACGGATTCCGTGTCGTCGACACCAAGAACGCCGACAGTTTCGAGTACAAGACCACTGAGGTGGTCGTTCAAGGTGGCCCGATCAAGCAGGGTCAGGAGATCGTGCGGGTGCTCGGCGCAGGAAAGACCGTCAGCAAGCCGTCCGAGCAGGACGTCGCGGACGTTATCGTCATCATCGGCAAGGACTATAAGCCGCCTACGGGCGCTTCTGGAGGCAACTAATGCAGACAACAGCAGAGTGGGCACTTATCGCGGCAGAAGCCGCTGCGGAGAAGAAGGGCGAGGACATCGTGGCGCTGGACGTCGCGGATCTGCTCGTCGTCACCGACTACTTCGTCATAGCGAGCGGTCGCACCAACATACAGTGTCGCGCGATCGCCGGTGAGGTCGAGGACCAGCTACGCGATCGCGGTGGCATCAAGCCCATCGGCCGAGAGGGCGAGCAGGAGGCGAAGTGGATCCTTCTGGACTACGGCGACCTCGTCATCCACGTCTTCCAGCCGGAGGAGCGCGGCTTCTACAGGCTTGAGAAGCTCTGGGGAGACGCACCTCGCATGGAGCTGTCCGAGGCAATCACGAACCTGACCACCCCCGCTTCTGAGCCCTCCGAGGGTTAGTCGGTGGTTCGTGGTTACGCCGAGCGGTACGGTGTTCAGGCTGCTCTGATCGGCGTCGCCGTCATCTGGGGTGGCACCTTTGTCATGGTCTCGGACGCGATCGCGCTCTACCCGATGTATGGGTTTCTGGCGTGGAGGTTCGGCGTTGCGACGCTCGCATTCGTGCTGCTGTTTCCCAAGGTGCTGAAACGGATCGATCCGACGAATCTGCGCACCGGGCTCATTGCGGGAGCATTCCTCACGGCGGGCTACATCTTCCAGACGTGGGGACTTGATGGCGCGACCCGGACCACCCCTGCCCGCGCCGCGTTCATCACCGGGCTCTACGTGGTGATCACGCCGCTGCTCCAGGCGGTGATCCTGCGCAGGCGTCCGCGAAAGGCGACGCTGCTCGGGGCAGGAATCGCGATGGCGGGCCTGTGGTTGCTTTCGGGCATCACCGGGAGTGGCATGGGCGGCTGGGTCCTGGGCGACACGCTCGTGGTCGTGTGCGCTATCGCGTACTCGGTGCACATGATCGTCCTCGGCTCGACGGGCGAGAAGCACGACGTCATGGTGCTCACGTTGATACAGCTCGCGACGGTCACGGTGGTATGTGCGGGAATCTCGGCGGTGAGGGAACAGCCGGGGATTCCTACGGACCCACGTGTGATCTTCGCGATTCTGATCTGCGGCGTTTTGGCGTCGACGGTGGCGTTCATCATCCAGACGTGGGCGCAGAGTAAGCTGCCGCCTGCGCGGGTCGCGCTCATCCTCGTGACGGAGCCGGCCTTTGGTGGCGTGATCGGATGGACCGTGGCCGGGGTGTGGCCGATTCGTGAGGTCGCCGGCGCCGCACTGATGCTGGGCGGAATGATCGTTTCAGAGGTGGTGGCCGCGCTCGCGCCCTCGAGCGATCACGTGACGTTCGAGCCTGCGGTCGAGGGCATGCCTGCTGCTGTGATGGATGCGGGTGCCGGCGGCGCGGCTGAAGCGCCGGATGTCGGCTGAGAACCTAGGCTGCGTGGGGTTGACCTCCTCGGACCCGTTGGTATACTAGCGCCTGCGCCTCTTCGGAGGTCGCCCAGATGTGG
>CAYMAN010000019.1:0-44433 GCA_964388455.1 uncultured Eubacteriales bacterium
AGCATGGCGTAGTGGATATGGACCCGCGGCTGTACATGCTTGCCGGGACATTCGCGCTCCTGGTTGTCGCGCTGGTGGCGACGATCATATCTGCGATTCGCGCCTCGCGCCGATCATGGCACGAACCGGATGCGGATTTCGCGCAGCCGGAGTGGCCCGCGCAATCGGCAGAGCCGGCGCCGGCGGGGGACAATAGTCTCGAGGGGTTCGAGCTCGAGGTTCCCGACGATAGCCCATGCGCCGCGCTTCTCGCGCCGCTCCGTACCGGTTCGTGGCAACCACCGGAAGAACCTGCGCCAGCTGCCGATCTCACTTCCGTATCACTGGACGCTCGCGTTGCTTCGTTTGAAGGGACCACCCAGATGGGTGGACTCGATCTCGAGTCGGTGCCACTCGTTCGCGAACCCATGGCCTTCGAACCAATCGCGCCCGAGCTGCCCATAGCCTTCGAACCAGTCGCGGCCGAGCCGCCCGTGACCCTCGAGCCAATCGCACCTGAACCATCCCCAGTGACCCTCGAGCCCTTCGCGCCCGAGGCCGTGGACGACCTGATACCTCGCGAGGAACCTGCAATTCCCGAGCAGGTGGCGTTTGGTGAATCGTTGGAATCGATGTGGCCGGAAGTGATTCCGGAGTCACCCCCGGCAGTTCCGCACGTCTCGACAGAGCGCGAAGAGCACACTTCGCGCGGCCCGATGCCAGATTGGGCCGGACAGGTGCCTTTGGTCGTCGATCCAATGACGGACATGAATCCCACTCACCAGCCGGTGGTGTCGCAAGAGTTGTCCCAGCCGGCGACACCCTTCGCAGTCGATCTCGATCAGCAAGCGCCTGAGCCGCAGATACACCATGATGATGCCTCATGGGATTCCTTCTTCCGTGAACAGGTCGATGCTTCCGAGCCCGAAAATCAACCCATTCTCCCGATGAGCCCAACGCCGGTGTTTGAGCACGAGCCAGAGCTCGCTCAGGCGACGCAGGGGTTCTCGCCGTCGCCGTCGCCCGCAGTCGCTCCATTATCGTCCGTCGCACTGCCTGAACCCGCCATCGAGTACAGTGGCACTCGGGCACCAAGCCCGGCGCCGGTGGTTGTGACAGAATCGCGATCGAGGCCTCGCGCTGTGGTTCGGTCGATCGAATCAGTGATGGCCGATACGCAATCCCCGGCCTACGAGCCGCTTGCGCCGGTGACGAAGCCGGAGGCCAGTCCCTCGGCCCGTTCGGAGCTGATCGAGATAGTGATGGCGGCTCCCGTCGAGATGTGGATCGGGGACTCGCGAATTGGTGTCAAAGCGGGCACCAGAACGTATGAGCAGTTCAGAAAGTACGCTGACGTGCTCTTCGCGGACCTTCGTTCATCCAAGTCCTGACACTGGGCTGTGCCGCAGGAACCCGTTGGGCGTATCATGTCCTTCACACCTGCAGTGGTTATGTAGGTGCACCTGATGATGTCGCAGTCGTGGGAGAGGGCGTAGGTGGCGGAAGCAGGACAACGTCTCGGCCAGCTCCTTATGCGGGCCGGCGTCATCACGGACAAGCAGCTCAACGACGCCCTCGAGGTGCACCGCGCGACGGGAAGCCCGCTCGGGCGTGTTCTTGTCGACCTGGGGTACGCCACGCATGCGGCGATTCTCTCGGTGATGGCCAAACAGATTGGCATTGAGTACATCAACTTTTCGGAACGGAAGTTGGATGCGCTCGCCGTGGCGCTGGTCAGCCGAGAGCTTGCCACTCGGTACACGCTGATGCCCGTCGAACTACGCGGCGAGATTCTCGTGGTCGCGATGGCAGATCCGCAGAACGTGCTTGCGCTTGATGACCTTCGTATCATCACCGGTCGCGACATCAAGCCGGCCTTGTCGACCAAGGACGATATCCTTGCCGCGATTGAGGAGTATTACAAGGTCGCGGAGCAAGACGATGGCGACATGTTTCTCGGCACCGAGGACATCACCGACGACGAACTCGCTCAACTCACCGGTGTCGAGAGCGAGGCGCCGGCAGTCAAGCTCGTCAACTACATCATCCAGAAGGCGGTAGCTGATCGCGCTTCGGATATCCACATTGAGCCGCAGGAAAACGACCTGCGCGTGCGGTTTCGCGTTGACGGTGTGCTCCTGGAAGCCATGCCTGCCGCACCCAAGGCGATACAGACGTCGATCATCAGCCGATTCAAGATCATGGCCGAGATGGATATCGCGGAATCACGCAGACCTCAGGATGGGCATTGTGCGGTCACGGTTGCCGGCCACAAGATCGACTTTCGCGTCTCGACCCTGCCTACGGTCTACGGCGAACGTGTGGTACTCCGTATCCTTCGCAAGGACTCCATTCTCCTGAAACTGTCCGATCTGGGCTTTCTGCCAGCCACGCTTGATCGGTTCGAAGCGTCGTTCACAAAGCCCTACGGTGCCATCCTTGTGACCGGACCGACCGGTTCGGGCAAGTCGACTTCGCTGTACGCGGCCCTCAACGTGTTGAACGATCCCGCTCGACACATCATCACCGCCGAGGACCCGGTGGAGTACCGCTTGCCTGGTATCAACCAATGCCAGATCAACCATCGTGCGGGACTCACGTTCGCGCGAGCACTCCGATCATTTCTCAGATGCTCACCGGATGTCATTCTGGTTGGAGAGATTCGTGATCAGGAGACCGCTCAGATCGCAATCGAGTCAGCGCTGACCGGTCACCTCGTCCTGTCGACCCTGCACACCAACGACTCGGCTGGTGCCGTCACGCGGCTCATCGAAATGGGCGTCGAACCGTTCCTCGTCGCTTCAGCGGTCGACTGCATCCTCGCGCAGCGCCTCGCTCGGAAACTGTGCAAGGACTGCAAGCAGGAGTGGAAACCGAAGCGCGAGGTTCTCATAGATGCGGGATACTCTGCCGATAATCTGCCCGAGAGCGTGTTTAGAGCCGTCGGATGCAAGAAGTGTGGCGGTACGGGCTATCGAGGACGAATCGGTGTGCACGAGGTACTGATGATGTCCGAGGAGATCAGCAAGCTCGCTGTGGAGGAATCCACTGCAGAAGACATCAAGCGGGTGGCAATCGAACAAGGTATGCTCACGCTGAGGCAGGACGGCTTGGAGAAGGTGCGCATGGGCCAGACTTCCATCGAAGAGGTCATGCGCGTGATTGTGTAGCGCTCGCGAGATCGCTGCGCTAAGGGCAACAGGGAGCCAAGATGGCCACATACAAGTACTCGGTCCGGGATAAGGCCGGCAAGATCGTCAAGGGCAAGCTCGATGGCGAATCGAAGCAGGCCGTTCAGTCCAAGCTGACACAGATGGGCTATATCATCCTGGAGCTCGATCAACAGGGTGGACTTGCTGCGCTGGGCGGAGCCTCGTTCGGCAGCGTCAAGGTCAAGCCCAAAGACGTGACGATCTTCTCTCGTCAGTTCTCGACGATGATCGACGCCGGACTCTCGCTGACCAAGTGTCTTTCGATTCTGGGCGCCCAAACTGAGAGCCCCGGCCTTCGGACCGTCATCACCCAGTTGAGCAAGGATGTCGAGGCCGGCCAGTCGCTTTCTGACGCGCTCGGCAAGCACCCCAAGGTATTTCCCCCGATCTTCGTCAACATGGTTCGCGCCGGAGAGACCGGTGGTGTCTTGGATGAGGTCCTCGAACGACTCGCGGACCACTTCGAGTCAGAGCAAGCGCTCAACGCGAAGATCAAATCATCGATGACCTACCCGATCGCCATGGGTGGCTTGGTCGGCGTTGTCTTGGTGGCAATGATGGTGTTCGTGGTTCCGACGTTTGAGAAGATGTTCACGGACATGGGCGGCAAGTTGCCGCTGATGACGCAGATTCTTGTAGACGCATCAGACTTTGTGGCCGGTCTCGGCGGTATTGTCAGCTTCGTTGTCTTTGTGGCGCTGATCAATCTCTTCAAGTGGTGGTCTCACGGTCCGGGAATACGCATCTGGGACGGCGCCAAGCTCAACATGCCCGTTTTCGGCTCCATGATCCGGAAGATGGCGCTTGCCCGATTCACTCGGACGTTCGGAACCCTTGTTTCAGCCGGAGTCCCAATCCTCTCGGCGCTTGATATCGTCGCAGACACAGCAGGAAATGAAGTGGTTGCCGACGCTGTGAAGTTCACGAGGTCGGCGATCAAGGAAGGCGAGACGATCGCGAAGCCACTCTCAGAGTCCAAGGTGTTTCCGTCGATGCTCGTTCAGATGATCGCGGTTGGCGAGGAGACGGGTGCGCTCGACTCCATGCTCAACAAGGTCGCGGATTTTTACGACGAAGAAGTGTCAACTGCTGTTGACGGACTGACGTCTCTCATCGAGCCACTCATGATGGCTTCGCTTGGCGTCATCGTCGGTGGAATGGTCATCGCGCTCTATATGCCGATGTTCCAGATCATCACCCTCGTCAAGTAGCCAATCTCTAAAGTTTCTCTAAGAATCCACTAAAGTCGCACGATCGACTGCCGATACATTTAGTGTCAGAGGCGGGGACCAAAAGGGTTCCCCACAGGTCCCCGCAAGGGGGAGAGGAGGTGCGAGGTCATGAAGAAGTTCCGCAAGGATGAAGGCTTCACCCTCGTAGAGCTCATGGTCGTCGTACTTATTATCGGTATCCTTGTTGCCATCGCCATTCCTGTATTCAACGCCGCTAAGTCCACGGCACAGCGCAAGTCCTGCTTCGCGAACCAGCGCACGCTTGAGGGCGCCTGGCAGCAGGCCATCGCCTCTGGCGAGACCACTACCACCGCACCTGGCGTGATCGTTCCGACCTACATCGCCAAGGCGCCGAAGGATCCGGCAACTGGCGCGGCCTACGTCTGGACCACCCCCGGCAACACCACTTGCCCCAACACCGGTGCTGACGCCCACGGCGACTACACGGCCACCCCGTAGTCACTGCTTCAGTCCAACCTATGCAAATATTGCAGGAGGACCGGCAGCCAAGCTGCCGGTCCTCCTGTAGTTAGCATGGAGCGTCTGTTTGTCAGCAGAGGGCCACACGGCCCCTCATGACGGAGAGGAGGTGTGAGGTCGTGAGGAGATTTGGCAAGGACGAGGGCTTCACCCTCGTAGAGCTCATGGTCGTCGTACTCATTATCGGTATTCTTGTTGCCATCGCTATTCCTGTGTTCACCCAGGCCAAGACCTCGGCACAGCGTAAGTCATGTTGGACCAATCAACGCACGCTCGAAGGGGCTTGGCAGCAGGCGCTGGCTTGCGGTGAGACGACGGCTACCGCCGCCGCTGTAATCGTGCCGGCGTATGTTGCGAAGGCGCCTAAGGATCCTGCGACCGGCGCTTCCTACACGTGGGTTACCCCGGGCGGAACCACGTGCCCGAACACCGGTGCTGAAGCCCATGGAGATTACACGGACTCAGCCTCGAACCAGTAGAGCAATCGAGTGCACAATTGACCTGCATGCAAAACCGTCAGCCGTGCTGTCGGTTTTGCGGCTTGTTAACGGGATGCGCGGACATGGAGCGTTCGTTGGACCGCCCTTCGGCTCGCGGTGATTCTCGTCACAGTAATGATCAGATCGCTCTACAGCACGGTGGACGCTGTGACGATACATCCAGTACAGGGTCATCAAGTGAGTGCTTGTAGATATCTCACACCAACAGGTTGACCTTCCTGGATGTGGTACTATTCACCACGGGACCATTGTAGATATCGCACTAGACGTCGTAGTCAAATTGCAGCAGTGATTGAGGGAGGACACGTTGGCCCCGATATCTTTCGGCGCCGCTCCGCCGCCGGTAGGGTTGGACATTGGCACGGACTACATTCGCGCCGCGCAGATCAAGCCCTCCGCTTCAGGCAACACGCTCGTGGCGTACGGCTCGGTGACGATGCCCTTTGGGGCTGTCGTTGAAGGCGAGATCGTCGACGCCGAGGCGGTTTCTGGTGCCCTGAAAGAACTCTGGAAGCGCACAGGCATCCGCACTAAGGATGTGTCTATTGGCGTGTCCAACCAGAAGGTCGTAGTTCGACTCATCGACCTGCCGTACATGGAACGCGACGAGCTCGAGGGCGCGATTCAGTATCAGGCACAGGACTACATCCCGATTCCGATCGAGGAAGCGATCATCGACTTCCAGATCATCGGCGACTACATGACACCCGCAGACGAGCACATGATGGAAGTGCTCCTTGTTGCTGCTCAGAAGGATATGATCGCCAGTGCGGTAGCGGCGGTGGAGGGTGGCGGGCTGAAGCTGGCTCAGGTTGACGTGACGGCATTCGCCCTCGTTCGCGCCTTGCTTGGCGTGACCACCGGTTGGTTGGGCGACGACGCCGACATCCCTGGCGAGGCGTTCGGCGTCGTTCACATCAGTTCCGGACTAACGAATATCGTCGTGGTCGAACGTGGAATTCCTCGCTTCACGCGAGTCTCTTCGCTTGCTGGTAACCAGTTCACTCAGGCCATAGCGAACGTGCTGAACCTCACGTTTGACGAGGCCGAGAAGCTCAAGATCCGCGCAGGCCTTCCGAGCATTGACGTTGCCGAGGAGCCCGACACCTCCGAGGACGGACAGCTTCTCCGGGCGGCACAGGACGCTCTCGAGCGCGAGGCGAACAAGTTCATCGCAGAGGTCAGGCGCTCACTTGACTACTACCTGACACAGGCGACTCAGGCGGGAACGATCAAGCGGATATACCTCACCGGAACCGGTTCGCAACTCAAGAATCTCCCGAACTATCTCGAGAAGGGCCTTCAGACCCAGGTCGTTCTCGGAGATCCGCTTGCACAGATTCAGATGAGCGGTGCGGTCGAACAGGCTGCGACTGCTGATCGCATGGGCTGCGCTGCGGCCATCGGACTCGCGGTCGGGGGTGTGTCGTAGATGGTGAGAGTCAACCTTCTCCCACGCGAAATCATCGACAGGCGCAAGTACGAGCAGTGGTACCGCTACGTATTCATCGGCGTCATCGGCGCTGCTCTGATCGTCCTGTTCGCATATGCCGGCCTCTACCTGATGGTCCAACAGAAGAATGACGAGCTCCAGTCACTACAGGAGCAGGCGGTTCAGCTGCAGGCACAGGCTGACGCGTTCGGCGTGTTCGAGGTCAAGGAACAGGAACTCATTGCACGCGAGCAGGTAGCCCAGAGTGCGCTCACAGGCCGCATCAACATGGGTAGGCTCGCCGAGGAGATCTCTTTGGTCCTTCCGGATGAGATCTGGCTCAACAGCATCACGCTCAACCAGGACACGGGGGTCATCATCGACGGTTTCGCCCCGCGATCCGCGAGTGAATCGTTTGATATCGCGTACAAGTCGATCGCCAAGATGCTCGTTCGTCTAAACGAGCTGCCAGCACTTACCGATGTATGGCTCTCGAACGCCACTAACAGCAGCTGGTCGACGTGGGCAGCCTCCGAGGGCGAAGCAACGCCGCTTCCCGTCGATGTGGTGGGGTTCCAGGCCACCAGTAAGGTGATCAAGCCCGCGGCGCCCGCCGCGACCTCAACGGGAACCGTGGTACCGGCTCCCACGACATCAGGAAACTAGGTGACACGCTGATGAAGATTGCACCTCGCGAACAGTTCATCCTCACGGTTGTGGCATCGGTTCTTCTGATTGTCATCATGCTTGCTGTCTTGATTTATCCCTCGTTCAACAAGCTGGGCGATCTCGACAGTCAGATCGCGCAGGCATCTACTGAGGTCTCGGCTGCCAGGTCTTTGTTGGCTCAGCGGCAGGCGATCAAGGGGCGCGCCGCACAGACTGACGTCAAGTGGCTCACTCTTCTCAACCAGATTCCCGACAACCCGGACCTGCCCGCATTGATCATCGAGTTGCAGGATGCTGCCTTCGACAGCGGCGTCCAGCTTATCGCGGTAACTCCTGCAGCCACCGCCAGCAAGGGGTCGTTTACGGCAGTGCCTATTCAGATCACCGTTCTCGGCACATGGGCCGATACGGTTGACTATCTGCAGCGGCTGCCAAAGCTGAGCCGCGCGTTGCGAATCCTTCAGCTCGCCTCGAGTGTGACCAGCAATTCAAATCAGGCTTCCGTGCTGAACGCCGAGTTGCCCGATTACTTCGAGACCAGCAGTATTGGGCTTGAGGCGTACATGATTCCTGCATCTGCCGGCGCGTCCGCGACGGTGCCTGCGACCCCGGCGCCAGCCGGTCCATAGGAGAGGAGCGGACGTGACCGATCAACAGAACAACGTCGATCCAACGGCTGCTCCGGTGAATGCCGATGCTCCCGGCGGGGGCAAGCTCGGATTCCTGAACACGAAGACCGGCAAGTTCGTTGTGGGCGGGGTGGCCTTGGCACTCGTGCTCGGCGCCATCGGCGCTGCAGTCGCGTTCTTCGTCATTGGGGGGGCGCTCGACGGGGCAGTCGATGAAATGGCCATTGCGCCGGTCAGCTCGACGGTTCCAGGGTCCAGTCCTTCGACTCAGACTCCGGTGAATCCTGAACAGACTTCGCTCGCCAGCTCGTTCACGTTTCGCAACGTATTCGCTCCAACCGTGAAGAAGACGTTTGAGACGACCGCTGCCGTCCCTGGTTCCTCCACGGATGCAACCGATTCGGCCGTGAATGTGCCGGCGGACACGCTCTATCTTCAGAGCATCGTCACTGAAGACGGCGAGCAGAGGGCTGTGTTCTCGTGGAACGATCAGACGTACACCGTCGCAGAGGGTCAGCAGGTCGGAACGACCCCTTGGAAGGTCATCCAGATCAACTCGGACACCGTCCTGATGCTGTTCGGTGACAGCCAGGTCACACTTTCAGTCGGCCAGGGCGTCAGCAAGTAGCTGCGCACGTCGGCCGATCTAAGCACCACAAGAGAGACCATCACTGCCGCGGCCACTAGGTCACCGTCCCGGAAGGCCGAGAATTCTTATGCGCTATGTCACATCCGGTGAATCTCACGGTCGTTCACTCAGTGCAATCGTTACCGGGGTGCCTGCGGGCATCCCGATTCATCCTGAGCTGATCGACGCCGACCTCGAGCGGCGGCAGCGTGGCTACGGACGTGGCGGTCGCCAGCGAATTGAGACCGATCACGCGACCATCCTCTCAGGTGTCCGATTCGGCGAGACCTTAGGCACACCGGTGTCATTGGCGATTGCCAACCGTGATTGGGACAACTGGCTCGATGTGATGGCGGTTGTCGGCGCGAAGCCTGACGGTATCCGCGTCACGGCGCCCCGTCCCGGTCACGCTGACCTATCGGGAATTCTCAAGATCGGGTCGAACGATACGCGCGACATCCTCGAGAGGGCGAGTGCGCGGGAGACGGCCGCGAGAGTCGCCGCCGGAGGAATCGCCAAGGCGCTGCTGCGTGCACTCGGCGTTGAAATCAGTTCCTTTGTCGTCTCCATAGGGCGTGCCGGACTACCCGATGACTTCGACTCTCGGCACGTGGACATGGCGCTGGTGGAAGCAAGTGATGTGAGGTGCCCGGTACCGGCCGTTGGTGACGCGATGAGGGCGGCGATCGACGCTGCGCGTGCTGACGGAGAGTCGCTTGGTGGCGTATTCGTTGTGCGTGCTGAGGGACTGGTTCCGGGCTTGGGCACATATGCTGAGGCGAGCGCGAGACTGGACGCGCGCCTCGCCGGTGCTGTCATGTCCATTCCTGCCATCAAAGGTGTTGAGATCGGAGACGGCTTCGCTGCAGCTCGCCGCAGTGGGAGCGAGGCGCATGACGCGATCTACTACGCCGATGGCGCCTACAGCCGAACGACCAACAGGGCTGGCGGCGTTGAAGGTGGCATGACGAATGGCGAGCAACTACTCGTTAGAGCGGCAATGAAGCCCATCCCCACTCTCATGCGACCGCTCGCAAGTGTCGATATCGACACCCTTGAGCCTGTCGACGCGAGTCGTGAGCGAAGTGACGTGTGCGCGGTACCTGCCGCTGCGGTTGTCGGAGAGGCGGAGGTGGCCTTTGTCTTGGCGCAGGCGTACCTCAGCAAGTACGGCAGCGACACCCTGTGTGACATCCGAGCTTCTGTCGATCACTACCTGACTCGGATATCGCGATGAGCCACATCCTGCTCGTCGGATTCATGGGTGCCGGCAAGAGCACCGTCGCGCGTATCGTTGCGGAACGACTTGGACGCCCGTGCATCGACCTGGATGATGATATCGAACGTGTCACGGGCATCACGATTTCTGAGATGTTCACTGTGCACGGTGAGGAGTTCTTTCGCGATCGCGAGACCGAGGCACTCCAGCGTCTGCAAGCGCTTCCATCGAGCGTCGTCGCCTGTGGCGGCGGAATCGTCATCCGTGATGAGAACCGCAGGATGCTCAAGCAGCTTGGCCGTGTGGCCTACCTATGCGTAAGTGCGGGCGAGACACTCGCGCGCGTGGCTGGTGGCAACAGGCCGCTGTTGTCGGGACCCGGAGGGCTCATGGCTGTGACGACGCTGATGTCTGCTCGGGAGTCTTTGTACGCCGCAGTCGCGGACTTCTCACTTGATACCGTGGGCAAGTCGAGTGAGCAGGTCGCTGATGCCGTGGTCGAATGGGTCTCGGCGGAGGAGATCGCGTGACATCGCAGACTGTGCGGGTGGATATACCTGGCGCTCCCTACGACGTCGTGATCGGCGCCGGAGTGTTGCAGGACGCGGCGAAAACGCTTGCTCTGTCGCTGGGACAGCGGCGAATCGCGCTTGTGACTGACACGACCGTGGGGGAGATCCACGGTGCACGGGTTTCGGCGACTTTGGCGAGTGCTGGATTCGAGGTGCGTGCTCTGTCGATCGCACCGGGCGAAGGCTCCAAGAACTGGCTCGTTGCCGGGCAACTGCTTGAGGCGTTGGCTCACGAGGGTCTGGAGCGCGACGACCTCGTGGTTGCCTTCGGCGGTGGAGTTGTTGGTGACCTGTCCGGATTCGTTGCGGCAACATACCTTCGGGGCATCGCCTTTGTGCAGATCCCCACTACGCTCTTGGCAGACGTTGATTCGTCGGTGGGCGGTAAGACGGGCGTGGATCTGACTGCAGGCAAGAACCTCGCGGGTGCGTTCAAACAGCCGACGATGGTGATCGTCGATACGGAGTTTCTTTCGACACTTCCCAAGGCGGAGTGGAGTGCCGGTCTGGCCGAGATCGCCAAGTCCGCAGTGATCAGCGGTGAGGAGTTCTTGTGTTGGCTGGAAGGGTCGGTCGACGCGATCGATGCTCGGGATCCGCAGGTTCAGATCGAGGCGATTCGTCGGAGTGTTGAGTTCAAGGCTGCCGTCGTCGGTACAGACGAGAAGGAGTCCGGGATAAGGGAGTGCTTGAACTACGGACACACCCTCGGCCATGCGATCGAGAATGTGGCAGGTTACGGTGTCGTGTCACACGGCGCTGCGGTTGCCGAGGGCATGCGATTCGCTGTGAGGATCGCCGTTGAGGTACTTGGAGCCTCGCAGGAGTTTGTGAAGAGACAGGATGTGCTGCTGGACTCACTGGGACTCGGCGCGCTCAACCTTCAGCTCGATCCGGAGGCGTTGCTCGCAGCGATGCGCAAGGACAAGAAGGTTCGTTCTGGCGAAATCAGATGGGTGCTCCCTTCCGCCGCGGGCCAATGGAGTTGTGTTGCCGTGGACGACCGCATCGTCATGGAGCATTTGAGGGCATGGGCCGACTCCAAGAGCAGGGAAAGTCGATGACGCGAATTCTGGTTCTACATGGTCCTAATCTGAATCTGCTCGGTACGCGTGAGCCTGATGTCTACGGGGTGCTCACGCTTGCCCAGATCGAGTCGGCTCTCACTGCCGAGGCGGTCGCACTCGGTGTTGATGTTTCGTTTCTACAGAGTAATCACGAAGGCGTTTTGATCGACGCGCTGCATGAAGCATCCGCCTCGGTAGACGGCGTGGTACTCAATCCGGGCGCCTTCACACACTACTCGTACGCTGTGCGCGACGCGATCGCCGGTATCGACGTTCCTGTTGTGGAGGTACACCTGAGCAACATCGCCGCGCGCGAGTCATTCAGGCGTGAGAGTGTGACTGCCGCAGCGTGCGTGGGTCAGATATCGGGATTCGGCGCAGATTCTTATGTGATGGGATTAAGGGCTCTCGCTGACATGGTTGGACGACTCTAGTCCACGCCATTTTCAGAGTCGCCCAGGGCAAGGTGTCGATGCTACTGTTCAGGGAGTCGATTCCGGGCTGAGCGTTGGGAATCGGCAGCGTCGCTCTCAAGTTTCAGCCTGCGATGACGATACCTTGAGCAGGACGCGAATAACGTTCTCTACTTGCCGTGCGCTGCACGGTAAGGATGGCCAGGTGAAGGTGATTCGGATGCACCGTGTGAATCGGGAGAGCGTTCGTCGGAATGATGACGGCATGACCATCGTTGAGGTGGTTGTGGCACTTGCGATTCTTCTGTTTGGGCTTACCGCGATGCTGACACTGATGCTCACCAGCACGGGACTCACCGCAAAGGCTCGCGCCGAGGGGTTGGCGGTGAACAAGGCCAATCAGTTCATCGAACAGGTTCGCGCCCAGAAGTACTCAGATTTGAGTCAAGGAAAGCTGAATCTGCTCGCCGCAGCGGCTTCTGGCACTGTCGGAGGCATGACTACCGTCGTCACAGCCACGATGACGCCGTACTACGAGGCGAGTCAACCAGCCTCGGCCACTCCGGCGTACCGGTCTGTGAAGGTCGTCGTCGTGGTATCCGGTCCCGGATTCAAGTCCTATCGCTTCGCGACCGGTACGCACGTACGCGAATGGCGTTGGTCGGGTGGCAGCTCGAGCACCGAGACCAGAACCGCTCCAACCGTCGAGTTCGACAGCTCCACGCCGGCAGCGGGTGCCACCGCACGGCCGATCTGGGGTACTGTGCACGTTGGCGCTACCGCTGTGGCGAACATGACGGATGTCGTCCTCACACAGCTGTACGTGAAGTGGGGGACCTCGTATCTTGCGACGTCCACACCTCTCGGGGCTTCGGGCTCCGCTAGCTCTTCGTGGGATACCAGCGTGCTCAACGCCGAGGGTCGCAGAGTTACTTTGTTCGCCGAGGTGTGGGACGCGCTCAACCAGAGCGACACAAAGTCCCGCGACTTCATTATCGACAATGTGAAGCCGCCAGCGCCCGGCACGGTCAGCCTCTCTTCGACGACTGCGAATACGGCGGCGACATGGACCTGGCCGGCGGTCATGGACGGCGAATCCCTCGTTCCGGATTACGTCGCCTCACTCCATAAAGTAGGGACGACGGGGTCTTCCTCGGCGACGGTGGTCAGCCCCTCGGCAACGTTTGTCACCAGTCCATTCAGCCTCTATTACGTCTCAGTGCTCGCTCGCGGACCCCGCGCGGCGGCTGGGGTGTCTACTGATTGGGTGTCACCTGAAACGGCGGGTCCGTACTTGCTGACGCGACCGGGATTCACCAGCATGAGCATCGCGGTCAATGAGAACGCATTCAACAAGCCATTCGCGTTCACTACGTCGTCCATGACACTCACACCGCCCAGCTTCTCGGTATCATCGCCTGCCAAGCCCTACCGCTGGGAGTACAGGATCGGTAGCGGTTCATGGACGGCTTTTGGGACTTCAACCACGAACCCCACCTCCGGCAACAGTGTCACCTTCCCAAGGGTGACCATGGCCAGCAACGGCACCCAGACGAGTCTGTCCGTGAGGTGCACCGCGACGGTGGCTATCAGCGGAGTGGATACGGTCATCAAGTCGCCGATCATGGTTCGCACCGACTCCCTCAACAAGAACAGCACTTACACGCTTGCGGACTTCACCCCTGATTGGACCACGTCGTGGTGACCCTGAGGCGACATCGCCGTGCCTCACGCTTGCGAGATGACGGCGGATTCACGTTGGCTGAAATGCTTGTCGTGATGGCGCTGCTCGGCATCGCCATCGGTGCGGCCTACATGTTCTTGCAGGCGGCGAACGCTGGCCAGGCCGTCGCGGACCGTGAGGCTACACTTTCACGTGCCGTGGCGCTCCCTCTTCAGGTGATGGAGAAGCTGATCGTTCAGAACTCTTCGATCGATCCCATCGCCACCGCGAACTACCAACTGAGCCCCTATCAGCTCAGAATCTCCACGGATCGCGACGGAAACGACGTTCTCGAGCAGCACACATTCACAGCAGTTCGTGATGCAGCCACGGGGCAGGGATATGTTGACCTCGTCACTTATCTGACGGACTCCAGTGGCGCAACCGTGGGTGCGGCGCAGAACAGCGGTCACATCGCATTCGACAACGCGAACATCCGCGACAGTGTCCCGCTCTTTCGCTATTACGACAAAGATGGCGTGGAGATTACAGATATGGGTGCGGTCAGCGTGCAAGCGCGCTCAGTGACGATTCAGTTGGCCGTCACGGCCGATGGACGGACCGAGACACACGTGGACACCGTCCAGTTCCGAAATCGCACCAAATGAAGCCAGGAGGCGTACCGATGAGAGGCATTTCTGATTCACGGTTCTCGCTGCGAGGCGCCGACGAAGGCGTGGCGCTCGTGACGGTGATCGGGGTACTCGCGCTGGTCACGATTCTGGTTGTCTCGGGATTCGTTCTCTCACAGCAGTCGCTGCATGAGGCCAACCTGGTGAACAGGGAGGCGCAGGCGTTCCAGGCAGCCAACGCTGGGCTCGATGCCGCGGTAGCGCGCATCCAGTACCAGGGATTCGATCCCAGTGGAACCGATTTTCCGATGCACCTTACCGCCGCCCAGACCGGATCGGGCGAAGCGACGGTCAGCGTGCAGCTTGTCAGCAACAGCGAGTATCTCCTGGTCTCCACAGGCATGGGCGACGACGCCACAATTGAGACAGTAAGAGTCAGGATGTACTTCATCGATCTCTACGGCATGAACATCTCCTTTGGTGCGCGACTTGACGCCAACGCGAGCAACGGCAAGATCAACGGCACGACGAGCATCTACGGACCGCTCTACACCTACGGAAGCCTTGATGGCGATAACCTGGGCAACGGATCGGGTGGAATCAAGTGGGGTCCGCTGATGGTTAAGGGCGGGAATGTCGCCTCGAGCGGCGATTACATCAATGTTGGCGCCATCTACTACGAGCCTCCGCACACAGTATCCGTGGGAACCAATCCGCAGCCGCGGAAGATTCCGTCTGTTCCGGACTTCGTGGTGCCTCCGGTCGATTCAGCGTATCTCCAGGCGGGGCTCGCACGAGCGCAGTCGGAGTCAGCCGACAACAACCAGGGTGAGCCCGCGGTTCGCCCAGGAGTGACGAACGCCGAGGTTTACACAGCAGGCGACACCGCCAGCTATGCGCACACTCGCGCGCCGGGTGCAGTCAGCACGTACTCCGGAGCCGCAGGTGCATACAAGGTCATCGATAACGATGGAACCATCAACAAGAGCGGCGGCCTGACGATCGATGCCTCGACAGCCTCCTTCGGTGCCGCGACTGACGATTTCTCGTTGTCAGCGATGAACGTGCCCTCCGGATGGCGGACGCTGACGTGCTGGGGGACAGTGTTTATTGACGGACCCCTCACGACGACCGTCCCGATCAAGTACGTGGGCAACGGAGTCATCATCGCAAACGGTACGATCTCTTTGCTGACGGATTTCGTTCCGCTCAACGGACTTGCTCCGGGCCTAGGCGGAAACAACGGAGACACCATGTACGACTATCAGTCGTTCAACAAAGATGAGACGCTCGGTATCGTCTCGACGGATCGCATCGTTCTCGATAACGGTGGCGGCAACCCGGGAAATGATCCGGAGACGCCGCCCTCGCACGCCGCAGCCTTCTACTGCGTCAACCCCAATGCCAACGATCCGAATCTTGGCATGATCCAGGTGGGTACCAAGACCGCCGTCGTCGGGTGCGTCATTGCGCGAGGTATCGACTTCATCGCGAACAACAACCAGCATCTGCGTACGAGCGCGAACCTCGGGCAATGCGTCTCACGTCAGATGCCCGGGTACGGTCAGATGGTACAGAGCTTCGGGACCTGGTCGCGACAGTAGGTTTCGCCGACGGGCTTATGCGCTCACGACACCTGCAGCAGAGACAGATACCACGCCCAGATCGCGGGGCCTGCGAGTGTGGTGAGAACGGAACCGGCCGCCAGGTAGGGACCGAACGGTATGCGATGTGCTGCTGTGGACCCTCCGGTGCGGTTGGCGTCCACGATCCCGCCGATGACCCCCAGGATGCTGCCTGCAAACAGCGTCAACAGCACATACGGGCCTAGGAATACTCCTATCGCACCCAGCAGTTTTACGTCGCCCATGCCCAATCCTGAGCGCCCGCGCGCTCGACCGTAGGCGAACGCCAATCCGCCACTCAGGCCGGCACCCAAAGCCGCCCCGGTCAGCGCTGATGCAATCGGGTGACTGAGCCAACCCTCCGCGGCGACGTGGAGCAACGGTGTCAGAGGCATGCCTGTGAGCTGCGCTATGACCGCCGCCAGCGTTCCCGAAAGCGCCAGAGCGCCGACAATGGCGTTGGGGAGTCTATACGTGTCGAGATCGATGAATGTGAGCACCAGCAGCGTGTAGAAGAATCCGGCGCACAGCAGCGACTGCGCAGTAAAGCCGAACCGCATGCCTGCTACAAGCCACAAGACACCCGAGAGTAGCTCCACCAGGGGGTAGCGCGCGGATATGGGGGCAGAGCAATCCCGGCATCTGCCGCGCAGAATCGCCCATGAGATCAGCGGGATGTTGTCGTACCATCTGATGACATGGTCACATACGGGGCAGTGCGACCCAGGGAACGCAACCGATTCGCCGCGGGGGAAGCGCCAGATGAGCACATTGGCGAAGCTGCCAAACAGTAGGCCGAAGAGCGCCAGACTCATGGACCAGAACCAGGACGGGACCTCCACGCTCACTCCATTCGCTGAACTTGAAACTGCAGTCCACAGTGTAGCTCGGATGGTTGTTCACGGTGAGTGCGGATGACGCTAGAATCCCATCCGACCCTTTTCGCGGGAAGGAATCGCCCCAATGCAATGTAGTCAGAGGCTCGAGAAGCTTCGTGCGCGGTTGTTGGAGACGGAGCTGGAGGCGTTCGTTGCGCGCGCGGTGGCCAATGTGACGTACCTGACCGGGTTCGATGGAGTGTGGGACGATGAACCCTTCTCGCTTGTCTTGATCACCGCAGACGATGCGACGGTGATCACGGACAGTCGCTTTCGAGAAGCGGCGACCCATGCGGCCGCTGACAGTCCGTTCGAAATCAGAGTGGTGGCGGGCGATCTATGGCTCGCCGTATCAGAGATGCTCGCAGAGCGCGGTATCGTCCGGGTGGCGGTCGAGTCATCGTTGCCGTATGTGACAGTTCGGCATGCCGAGGATGCGGTAGATGCAGAGCTCACACCTGTGACTGATTGGATTGAGTCTCTGCGCACCACAAAGGACGCGGCTGAGCTCGAGCGAATCGCGCTTGCACAGGCACTGACCGATGACGCGTTCGATCACATCCTCTCATTTGTGCGCGTTGGGATGTCTGAGGCGCAGATCGCGCTCGAACTCGAGTTTTACATGCGGTCGCTTGGATCCGAAGGGGTGGCCTTTGCTCCGATCGTTGCGAGTGGCCCGAATTCCGCTCTGCCGCATGCCCATCCGGGACCACGACTGGTGCGCAGCGGCGACTTCTTGAAGATGGACTTTGGGGCCCGGCTCGGCGGGTATCGGGCCGACATGACGAGGACCGTCGTGATCGGCACGGCTAGTCAGCAGCAGCGTGAGATATACAACGCGGTGCACAGTGCGAATCTTGCGGGAATCGCGGCCGCGTGCGCAGGTCGAACCGGCGCCGAGATCGATTCCGCAGCGCGCAGCGTCATCTCTGCCGCAGGATACGGTGACAGGTTCGGGCACGGGCTGGGCCACGGTGTAGGGCTCGATGTACATGAGGCTCCCACAGTGGGCCCTCGTGGAACAACGCAGATCGCCGAGGGAAGCGTCATCACTATCGAACCGGGCATCTACATACCCGGTCTTGGCGGTGTTAGAATCGAGGACTTGATAGTGGTGGAATCCGACAGAGCTCGCGTGCTCACTCGGTCCACCAAGGAATTGCTGGAACTGTAACCGCGTCCGCGACTGCGGAGCTCTTGCGTGAAGAAGGAGTACGGCTGTGTCCATCAACACCGCGAACTTCAAGAACGGCATGTGCATCCTGTATGAAGGCAAGCGCTGGATAATCGTGGAGTTCCAGCACGTGAAGCCTGGTAAGGGTGGCGCATTCGTGCGCACCAAGCTCAAGGAACTCAAGAGCGGGCGCGTCGTGGAGTACACATTCCGCGCTGGCGAGAAGTTCGACGACGTACGCATCAGCAACCAGAAGATGCAGTACCTCTACAACGACGGCGACACCTTCTACTTCATGGATTCGCAGAGCTTTGAGCAGGTTGAACTCGCCGCGGACTTCATCGGCGATCAGGCGAAGTGGCTCCGTGAGAACGACGAGGTCGAGGTCATGACCGCAGACGGCGAGTATCTCGGCGTCGAGCCGCCCATGTTCGTCGAGCTCGAGGTCACGGAGACCGATCCCGGATTCAAGGGCGATACCGTCCAAGGTGGCACGAAGCCCGCTACGCTCGAGACGGGTGCGGTCATCCAGGTCCCGATGTTCATCAACGTCGGCGAACGGCTCAAGGTCGACACGCGAGACGGGCGTTACATCACCCGCGTCTAGCGCGAGCAGTGACACGACAGTCGTGGCCGGGCGCGGGCGAGTAGGAAGCCGCGTCCGGCCTCGTATATACTATGCGGACTACTCACGTTCTTCGCGGTGCGGCACCAGACGGCCCGCACCGTTTCGTTCTCGGACTGTATGCAAGGGGAGGCGCGATGCGGCCAGTGCACATCACCGATACCACCCTGCGCGACGCGCACCAGTCGCTGTGGGCCACGCGTATGGAGATCGGCGACATGCTGCCGATCCTGCCCAAGATGGACTCGGTCGGCTATTGGTCGCTCGAAGTCTGGGGTGGGGCGACATTCGACTCCTGCTTGCGCTTCATGGACGAGAATCCCTGGGAGCGCCTGCGTACCATCAAGCAGCATTGCCCCAACACGCCGCTGCAGATGCTGCTTCGCGGCCAGAACCTCGTCGGCTATCATCACTACTCCGATGAGATCGTCACCCGATTCGTCGCGGCCTCCAAGCGCAACGGTATCGACGTGTTCCGCGTATTCGACGCGCTCAACGACATCCGCAACGTGTCTGCCTCTGCCGAGGCGGTGAAGGAGTGCGGCGGCCTCTTCGAGGGTGCGATCTCCTACACCGTGAGCCCGGTACACACGATCGATTCGTATCTTGAGTACGCGCAGGAGCTCAAGGATCTGGGTGCCGACACCATCTGCATCAAGGACATGGCGGGCATGCTCACGCCGTTCCGTACCGAGAAGATGGTGCGCGCGCTCAAGACCGAGATCGGCCTGCCCGTACATGTTCACTGCCACTACATCGGCGGCATGGCGCCCATGAACTACGTCAAGGCCGCCGAGGCGGGCGCCGACATCGTGGACACCGCGGTCGTCGCGCTGGCGTTCGGCAACAGCCAGCCCGCGGTCGAGACGATCGTCGCTGCGCTCAAAGAGTCGCCGTACGACACCGGACTCGACCTCGACCTGCTCTTCGAGATCGCCGAGTACTGGGAAGATGTGCGACGTCGCAAGGGCCTCCAGCGCGGCATCACCACGCTGCTCTCGATGGAGGTCTTCAGCCATCAGGTTCCCGGCGGCATGATGAGCAACCTCGTCAGCCAGCTCGAGATACAGAAGGCACTCGATCGCCTGCCCGACGTGCTCGCCGAGATTCCCAAGGTTCGCGCCGAGGTTGGCTACCCGCCACTCGTCACGCCGCTGTCACAGATCGTCGGTACGCAGGCGGTCATGAACGTGCTCACCGGCAAGCGCTGGAACATCGTCCCGCAGGAGATGCGTGACTACATCCGCGGCTACTACGGCAAGGCGCCCGGGCCCATGGATAAGGCGATCGTCGCCAAAGTCCTCGGGGATCTTGAGCCTCTGGCCGACGACATCCGGCCAGGCTCACTGGTCACCACTACGTACGACGAGGTCGCTGCTGAGATCGGCGATCTGGCCAAGAGCGAAGAAGACGTACTCATGTACGCGCTGTTCCCCAACGAAGCCCGTCAGTATCTCACCGCACATCAGGTCGGCGCCGAGAAGGCCGTCTTCCTGATGAGCGAGGAGTTGCACACCGTCAAGGAGGACGATTCCGTGGACGTCAATCAGATTCGCGAGCTGCTCAAGGTCATCGAGAACTCGGACATCTCCGAGATCGTCATCGAAGAGGGCGACACCAAGGTCTCGGTCCGCAAGGGTGGCTACACCGCGGCCCCTGCTGCACCTGCAGCTGCCGCCCCCGCGGCCGCAGTGGCCGCTCCTACTGCAGAGGCAGCACCGGTTGCCGGCGCCCGTCCGGCATCCTGGAAGACGGTCACCGCTCCCATGGTCGGCAGCTTCTACGAGGCAGGCGCTCCCGGTGCCGCTCCGTTCGTCGCAGTCGGCGATGCCTTCTCGGAGGGCGCTACACTGTGCATCCTCGAGGCGATGAAGCTCATGAACGAGATCGTCGCCGAGGAGTCGGGCATCATCCGTGAGATCGGCGTCAAGAACGGCGATCCCGTCGAGTACGGCACCGTGCTCTTCTACTACGAGGCCAACTAAGCCGGAGGTGCCCGTGTTCGATCGCATTCTCGTCGCTAACCGCGGCGAAGTAGCGCTGCGCATCATCCGCGCCGCAAAGGAGATGGGTATCGAGACCGTCATCGTCTACTCAGACGCCGACAAGGACTCGTTGCCCGTCGCCATGGCTGACCACTCCGTGTGCATCGGCCCTGCACAGGCGTCGCTCTCGTACCTCAACATGCCCAACATCATCTCGGCTGCGTTGACGATGGGTGCCCAGGCCGTGCACCCGGGTTACGGCTTTCTCGCCGAGAACTCAGCGTTCGCTCGTGCCTGTGCTGACTCGGGTCTCGTCTTCATCGGCCCGTCGCCAGACGCGATCGACCGTATGGGCGACAAGTCGGTAGCGCGTGAGACGATGATGGCTGCCGGCGTACCCTGTGTTCCCGGTAGTGATGGAGCCGTCGAGACCGTCGATGAAGCACTCCGCTTCGCCGAGGAGGTAGGCTTCCCCGTTCTCATCAAGGCGAGCGCCGGCGGGGGAGGCAAGGGCATGCGCGTCGCACAGAGCCGCGATGACCTTGAGTCCAACATGATGGCCGCCAAGGCCGAAGCCGCTGCCGCGTTCGGTAACGACACGGTCTACATCGAGAAGTACCTCCTGCGTCCTCGTCATGTCGAGATGCAGATCCTCGCGGACTCGCACGACAACGCCGTACACCTCTTTGAGCGCGACTGCTCGATCCAGCGCCGTCACCAGAAGCTCGTCGAGGAGGCACCGAGCCCCGCGATGACCGAGGAGCTCCGCGCTGCGATGGGCGAGGCCGCCATGAAGGCCGTGCGCGCTGTCGATTACCAGAATGCTGGCACCATCGAGTTCCTGCTCGACACGGACGGCCGCTTCTACTTCATGGAGATGAACACCCGCGTCCAGGTGGAGCACCCCATCACCGAGCAGATCACGGGCGTCGACATCATCAAGGAGCAGATTCGCATCGCCGCCGGTGAGCCGATGCGCCACAAGACTCAAGCCGAGATCGTCAAGCGCGGACACGCCATCGAGTTCCGCATCAATGCCGAGGACCCCGCGCACAACTTCCGTCCGCATCCCGGTCTGGTTTCGGTGTTTAACCCTCCCGGTGGGTTCGGTGTTCGCATCGACTCGCACCTGTACTCAGGGTACAAGGTGCCGCCCACGTACGACTCTTTGCTCGGCAAACTGATCGTATGGGGCGAGACCCGCGATGAGGCGATCGCTCGCGCGCGCCGTGCACTTGATGAATTCATCGTCGTCGGCATCCCCACGACGATCCCGTTCCACCAGATGGTCGTCGAGAACCCCGCCTTTGTGAGAGGCGAAGTCTATACTGACTTTATCGAGACCGAGATGAGCGACCTGTCCTAGTTCGCGGGCTGTAGAAGGAGAGCGGACCACTATGTCTGATGAGATTCGCCTGGAAGGCCTCGGGGTCGCTCCGGCTGTGCTCGACACCATCGTCACTGTTGCCACCGAGAGCGTGGAGGGTGTAGCCGGCGTCGGTGCACCCGGACTCGCCGGACTCGTGCAGAAGGGCGCCCGCAAGGGTTCCTCGCGCGCAGTCGACGTGTCCGTCGGAGACGACGGCGCCCTCAGCATCACGATCCACGTCCAAGTGGTGTACGGCTCAAAGCTCAAGTCAGTCGCGAACGCGGTACAGGTCGCAGTTGCCGATGCGATCACGAGCCAGGTAGGCGTTGCGGTCGATGCTGTCGACGTGTACGTCGACGGCATCGTGTTCGTGGAGTAGCGCCTCATGCAGCAGCGCAGCCGCGCGCGCCGTCAGGCGCTTCAGATACTGTACCAACGCGATATCACCGGTCAGTCCGTCGCAGAGATACTGGCCGACAAGAGCTATTCGCTCGAGGACGGCGAACCCGACGAGTTCTGTCTGCAGCTGGTCGCGGCCGTGGAGGCTCGTCTCGATGAGCTCGACGGTACCATCGGCGAAGTCTCGGAGAACTGGGCCGTATCTCGCATGCCGCTTGTCGATCGCAACATCTTGCGCATAGCGACGTATGAGATTGAGAGCTCGGAAGATGTCCCCGCCAGCGTCGCCATCAACGAGGCGGTAGAACTGGCCAAGGTCTACGGCGGAGAGGACTCCTCGAAGTTTGTGAACGGGGTTCTCGGCCGGATTGCCAAGAACGACGAAGTGCACAACGAAGAGGACGCCACTGATGACTGACGAGTCTTATAGCTTCACCGCCGCAAAGTCGCGGCTCGACGAGATCGTCACGCAGGTTCGCAAGAAGGACACCTCGCTTGAGAAGAGCCTGGACCTGCTTGAGGAAGGCGTTCGGCTCGCTAACGTCTGCACCGAGCTGATCGACCACGCGGACTGGGCGAACACGCCCGCTGCTGCCGCGCAAACGGCTTCCGGTGGAGATGACGTCGAGTCGGGATCCACCGCCAGCGAGTCTGCGGATACCGACGCGCTCGCCGACGTAGATACCGACGCCGACGCCGACGCTGGCGCTGACGCTGACGCACCAGTACCGCCCGCGGAGGATGCCGGCTTCGTCGACGGCGCACCCGACGAGGCGATCGGCGACGTCTGGTCCGAGGACGAGGCATGGGCCGACGAGACGCAAGACGATCCGTCCGACGGAGATGATGGGCACGGTGACTGAGCGGATTCTCGACACCATCGAGACGCCCTGTGACGTCAAGGACCTCAATGAGGCCCAGCTTGAGCAACTCGCTACAGAGATCCGCGAGGAGCTCGTCTCCACCGTCTCGAAGACGGGCGGCCATCTCGCACCGAACCTCGGTGTCGTCGAGCTGACGCTCGGCATTCATCGGGCGCTGAACTGTCCCGAGGATCGCATCATCTTCGACGTGGGCCATCAGTCGTACGTGCACAAGCTGCTCACTGGTCGCCTCGATAGCTTCTCGACGCTTCGCCAGTACGGCGGAATGTGCGGCTTCCCCAAGCGCTCAGAGAGTCCGTTCGACTCGTTTGACGCTGGTCACGCGTCGGACTCGCTTTCGGTTGCGCTTGGGCTCGCCCGGGCCCGCGATACGCGGGGGAGTGACGAGACGGTCGTGGCCGTCATCGGTGACGGTTCCATGACCGGCGGCATGGCCTTTGAGGCGCTCAACCACATCGGCCACCTCGGTACCCCATTGGTCATCGTGCTCAACGACAACGAGATGTCCATCTCCGAGAACGTCGGCGCACTCGCCAGCTATCTCGCGCGAGTGCGGCTCGACCGCCGATACACCCGGCTCCGCGACGGAGTCGAGTCGCGACTCGCCTCCACAGCTATCGGGCGCATCATGGTCGACGCTGGCGAAGCCGTAAAGGGTTCGTTCAAGCAGCTCGTCGTTCCGGGAATGCTGTTCGAAGAGCTCGGAGTCAAGTACGTCGGCCCCATCGATGGCCATGATGTGGCTCAGGTGCAGGCCGCCGTCGAGGTCGCGAAGGCCGCCGACGGCCCTGTCATCATCCACGCCGTCACCCGCAAAGGATCCGGGTACTCGCATGCCGAGGACTCGCCCGATGCATTTCACGGCATCGCTCCCTTCTCGGTGGAGACCGGCCAGACACACAAGCGGGACGGTGCGCCGCAGAGCTTCACGGAGGCGTTCTCCATCGCGCTGGTCGCCGAGGCTGCTCGAGACGAGCGAATCGTCGCGATCACCGCAGCGATGCCGAGCGGCACCGGCCTCGACACCTTCGCCGAGACCTATCCTGACCGCTTCTACGACGTCGGGATCGCCGAGGAGCACGCGGTCGGCATGGCGGCGGGCCTGGCGCTCGGCGGCATGGTGCCAGTCGTCGCCGTTTACTCGACCTTCCTGCAGCGATCCTACGATCAGATGATCATGGACGTAGCGCTCCAGAACCTGCACGTGGTCTTCTGTCTGGATCGGGCGGGGCTCGTGGGCGAGGACGGACCGACGCATCACGGTGTCTTCGACCTGACATACCTGCGCTCGATTCCCAACATGATGGTCCTCGCGCCCGCCGACGAGGTCGAGCTCGCAGCCGCGCTGCACACAGCGCTCCTCGCAGACGGCCCGGTCGCGATTCGCTACCCGCGAGGTTCCGGCGCAGGCCTCGCGATGCCGACGGCTCCCGACGTCTGGGAGGCCGGTCGCGCAGACGTCCGACGCCAAGGCACGGATGTTGCGCTTCTCGCCGTCGGTCGCATGGTCGCCACCGCCGAGAAGGCCGCTGCGCTGCTTGCGGAGCAGGGCGTCTCGGCCAGCGTCATCAATGCCCGGTGGGTCAAGCCACTCGACCTCGAGATGGTCTCGAATGCGGCCACGAATCATCGGCTGGTCGTCACCATCGAAGAGAACACCTGTATGGGAGGCTTTGGCGGGGCGGTGTGCGAGGGTCTTGCCGACCTCGGAGTGCTGGTTCCGGTGCTCCGTCTGGCCGTGCCTGACTGTTTTGTCACCCACGGCGCGATGGACCGACTCCTCTCAGACGTCGGATTGAACGCCGACGGTGTGACGGCCGCGGTTCTGGGTCGTATCGAAGCAATCGACGCGGAGCGCTCCGCTGTTGCCCCCTCGACTCTTGAGGAGGCGGCCCGTGACACGGCGCCGCATCGACGCCGAGCTCGTTGATCGCGGACTGTTCACCTCGCGCGAGCGTGCTCGCGCGGCGGTGCTTGCAGGCGAGGTCAGGGTCGGCGGTGAAGTGGTCACCAAGGCTGGGCATCCGGTCTCCGAGGATGCGGTGATCGAGGTCGCCGAGCGGCAGCGCTACGTGTCACGTGGTGGAGACAAGCTCGCGGGAGCCCTCGAGGAGTTCGAGGTCGCGATCGAGGGTCGTCGCGCTATCGATGTAGGCGCATCCACGGGTGGGTTCACCGACTGTCTGCTCCAGCGAGGTGTGGCGTCTGTGTGCGCCGTGGACGTTGGGTACGGCCAACTCGCCTGGTCGCTTCGCACGGACGACCGCGTGAGAGTCTTCGAACGGACCAACATTCGCCATGCTGACCCCGCTGAACTGGGCGCACCGTTCGATATCGTTGTGATCGATGTGTCGTTCATCTCGCTGAGAGTCGTTATGGAAAGCTTGCTGCGACTGCTCGGCGAATCCGGCGACATGGTGGCGTTGGTAAAACCTCAGTTCGAAGCCGGTAAGGGTCGTGTGGGAAAACGGGGTGTGGTCAAAGACCCCGAGGTCCACGTAGACGTCCTGGAGGCGGCCGTCGCAACCGCAGAAGATGGTGGATTGGTGATTCGGGGACTGACGTTCTCGCCCATCAAGGGTCCGGAGGGTAACATCGAGTTCTGGATGTGGGCAGCGCGCGACGGTGAGCCGACTAAACTCACGGCACGCGAAGTTGCGCTTGCTGCACACGAGACACTGGGAGGCTAGAGCGTGCGCGTACTCCTCGTACCGAATACAGCGAACACAGCCGCGGTAGCCGCCACGGTGGAGATTGCCACGTGGCTCTCCGCGCAGGGCTGCACGCCGATTCTTTCGGCAGACGATGCGGGCGGTGTCGGACTACCTGACTTTGGGATTCCTGCAAGCGAGATCGGGGAGCCCGTGCTCGCGGTCGCGTTTGGAGGAGACGGCACCATCTTGAAGGCGGTGCACCTCCTTGGCGACGTCGAAGTGCCTTTGCTCGGCGTGAAGTACGGGCGGCTCGGCTTTCTGTCGGGCGCGACTCCTGGCGGGATGCGCAGTGCGATCGAGACCGCGCTCGCTGGTGAGGGTCGCATAGAACGTCGCGCAACCTTGCGCGCCGAGGTGTTCATGGAGGGTCGCTCGGTGGGAGTGTACCGGGCGTTGAACGAGGTGGTCTTGTCCCGAGGTGCATCCGCGCGCGTTGTCGCAATCGACGTCGACGTCGACGGACATCGGGTCGCGCGACTCCGCTCGGACGGCGTAATCGTCGCCACGGCGACCGGTTCGACCGCGTATGCGCTCTCGGCTGGCGGTCCGGTGGTCGCACCGGGATTCGGCGGCATGGTCCTGGTGCCGGTGGCGCCGCACACGCTTGCCGTTCGCCCGATCGTGACCGACACGCACGAGAGTGTCGAGCTGTCGCTGCCGGACGAGTCGCGTTCAGACGCCTGCATCATCGTCGACGGCGAAGTCATGCCGTGCCGACAGTCCATCGAGCGCGTCACCATCTCGCGCGGTGGCCACGACGTTTTGCTCGTCAAGCTCGATGGGCGCGATTTCTATGAGACCGTCTCGGCGGAGTTCTTCGGGGGCTGATCAGAGGTGCTCGAGGAACTGCATGTTCGCGATCTTGCGCTCATCGAGGAGGTCTGGCTCGAGTTTGGCCCGGGTATGACCGCGCTCACAGGCGAGACGGGCGCGGGTAAGACCGCGCTGCTCGGCGCTTTGCAGCTGCTGCTGGGTGAGCGAGGCGATGCGGGCTCGGTCCGGTCGGGTTCTCCCGAGGCGTTGGTCGAGGGCCGCTTCGCTGTTTCCGGTGCCGAGGTGCTCGCGCGTCGTCGCGTGGGTGCGGATGGGCGCAGCAGGTGCACGCTCGATGGCGAGATGGCCACCGTGGGAGCGCTGGCCGATCGGATCGGGCCGCTGGTGGATCTGCACGGTCAGCACGAGCACCAGGCACTGCTGAGTTCCGCAACGCACTCGGCTTATCTCGATCGCCGTGCAGGCGCCGTAGCCCATGAGGCACTCAGCGCGTTTCGGGCCGCACGAGCTGACGAACGGACTGCGCGCGAAGCACGTGACGAGCTGATGCGTTCACTGACGGAAGCCGCGCGCGACGCCGACTACCTCAGGTTCGTCGCCGATGAGATCGGTCGAGTCGACCCTCAGCCCGGTGAGGACGTCGCCCTTGAAGCGCGAGTTCCGGCGCTGCAGCACGGCGAGCGTCTGGCCGAGGCGGCGGATGAGGCAGCGCAGCTGTTGCGTGGCGATGGTGGTGCATTGGATGGCCTCGCCCGGGCCTCCGTGGCGCTCGGCAAGGTTGCAGATATCGATCCCGCGCTCGACGAACTCGCGGCGCGTCTCGGCGAGGCGTACGCGATAGCGGATGACGCCAGCTCGGGCATCCGCGCGTATCGCGATGGCGTGGAGCACGACTCGGCCGCGCTCGATGCGGTGCTCGGTCGCCTGACAGTGTTGTCGGGTCTGGCCAAGAAGTATGGACCGCGTCTTGAGGATGTCATCGCGACGCGGGAGAGTGCCGCCGCCGCCCTCTCCGCACACGATGCGGGGGAGGAGCGGACGGCCATCGCCGATCGTGAGCTGCAAACGGCGCGCGTTCGATTGATCGCCGCAGCGGAGCACCTCGATGCGGTACGCCGAGAAGCGGCGCCGCTGTTCGTGTCAGAGCTCGGCGCCGCAGTGGCGGATCTGTGCATGGAAGGTGCGAGGTTCGAGATCGCATTCACGCCACTTGCGTACGACAGCTGGACCGCCGATGGGTCACACCGAGTCGAATTCCTGTATGCGCCCGCACCCGGGCAGCCCGCGCGCCCGCTCGCGCGAATTGCTTCGGGCGGTGAGTTGTCGCGCGTCATGCTGGCACTCAAGGGAGTACTGGGTGAGGCGGACACCGTCGGGACTCTGGTATTTGACGAGGTCGACGCCGGGCTCGGGGGGACGGCGGCGCGGTCTGTTGGCCGACGGTTGGCCGAGCTCGCTCGCACCCATCAGGTCATCGTTGTCACGCACCTTGCTCAGGTGGCCGCGTACGCCGACGCACAGCTCGTGGTGAGCAAGGCGGTCAGCGGCGCGAGCGCTGCCACACAGGTTGTCGCTGTCACCGGAGAAGCCCGCACAGCAGAGATTGCTCGCATGCTGTCCGGAAACGACTCAGAGACCAGTCTGGCCCACGCGCGCGAGTTACTCGGAGAGGCCGAAATTCCGAGCTAGATGCGGTATCGATCCCCGTCCCTGTCCGCAGGCCGGTGGGCATCCGTGTGGTACGATTCTGTGTCGGCACGACAGGACTTCGATTGTGCGAGCTTCTGATTCGCTCCAATCGGGTATCGGCTGTATTCGGGAGACTCATGCGTCACGAAGGCATAGCCAGACTCGATAAACGTACAAAGGACCTCACCCAGCGGCTTGGCCCTGATGACATAGCGATCATCGACCACGTCGACATGGATCGCGTCAGCGCCGAGGCACTCCTCGCTACAGGCGTCGAAGTCGTGGTTAACGCCGCGTCCTCGATCTCTGGCGCGTATCCCAACGTCGGTCCACTCTTGCTGACTCGCGGCGGTGTCACGTTGATCGATGACGTGGGACGCGATGTATTCTCGTGCGTGCGAGAAGGCGAGGTCGTACAGGTCGTCGGCGATGAGATTCTGTTGGACGGCAAGGCCTGCGCCAAAGGGGTCCGTCTATCCGTAACGGCGATCGAAGCCAAGATGGAAGCGGCGAAGCTCGGATTGGGAGACCAGCTCGACAGGTTCGCCCGCAACACGATCGAGTACCTCGAGAATGAACGCTCGATCCTGACCGATGAGACCTGGGTCCCGGAGACGGTCGTCGACTTCCATGGACGCCACGCACTCGTAGTGGTGCGCGGCTACGACTTCAAGGAAGACATGCGCGCGCTGCGGCCCTACATTCGCGAGATGAAGCCGATACTCATCGGCGTCGATGGTGGCGCCGATGCGATTCTCGAGGCAGGATTTCGACCGGACATCATCGTCGGTGACATGGATTCGGTCACGGACAAGGCGCTTCGAAGTGGTGCGCAGTTGATAGTTCATGCGTATGAGGACGGACGTGCGCCCGGCATGGATCGGTTGGACGAGCTCGGTGTGCCGGGTACCGCCTGGCCACTCGCTGCCACAAGCGAGGACCTTGCGCTTCTCCTGCCGTGGGAACTCGGCGCGGAACTGATCGTGGCAGTGGGCACACACGCCAACCTCGTCGAGTACCTGGATAAGGGCCGCAAGGGCATGGCATCGACGTTCCTGGTGCGCCTGAAGGTCGGTCCAAAACTCGTGGACGCGAAAGGTGTCAACAAGCTTTACCGCTCGGCGATCGGGCCGAGCCATTTGATTCCCATAGTCATGGCCGGACTGGTCGTCGTCTCGGCGCTCGTCCTGATATCGCCCGGTCTACGGACCTTTCTTGAGCTCATCGTCCTGCGCATTCGTGCGTGGTTCGGTGCCTGACACGTCACAGGGAGCTGTAATTCGTCATGTATAACCTTCGCTATCATCTGGCTTCGCTCGTCGCGGTGTTCATTGCACTCGCCCTTGGACTCGTTCTTGGCGGGCTGGTGGTCGGTCAGGGCACCATGGATGCGCAGCAGCGTGCCATCGTTTCAGGCCTTCAGCGCGACTTTGGCCGCCTGAACGACGACAACCAGCGCTTGAGCGCCGAGATCAACCTGCAGCGGTCATATTCCTCGCAACTGACTGATGAATGGGTCGATGATCGGCTCGATGGCATGACCGTGGTCTTGCTCACCAGTGGTGAACGCACCGAAGGACTTCAGGCCGCGATCACCACCGTCGAGCAGGCCGGGGGTACCGCTGCGGTGGTGACTCTCGATAAGCAGGGGATGGGTCTTGCAGACAAGGAGACGGCGGATGCGGTTCGGTCCGTCGTCGGGACCCAGACTGACCTGACGGCGGCGGTTGCAGCGTCCCTCACCGCGGAGTGGACGTCATCGGCAGGTCCGCGCCCGGTGACTGACGCCCTTGTGAAAGCAGGAGCCATCAGCGTGACCGGGCTCAAGGCGTCGTCGGCTGCCACGCAGGCTGTCACTATCGCCGCGTTCTCGCGCAAGCCCGACAATGCCGCGCTTGAGATCGCTAAGGCGTACGCCGCTGCTGGCTACTTTGCCCTGGGTGCGCAGACTCCGACGAGCGGTACGGGCGTCGCAGCCGCGGCGGCAGCAGCCAAGCTGAGCGCATTCGACACACTCGGGACTGCGCCTGGACAGTTCACGATGGTGGCTCTCTTCACCGGCGGGGAGCAGGGATACTACACGCTTGGAAGCGAAGACGGACCCAAGTTCCCGCCGGTTCCCACCCCGTGACACGGTCGGCGCCCGACGAATGCTCCACTCGGGCAGCGATCGCGCACGAAGCCCAGCCTAGCGGCTTCGCGTCTGTCGTGAGCGCCGGGTCTCGGCACCCAGCCGCGCCAGCGCGATAACAACGTGAACGAACTGTCGTCCGCGATGCACGAACCCCTTGAAGTCCCTGCCGGTTGCGGCGTGGCCCATCGTCGTCGGTACCTCGACCAAGCGCATGCCTGATCGCAACGCACGGATCGTGAGCGCGACCTCGACACCGTAGCCCGCAGCGAATGGTCGAGTAATCTCGAGGCACTCGCGGGTAAGTGCGCGCTGGCCTGACAGGGGTGCCGTCGCGACGAAGGCACCGCCGTACCGAGTGATGCCCCACTGGGCGAGTCGTTTCACGAGCCCGAAGCCCGCTTTGCCCTCCGGCCGCGGGAATGCCGCGATGGTCATGTCCGCCGTCCCGTTGAGAATCGGTCCCAGCAGCAGGTGACCCTGCGCGGCGGTTGTGCCCAGGTCGCCATCGAGCAGCAAGACGATATCGGCGTTCTCGACGCGCTTGGCACCGGCCTCGAGTGCGCCGCCCTTGCCGGCCTGTCCCGCCATACGAACCACCTTGGCGCCCGCGATGGCGGCGATGTGGTCGGTGCCGTCCTCACTGCCGTCATCGATTACGACCACCCTGCTCACGCCTGGAATCGCAAGCGCTGCCGCGACCGTGTCGGCGATACGCTCCGCTTCGTTGAAAGCGGGAATCAGAACCGCGATGTCCGGACTCACGTGCGCTCCTTGCTGCGAGGATTGATCCGGTGCGCGAACTTGCCGAGCACCGTGGTTGCGGTTGTGACCTCAGCGATGCCCGCTAGCCGTCCGACGGCGAGTGCAGTCGCGAGGCCGGCGCTTCCGCCGACGATAACCTGGAGTAGCGAACCTGCGAAGCCGTCCGCGACCGTCGAGAGCGCATAGGACACCCCGAACGCCACGGCCCCCCCGAGCAACGAGGCGATTGCCATGAGCGTGTAGGACTTCACTATGCCCTTGACATCGAAACCGCCGATTCGTTTGCGAAGCAGGTACGCCAGTACCGTGAAGTTGATTGCGAAAAACACCACGTCTGCCGCGGGCATTCCGTTGATGCCCAAACCCGGCCACGAGCCGAACCCTGTCGAAAGGACCAAGTAGAGCGCAATGTGAATGGTGGTGGTGACGAGGTTCACGAGCATGGGAGTGCGCGTGTCCTTAAGCGAGTAGAAGGCGCGCAGTATGTACAACGTGCCCGCATAGAACACGAGTCCCGCCGCCCAGTAGCGCAGCGCACCTGCGACCAGCGGTACGTCCTCCTGCTTGAAAGCGCCCACGCGATACAGCGAGATCAGCGGCGTTGCGAGAGCGATCAGCACCGCTGATGTCGGAAGCATCAGAACGCCGGTGATACGCAGGCCACGAGCGAAGGTCGCCTTGAAGTCGACCCAGTTCTGCTTGCCGGCAGCCTCAGAGAGCTCGGTAAACACCGCCGTAGCCAGCGCGACCGCGAGGATGCCGTATGGAAGCTGGTAGAAGACCCACGCGTAGGCGAGCACCGAGACGCCCTTGTCGGAGACGGCCAGGGCAGACGCGTTTCGAAACGACACCGCCACAAGGTTCGTCAGCACATAGATGACGGTTGGAACCGCAAGCCGCAGCATCTTTCGCACCGCAGGATCGTCAAGACCGATGCCCCACGAGTACCGCACTCCGGATTTGATCAGGGCCGGCACCTGGACCGCGAACATCACGAGCACCGAGAACGTCGTGCCCACGGCGAGAACGATCGTCGCGAGGCGCAGGTCGTCCTTCAAGGCAACGAAGGCGAGCATCGCCGCGATTGCGAACAGGTTGTTGAACACAGGAGCGATAGCAGGCCAGAAGTACTTGCGCTGCGAGTTCAGCAGTCCCGAGATGACTGAGCCCGCACCGTAGAGCACGACCTGGATGGCAAAGTAGCGGAAGAACACCTCGGCGGTCTTCACCAGATCGTTTGATGCACCGGCGGGGAGCCGGAACGTCTGCGTCCAGATGAACGGCAGCGGCCACACGGTGCCGATCAGAGCGATGAACCCGAGCGAGATGACCGCGATGTTGAAAACGTGACTCGCGAATCGCCACGCGCTTTCCTCTCCACCGTTCTCGCGAGCATCTATGAACGATGGGATGAACAGTGCAGAGATGATTCCGCCCGCCACCAGCTCGAAGATCATGTTGGGGATGTTGTTGGCGATGCTGTATGCCGACATCAGGCCCGTCGCACCCAGAGCGAATGCGGTCGCCCATATGCGGAGGAAGCCCGTCACGCGGGACATCGCTGTGAGCGATGACATCATCGCTGTCGAGCGGGCTATCGAGGGTTTACTGATGGTCGTGCCTCGCAATTCTCGGTGTCGGGTCCTTGGCGGGTGTCGGCGCTAGGGCTCTTTGCGGTCAACCGAACATCAGTGTACCAATGCCTGCCTGTGAGCTCATCTTCCCGGGCACGACTGTTGCACGACCGTGAGCCGGGAGGCGGCCGGCTTTCGCTATACTCGCTACATGAAGAGAATCCGGTCGATACTCATATGCGTCGTCGCCCTCGCGGCGGCTTGTTTCGTGTCCGCAGGTAATGCGCGCGCCGCCGATGGCACGTCTCGACCACCCGCACAGCGTGTGACCATCGTGCTCGCACCGTATCTGGTGTGGGAGGATCTCACGCCGCAGACGACCCCGACGCTGCTGCGCCTTGCACAGGACGGCGCCATCGGTGCCGCCAACGTGCGCGCGCGAGTTCGAGCGCTCGGCGGCGTTCCATCTCCGACCGAGTCTGCCCTGTGTATCTCGGCGGGCGCGTGGGCTATGCCGCCCGCAGACGCACTTGCGCCGTTCGTTGCGACCGAGTCCGTAGAGGGGAGCGTAACCGCTGCGGAAGAGTACCGGCGGGTGTACGGCACTCCGCTCGGCAGTGCGCGTATCGGCTACCTCGGACTGCCGCAGGTGCAGCGGTTCAACGTGGAGGAGTCGACCGACGCTTTCGTGGGCGTACTCGGCCAGGCGGTCGCCGATGCCGGCGGACTCACTGCGGCAATAGGTAACTCTGACATCGGGTATCCGGGCGCGACCGTGCGTTTCGACCGCCCCGCCGCAGTGGTCGTGTCGGATCTCGACGGGAGAGTGAACGCCGGGGATGTCTCGGCCGAGTTGCTCACGGGCAGCGTCGAGTCGCCGTACGGCAGAAGAACCGATCTTTCGCGGTTCGCTGCGGTCCTGCAACGCGTTGATCAGCTGACCACATCGCACCGGGGCCCTTCGCTCGTCGTCCTCGATCCGGGCGACATGACGCGCGCGCGCGAGTTCGCATCTCAGGCCACGACCGAGTCGGCGCAGGCGCAGCGTATCGCCGCGCTGCGTACGCTTGACGAGGTCGTTTCGCTGGCAATGCGGTCCGCCGGCGATGACGGCGTGGTCATTGTCGTCTCTCAGGCACTGAACACGAGTCAGGATGGCGAACCTGAGGGGCTCGGACCGTGCATCATCTCAGGGCCGTCCTGGAGCGGATATCTGACCTCACCTTCGACTCACAGGGCCGGCATAGTAACCAACCTTGACGTCGCGGCGACCGTGCTCGATCAGCTCGGTATCAAGCGTCCGGTACAGATCCTCGGCAACCCGATGAGCGCGGTTAGCGGTCCGTCCGCCGTCGATGAGCGCATCTCACATCTGCGAGACATGAATGCGGTCGCCACTTCTATCGAGATGGCCAAGGCGACCGTCCTGAATCTCTACATCGGCTTTGCGGTCGTGTTGCTGTGTATCGCGGCATTCGTGGTGTCGCGCGCCCATCTGTGGCGCGCTACCACCGCACGACGGGTCGCCGCCGTGTTGCAGGGCGCGGTTCTCCTCGTGCTCGCAGTCCCGATCTCGAGCTGGCTCATGTTCGTCGTCGTTCGATATCCATCGACGGCGGTGACCGCCGTGCTCACTCTGCTCGGGGTCTCGCTCGTGATGTGGGTAGGCGCGTTGGCGCTGTGGCGTGCCGCCACGCCTCGTGTTCCGATCATCGCGCTCATGTCTGTCACCGTCATCGGGATTCTCGTCGAGCAGTATTTCGGTGCCCCTCTTTCGTTTGTCAACTTCTTCGGCTATTCGCCTTTGCCCGCGGCTCGCTTCTACGGCATGGGCAACGAGGCCGCCTCGATCCTCTTCGGCGCATCATTGGCGGGTCTCGCTCTCGTGCTCGACGAGTGGCGCGATGCCACGTGGGCTCCGACCGCCCGACGTTACGGCATCGTGGTGCTCGGCGTGCTGGTGGTCGGCACCGCTGCTGCACCGTTCCTCGGCGCGAATGTAGGCGTCGCGATCTGGGGTGCAGTGGGCTACGGTCTGGCTTGGATGCTCATGAACGGTCGCGCGGTCACCTGGAGAACCGTTGCGGTCATGCTTCTTGGAGTGGTTCTGCTTATCGCGGCGTTCGCCGCCGTCGACCTGTTGGGTGGGGGAGAGCAGACGCATCTGGGCCGTTCACTCTCCAGCGCCGAGCAGGGTGGCCCCGGGGAGTTGTGGACGATCGCCGTACGTAAGGCCGAGACCAATATGCGGGTCTTCACGCGCACCAACTGGTCGTGGGTGCTCGTGGCGGTTCTCGGTTTCCTCGGCTTCATGCGGCTCAGGCCCAAGGGTGACTTCGCCGACACCCTCACCGAGAATCCTCGGTTCGCTGATGCGATCACGGTGACGCTCATTGCGGGCGGCCTCGCCTTCTTCACTGAGGATTCCGGCATCGTCATACCGGCGCTCATCATGCTCTACACCGGCGCCGGAATCATGTGGCTGATGCTCGCGAGGCTCGGAGACAGGGACGAGGAGACCGCGTGACGAAGTCCGCACTGCTCCTGCTGGCCTCCGGCATGTTGCTCGGCGTAGGGTTGCCCTGGCTCGCGATGCGCAGCCTCGCTCCATCACTCATGCTCTCCGAGAAGGCACAGGTGTCCAACTTCCGCGGCCGCCAGGTGTTCTACGGCCTCGGAATCGTCTGGCTTGTCTGGGCGGGCTGCGCAATCGTCGGCGGCGTGCTTGCTGCCACGATGGTCTCCGCGTCAGTCCTGCCGATCCTCACGCTTGCGGGACCGCTCGCACTCGTTGCGTTCGCACTCGGAGCGGTCGACGACGCGTACGGCTCAGGTTCTGATCGCGGTTTCAGGGGCCACCTGAAGGCGATGGCCCGGGGTCGCCTCACCACCGGTGGCATGAAGCTGTTGGGCATAGGTCTGGCTTCGCTCGCCGTCGCCGGCGTTGTGAGCGGAATCGGTGCCTGGGGTACAGGTGATCTCGGGGTGGCGTCACCCCGCCGTATCGTTGTGGCGCTGGTCGCGGGCGCCGCTGTTGCTCTGACGTCGAATCTTTTCAACCTGCTCGATCTGCGGCCCGGGCGAGCACTCAAGTTCTACGGCCTCATGAGTCCAATCGCACTCGTATCGACCGCGCTCGGTCTGTCGATGGCGGCAGGCTGGGCGGCCACGCGGGGAGCGGCCGGGATGGCCATCGACGCTGTGGTGCTCGCATTGTTCCTCATCGGGCCGTTCGTCGCCGTGTACCGCTATGATCTGGGCGAAGCAGGCATGCTCGGAGACGCCGGGGCCAATCCCATGGGTGCCGTCATCGGGTTGTTGATCGTCAGCGGCCTACCGTGGCCGGGGATGCTTGCGTGGACGGTGCTGGTGTTTGTACTCAACCTCGCATCTGAGCGAGTGAGCTTCTCGGCGGTGATCGAGAGCAACTCCGTGTTGCGGTGGTTCGACGGACTTGGTCGCCTTGCTGACCAGCCGGAAGATGGATCGCACACGTCCTCCGACGGCACCTCGGGACACGAGCAAGAACGCACGCACGACAACTCGTAGGAATCAAGACGCGAAACTGCGGTCTAAGCGCAGTAGAATCACATACGGGTCAAGCAGAGACGACATCGAGCCGGAAGGGCAATCATGGCAACAAAGCACATCTTCGTGACCGGAGGCGTCGTCTCCTCGCTCGGCAAGGGCATCACCGCCGCATCGCTCGGCCGGCTGCTCAAGGCCCGTGGCCTCAAGGTGACGATCCAAAAACTCGACCCGTACCTCAACGTCGACCCCGGCACCATGAGCCCCTTCCAGCACGGCGAGGTCTTCGTGACCGACGACGGCGCCGAGACGGACCTGGACCTCGGCCACTACGAGCGCTTCATCGACGAGTCGCTGACCCGCGATTGCAACGTCACCGCCGGCTCTGTGTATCAGACGCTGATCAGCCGTGAGCGCCGCGGCGACTACCTCGGCGGCACCGTGCAGGTCATTCCGCACGTCACCAATGAGATCAAGGACCGCATCAACCGCCTCGCCGAGCAGACCCAGCCCGACGTCATCATCACTGAGGTCGGCGGTACCGTCGGCGACATCGAGTCGCTGCCGTTTCTCGAGGCGATCCGCCAGATGCGCAAGGATAAGGGCCGCGACAACGTCATCTACATCCACGTGACCCTCGTGCCGTGGATCGCCGCTTCGAGCGAGCTCAAGACCAAGCCCACGCAGCACTCCGTCAAGGAGCTGCGGAGCATCGGTATCACTCCTGACTTCATCGTGTGCCGCAGCGACCGGCCCATCGACGTCGGCATCCGCCGCAAGATCGGCCTGTTCTGCGACGTCGATCCCAAGGCCGTCGTATCGGCCATTGACGCCGCCTCGATCTACAACGTGCCGGACAACCTGCGCGCCCAGCGCTTCGATGAGATGGTCATCGAGCGCCTCGAACTCGAGTGCGGTGTACCGGATATGACCGAGTGGGACGCGTTCGTCGCGCACTCGGCGTCGCTGTCCGACGAGGTCAACATCGCGCTCGTCGGCAAGTATGTGCAGCTCCCCGACGCATACCTCTCGGTCAACGAAGCGCTCGACCACGCGGGCATCTTCCACAATGTGAAGGTGAACACACGCTGGATCGACGCCGAGTCGCTCACGCCCGAAGAGGTCGACCAGATCCTCTCCGAGATGGACGGCATCCTCGTTCCCGGCGGCTTCGGTATCCGCGGCATCGAGGGCAAGATCCGCGCGGCATGCTTCGCCCGCGAGAATCTCGTGCCGTACTTCGGCATCTGCCTGGGTATGCAGGTCGCGGTCGCCGAGTTCGCTCGCCACGTCGCGGGACTCCCTGGCGCCAACTCCGCGGAGTTCGACCCGGTGACCGAGCACCCCGTCATCGATCTGATGCGCGACCAGCAGGACGTCGAGGACATGGGCGGAACCATGCGCCTCGGCACGTATCCGTGCAAGGTCATCCCTGGCACCAGGGGACATGCGGCATACGGCGAAGAACTCATCTACGAGCGCCATCGTCATCGTTTCGAGGTCAACAATGCTTATCGCGAGCAGCTCGCTGATGCAGGCATGGTCATCTCGGGTCTGTCGCCCGACGGCAAGCTCGTCGAGATGATCGAGCTGCCTGATCACCCGTGGTTCCTCGGCAATCAAGGTCACCCTGAGTTCAAGAGTCGGCCCACTCGTCCGGCACCCTTGTTCCGTGACTTCATCGGCGCGGCGAAGCTGTACATGAAGGCCCGCGAGGTCTGACATGAGTGACGCGCGGTTGCTGGAGACCTTCCTGGAGCTGGTTCGAATCGACAGCCCCCCGGGCTACGAGGCAGCTGCGGCACGGTACTGTGCTGAGGCGCTTCGCGCAGCGGGTTGTGATGTCTGGTTCGACGACAGCGCGTCTACGACCGGCTCGGACACCGGCAACCTGATCGCGCTACTCCCCGGGGTTGCTTCCGGCACGTTGGCGCTGTCCGCACATCTTGATGTGGTCGAGCCGTGCCGCGGCATCGAGCCTGTTGTCGTTGACGGGCTCATCACATCGGCGGGGCCCACGGTGCTGGGTGCCGATGATCGTGCCGGACTCGCCGCCATCATTGAATCGGTCAGGAGGCTTTCGGAGAGCGACGCCCCCCATCCTACAATCCGCATCATCTTCACGGTGCTGGAGGAGATCGGGCTTGTCGGAGCCAAGTCGCTGCGTGTGGAGGACACCGACTGCGATCTGTGCTTGGTGTTTGACGCTGAGGGAGCACCCGGAGGAATCGTCGTTGCCGCGCCCACGCATTACACCTTCACAGCCCGGTTCCACGGTCGAGCGAGTCACGCGGGGGTGTGCCCGGAGCAGGGTATCAGCGCGATCTCGATCGCGGCAGATGCGATCACGCGCATGGAGCTCGGACGGCTGGATGCAGGCACCACGGCCAACATCGGATCGATTCGCGGTGGAAGCGCCACGAACGTGGTGGCGGGCCGCTGTGATCTGACCGGTGAGTGCCGCTCACTCGATCCCTTGCGAGTTGAGGCGGTTCGCGACCGCATGACTGCGGCGATGCAGTCGGCCGCCGACGCTGCAGGTGGCGAGGTCGAGATCGCATGGGAGCTCGCCTATGGGGGGTTCCTCCACGATGCGGATTCGCCTGAGGTGAAGTTGGTTGCAGAGGCGTGCGCGCGTGCAGGCTTCGAGCCTCGCCTCTACGGCACCGGCGGGGGATCTGACGCCAATGTGCTCGCATCGCTCGGCGTGCCGGTGCTCGCACTTGCATGCGGTATGTCCGGGGTGCACGGCGTTCAAGAACAGCTCGCCATCGCCGACCTGGAAGCCATCCCGCGAATCATCGAAGAGGCTGCCGCGCTCATGTCTGCCGAGACGTTCGCGCGATGAGACTCGTGTGGGCGACCGTCACTGCCGATAACTCAACCTCGGCCGACGCTCAGAACCTGCTTGTCGCGCTCGACGATGGCAGCGAAGGTAGAGCCGTGTGCTATCCCGCGCTCTGCGGAGCATGCAGTGTTGATGACCGCGTGCTGCTCAATACCACGGCCGTCGATCTCGCGCTGGGAACCGGGGGACTCCACTTCGTGGTGGCCCGCGGGGAAGCTACAGGCGTTGCCTACGACTCGGCCAGCGGCGGGCACATCATGAAACTACGCTACACGCCTCTGCAGGTCGATGTCCTCTCGGTGGAGTCGCAGGAGAGCGAGCATCACGAGACCATGCGCACGGCAACGAGTCTGGGTGGGATGCCGGTCGTCTGCTGCGGACTTCACAGTCAGGTGCCGCTGGTCGCCGCGGCAGTGAAGAGCGCCGATCCCAACCTCAGTGTCGCGTACTGCATGACCGATGAGGCGGCGTTGGCGCTGCCGCTGTCAGACGTGATTCGAGCCTCGGTTCATGCGGGGCTTCTCGACACGACTATCTCATGCGGGCAGGCGTTCGGCGGGCAGTTCGAAGCAGTGAACCTTCACTCTGGTCTGCTCGCGGCTCGGCATATAGCTCGCGCCGACGTCGTGATCGTTGCGATAGGCCCCGGTGTCGTCGGCACTGCCACGCCATTCGGACATGGGGGAGTGGCGCAAGGTGAAGCGCTCAACTCGGTCGTCTCGCTGCGCGGAACACCCATTTCGGTGCTGCGCATGTCGTTCGCCGACGCCCGCTCGCGGCACCGTGTTGTTTCGCACCACAGCCTCGCCGCACTGACGCAGATATCACTCGCGCCTGTACGCGTGGCTATCCCGGCACTGCCCCCGGACTTCGCCGAGCAGGTCGAAGCGGCGCTTGAGTCCGCCGGAGTCTGGGACCGTCATGTGCGAGCGGATGCCGCTGCGCTCACCCCAGACCTGCGTGGCGTGCGCGTCACCACCATGGGGCGAGGACCGGGAGACGATCCGTCGTTCTTCTCGGCGGCGTTCGCCGCAGGTGAGGTTGCCGCTCGCATCGCGCATGATCGCGACGCGTAACTGAAGTCAGCAGGCGTTTAGACGGCATCCGCCCTAGTGCGCTTCCATCTCCCGCACTAGCCGCTCGCGCTCTCGCGGCGGCATCGAGATTCTGCTGACCAGCAGCGCAAGCACGACCCCGAGTGCCGCGTCTGCGAGCCGTGCGTCCAGAAGGCTCCAGCCCATGTCTGTTGTGAACACCGAGAGCGCCAAGAAGAACGCGGTCGAGGTAACCGTGTATGCGACGTAGTCGACGGAGCGAACGCTGACGGCCATGAAAATGGCCGGTGCGAGGGCGATCAGCAGCAGCGCACCCGGCCCAAGCGCTTCTGCGAGAGCGATGGCGCCGAGACCCCCAACGAGCGTTCCCACCAGTAGACGAATGCTGCGTGTCGTGTGCGCGGTGACCCGGGGATGGAGTACCGCAAGCGCAGAGCCGGCGATCCACGTGACCATCGGGCGTTGGAGCGCGAATGACACTGCGAGCGCAAGGCCTACCGTTACAGCCATGCGTGCGGAGTGGCGTGCAATCGCGCTTTCAAGACGCAGATGCATTCTCAGGTTCGCGACGAGAGACTGTGTCCGGCTCGAAGCTCCGACATGCGCCACGCCACTCTGCCGGAACGGTCCAACCGCGAGCAGCAGCGCCCACAGTCCACCCGCGATCAGGCCTGGCGCAGTGATGAAGCCGGGATCGACGCCCGATGAGGCGATTCCGAGCAAAGCGCACGTCCCCACGTAGAGTGAGCCCCGGATGCCTGCGGCCCCGAACTCCGGAGCGAGGCCGCATGCGAAGATCACCGCTACCACGAACGGTATGGCTGTCAGTGGCATCTGACCCACCAGGTCGCCGAGCGCAAAAGCCGCTGCAGCCAGCACAGTCGTAACCCCGATGGTCCACGCCCTGCGCGATGTCGCACATCCAGGGTCGACCAGGGCTCCAACGAGGGCGCCGATGCCCACAGGGATCAAGAGCAAGGGTCGGTTCACGGCGACGCCGAGCAGGAGGGGGGCGTAGAGGGCGAGAAGCACGCGCACTCCGGCAACCCAGAACGGACGGCCGGTCGGGCGGACCAGCGTGGCGCTCGCGGTTCGGACCACAGTTCGCGCGATATGAATCGGATGAGCTGGTCTCGGCAGTGCCATGTGGTAGGAGGTCGCCTCCACGGAGTGGTTCAGGTGTGCTTCTCGTCCACACTGAACGCAATGACCGCACCATCCGGCGCACTTTGGCTGCGGCGTTCTCTGGCCGTTGCCGAGCCGTTATCCTGCGCTGGTGAAGCGCGTCAATCGGGGCACACCTGTGACGCTGCAAGGTTGTGTGTGTGAACCGCCGCCGCACGTAGTAGACTTGTCGAGGTTTGCCTCGGCGCGTACCGCCTGACGCTGGTCACGCGGACGTGTCTTAACGAAGAGTCGCCGATCCAGAAAGGGAGTGTGCTCGTGATCGTAGGAGTCCCCAAGGAGATCAAGAACAACGAGTTTCGCGTCGGTATGACGCCGGCAGGCGTCGCAGAATTCGTCGCACACGGCCACAGCGTTCTCGTGGAGAATTCAGCCGGCGAGGGTTCCTCGTTCGCTGATGCCGAGTACATCGAGGCAGGCGCCACGATGGTCGCCACCGCAGATGAGGTCTTTGCGAAGGCTGACATGATCGTCAAGGTCAAGGAGCCGCAGGCCGTCGAGATCGCCAAGCTGCGCCCCGGCCAGATCCTCTACACCTACCTGCATCTCGCTCCCGACTACGAGCAGACGATGGGCCTCGTCGGCTCCAAGGCTGTTTGTATCGCCTACGAGACTGTCGAGCTTCCCAACCGCTCGCTTCCGTTGCTCGCCCCGATGTCTGAGGTTGCCGGCCGCATGGCCGCTCAGGTCGGCGCCACGTATCTTCAGAAGCCGTTCGGCGGACGAGGCACCCTGATGGGCGGCGTCCCCGGAACGCTTCCGGCGAAGGTCGTCGTCCTCGGCGGTGGCGTCGTCGGCACCAACGCGGCGTACGTCGCGATGGGCATGGGCGCAGACGTCACGATCATGGACATCAGCCTCGATCGCCTGCGCTACCTCGACGAGATCTGGGGTAACCGGATCCGTACCGTGTATTCGAGCATGCACAACGTCCAGCAGGAGGTATTCGCCGCCGATCTCGTCATCGGTGCCGTGCTGCTGCCGGGCGCCAAGACGCCGTTCCTCGTCACCAAGGACATGCTCCCCAAGATGAAGAAGGGCGCCGTGCTCGTCGACGTCTCAGTCGACCAGGGTGGTTGCATCGAGACCACGCACGCGACCACGCACGCCGATCCCACCTACTTCGTCGACGGCGTGCTGCACTACGGCGTCGCCAACATGCCGGGTGCGGTCCCCAACACCTCGACCATGGCGCTTACCAACGCGACGCTCCGCTACGGTCTGGCTATCGCTGACAAGGGCTGGAAGCAGGCGGTCAAGGACGACGCTGCGCTGGCCAAGGGCGTCAACGTGATCGACGGCAAGGTCACCTACAAGGAGGTCGCGGACGTTCACGGCCTCGAGTACGTGCCGCTGGAGTCGCTCACCGCGTAGTACACATTGCATTGATTGAATCAGTGACCGCCTCGGATAGTCTGAGGCGGTCACTGTGTTTTCTTGACAGATGATTGCGTAACGGTGTGGGTAGCCCTACGGTGGTACTCGGCGCACATGCGCCAAGCTCACAAATAGGGGGGCGGAGATCTTGGTCGATTTCTTGAGCACGGTCATCACCGCGGGGCTCTTTCTCGCCGTTGGACTCGCCGGACTGTTCATCTTCCTGTGGCTCATAGGGTTCCGGGTCATTCGCAGCGACAAGGTCGCGGTCGTCGAAAAGTGGTGGAGCGCCAAGGGCTCCCTCAAGGACGCGATCATCTCGCTGCATGGCGAAGCGGGATATCAGCCCAACGTGTTGCGAGGCGGTATCCACTTCCGGACGCCCCTTATGTATCGCGTGCACGTCATGCCGCTGGTGACAATCTCCCAGGGCAAGATCGGCTACATCTTCGCCCGTGACGGCGTGCCGTTGCAGCCGGGTCAGACGCTTGCAAAGGTGGTCCCCGGCAACACGTTCGAGGACGTGAAGGCGTTCATGGAGGCGGGCGGTCAGCGTGGTCCCCAGCGCCAGATCCTCCGAGAGGGCACCTACGCCTTCAACCTCGCGCAGTTCATCATCATCACCGAGGCGCAGCTCTACTACCTTCCCATGGGCGCAGCAGAGGACCAGAGCGCGATCCAGATGATGGTCCAGCACCTCTCGGCGGTCGACGGGTTCAATCCCATAGTGATCAAGGGTGCCGACGACAAGACCGGCATCATCACGGTCAACGACGGTCCCTCGTTGCCGCTCGGCGACATCATCGCTCCCAACGTGGGGGATCAGCAGGACGATCCCAACTACCACAACAACTTCCAGGACCCGGAGGCGTTTCTCGCCGGCGGCGGCTATCGCGGCCGTCAGTACCAGGTGCTCACGGAAGGCACGTACTTCATCAACCGGCTGTTCGCTACGGTCGAGCTCATCAACAAGATCATCGTGCCGGTCGGGTACGCGGGCGTTGTGGTGTCGTACTACGGGCCCAAGGGCGAGGACACGTCGGGTGAGGACTACCGTCACGGCGAACTGGTGGCGATGGGCAACCGCGGCGTGTGGAGCGTATCCCTCATGCCTGGCAAGTACGCGTTCAACACGTACGCCGGGTCAATCAGCATGGTTCCCACCACCAACATCATCCTGAAGTGGATCAAGTCCGAGTCCGGGGCCCACAACTTCGACGAGAACCTCTCGGAGATCGAGCTCATCACCAAGGACGCGTTCGAGCCTACGCTTCCGCTGTCGGTCGTAATCCACATCGACTACAAGAAGGCTCCGCTGGTCATTCAGCGATTCGGCGACATCAAAATGCTCGTCAACCAGACACTCGATCCGATGGTCTCGGCGTACTTCAAGAACATCGGTCAGACCAAGACGCTCATCGAGCTGATCCAGCAGCGCTCCGACATCCAGGCACGATCGAGTGTCGAGATGAAGGAGAAGTTCGCGCACTACAACCTCGAGCTCGAAGAGGTGCTCATCGGCACGCC
>CAYMAN010000020.1:0-38404 GCA_964388455.1 uncultured Eubacteriales bacterium
GCCGGCTACGGCATCTACCCCGAGTTCCCGGACCACTACTGCTTCCACATGATGTTCCACGACATCAAGGCCAAAGAAGAGGCCGAGGCGATCTTCGACCAGCACTTCGTCGTCGACCTCGCCGAGCCGATGCCGACCCGCGCGGTCAAGGGTATCTCCGACGCGCCGCTCCTGTGGCGCTACTTCCTGCAGCCCGATCCGCACAAGCTCGAGAACTCCGAGATGTCGGCCGACGACTTCATCGTCCACGCGGTCATGCTCATCAACTCGAGCGTCGACGGCGCGTTCGTCGCCTCCAGCGGCAAGAACATGGGCGCGTTCAAGGGCGTCGGCTTCCCCGAGGAGATCGGCCACTACTATCTCCTCGAGGAGTACGCCGGTCACACCTGGACCGGCCACAACCGCTTCCCGACCAACACCCCCGGCTGGTGGGGCGGCGCGCACCCGTTCACGCTGCTTGACTGGTCGATCGTGCACAACGGCGAGATCTCGAGCTACGGTATCAACAGCCGCTACCTTGAGGCGTTCGGCTACAAGTGCACGCTCGGTACCGACACCGAGGTCGCCGCGTACCTCTTCGACCTGATGCTCCGTCGCCACAAGCTCCCGCTCGAGCTCGCCTGCAAGGCGCTCGCAAGCCCGCTGTGGACCGAGATCGACCGTATGCCCGAAGAAGAGCAGGCCGTCATGCGCAGCCTGCGCGCCGTCTACGGACCCGCGATGCTCAACGGCCCGTTCGCGATCGTGCTCGGTTTCAACGGCGGCATGGTGGCGCTGAACGACCGCATCAAGCTCCGCCCGCTGGTCGCCGCTCGTCAGGGCACCAAGGTCATGGTCGCCTCGGAGGAGTCGGCCATGCGCGAAGTGCTCGATGCTCCCGATAAGGTCTGGGCTCCCAAGGCCGGCGAGCCGGTCATCGCGCGCGTCAAGGGTGCCGACTGGCCGATCCACGGCGACCTGCACCTCTCGGCCGGCGAGCTGTCCTGCGCTGTAACCGGCGTCAACGATTCCTGCGAGATTGTCGAGGTGGGATAACCCATGCCTACGAGCCTCATTCAGCCCGAGTTCAAGGTCGAGATCGACTACAACAAGTGCCACAAGTGCGGCCGCTGCGTGCAGCAGTGCGGCTGGGGCGTGTATTCGTTCAACGAGCGCCCGTTCCCGGACGACTCCAAGTGCCGCGCGTGCCACCGCTGTGTGACCTACTGTCCCGCGCACTGCATCACCATCAAGAAGAACGACCTCGCCCTGCGCGACAACGCCAACTGGTCTTCCGAGCAGCGCAAGAACGTCTGGCGTCAGGCCGAGTCCGGCGGCGTCATGCTGACCGGTATGGGCAACGATAAGCCGTACCAGAGTGTCTTCGACCATCTGGTGCTGGACGCCTGCCAGGTCACCAACCCCTCGATCGACCCGCTCCGTGAGCCGATGGAGCTGCGCACGTACCTGGGTCGCAAGCCCGACAGCGTCGAGGTCGTCTCGGACGGTAAGGGCGGCTACAAGCTCGACGAGGGCGCCGGCATGGCCAACAACGTGCGCCTCGACACGCCGATCATCTTCTCGCCGATGAGCTACGGCTCCGTGTCGCTCAACGTGCACAAGTCGCTCGCAATGGCGGCCACGCGCCTCGGCACGCTCATGAACACCGGTGAGGGCGGGTTGCACGCAGACCTCTACCCCTACCAGGACAACGTCATCGTCCAGGTCGCCTCGGGCCGCTTCGGCGTCACGCCGGAGTACCTGCAGCGCGGCGCGGCGATCGAGATCAAGGTCGGCCAGGGCGCCAAGCCGGGTATCGGCGGCCACCTGCCGGGCGAGAAGATCAACAAGGAAGTCTCGACCACGCGCATGATCCCGCAGGGCTCGGACGCCATCAGCCCCGCGCCGCACCACGACATCTACTCGATCGAGGACCTGCGCCAGCTGATCTACTCGCTGAAGGAGGCCTCCGGCTACAAGCCGGTCGGCGTCAAGATCGCGTGCGTGCACAACGTCGGCGCCATCGCGTCGGGTGTCGTGCGCGCCGGTGCCGACTACGTCTACCTCGACGGGTTCAAGGGCGGTACCGGCGCTGCGCCGGCCATCATCCGCGACCACGTCGGTATCCCGCTCGAGATCGCGCTCGCCGTCGTCGACCAGCGTCTGCGCGACGAAGGCATCCGCAACCAGGCGTCGATCATCGCCGCCGGCTCGATTCGCTCCTCGGCGGACATGGCGAAGGCCATCGCGCTCGGTGCCGACGTCGTGGCCATCGGCTCGGCGACGCTCATGGCGCTGGGCTGCCATCTCTGCCAGGGCTGCCACACCGGCTGCTGCAGCTGGGGCCTCACCACCCAGAAGCCCGAGCTCACGCGCCGCGTCGACCCCGAGTGGGGTGCGGAGCGTCTCGTGAACCTGGTCCACGCATGGAGCCACGAGCTTCAGGAGATCCTCGGCGCGTTGGGCGTCAATGCGGTCGAGTCGCTTCGCGGCAGCCGCGAGCGACTGCGTGCGGTCGGCCTGGATGCACAGACCTGCGAGATCCTGGGCGTCAAGCCCGCGGGTCTGTAGAGAAGGGGAGAGCGCACATGACGACGACAGCCAACAGCGGCCCGATCGAGGGCTACGTTCAGACCGATCCGGTCGCCACGCGCGACGGGGATGTGGTCACGCTCGACGTGCAGAGCCGCTACTACAAGCAGGTCAACGCCGCGATTCGTGCTGCGTTCGCCGACGGCGCCAAGACGGTGAAGCTGCTCAACGTGAACGGCCAGCGCTACATCGGCACCGGCATCAAGGGCAAGGACCTGAAGATCGAAGTCCACGGCACTCCCGGGCAAGACCTCGCCATGTTCATGGACGGCCCTACCGTCGAGATCTTCGGCAACGCGCAAGACGGCGTCGGCAACACGATGAACGCCGGTAAGGTCATCGTCCACGGTGACGCGGGCGACGTTCTCGGCTACGGGATGCGCGGCGGCAAGGTCTTCATCAAGGGCGACGTGGGCTATCGCGTCGGCATCCACATGAAGGCGTACGAGGACCTTCGCCCGATCATGGTCTGCGGCGGCGGCGCTCGTGACTTCTTCGGCGAGTACATGGCCGGCGGACTGCTGATTCTTCTCGGAATGAATTCGCGTCTTGAGGGACCGATGGTCGGCGGGTATCTCGGCACCGGCATGCACGGCGGTGCGATCTATCTGCGTGGCGAGGTTGAGCCCTGGCAGTGCGGTAAGGAGGTCGGCGTGTTCACCGCGAACGAGGCCGACATGGCCGACATCAAGCCGGTGCTTGCCGAGTACTGCGAGGCGCTGGGCATGGACCTCGACGAGGTGCTGTCGGAGCCGTTCACGAAGTTGATTCCGGTCAGCCACAGGCCGTACGGAAAGCTGTACACGTACCTGTAGTCCCATCTTCGGAGTCGAAACACTTCCGAAACATTGACTCGCTACTGTGGGTAAAGAGTTAGCACGATTCGTATGGCAGACATGCGCGAGAGCGCTAGAGGAACAGGGAGGTTCGCATGGCAGTCGACAAGAACAAGGACTTCGTGCTCAAGACCGTCGAAGAGCGCGGCGTTCACTTCGTTCGCTTCTGGTTCACCGACGTTCTTGGCATGCTCAAGTCGTTCGCTGTTACCGACACCGAGCTTGAGAACGCGTTCGAAGAGGGCATGGGCTTCGATGGCTCGTCCATCGACGGATTCACCCGCCTTGAAGAGTCCGACATGATCGCGATCCCGAACCCCGAGTCGTTCGCGGTTCTGCCGTGGCGTCCCACCGAGCAGGGCGTTGGCCGCATGTTCTGCGACATCGTCAAGCCGGACGGCGAGCCGTTCGAGGGCGATCCCCGCTACGCGCTGCGCCGCATGACCGACAAGGCGGCCGAGCTGGGCTTCACGATGTACGTTGGTCCCGAGCTCGAGTTCTTCTACTTCGAGGATGACCAGGACACCGTGGTTCTCGACAACGGTGGCTACTTCGACCTCACCCCGCTCGACATCGCATCTGACCTTCGTCGCGAGACCGTGCTGACCCTCGAGAAGATGGGCATCCCGGTCGAGTACTCGCACCACGAGGTTGCCCCGTCGCAGCACGAGATCGACCTGCGCTACTCGGACGCCACCTCGATGGCTGACGCAGTCATGACCTACCGCCTGGTCGTCAAGGAGATCGCTCTGCAGAACGGCGTCTACGCGACGTTCATGCCGAAGCCGATCTTCGGCCAGAACGGCTCGGGCATGCACGTGCACCAGTCGCTCTTCAGCAAGGACGGCAACGCGTTCTTCGACGCCAACGATCCCCAGGGCTACAACCTGTCCGAGACGGCCAAGCACTACATCGCCGGTCTCCTGAAGTACGCTCCTGAGTTCACCGCCGTCACCAACCCGCTGGTCAACTCGTACAAGCGTCTGGTTCCCGGCTACGAGGCTCCCGTCTACATCGCGTGGGCTCGCCGCAACCGCTCGGCCCTCGTGCGCGTCCCGATGTACAAGCCCGGCAAGGAGAACGCGACTCGCCTCGAGCTGCGCTCGCCCGACCCCTCGGCCAACCCCTACCTCGCCTTCGCCGTCATGCTCGGCGCCGGCCTCAAGGGTATCGAGGAGAAGCTGCCGCTCATGCCGGAGGCCACGAACAACATCTTCCACATGAGCGATGACGAGCTCGACGCTGCCGGCATCAACATCCTGCCGGGCACGCTCGGCGACGCCATCGACCTCTTCGAGAACTCGGAGCTCATGAAGGAGGTCCTCGGCGAGCACATCCACTCGTTCTACGTCGCCAACAAGCGCGCCGAGTGGGATGAGTACCGCATGCAGGTAACCGAGTGGGAGCTCGACAAGTACCTGTCGGTCGTCTAGACCCTCGAATCACACAGTTGTAACGGCAATGGCGCCGGGCGGGAACATCCGCTCGGCGCCATTTCTGTAGCCGACCGCCCAAACCGGAAGCGGTATCATCATGCACATGAAACGCATCCTGATTATTTCCGACGACCTCCACACCAGAGCATGGGCCGCCTCCGCCATCACGGGGCTCGACGTGTCCGTGTCTGAGGGCGTGCCCCGAGACCTTCACCAGTCCATCGTTGATGGGGGAGTCGAGTTAGTCATTCTCGACGTCGGACGCAGCCCGGAGACGCTGGCTCAGATCGTGGAAAGTGCCGTCTCGGGAGGTGCCGAGGTCAGACTGCTGGTGATTGTCGAGCCCGAGGGCCTGCCGGCAGTGCGTCTGCCGGTTCGCGTTCCAAGTGACTTCCTAGTGCGAGGGGCCCGATCCGAGGAGCTCGCGACCCGCGTGCGCTCGCTCCTGTGGCCGGGCGAGGAGGTCACGCAGCAGGAGCTGGTCCGCGTCGACGAGCTCACGCTGAACCTCGCGACGTATCAGGCGTACCTGCACGGCGAGCCGATCGATTTCACGTACCTTGAGTATGCGCTGTTCGTGTTCCTCGCGACTCATCCCGGGCGCACCTACTCGCGTGACGTGCTGCTTAACCGCGTGTGGGGGAGCGACTACTATGGGGGCTCGCGTACCGTGGACGTCCACATCCGACGGATTCGAGCAAAGATCGGACACGAGCTGTCTCGCCGTCTCGAGACGGTCCGCAACGTCGGCTATCTCTGGAACGGCTAGCCGCCTACGGTTCCCGAGTAGCGGTAGCTGACGCTCTTTAGTCGCTCACACGTTCCTGCGATGCCGTGCTGCGCCATGAAGTCGCACAGCTCATCCGGTTCGAAGAACGCTCCCGGCTCGCCGAGCAGTCTCTCACCTTGGGCGATCAGCTGCATCGCGATTCCGTGTGGGTCGAGTTCGACCACCACCACAAGTCCGCCAGGCTTGACCACGCGCGCGAACTCCCTCACGGCGCCCGGCTGGTCGCGGAAGTGGTGGAACGCGTCGGTCACGATGAGCGCGTCGAAACTGTTGTTAGGAAACGGCATTTCCTCGGCGGCCCCCTGCACAGCTTGCACCGGACCGTCGCCGGGCACGTAACGCAGCATTTCGGCGGTAGGGTCGAGTACGGTGACGCGTGCCTCAAGCGCCACCGCTAGCTTCGCCGCTAATGCCCCCGTTCCGCCACCCACATCGAGCAGCGTCCCGCCTGCCGAGACGGACGGACGCAACCAGCCCGCGATCGTCTCGATCTCATGGGGACTCCATCTGTCCGCGAAGTGACCGAATATCGGTGCCGCCCAGTTGAAGAATCCCACTCACGTCTCCTCGGTGTGTCTTGCGTGACCACGTGTGTCACTGGGCTCGGGTACACTCCTCGATGAGTCGCGAACGCGGATGTGACTCACGTAGTGAACCTTCCCGAAAGGCGCTTTCATGCCCCAGCGCACGCTCGCCGTCATCGACGGCAACAGTCTCATACACCGCGCATTCCACGCGTTGCCACCCACCATGACCGCGCCGGATGGACGCCCGACCAACGCCGCCTTCGGATTCATCTCGATGCTCGCGAAGATGATGGCCGACCTCAGGCCAAACGGAGTGGTCGTCGCGTTTGACCTGGGCAAGCCGGCGTTTCGCATGGAGGCGCTCGCACAGTACAAAATGCAGCGTCCCCCCACGGCTCAGGAGCTGCGTGACCAGTTCCCCATGGTCAAGGAGCTGCTGAAGGCCCTCGAGATCCCCATCGTCGAGCTGCAGGGCTGGGAAGGCGACGACATCCTCGGCACGTTGGCGCGGCAGGGCGAGGCTGCGGGTATCCGCATGCTGCTAGTGACGGGCGACCGTGACGCGTTCCAGCTGGTCACCGACACCGTGAAGGTCGTCACCACCAAGAAGGGCATCACCGACATCGTCATCTACGGGCCCGAAGAGGTGTTCGAGCGCTATGGCGTCACGCCCGCGCAGGTGCCGGACTACCTTGGCCTGAAAGGCGACACCAGCGACAACATCCCCGGCGTCCCGGGCGTGGGGGAGAAGACCGCCACCAAGTTGCTGCAAGAGTACGGCTCGCTCGACGCAGTGCTTGAGCACGCTGATCAGATCCCTGGCAAGCTGGGTGAGAACCTGCGCAATAACAAGGAGGAGGCGCTTTCAAGCCGGATCGTCGCCACGATCGCGTGCGATGTTCCGGTCGACATCGACCTGGAAGCCGTCGAGTTCGGCGGGTTCGACCCGCATCGCATTGCCACAGCTTTCGCCGAGTTACGCTTCACGTCGCTGCTCGACCGCGTGCTCGCCTTGCGTGGTGTCGCGTCGGGGAGCGGCGTTGCGGATGCATCGTTTGCGATGCGCACAGAAGAGGCTCCTATCCCGGCGCCGCCTGGTTCAGCCGCGGCGCTCGAAGGGGCTGCAACTGCGGTCGTGGATGGCGTCCCGGTTGCGTCGGCCCGTTGCATCGCACGCGCGTGCGTGACCGGCCCGGATGCGGCGTCTCGCGTACGAGAGTGGGTGGCCGCCGGCGACAGCTGGCTGGGCATCGCCATCGACGACGGCGCAGGCGCCTCGCTCTTCGGCGACCAGCGCGATCTCGCCGTCGCGCACGGTGACGCCACGGCGGTGGTCGACCCGGCGGATGCTGAGGCGACACTCGCGCTGCTGTTCGCTGGCGGTCGATGTGCGTCGGCCGATGCCAAGACGCTGCTCCAAGAGGTTTGCCCTCCCGACGAGGCCGTCGCCTGCGACCCCGTGATTGACTCCGTGGACCCTGCGAGACTGTTCGACGTCGCTGTTGCCGCCTACCTGCTTGAGTCGAACCGCTCGTCCTACGAGCTGTCCGCATTGCACGCGGACTACCTCGGCGAGCCGCTCCCGCAGCCCGCGAAGGACGAGTCGCCACAAGCCAGCGTGCTGGCGCAGGCCACCGTAGACCTCGCGGTAGAGCTCGAAGCGCGGCTCCAGGCCGACGACTCGCTCGCGGTCATGCGCGACATCGAGATGCCGCTCGTGCCGGTACTCGCTCGCATGGAGCGTGTAGGCGTTGGACTCGACGTGGCGGTGCTGGCGGGCCTCTCGGCGGATGCCGAGGGGAGTATCGATGGCCTGCGAGCCGAGATTCATGAACTCGCCGGCTGCGAGTTCCTCGTGGACTCGCCCAAGCAGCTTTCGGAAATCCTCTTTGAGCAGCTGAAACTGCCGCACGGCAAGAAGACGAAGACCGGCTACTCCACTGATGCGTCGGTCCTCGCGATGCTCGCCCCCATCCATCCCATCGCCGAGAAGATCGTCGAGTACCGCGAGCTCACGAAACTGAAGAGCACGTACCTCGACGCTTTGCCGCGGATGGTTGGTGAGGACCACAGGCTCCATACGTCGTTCAACCAGACGGTCGCGGCCACTGGCCGCCTGTCCAGTAGTAGCCCCAACCTGCAGAACATCCCGGTCCGCACCGAGTACGGTCGTCGCATCCGCGCCGCTTTCATCCCCGCGCGCGCGGGCGACCTGATGGTCTCAGCGGACTACAGTCAGATCGAGCTGCGCATTCTCGCTCACCTCTCGGGCGATGAGGGTCTCATCGAAGCGTTCACCAGCGGAATGGACTTCCACCAGGCCACGGCGGCACGTGTGTTCGCCCTTGATGCGGACTTGGTTGAGCCGGGCATGCGTGCGCGCGCCAAGGCGGTCAACTTCGGCATCGTGTACGGCCAGAGCGCGCACGGCTTGGCGCAGACTCTCAAGATCTCCAACGGCGAGGCGCAAGAGATGATCGACCGCTACTACGCTGCGTATCCGCGCGTGCGCGCCTATCTGGATGAAACCAAGACCGACGCCTACCGCACGGGCTACGCGGTGACGCTCTACGGTCGCAAACGTCGCATCCCGGAGCTCGCGAGCAGCAACTTCAACCTGCGCGCGTTCGGCGAACGCACCGCGATGAACCACCCCATGCAGGGCACCGCGGCCGATATCATCAAGATCGCAATGCTCGAAGTTGACCGCAGACTGCGCGCAGAGGCGTTCGAGAGCCGCATGGTGCTGCAGGTCCACGACGAGCTCGTCTTCGAGTCACCAACCACGGAGGCAGAGCGCCTCTCGGCGATGGTGGTCGAGGCGATGTCTGGCGTCGCGCAGCTCGCAGTTCCGCTTGATGTGAGTGTTGCTATGGGGGAGAACTGGGCCAAAGCGAAGTGAAGAAGGCCCGTCACCCCGAATAGAGGCCGGGCCTTCTGTTTGCCAAGGTGTCGGCTTGGTACCGCCGTCGGTTACTCCGCTAACTCGCCGAGCATTCGGCCGTGCTTCGTCTCATCTTCGATGACTTCGCGGATCTCGGGGCAGAACTCGCACATCGGCGCCAGCTTGTCTGCGGCGGAGTTCTCGGCTTTGGCCAAGAGCCTCATTGTTGTGCGCAAACCGATCACGCGCGCGACCGTTCCGCCAATGAATGCGAGCCTCTTGCTCGGGCTGAGCTTCGAGCCCGTGAACTTGCTGGCGATCGCCGCATGTCTGGCTTCGTCCGCAGCGATCTCCTTGAGTGCAGTTCTTTCAGCGTCGGTCTTCGCTAACTCGGAGAGACGGCGGTACAGAAGCGAGGCATCCAGCTCTTTTTGCTGAAGCATGGTGAGCTTTGCAAGCTGCTCGTTCGTGAGTTTCATCCCATGGTCCCTTTCGATTACTGTTGGCCAGTTGTGTACTCGGCTATTCCGTGCGCTCGGGCGCTCCCGCGAGCATTGCATAACTATATATCGCTATATATCGACAGGAGCGAAGCACATGCCAACGAATCGTTGCTCGGCCGTTGGTCGTTGGCCGTGGACTCCGTGCAGTGGCGTGAGCACGAAACGTGCGCTACACTTCGGGTTCGACTATCTGCGCGCAGAAGGCTCGTAGAGGTCGCTATGTCCTGTTGGCCCCCGGAGACATGTAGCAGATCCTATCGGCGACGAGATGTCCTGTACCCGAGACTGACGTAACTGTAGGCGATGGCATGACCGGGGCCCCGAGAGTGAAAAGGGGTCCACGCAATGACTGAGTTCGAAAGCGCAGGCAGCTCGATAGTCGAGCAGCGCCAGTACACCGATGAGGAGATGCACGCTCTCATCGACGGTACGATGACCGATTTTGACGAGGGTGACCTTGTCAGCGGTGTCGTTGTCAAAGTTGAGCGCGACGAAGTGCTCCTGGACATCGGCTACAAGTCCGAGGGTGTCATCCCGGCCCGCGAACTGTCGATCCGCAAAGATGCCAATCCCGCCGATATCGTTTCCTGTGGCGATGAGATCGAGGCCCTGGTTCTCCAGAAGGAGGACAAGGACGGCCGTCTGATTCTTTCCAAGAAGCGTGCCGAGTACGAGCGCGCCTGGACCAAGATCGAAGAGAAGTTCACCTCCGGCGAGAACGTCGAGGGCGAAGTCATCGAGGTCGTCAAGGGTGGACTCATCCTCGACATCGGCCTGCGCGGCTTCCTTCCCGCGTCGCTCGTCGACCTCCGTCGCGTCAAGGACCTCGCCGCCTACACCGGCACGCGCCTTGAAGCCCGCGTCATCGAGATGGACCGCAACCGCAACAACGTCGTCCTCTCGCGCCGCGTCGTCCTCGAAGAGGGCCGTAAGCACGAGCGCGCCGAGATCCTCGGCAAGCTGCAGAAGGGCATGATCCTGCCGGGTAACGTCTCCTCGATCGTCGACTTCGGTGCGTTCGTCGACCTCGGCGGCATCGACGGCCTCGTGCACATCTCCGAGCTGTCCTGGAGCCACGTCAACCACCCGTCCGAGGTCGTCAAGGTCGGCGATCCGGTCAACGTCCAGGTGCTCGACGTCGACCTCTCCCGCGAGCGCATCTCCTTGGGCCTCAAGCAGACCCAGGAAGACCCGTGGAAGATGCTCGTCAAGAACTTCCCCGTGGGCTCGATCATCGAGGGCTCCGTCACCAAGCTGGTTCCGTTCGGCGCGTTCGTCGAGCTGGGCGACGGCGTCGAGGGCCTCGTGCACATCTCCGAGATGGCCAAGGGTCACGTCGAGACTCCCGACCAGGTCACCTCTGTGGGCCAGAAGGTCCACGTCAAGGTCCAGGACGTCGACCTCGAGCGTCGTCGCATCTCCCTTTCGATGCGCGCCGCTGCCGAGACCCTCGGCATCGAGATCGAGATCACCGGCGGCACCGAAGAGGATGCCGACGAGACCACCGACGAGGCTGTCGCCGAGACCGTTAGCGACGACGCCGCCGTCGAGGCTGCTCCCGAGGCCGTAGAGACTGAGGCCGTTGAGGCTGAAGACGCTCCCGCCGAGGAGGCACCTGAGGTCGAGGTCGAGGCCGAGCCCGTGGCCGACGAGCCCGTCGTCGAGGCCGAGGAGGCTCCCGCCGAGGAGCCGGTCGTTGAGGAAGTCGTCGAGGACGCCCCCGAGGCCGCCGAGGACGACGCCGAGAAGGCCGCCGAGTAGCACTAGCTTCACCGCATCGCCAGAGGGCCGGGTCGGCATCACGCCGATTCGGCCCTTCTTTTGTGAACTCATCGCGATTCGGGTGGGCTTTGGGCCTCAGCTGTGGTACCCATAGAGCATGCAAGTAATCGTCCTCACAGGTGGCCTCGGTGCCGGCAAATCCACAGCCGCGGAGTTCTTTCGCCGGCGTGGCGCTGTCACGCTCGATCTCGACGACATCTCAGCGCGCCTACTGAGTCCCGGGACACCCCTGCTGGCGCGCGTTGCGGAAGAATTCGGCGACGACGATGTGTTGCTCGCCGATGGTCGCCTCGACCGTCGGGCCCTTGCACGCAACGCATTTGCGACTCCGGAGGCCACGCAACGGCTTAACGCGATTGTGCACCCGGCCGTCGTTCGCGAGATCGGCCCCTCTATCGCGGACATGCGACTGCTACAGGAGCCGCCACCCCTGATCGTGCTCGAGGTACCGCTCCTGGCCGAGGCTCCCGTGTTCGCGGAACTTGCCGACATCGTCATCGCGATCGTCGGTCCGGAGTCGATGCGGGCTGCGCGCGCCGTCGAGCGGGGTATGGCTCCCGATGATGTCGCGCGACGGATGCGTTCGCAGGCCACTGACGCGGAGCGTGCTCAGCTGGCCGACGTCCTGATCGTCAACGACGGGCCGGTCGAGCAGCTGACATCTGCGCTGGAGCGTTTCTGGGAGGAGTATGTCGTCGACGGTGGTGAGCGGTGAGTCGCACAGCGGTTCGCATAGTGCTGCTCTCGGTCGTCGTGGTGCTCGCCGGCGCGACCTTCCTCTACCTGCGCGGTCCGGCTTCGTGGCAACGCTACTACTATCCACTTGCCTTCTCTCGGCAGATCACTGAGTCCTCGGCGAGGCACGAGGTGAGCCCGTACCTCATAGCGGCGGTGATCAACGCCGAGTCAAAATGGAAGCCGGACACTCGCTCGGGCGCCGGCGCCGTGGGTCTCATGCAGATACTGCCGAGCACCGCCGAGGATCTCGCGCGAACCGGTCGGGTCGATGCGGAGAAGTTCCCGCTTGATTCCTTGTCAGACCCTGCTGTCAATATCGAGTACGGAACGGCCTATCTTCGGTATCTCGTAAATCGGTACCACGAGATCGAGACGGTACTCGCTGCGTACAATGCCGGGCTCCGTCATGCGGACGAGTGGAGTTCCAAGGGCGGGGACATCCGTGCCGCAATCGAGTTTCCTGAAACGAAGCACTACGTACTTCGCGTAATGCGGGGTAAGGACCGATATACCGAGCTCTACCCCGATGCATTCTAGGAAAGGTTGCATGTGAGCGACCCCAAAAACACCCCCGAGGTCATCCCCAGAACCTCTCCCAATGCGACCGCGAAGACCACGCACGCGTTCCGCGTCGTCTCTCCGTTCGAGCCTTCGGGTGACCAGCCGGCAGCGATCGCCGAACTCAGCAAGGGCGTGAAGGACGGGTTGCGCTCGCAGACTCTGCTGGGAGTCACGGGTTCAGGCAAGACGTTCACGATGGCCAAGGTGATCGAGCAGGTCCAGAAGCCGACTCTGATCATGGCCCCCAATAAGACGCTCGCGGCGCAGCTCGCTAGCGAGATCAAGGAGTTTCTGCCGGACAACGCGGTGGTGTACTTCGTGAGTTACTACGACTACTACCAGCCGGAAGCTTACGTCCCGTCGACCGACACCTTCATCGAGAAGGATGCGTCGATTAACGCAGAGGTGGAGAAGCTGCGCCATGCGGCGACCGCGGCGCTGCTGTCGCGCAAGGATGTGGTGGTCGTCGCTAGTGTGAGCTGCATCTACGGCATTGGTTCACCTGAGGACTACGCGGGAATGGCGGTATTCCTCGGCGCTGGCAAGACGATGGACCGTGACGATCTCATCCAGGAACTGATCGGCATTCAGTACGACCGCAACGATTACGACCTCGCACGAGGTACGTTTCGTGTGCGCGGCGACGTGCTCGACGTGTTCCCGCCGTACGCGGACCATCCGGTGCGCGTCGAGTTCTTTGGCGACGAGATTGAGACCGTGGCCGAGGTCGACCAGCTCACCGGCGAGGTGCTCACGACCTTCGACGAGCTCCCGATCTGGCCTGCGACGCACTACGTCACTGAGCGAACCAAGCTGCAAAAGGCACTCGGCACCATCCAGGATGAACTCACGCAGCGACTCAAGGAGCTCAAGGCCGACGGAAAACTCCTTGAGGCACAACGGCTCGAGATGCGCGTGAACTACGACCTCGAGATGCTCGAGACGATGGGCTTCACGAGCGGCATCGAGAACTACTCGCGACATCTCGACGGGCGCGAGCCGGGGGAGCCCGCCAACACCCTCATCGATTACTTCGGCGATGACTTCCTCACCATCATCGACGAGTCGCACGTGACGCTGCCGCAGATTCGCGGCATGCACGAGGGCGATCGCAGCCGCAAGCTGACTCTCGTCGAGCACGGATTCAGACTTCCCAGCGCGCTGGACAACCGGCCGCTGCGCTTTGACGAGTTCGAGGCGCGCATACCGCAGTTCATCTACGTCTCGGCGACGCCGGGTGACTATGAGATGAGGGTGGCCAACCAGATCGTGGAGCAGATCATCCGTCCGACCGGCCTCGTGGACCCGCAGATCGTCGTGCGACCCGTGAAGGGACAGGTCGACGACCTCATCGGCGAGATCAAGATGCGCACGGCCAACGACGAACGCACTCTGGTCACCACACTGACCAAGAAGATGGCCGAGGATCTGACCGACTACCTCTTCGAGCAAGGCATTCGCGTTCGCTACCTGCACTCCGACATCGCCACGCTCGAACGGATTGAGATTCTGAGAGACCTGCGTGCCGGCGAGTTCGACGTGCTTGTCGGCATCAACCTCTTGCGCGAGGGACTCGATCTGCCGGAGGTGTCACTGGTCACGATTCTCGACGCCGACAAAGAAGGCTTCCTGCGCAACCACCGTTCGCTGATTCAGACCATCGGGCGCGCAGCCAGAAACGTCTCCGGCCAGGTCATCATGTACGCCGACAAGGTGACCGATTCGATGCGGCTGGCCATTGACGAGACCAACCGTCGTCGAGAGAGGCAGGTCGCCTACAACACGGAGCACGGCATCGAGCCGCAGACAATCCGTAAGGCGATCGCAGACATCGTCCAGTACATGCACGAAGGTGACTCGCAGCTCACCACCGCTGCGGAAGCCGCGAAGGAGCTGGCGAAGATGCCGCTTCCCGAGGTCATGCGACTCATCGCGACGCTCGAGGAGGACATGTCCCACGCAGCCGAGTCACTCGACTTCGAGGCGGCAGCACGGCTCCGCGATCAGGTCGTCAAGTTGCGTGCCGAGGTAGAGTCCACACCGACGGACGAGGTTCTGGCGCGACTCAAGAAGGGCGCTCGCAAGGGGAGTGACTACGGAAGACGAAAGCGGCGGTAGGTAGGCTCCGTCCGCGTGCATCTCGGAACTGGATCGCGCCTTTGACTGGATTCGTGCCGTCAGGGAGTGTACTGCTCCGCTATGGCCGTCACGACGCCGTCTGTGATGGTGAGCCAGTACGGTCCGTTGGTGATGCTGCCGGTGTCGGCAGTCGGTGCGGCGTAGTAGCCGGCCCACTTCTCAAGTGAAACCTTGTAGCCCTCGGGGTCGCTGGTCCCGTCGTCGAGTGCTGTCAATGTGACCTTGATGCCCGACTTCACCGGAAGGGTTCGCAGCTTTTTGTTGTCGTTCGCGATGTAGTAGTCGTTGGGGGGAGGCGACTCGTCGCCATGCGCTGCAGCGCTTGCGGCGGCTTCCGCCCCGGTGAGGAACTGCGCGTAGTCGGCTACCACGGTATAGGTGCTGCCGTTTTCGGTGACGTCCTTCACGAAAGCGAACTGTCGTGCGGCGGTACTGACGGCCGAGTCGGGCACGGTGGTGGCCGGGACGGAGCTGTCTGCGACAGCTGCGTTGTACTTCTCGGTGAGTTCCGCGATCAGAACGTCCTTCTGGTCGATCAGAACCCTCATCTCGTTGAGCTGTCCGGAGTCGACAGGTGCCGGCGCCGGAGTCTGCTGCCGCTGAGTCGCCCAGACGGCTCCTCCGCCGATCAGTGCGCCCACTACGCCAGCGACAGCAACGCTGGTCCAGAATTTAGCTCTCGGTGACATGTCGGCCCCCTTGTCGGTTTGCACTCCATGGTACCTGAACCCCTCGTGCGGTGACTGCACACATGGTGCTACGCTGTTCACGGCAGCGGTTGAGACGAAAGGGTCAGCGATGTTGGACAAGGTGGCGCATCAGCGTGAGTGGTCAAAGCTGAAGGTCGAGCACACTCACGATCGTGATTCCATGAACAACTACGGCTGCTTCAACGTCGAAGCGACGCGCAACTGCAACTACATCTATAACTCCCGGGCCTGCATCAGCTGTCACAACTGCGACAGCCTGATCGAGTGTGTGCAGTGCGTTGACTGCCGCGACTGCGCCTTCTGTGTAGGTCTCAACGGGGCACGCTTCCACATCCTCAACAAGGAGTACAACGAAGAGGAGTACTACAACCGTCTTCGTTCGCTCCAGGTAGACTGGAACGTACAGGCCTATGATCCGCTGATTGATGAGTTCGGCATGCGGTAGTCCCGTCCCAGCGCTCGCCCGAAATCGCACTTCTGAGACGATCCGAGAGGGTCGTCTCTTGTGTTTTGCGTCATCATGCAGTATGAGTATATGAGCAGTCACTCAGATTGGAAACCATCATGTTGACTCCGCTCAGTCCCGGTTCGAACCCAGACGATGCGTGTTCCACGACTATTGTGAACGCCGAGGCCATCGCCAGTGTGCGCGCACGGCGTGCCGATGGCGCCCTGGTCATGGCGACCACCGCGATCTTCTCGGCGTTGGCGGACCCGACTCGACTCCGCATTCTTGAGGCGCTTTCAGCTACGGAGCTGTGCGTCTGCGATCTTGCCGAGGTGTGCGGTATCAGTCAATCAGGTGTGAGCCACCAGCTGCGGCTGCTGCGCGATCGCGGCTTGGTCGCCTTCAGACGCGACGGCAACCGTGCGGTGTACCGTCTCGCGGACTCGCACGTCGCAGAACTGCTGGCGCAGGGCCTCGCCCACGCGGCTGAGCGTACATCGACCGGACGCGGGGTGGAACGATGACGCGTGTGAGCGGTGTTGATATCTCGGGTGCGTATCCGCATGAGGTGTGGCATGTAACGGGGCTTGATTGACCCGATTGCGCGCGGACCGTGGCTAAGTCCGTATCGTTGGTATCCGGAGTCGTCTCGGCGGATCTGAACTTCGCGAGCGGCACTCTGCTGATCGAGTATGAGGCCGACGCGGATCCGCGAGGGCGCGTGGTCGCCGTGGTAGAGCGTTCCGGTCACGGCATCGTGCCTGTGGGCGAGACGCGCGAGTCCACAGGTGACGTTGCCTCGCGACCTTGGATGGCCCGAAACCGTACTACGATCGCGGTCGTGGGCTCGGGGGTGTTTTCACTGGCGGGTTGGGCGCTCGCGGAGATGTCGCCGCAGGCGTCTGCGGTTGCTTACCTGCTCGCGGTGCTGATGGGATTCAGTCTGCTTGCACCCCGTGCGCTCGCCTCCGTGCGAGCTCGCAGCGTCGACATGAACGTGCTCATGATGATCGCGGTCGTGGGTGCCTTTGGCATCGGCGCGTACTCCGAGGCTGCAACCGTCGTCTTTCTGTTCGCGCTCGGCGGCTGGCTCGAGTCCCGTGCGCTTGCCCGCACACGCAGCTCGATTCGCGATCTCATGTCGCTGGCACCCCAGATCGCGCGCGTACGCCGCGGTTCGCAGGTCGTCGAGGTCGGTCCGGATGATGTGCTGGTCGGCGAGCTCATCATCGTCAGGCCCGGTGAGCGCATTGCGCTGGACGGTGTCATCGCACTCGGTTTCTCGGCGATCGATGAAGCGCCCATCACCGGCGAACCGATTCCGGCTGACAAGTCGGCGGGCGATCCGGTCTACGCCGGCTCGCTGAACACCAGCGGACTGCTGGAGGTGACGGTCACGGCCGAGGCCGCGGATTCCACGCTCGCGCGCATCGTCTTCCAGGTAGAAGAGGCGCAGGCGGCGCGGGCACCGGTGCAGCTCGTCGTCGATCGGTTCAGTCGCATCTACACGCCGCTCGCAGTCGGGCTCGCGGTCGTGATCGCTGTTGGCGGGCCGCTCATCACCTCGGCGTTGCAGGGAGCTCCCGTTGGCGATCTGGCCCTGTGGTCCGAGTGGTTCTACCGCGCGCTGGTCGTGTTGGTGGCGGCGTGTCCCTGTGCGCTGGTGATTTCGACGCCGGTGACGCTCGTAAGCGCGATTTCGCGTGCGGCGCGCGACGGGGTGCTGGTCAAGGGAGGTGCCTTCCTCGAGCAGGCGGCACGTGTGCGTGCGATCGCCTTTGACAAGACCGGGACTCTCACCGCCGGTCGCCCTGCGGTCCGCAGAGTCCACGCCGAAGACGACCTTGATGCCGATGAGATTCTGGCGCTCGCCGCCTCCCTCGAGGCCAACTCCACACACCCGCTGGCCCGCGCCGTACTCGCGGAGGCGCAGCGGGTGCAGCTCTCTCAGCTCTCCGCGACTGATGTGGTGGAACAACCCGGTCGTGGTGTCAGCGGCACCGTGGGCGGCAGGCGACTCCATCTGGTGAGCCCCATCTTTGCCGAGGAGCTGGTCCGCATCCCGGCTGGACTCGCGACACTCATCGAGGAGGCCGAGAACGCCGGCATGACGATACTCGTCCTCGCCGAGGACTGCCGCGCCCCACTCGGATTCCTGGGCGTGGCTGATGCGGCGCGCAAGGAGGCGCCCGTCGCCATCGCGGCGCTGAAACGGGGAGGCATCGAGCAACTGGTGATGCTCACCGGCGACAACGAGCGGACCGCAGCTGCGGTGGCTCACCGCCTCGGACTGGCGACTCACATGGCACGGCTCCTACCTGCCGACAAGGTGGTAGCCGTACAGCGGCTCAAGGAGCGCTGGGGAGTCGTTGCGATGGTCGGCGATGGGGTCAACGACGCACCGGCGTTGGCGGCGGCCGACATCGGAATCGCCATGGGCGCGGCGGGTTCTGATACTGCTCTGGAGACGGCTGATGTAGCGCTGATGGCAGATGACCTGACGGCACTGCCCGGATTCTTCGCGCTGGGCCGACGCACGCTTGCGATCATCCGGCAGAATGTCGCGTTCTCCGTGTTTATCAAGATCGTCGTGCTGGTGGCGGCCGTGTTCGGATACGCCAACATGTGGCTCGCTGTCTTCGCCGATACTGGCGTGGCGCTGCTGGTCATCGCCAATGGCATGCGTCTGTTGGCGAAGTCCTCGGCAGGGAGTGGGCGCCTGGTGACGAACACCGAGAAGAGGACAAGGGAGGCGTAGATGAACAACGACGACTTCATGAGGTTCATGGCCTCGTGGGCGCTGGTGCACGAAACCGCCGACGAGGGCTGGAAGGCGGCCGTGGCACGCGGTGAGGGGCTGGAGACCGGCGACATGGATGCGGGCCCCGAAGCGTTTGTGGACGGGCTCTCGGCGATGATCGCCGAGCGCAAGGAGCAGCTCAAGACGGAACTCGCCGCCGGTGGTTCGCAGGCCCCCGGCACCCGTGCGGACGTCTCGCAGCATCTTGACGGTCTCAGCTTCGAGGTCGCCGAGCTGCGTGGCCGCCTGGAGTCGATGCAGGCCTCGCTCGACGCGCTGCTCGCAAGGACCGATCCGGCGGCAGACGGCGGGAAGTAGCGTCGTGGCTTCGCGTGGAGGACATATCGTCGCGGTCGCTTTGCGTCGCGGTTGGAAGGCGCTTGTGGGGGCCCGGTTCGGCTTCGCCCCGGCCACAGTGCGCCGCGCCACCACCGCACGCCAGCTGCGGCTGGGGTTCGAGGACCTCGGGCCGGCATGGATCAAACTCGGTCAACTCATCTCAGTGCGCCCGGATGTCTTTCCGGCGGAGTGGGTCTTTGAGATGGAGCTGCTCTGCGACAGAGTCCCGCCGATGCCGACCGAGGCGATCCGCAGGATCATCTGTGCCGACTTCGGTCGCGAACCCGAACAGCTCTTCGCCAGCTTTGATGACACGCCGGTCGCCTCGGCATCGATCGCGCAAGTCCACCGCGCGACACTCGCCGAGGAGTACCGCCCGGTTATCGGCGACGTGCTTCCTGCGGGCATGCAGCTCGCGATCAAGGTGGTGCGCCCGGGTGTCGAGGCGAGCATCATGGCCGACATCGACGCCGCCCGACCTATGATCGAATGGCTTGCGCGATTCACGGCTCTGAAGCGCTTCAACCTGCCGGCGCTCTTCGAGGAGTTCTCGCGCACGCTTGCTTCCGAGTGCGATCTGCGCAACGAGGCGCGCGTCGCTGATCGCTTCGCGTTCGACTTCTCAGACGACCCCGTGGTGTTCGTGCCGCGCATCGTGTGGCCGAGGGTGTCTCGGCGGGTGTTGGCGATGGAGTTTGTGGAAGGATGGCGGCTCTCGGACCTCGATGACGCGGCTCGGGCGGGCATCGACGGACGTGCACTCGCGGTCCACGGCGCCGACGTATTCATGCGGCAGGTGCTTGTTACGGGCCGATATCACGCGGATCTGCACCCGGCGAACATGTTCGTCACGCCGGACGGTCGCATCTGCTATCTCGACTTCGGCATCGTGGGAGAGACGGCGCCCGAGCAGCGAGACGCGATCGCTCAGGTGCTCGCGGCGACGGTGTACGGGGATGCCGACCGAGCCCTGACGTACTCGGCGAAGCTTGGGCTGATCGTTCCCGAGGCCGCGCGCGTTCGGGTCAGACGCCGCGTCGACGAGCTGATGGGCGAAACGCTGGCACTGGCCCCACGCGATGTCCGCGGCTTCGCGATCGGGTTCCTGCGCATCATGAACGACGAGCGCGTGGGGATACCGATGGGGTTTGGGCTGCTGATCAAGGCGTTGGTCACCGTGGAGGGCGTTGCGAGAGCGCTCTATCCCGACATCGACATCACCGAGGCGGCCAAGCCGTTTGCGACGAAGCTCATCGCGCAACAGATGCTGGATCCTGCTCGGCTGCGCGACCGCATGCCAGCGGCGATACGGGCGGCGCTACGAGAGCTGGCTGGGTAGGTAGTCGATCGCGCGCGGGCGACCGCGTTGGCGCTCGCAGCTCGCTACCCCTCGAAGCGCTCTTCGGTCGAGAGGACCTCGTTCATCGAGCCACTCCGGTAGCCGTCAAGGTCGATGGCGGCGTACGCGAAACCGGCGGTGCGAACGGCTTGTGCGATCTGGGAGCGAAACGCCCATGACGCATCCAGTTCGCCGGGAGCGATCTCGACGCGTGCGACATCGCCGTGAGCGCGCACCCTGAACTGTGCGATACCGAGGTCGACCAACGCGTCTTCCGCTGCGGCCACGCGCTCGAGGCCGTCGTCGGTGATGCGCTCGCCGTAGGGGAAGCGTGAGGCGAGGCAGGCCATCGACGGCTTGTCCCAGTTGGGAAGCCCCAGCTCATGCGCCAGATGTCGAATCTCAGACTTCGACAGCCCGACTTCCGCGAGAGGACTGATGACTCCCAGATCCGCGGCGGCTTGCCGGCCGGGCCTGTGGTCATGGCGGTCGTCTGCATTTGCGCCGTCTGCGACAAAGGCAAGACCGTGTCGGTCTGCGACACGAGCGAGCAGGCTGAACAGCTCGGTCTTGCAGTGAAAGCAGCGGTCGGGTGCGTTGGCGGCGAATGCGGGATCGGCCAGCTCAGATGTTTCGACCTCGAGCAGGTGGAAGCCCAGAGCCGCAGCCAGCGCGCGAGCACCTTCGCACTCTCGCTCGGGATACGTGTTCGAGGAAGCCAGCACGGCGGCGGTGCGGTCTCCGAGCGCCGCATGTGCGGCAAATGCCAACAGAGTGGAGTCGATGCCGCCGGAGTAGGCGACGAGCACGCTGTTGAGCTCCTGAAGCCGAGCCAGGAGCGCGGTGTACTTGTCGGCAGCTGACACGTTCGCCGTACCCCTCTGTGAAGTGGCGGAATGTGAAGTATACCTGCTTCGCCCGCTGGGAATGAACACCGTGAGACGAACTCCGGCGAAATGCCGGTTGCAGACTACGGAGGAATCGCCATGACGGGGCTGCAGGTATTCTGGGTAGTGTTCGGTATCGGGCTGTTGGTGGCGTTCTTCTTCGCGATCAGAACGCAGATGCGTCGCGGTGACACGGTTGCCGGGCCGGTCACCCCGAGCGACATGGATAAGCCGCTAGGCGGGGAGTCTGCAACTCCCGACTATCACAAGGGTGAAGGCGAAGGCGAGAAGGTCGCCGACGAGTACGAGTCGATCACCCACACGCTGGGTCACGGTTAGCTACCGAGTCTCCGCTCGGGGACGCGAGTATCGGGATCCCACAGCTCATCAATGATGCCTTCAATGTGGTTGGCATAGCGTGCACAGGCGAACAGTAGGTCCGACAGCCGGTTCACGAACGCTTCAACCTGCTTGTCCACGTCAACCTCAGCTGCGAGCGTCACGATTCGACGTTCCGCTCGGCGCGCGATCGCGCGAGCGAGGTGGAGTCTGCATGCCGGTTCGCAACCGCCTTCGATGACGAAATGCGTCAACGGGCCGCAACGCTCCATGAAGCGGTCGATGGAGGATTCGAGGTACTCGATGTCGGCTGCGTCGATCGTCGGCGTGGTCGCGGTCCGGTTCTCGGCGGGTGTCGCGAGCGAGGAGCTGCAATTGAACAGCCGCTGCTGGACGAAGTGCAGCACTTCATCGAGCTCGGAGTCGGTCACCGCTGCTCGCGCGAGCCCCACGGTGCTGTTCGCCTCGTCGATCGTGCCGTACGCCTCGACCCGGGCCGATGTCTTGCTGACGCGCGTTCCGTCGGCAAGAGACGTGTCGCCGTGGTCCCCTCGGCGGGTGTAGATGGGCATGGGCTCCTCCTTGATGCGGTGGGACTCCATCGTAGCGCTCCTCGGCGTTGAGGTCAGCGCACTTCGCGCAGCCGCATGACGAGATGGCCGATAACGCCGTCGTCGTCCACGCGATCCCCCGTGCTATCGACCACGTGAAAGGTGTCCTTGGCCACGCCGTCCACCGTCAGCACCTTCGCCCAGCGGATGCTGAGATCGCACGCCGAGACTGCGGCGGCAAGATCGTGTAGGAGTCCGGGGCGGTCCGGCGCGACGATATGCACAGCGGTGTCGAAGCCGGCGGATGACGCGCGCACGGTGATGGGACCGCTGGTGCTCGCGGGGTAGTGTCGCCGTCGCTCGCTGAGTCGGGTCCGCAGCTCGAGGCGGTCGCGAAGCGCGGCCGAGAGAAGCCGGTCGAGGTTGGCGAACGTATCCGTGCTGACCGCCCTACGCGTGGCCGAGGTGACGACGAACGTGTCAAGAGCGATTCCGCCGATCGCGCCGTAAGCGTCTACCGCCAGGATGTCGAGGCCGGCGAGCGCCATAGCACCGGCGATGCGTGCGAGCAGCTCGGGCTTGTCGGCGGCGACGACGGTGACCGCGTGGGTGTTGGGCGCGGGTCCCGCCGCGACAGAGATGTGAGTGTCGGAAGAGCTGCCGGTCGAGGAGAGCGATGCGACAAGCCTCGCGTGGTTCACGACCTCTTCGGGCGTGCGGTTGGCGAGGTAGCGTAGAGGCGCATGCTCGATGAACGCTCGCTGCGCGTCGAGCGTCGCCGGCGTCAGCTCGAGCGCTTGCTCGCGCACAATCATGGCGCGGCTGGCGATGCCCGCGCCGTCCACCTCGTCGGACAGGGCGGTGTCGAGTCGGGCCACCAGAGCGCTGACAAGGGTGCTCATCCAGGGCGTCCACGTAGCGGAGCCGGTCGCGATCGAATCGGCGGCCGTCAACAGATGCAGCGGCGCGACCAGTTCGCGCCGCTGCACCCGGCCCGCAGCCGAGAGGATCGCATCCTCGTCGTCCAGGTCGGCGCGCGTCGCGGTCTCCGGGAGCAGCAGGTGCAGCCGGACCAGGTCGGCGACGTCGTCGGCCTCCTCGAGCGACAGCCCGAACCGGAGTGCGGTGGCTCGGGCCGGATCCGCCCCGCGCGCGGCATGACCGGGACCCGGCTCGGCCTTGGCGGCATCGTGGGAGAGCGCGGCAACCTGAAGCACGCGCGGGGTGGCGAGCGACTGGAGCGAGGCGGTGAGCGCGGCCTCTTCGGGCGGACGGGTGCAGATGACTGCGGCACGCAGGGAGTGTGCGCCGACGGTCAGCAGGTGGCCGAGTCCGGGTCGCCGCGTCGTCATGAGCTCGCGCATGCCGGGGATGAGGTCGTCGAGTCGGCCGTACTGTGCGGAGGCCTCCAGTGACGGCAACGATGATTCGCCAACGTCGAGGAGCGTGAAGACATCCGCAGGGAGGAGGGGGGTCGCGGCAACACCGCTTGCTCGCCCACTGCCGTCGGCCGCGCAGGAATCCGCCCCTCGGGTCGAGCCTGTGAGCCGCACCGCTCGGTCGCGGCCCCAATCCAGCAGCAGCGCGGTCTCCGCGAGGGCGAGCTGTACAGCACCGGCCTCGGTGTGGTGCAGCGATTCAGCGGCATCGAGCGAGAGCAGATTGCCGCCGCCGTTGCGTGCGATCTCGAAGCGCGCTGCCGTGACCGTGCGGGCGTGGAGAGCCAGTTGCGCGTACTCCTCGGCGGACAGGATGCCGAGCGCGACGAGAACGCTCGGGTCGTGGCAGATGCTGCCGCTGAGAATCGCGGCGGTCCAGGTCAGCTCGTCGTAGTCGCGCCGTCCCCCCGCGCCAACCTTGAGGTCAGGCTCGAGCAAGTACTGCGATCCCGGACGAGGTCGCGACTGAAGTTCCTCGAGTAGCGCCCTGGCGTGCTTGGCGGCGTCGGCAGCGTCACCGGCGAGTGCGCGTTCGGCCCAGGCTGCGTCGCCCGCAAGCACACGTGCGGTCAGTGATGCGGTCCGTGTCTGCAGATCCTCGCGAATCGCACGCATCTGCTCGCGAGGAGAGCGCACCTGATGGCCGACCTCCAGCCCTGCGTCCCACAGCGGGTACAGCACGGCCTCCACAAACGGCTTGAGCCTGTCCGCCGAGGAGTTCGACAGGATCAGCAGGTCGAGATCGCTCGATGGCAGCAGCGCGCCGCAGCCCCACCCGCCCAGCGCGACCACAGCGATCCGCCCCGCTGAGCGCGACGAAGCCGCCCGGGTGAGTTCCCGGACGGCGTCGTCGGTCAGTGCTGCGAGTGCACGAGCCGCTTCCACGCTCGGCATCGCCGAGGAGATCAGCGCCTCGCGGGCTGCGAGGTAGGTGCGCATGCTACAGCGCGTCGGGTCCGCGCTCGCCGGTCCGGATGCGAACAGCGGCTTCCACGTCGATCGTGAAGATCTTGCCGTCGCCGATCTTCTCGGTACGAGCCGCGGCGAGGATCGCCTCTTCGACGGAGGTGGCGATGGCGTCGTCAACCACGACCTCGATCTTCACTTTCGGGACGAAGTCCACGGTGTACTCGGCACCACGGTAGATCTCCGTGTGGCCCTTCTGGCGACCGTATCCGCGAACGTCGGTCACGGTCATGCCGGCGACGCCGAGGGTGTTCAGTGCTTCCTTCACGTCATCGAGCTTGTGCGGCTTGATGATGGCTTCGATCTTCTTCATCGGTGACTCCTTATCGGACTGAGAGGGACATGTGATCGGAGTTCGCGCTAGTCGAGGATGTAGCCCTCTTCATTGTGCTCCGAGAGGTCGAGTCCGCGAATCTCGGCGTCCTCATCGACGCGCAGACCCATGACCGCCTTGATGGCGAGGAGCAGGCCCATGCTGACCACGAACGAGAATGCCCAGGCCGCCACGACACCCACGAGCTGGATCCAGAGCTGGTTCACGTTACCGTACAGCGCGCCGCCGGTGATTGCGCTGTTCACGGCGCTGGTGGCGAAGACGCCGGTCAGGATCGCACCGAGCGTTCCGCCTACGCCGTGGATACCCAGAACGTCGAGGGCGTCGTCGATCTTGAGCTTGCCCTTGATGCTCAGGCCGTAGAAGCATGCGACGCCGGCGATGGCGCCTATGAGAAGTGCGGCCCACGGCTCGACGTAACCGCACGCGGGAGTGATCGCGACGAGACCGGCGACGGCACCCGAAGCGGCGCCCAGCGCGGTAGGCTTGCCGGCGCGCATCCACTCGATGCCGGTCCAGGTGAGGACCGCGGCAGCGGCGGCGATGTTGGTGTTGAGGAACGCGGTACCTGCGAGGTCACCGGCGGTCAGCGCGGATCCGGCGTTGAAGCCGAACCAGCCGAACCACAGAATTCCCGCGCCCATGACCGTCATGGTGAGGTTGTGGGGGTGGAACTTGTCCTTGCCGTATCCCTTGCGGCGCCCGAGCACGATGGCGGCTGCAACCGCTGCGGCCGCCGACGAGATGTGGACGACGGTTCCACCGGCGAAGTCGAGCGCGCCCAGCTTGAACAGCCAGCCGCTCGGCTGCCATACCCAGTGGGCAAGAGGAGAGTAGACGAAGAGCGACCACAGGAGCGCGAAGGCAACGTAGGCCTTGAACTTCATGCGCTCGGCGACGGCACCCGTGATGAGGCCGACAGTGATGATCGCGAACATTCCCTGAAACATGGCGAAAACAGACTGCGGAATCGAGCCGGCCAGTTCGTGTACCGTTCCGCCGATCCCGTTGAGGCCGGCGAAGCTCAGTCCGCCGATGAACGGCGCCAGCGGACCCTCGATGGTGGTGAAGGCGAGCGAGTATCCCACGACCGCCCACAGCACACCGACAAGACCCATAGCGAAGAAGCTCTGCAACGTCGTATCCAGCACGTTCTTCCGCCGAACCATGCCACCGTAGAACGCTGCGAGTCCCGGGGTCATGAACAGCACCAGGGCGGCAGATGCCAACAGCCAAGCTGTATCGCCGGAGTTGATCTCAGGCATCGTCGTCCTCCTCACTTCTTGTTGAGTCTCTTGGTCGGTTTCAGCCGGGTTTCCAAGAGACGTCGGCAGATGACTTGGCAACCGTACGGGCGGATTGTTGCGGGTGTGTTTCCGCACAATGTCGCGGTCGTGAACGTTCAGAGGATTGGCAGGGGGCGTACAATAGGGGATTACCGACATTCTCACCGCGAGGAAGGACCTGGTTTTGTCCCTCGACTCCATCTCGATCCGCGGTGCCCGCGAGCACAACCTCAAAGGCATCGATCTCGAAATCCCCCGCGACAAGCTCGTGGTCATCACCGGGCTTTCCGGCTCAGGCAAGAGCTCTTTGGCGTTCGACACCATCTACGCCGAGGGCCAGCGCCGCTACGTCGAGTCCCTCTCGGCATATGCGCGGCAGTTCCTTGGGCAGATGGACAAGCCCGACGTGGACCACATCGAGGGTCTGTCGCCGGCGGTCTCCATCGACCAGAAGACGACGTCGAAGAACCCGCGCTCAACCGTTGGTACCGTCACCGAGATCTACGACTACCTGCGACTTCTTTACGCACGCATCGGCATTCCGCACTGTCCGATCTGTGGCCGAGAGATCCGCAAGCAGACGCCGGATCAGATCGTTGACCGCATCCTTGAGCTGCCTGAGGCGACCAAGTTCCAGATCCTCGCGCCGGTGGTCAAGACGCGTAAGGGCGAGTTCGGCAAGCTGTTCGAAGATCTCAAGCGCGAGGGCTTCGCTCGCGTTCGCGTGGACGGGGAGCTGCGAGGTCTGGACGAGGAGATCGTTCTGGACAAGAAGTACAAGCACGACATCGACGTCGTCGTTGACCGCCTGGTGATGAAGGCCGGAATCCAGCGTCGCCTGGCCGACAGCGTCGAGGCGGCTCTGCGCCTGGCCGATGGCACCGTGGTCATCGCGATCGTCGACGGCGAGGAACTGTCGTTCTCGCAGGCACTTGCATGCCCGGTCCACAGCAACATCTCCATGGACGAGCTTGCCCCGCGCGACTTCTCCTTCAACAATCCCTATGGCGCGTGTCCCTCGTGTGCGGGACTCGGATCGAGACTCGAGGCTGATCCTGCGCTCGTGGTCCCTGACGAGTCCAAGTCGCTCGCACAGGGTGCGATCGCGCCCTTCACGCCTGGCATGAACTACTACCCGCAGCTTGTCGCAGCCGCCGCGGCGCATCTCGGCGTGAGCGTCGACACACCGTGGAAGGACCTGCCCAAGAAGGCGCAGAAGGCGTTGCTCGAGGGCCTCGGCGACACCCGCATCAAGATCGACTACGTGACCCGCGACGGCCGAGAGACCCACTGGTTCTCGCGTTACGAAGGCGCGCTGGCCAGCGTGATGCGTCGCTTCGATGAGTCGGAGTCCGAGAACGTGAAGGACAAGCTCGAGGACTATATGGCCGTCATCCCCTGCAACACCTGCAAGGGCGCACGCCTGAAACCTGAGATTCTCGCGGTCACGGTTGCGGATCGCAACATCAACCAGGTCACCGCTCTCTCGGCCAAGGATTCGCTGGCGTTCTTCGAGACGCTCGCGCTGACCGACCGCGAGGAGACGATCGCGCACCGTATCGTCAAGGAGATCCTGGAGCGGCTGCGTTTTCTGGTGGATGTCGGACTCGACTACCTCACGCTCGAGCGTGCGACGGCTTCGCTGTCCGGAGGCGAGGCGCAGCGCATCCGGCTCGCGACCCAGATCGGCGCCGGGCTCATGGGCGTGCTCTACATCCTCGACGAGCCGTCGATCGGTCTGCACCAGCGAGACAACGCGCGTCTCATCGCGACGATGGAGCGGCTTCGCGACCTCGGCAACACCGTCATCGTCGTCGAGCACGACGAGGAGACGATCCGCGCCGCCGACTTCGTGGTCGATATGGGTCCCGGCGCGGGTGAGCACGGCGGCGAGATCGTATGCATCGGCTCGCCGGCCGACATCCTCGCATGCCCGGAGTCGCTCACTGCTGCATACCTCTCGGGCCGGCGGGTGATTCCGGTCCCCGCGGCGCGGCGCACGCCGGGCAAGGGCGCCATCAAGTTGCGTGGCGCCACCGAGCACAACCTCCAAAACGTCGACATCGACATCGAACTGGGTACGCTCACGGTCATCACCGGCGTATCTGGTTCCGGTAAGAGCTCGCTGATCACCGACACACTCGCACCGGCGCTGAGCAACAAGCTGCAGCGTTCTCGGCGACGCACCGGCGCGTACAAGAAGCTGACCGGGCTCGAGCACATCGACAAGGTCATCGACATCGACCAGAGCCCAATCGGACGCACTCCGCGCTCGAACCCCGCGACGTACACCGGTATCTGGGACGACGTGCGCTCGCTGTTCGCGTCCACCCCGGAGGCGAAGTCTCGCGGTTACGCCCCGGGACGGTTCAGCTTCAACGTCGCGGGCGGTCGCTGCGAGGCGTGTAACGGCGACGGGCAGATCAAGATCGAGATGCACTTCCTGCCCGACATCTACGTGCCGTGCGAGGTTTGCTCGGGCGCGCGCTACAACCGAGAGACCCTCCAGGTCACCTACAAGGGCAAGAGCGTCTCGGACTTGCTCGAGATGACGGTGGAGGAGGCACTCCACTTCTTCGAGAACATCCCGCCCATCAGGCGCAAGCTGCAGACACTCTACGACGTGGGACTCGGCTACGTGCATCTCGGCCAGCCGGCGACGACGCTGTCCGGCGGCGAGGCCCAGCGCGTGAAGCTCGCCAGTGAGTTGCAACGCCGCTCGACGGGACGCACGTTCTACATCCTCGATGAGCCCACGACCGGCCTCCACTTCGACGACGTGCGTCAGCTGCTGCTCGTGCTCGACCGACTCGTTGAGGGCGGCAACACCGTGCTTGTGATCGAACACAACCTAGACGTGGTCAAGAGCGCCGACCGCGTCATCGATCTTGGTCCCGAGGGCGGCGATCGGGGTGGCCACATCGTAGTTGCGGGGACGCCGGAGGATGTCGTCGCCTGCCCGGCGTCGCACACCGGACGCTTCCTGAAGCCGGTGCTCGAGGGGCTGGGCGCGACTGCAGCACCGGAACTCGGTGACGGTCACGGCATCAGCGGTGCGAAGCCGGGCGCCAAGTCCGCCGGGTCCGGCGTCGCAAAGCCCGCCGCCAAGAAACGATCCTCGCGCGCCAAGAAGGCGGCCGAGTAGCCCGATGGCCGCTGACCTGCCGTCCATAGCCGAGCAGATCGGCAACGTCCCCGACTCCCCGGGTGTCTACCTGTGGAAGTCGGCGGACGGCTCCGTGCTGTATGTGGGCAAGGCGAAGTCGCTGCGCAAGCGCATGAAGCAGTACGTGCAAGGCCACGACGACCGCGAGAAGATCCCGCTCATGATGGAGCAGGTCGCGAGCTACGACTACGTGGTCACGGCCACCGAGGTCGAGTCGCTGGTGCTCGAGAAGAACCTCATCAAGCAGTTCGATCCGCCCTACAACGTCGACTTCCGCGACGACAAGAGCTACCCGTTCATCGCGCTGACCATGGGCGACCCGTATCCTGCGATCAAGTTCACGCGTGAGCGTCACGTGGCGTCCACACGCTACTTCGGCCCCTACACCGACTCGCGCGCCGCCCGCGACACCATCGACACCGTGCGCCGCATTGTGCCGATCTGCCGAGCTACGTGCGCCGAGTGGAAGCGCGTCAACGCGCACGACGGTGCTCCCACCACCCGCGCCTGCTTCGACTACCACGTCGGCCTCGGCCCGGGGCCGTGCGTAGGTGCTGTCTCCACCGAGGAGTACGCCGAGAACGTCGCGCGGATCTCCGGTTTCCTCTCGGGGAAGCACGACGACCTCGAAATCGAGCTCGACCGCCGTATGCGCGACGCCTCCGACGAACTCGACTACGAGTCGGCCGCGCGCTACCGCAACCGTCTCGAGGCCGTCCGCGTGCTTCGCCAGCGCCAGAAGGTCGTCTCGGCCAGACCGCTTGAGATGGACGTCGTCGGCTTCTTTCGCGAGGAGACCGTCGCGGGAGTCCACGTCTTCGTGGTCCGCGAGGGCCGCGTGCTCGTCGGCAACGAGTTCGTGCTCGACAAAGGCTTCGACGTCTCGCTGCCGGAGCTCGTCGACGGCTTCCTCCTGCGCTACTACGCCGACGGCCCGCAGATCCCCCGCGAGATCGTCCTCCCGGAGCTTCCCGAGGACGCCGACTCCGTCGAGGAGTGGCTCAGCTCCCTGCGCCCCGTCGGTGCCGCCCGCGTCCGCCTCACCGTCCCGCAACGTGCCGAGCGCAAAGACCTCCTCCAGCTCGCCGAGGAGAACGCGCGCCACACGCTCATGCGCTTCAAAGTCCGCACGCGATACGACGAGGATCGCCTCAACGCCGCGATGCTGCAGCTCGAGAGCGCACTCGCCCTCCCGGCGCCGCCGCTGCGAATCGAGTGCTACGACATCTCCACACTTCACGGCACGCACTCGGTCGGCTCGATGGTCGTGTTCGCGAGCGGTCGCAGCGAGACCAAGAGCTATCGCCGCTTCAAGGTCAAGCTCGATACCGGAGAGGCGAACGACTTCGCGATGATGGGAGAGGTCCTTCGCCGACGGTTCGCGCCGGAGCGCATGGCCGATCAGCGGTTCGGGAAGCGTCCCGACCTCGTAATCGTCGACGGAGGAAAGCCGCAGCTCACAGCGGCCATGGAGGTGCTCGCCGACCTCGGACTCGCCGACATCCCCGTCGCCGGCCTCGCCAAGCGCGAAGAGGAGCTCTTCGTGCCGTGGGCCGAGCAGCCCGTGATCCTTCCCGCCGGTAGCCCGTCGCTCTATCTGGTGAAGCGCGTGCGTGATGAGGCCCACCGCTTCGCGATCACCTACCACCGAGAGCTTCGCGGCAAGGCGATGACCGCAAGCGTGCTCGACGATATCGCCGGCGTGGGTCCGACCCGCAAGAAGGCGCTCCTGAAGGCGTTCGGCAGCGTCAAGCGCATGCGCGAAGCGACGCTCGAGGAGTTGGCCGCCACGCCCGGCATCCCCCGGGAGGTCGCCGACGAGGTTCACGCGGTCCTCCACTCGGATTCGAGCACGCCGGTTCCGTAGTCGAATCTGTCGCGCCAGCCTCAACAGCCACACACTCGTTCCGTCGGCCGCCCTGTTCCGCCTATCGCGGGGTATGCTGTGCATATCTGACATTCGACCGAGGGGATTCCCGTGGGCGACATGCGGGCGCATCTTGCGGAGCATAACGAGCTCGGACGGATCGACTACTTTCTCGACCAACTTGCGCGCGCCGTTGAGCGAGGCGAAGTCCCGATGGCGTCCTACCAGACGCTGGCCCCGCGCTACCTCACTCGCCGAGAAGAAGTTGTCGCCATCATCACCGGTGTCCATGCCGCGTCTGCCGAGGCCGCACGCGGAAGAGGCTCCACGGTCGGCGGAACGTACACCTCAGGCGACGTCCCCCCGAAGCGGGCGCGTGCGACGCCGCCGGGAGCACCGTCCAGTGTGACTCGGCCGATTCAAGTCCGCGAGCCGGTGAGCTGGACTACGGTCCTGCTGTTCCTCGGTGCGTTTCTGGTCATAGTCGCCTCCGGCATCTTCGCCTTCGCGGTGTGGAGTTCCACGGGCCCTGGTTTTCGACTCACCTTCTTGGGGACGCTGACCGCGGTGTTCTATGCGGCCGGGTACCACGCTCGGACCAAGCTCGACCTGCGGGCGGGAAGTGCAGCGCTCACGGTCGTCGCCTCGGCCATGCTGCTCTTCGATTGCTGGATCGTCATCGACGGCTGGCAGTTCGACGGTCCACTTCCCTGGGCCCTGGCTCTGCTGCTGTGCTCGGCGGTGTACTGGTTCACCGAGGTGAGGCTCGGGGACCGCTTTTATGGTGTCGCCGGTGCTGCCGCACAAGTCGGCTGGTGGTGGCTCATGGGGGCCGGCCTGCATCTGGAGAATCCGGTGCGCCTAGCGGGAATCGCGGTGATCGCGTTGCTGTGGCAGTTGGCTGCCGAGCGCGCTCGCGCAGACGAGGTGTTCGCTTCTCTTTCGCGGGTGCTCCTGTGGGCAGCGCCGCTCGTGGCCGTCGGCGCATCGCTCGGCATAGCAGCGGACGCAGTTGCCGTGGGCACGAGCACGATCGTCAGTGCCGCGAGCGCGGCGGTTGTCACGGTTGCTGGCGCTGCGATTGTTCTGCGAAGCACCTTGCTCGAGCGGGATGCGGGTCGATGGATCGCCGGTCTCCTACAGGTGCCCCTCTTCATCATGCTCATGCAGCCGGGTGAATCGTCGTGGCTTGGGGTGGCCTGTCTGGCCGCCGTCACGGTTGTCTTCACCGCCATTGCACTGCGCCGTGCCGGCGCTCCGTTCGCGATCGCCGCGCTGGGCATGGAGCTGCTGACCGCGACGAGCGTGCTGGACCTGCTCCACGCCACGGATGCGATCGGTGTCGCGGTGCTCGCCGCGCTGGCTGTCACGTGGATGCTTGCATCAGTTCTCATCGATCGAATCGCCGAGGACTCTGACGCGTCGTCGGCGTACGCCAGCGAGGCATCTGGGGTGATTCGCGGGGGCGGCTACGTGGGATTGGTGTTCGCTTCCGTCCTCGTGTCGATTGTCGGCGCCGGCGTGCCGTTGTCCGGCGTTGAGGTTCCGTCGGCGGACGTGCTCCTTGCCGTCGCGGTATTGGTCGCGTGGTCCCTCAGCTGCCTGATCCGCCGAGGCGCGTTCGTCGCGTTCGGCGCTGCACTGTGGTCCTTATACGCGACCGCCGCACTCTGCGCGTGGGCGTTCCCCGAGCTCACGTCGCCGCAGTACGCGCTCGTGCTGCTGGGCGTGGCGGGTGCGTGGATTGCGGTCCGCGGACAAGTCGAGCGTTTCTACCGTGCTCCCGCCGAGGGGTTCGGATGGACGATGCGCGCGATTGCCATCGCGCTGCTGGCCGGCGGTGTGGCGGCGGAGTCCTTACGGCGCGATCCCTCGGTCGAGTCGATGGCGGCGCTCGCATTCGGGTTCTCGATGGTGTTTCTGCTTGACGCGTTGTTCGCGGGGCCGCGTGCATCGGCGGCGATAGCCGGTGCCGGTGGTGTTGTGGCGGCGGGACTCAGCGGTTTGGCGATTCGTGAGCTTGCCGGCGATGCGGGATTGGCCGCATCGGGTGCCGGACTTGCGCTGGCGACGATCGGTGCGGCGCTTCGCGACCGTTGGACGCACAATGCGCAGTGGCTCGCGGTCGCCGCAGCGGGCGCTGCAACGATCGCGTCGGCGATGGGTCCGACGGGCTGGCCGCTCGTCGGCGCGCTCGCGATGGGAGCGGTCGCATGGTGTGCGGCGGCACTGTCGGGTCGAGAGCAGGCCCTGACTTTCCCCGCCGGCCTCCTGTCGTTCGCTGCGGTGGTCGCGGGCGTCTCAGCTGTAGACGCATCGCCACTGGTCACCATCGTGGTCCTGGGCGTAGCGGCCGGTGTCTTGGGGCTACCGACGGCGTTCTCGGACATGGGCTCAGGCGGCCGATTCGCGCGAACAGGCCAGGCACTGGCGCTGGCAGGGCTACTCGGCGTTGGTTTCCTCGTGGTGACGGGTGTGGCCGGCGAGTTGGCGAGTGACGTCCTGTACCGGGTGCCGCAGTGGGCGGAGTTCGGTCGGCAGGGTGTCGCATTGTGCTTCGTGATCGCAGGTGCGTACGTGATCGGGCAGTCGTATCTGTGGAAGTACGAGTTCGCATCCTACGGCGGATGGGCGTTGCTGTTGGCATCGGTGTGCGTCGAGCTCACGGCTTGGGATGTCATCGCGATCCAGGCGTACACGACTGCGGTCGCGGCATACGTCGCCGCAATGGGTTACCTGTATGCCTCGCGCGGCACAGACCGATCGGTTCCGGTGCCCATCGACATCGCGACTGTCGCCGTTGGCGTGGGTATTCCCGCGCTGATCGCGCTTACCGCGCCGATGGGTGCTGCAGGTTTCAGCGACCTTGTCTGGGCGGTCGGACTCGCGCTCACATCGATAGCCGCAGGCATCGCCCTCAAGGTGCGGTCGTATCTGTTCGGCGCGGCCGCTGCGCTCGTCGTCGTGGTCGGATGGCGCTCGTTCAGCTACCTCGCCAGCGTGTGGTGGCTCGTCCTCGGGTTGGTCGGCACGGCGATGCTGGTGATCGCGCTGACTTGGGAGCGGCAGCGACAGATGCTCTCCGAGACCCAGGCGCGTCTCAGGGACGGATTCGAACTGTGGCGCTGATGCATGTCTGACGCGGGCGTCACCGGTTGGCCGCAAACGCCCATGCCGTGTGTCAGTCTCGGCGGTATACTGCAGGACACGTACTGTTTCGACGCATGAGGAGGAGAGTCCGATGACCGACATTGCTTCCGCCGATCAGCTCATCGGGCCGCACCCCGAGATCGTCGTCATCACCGGCATGTCCGGCGCTGGTCGATCTGAAGCGATTCACACATTCGAGGACATGGGCTACTTCTGCATCGACAACCTGCCCCCGAGTTTCATCCCGCAGATGGTCGACCTGGCCGAGCTGCCTGACAGTCGCGTGAGACGCCTCGCGGTCGTGTGCGATGTTCGGGCCCACGGATTCTTCACCCAGCTCGCGGGCGAGCTGAAGCTGCTCGACGACCGCGGTATCGACAATCGTGTCTTGTTCCTCGAGGCTGACGACTCCACGCTGCTCAGCCGTTTCAAGGAGACTCGTCGCCCGCACCCGCTGTGTGACGATGGTCAGTCGATCCTCGACGGCATCCGCGCCGAGCGGCAGGCTCTGGGGGCCATTCGTGCGCGCGCGGACGTCGTCATCGACACCTCGTCACTCAAACCGCGCGCACTGCGCGAGCAGATTCGCGAGCGGTTCTTCTCGGAGTCGCTGGTGCAGACGCTATCGATCATGATCACGTCGTTCGGGTTCAAGTACGGCGTGCCCATCGACGCTGACATCGTGATGGACGTTCGATTTCTTCCGAACCCGTACTACGATCCCGTGCTCAGACCGTTCACGGGACTCGACGCTCCGGTCCGGGAGTTCGTTCTCGGCAAGCCTGAAACCGGCGCGTTCCTCGAGCGATGGCTTCCGCTGCTCGATACCGTCGTGCCGGGCTACATCCAAGAGGGCAAGCATCACCTTGCGGTCGCGCTCGGGTGCACGGGTGGGCAGCATCGTAGCGTCGCCATCGCCGAGACGACAGCCGCCTATCTGCTGGAATCCGGCTATCGAGTCGCCGTCAGCCACCGGGACATTGGTCGCGATCGGGATCGCGCGTGAGCGTCGGAACGGGGCGTCGCGCCGTCGCTATAGGTGGAGGGACCGGGCTCCCAGGCGTGCTCAGATGCCTGGCTGACCTCGACTTTGAGACCACTGCGGTCGTCACCATGGCCGACGATGGTGGCTCCTCGGGGCTCCTGCGTACGCAGCTCGGCATGCTACCGCCGGGCGACGTCAGGAACTGCCTCGTTGCGCTCGCCGAGGAGGACGACGGACTCCTGGCGGCCGTGTTCCAGTACCGGTTTCCACATGGCGAGGGACTTGCGGGACACGCCCTGGGCAACCTGATACTGGCGGCGCTCGCGGACCTGACGGGATCGTTCCCCCGAGCGATCGAGACCGCCGGCGAGTACCTGCACGCGCGGGGACGAGTACTGCCCTCGACACTCGCGGATGTCGCACTGCACGGCACCGACCGCGCGGGCTCGAACGTTTCCGGACAAGCGTCGCTCGCCGTGAACCCTGAGCCGCTCGCGTGTGTGCGTCTGGTTCCCTCGGATCCGGAGGCGTATCCGCCGGTTCTCGAAGCGTTGCGAGCCGCGGATGTGATCGTGATCGGCCCGGGTTCGCTCTACACCAGCATCATCCCGAACTTCCTCGTTGCGGACATCGCCCGCGCTGTATGCGAGTCATCCGCGCAACGTGTCTACGTGTGCAACGTCGCGAACATGCGAGGGGAGACCGGCGGGCTCGATGCCGCAGACCACGTCGCCGCGCTCATCGAGCACGGATTAGTGGGCGGTATCGAAACTGTGATCGCCCACGAACCCGAGCCATGTCACGCTCACCTGTGCGATGATGACGCCCGAGTCGAACCGGTCGCCTTCGACGACGCGATACGTGCCCGCATCCTCGGAATGGGTCCGGACGTCGTCTTCGCTGACCTGGCTGATGCCGCAGACCCCGTCAGGCACTCGCGTGAAGCGTTGTGCCGTGTCCTCGAGAGGGTGACCGCATAGTGTCGTTCACCGCCGAGGTCAAGGACGAGCTCTCCCGCATCGAGCCCAAGCGCCAGTGCTGTCGCAAGGCGGAACTCGCCGCGCTCGTACGCATCGAAGGCACGCTCTACTTCAGCGGCCCGAACCGCTATCGACTCGAGGTCGCAACGGAGACGGCCCCGGTCGCGCGCGCGGTCATCAAGCTTCTGCACGGAATCTACGGGCTCAAGACCGAGCTCACGGTCCGACGCAGCGTGCTGCACAAGACCAACAACTATCTGATCACCGTACCCACACAACCGCATCTGAGCGAGGCCCTCGACGAGCTCGGTATCGTGGGCGACGACGGCTTCTCTCTCGGCATCGATCCCAAGCTGGTGAAGAAGGACTGCTGCGCGATCAGCTATCTGCGCGGCGCGTTCCTCGGTGGCGGGTTTGTCGCCGATCCACATGGAGACTTCCACTTCGAGCTCACCGCCGAGACCGAGCAGCTGGCCGAGGACCTCGTGAAACTGATGGCGCGGTTCGAAGTCGAAGCCCGGCTCGCGAAGCGCCGCGGAACATACGCTGTGTATCTGAAGGGTGCCGAACCGATCGTCAACTTCCTGGCACTTGTCGGCGCGCATCGAGCGTTACTGCGTACCGAAGACGTCCGCATCATCAAATCGATGCGAAACGACGTCAACCGACTTGTCAACGCTGAGATCGCAAACCAGCAGAAGACGGCGGAGGCGGCCGTGTATCAGGTCGAGGCGATCAACTCGCTACTCGCCGCAAGGGGTATAGAGAACCTGCCCCCTGCGCTCGCGGAGCTCGCCGAACTCAGACTCGCCAATCCTGAAGCGTCACTTCGTGAACTCGGCGAACTCGCAGACCCTCCGCTCACCAAATCGGCTGTGTATCATAGGGTGCGTCGCATCGAGGAGATGGCGGCTGAACTGGCGACCGAGAGCGGGCCGCCCACGGGGTGATCGGTAGTGACGTCGGTGCGCTCAGTAGTCGCGCGGCGTGAAATAACTGTCGTGTTGTGTGAGGGCCGCAACGGTGCGGCCGCATCTGAGGAGGGATGAGCTTGACTATCAAAGTCGGTATCAACGGATTCGGACGTATCGGGCGCCTCGTGTTTCGCGCCATGGAAAACGATCCCGCAGTCGAGGTCGTTGCAGTCAACGACCTGACTGATTCCAAGACGCTTGCGCACTTGCTCAAGTACGACTCGGTCCACGGCAAGTTCGGCCGCAAAGTCGAGGTCGTCGAGGACGGATTCAAGGTTCACGCTCTCGAGCACGGCGGACAGACCATCGGCAGCACGCGCGTCGTCAAGGTGCTCGCCGAGCGGGATCCGGCAAATCTTCCCTGGGGTGAGTTGGGTGTGGATCTCGTGGTCGAGTCGACCGGCTTCTTCACCGACGCTCTCAAGGCCAAGGCTCACATCGATGCCGGCGCTAAGCGCGTGATCATCTCGGCACCTGCGAGCAACGAGGACATCACCATCGTCATGGGCGTCAACGACGACCAGTACGATCCAGAGAAGCACTTCATCGTCTCCAACGCGTCGTGCACCACGAACTGCCTCGCGCCGTTCGCCAAGGTGCTGCGTGACGAGTTCGGTCTGAAGTCGGGCTTCATGAACACGATTCACAGCTACACCAACGACCAGATCATCTTGGACTCGCCGCACAAGGACCTCCGCCGTGCGCGTGCCGCCGCCGTGTCGATGATCCCGACCTCCACCGGCGCCGCCAAGGCCATCGGCCTCGTGTTGCCGGACATGAAGGGCAAGCTCGACGGCATGTCGGTGCGCGTTCCCACGCCGGACGGCTCGGTCGTCGACCTCGTGGCCCAGCTCGAGCGCCCTGCCACCAAGGAGGCAATCAACGCAGCCATGAAGGCCGCTGCCGAGGGCCCCATGAAGGGCTACCTCGAGTACTGTGAGGATCCCATCGTCTCCATCGACGTCGTCGGCAACCCGGCCTCCTCGGTCTTCGATTCGCTGCAGACCATGGTTATGGGCGGAGAGGGCACGTTCGTGAAGTGCCTGTCCTGGTACGACAATGAGTGGGGTTACAGCA
>CAYMAN010000021.1:0-37235 GCA_964388455.1 uncultured Eubacteriales bacterium
GCTCGAGACCACGTGACTCGTCGACCATGTCCATCCCCCTGCTGCTCGGCATGCGATGCGTGCTCCGGCACATCGGAGCCGCCACACGGAGTATATCGCAGCGGACGAGCGGCGCCCGAGCGAGCCGCATCCGCCTTATGGTTCGGTTGCGGCGGGGGCGAACGACCTGCTCGGCTATACTGCGAGACACCGAGAGTGGTGCTTCGCACCGTGCCTGAACCGGAGGGTCGATCATGCTTGACGCACGCTTCGTCCGAGAGAATCCCGATGCCGTTGCAACCGCAATGGCGAACCGGCGCTCGTCGTGGGACCTCGACGCGTTCATGCGACTCGACGTGGAGCGCCGCCGGCTCATCGCCGAGGTCGAGGCGCTGCAGATGCAGCGCAACGAGTCCTCGCGCGTGATCGGCGCGCTGATGAAGGACGGCAAGCAGGCCGAGGCCGAGGCCGCCAAGGACGCTGTGCGCGAGGGTAACGAGCGCATCGCGGTGCTCGAGGCAGAGCTCGCAACCGTCGACGCCGACACCCAGATGCTGCTGCTCACCGCTCCAAACATCCCGGACGCCGCCGTGCCCGTGGGCTGCGACGAGGACGACAACCTCGAGGTCGCGAAGTGGGGCACGCCCCGCGAGTTCGACTTCGAGCCCGTGCCTCACTGGGACCTCGGTCCCGCGCTGGGCATCATCGACTTCGAGCGCGCCGTGAAGCTCGCCGAGAGCCGCTTCGTGCTCCTGGGAGGCATGGGCGCCAAGCTCGAGCGCGCGCTCATCAACTTCATGCTCGACACGCACAGCGCCGCCGGCTACCGCGAGTGGTGGACGCCTGTGCTCGCCAACGCCGACACAATGACCGGCACCGGCCAGCTCCCCAAGTTCGAAGAGGACCTGTACAAGACCGCCGAGGGCCTCTACCTGATCCCCACGGCCGAGGTAATGCTCACCAACATCCACCGCGACGAGGTCCTCGACGCCGAGAAGCTCCCGCTGCACTACACCGCGTTCACGCCGTGCTTCCGCGAAGAGGCCGGTTCCGCTGGCCGAGACACCCGCGGCATGATCCGCGTTCACCAGTTCGACAAGGTCGAGCTCGTGAAGTTCTCCAAGCCCGAGGACTCGATGGCCGAGCTCGACGGCATGCTGGCCAACGCGTGCCGCATTCTTGAGCTGCTCGAGCTGCCGTATCGCGTCATCGTGCTGTGCACCGGCGACATGGGCTTCGGCGCGGCCAAGACCTACGACATCGAGGTCTGGCTCCCCAGCTACAACGCGTACAAGGAGATTTCGAGCTGCAGCAACTGCGGCGACTTCCAGGCGCGCCGCGCGAGCATCAAGTACCGCTCGGCGAGCGAGTTCAAGGGCACGCGACTGGTGCACACGCTCAACGGCTCCGGACTCGCCGTGGGCCGCACGCTCGCAGCGCTGCTCGAGAACTACCAGCAGGCGGACGGCAGTGTCGTGATTCCCGAGGTGCTGCGCCCGTATCTGGGCGGCGCGGAAGTGGTCACCGCCGAGTTGTAGGACCCGCGCGTGGAGGTGCCCCAGCGGCGCGGCGCGGCCTACTCGGCTGGGTCGTCGGTGCGGGTCATGACTGCCGTGACGAGGATCGCATTCTCGGCATCGCCGTGGATGATCGGACGTCCGGTGACGATCGCGTAGCGCGTGATGCCGTCGAGGCCTACCAGCTTCACGGGGACGTCGGTGATGACGTGGCCTCGTTCCATCACGATGCGCCTGCGAGTCGCGCCGGCCTCAACACCGTCAGGGTGGACAATCTCTGAGATGGGCCGCCCTTTGAGCTCTGCGCTGCTTCGCGCGCCGAGTGCCTGCGCGGCGACACAGTTGGCAAAGAGCACGTGCTGCTGATCGTGTATGAGGATCGGCCACGGCAGTTCATCGAGCGCGGCCTCATGAAGCGACCGAGTGCCGGAATAGAGCTCGTCTTCAGACACGGTTCCATCCCTTGTGTGCCAGGTTGCAGGTGCCTTTCAGTTTACACATCACGGGACGTCCGAGCCCGACTGGTCCGCAAGCCCCGGCGTGTCACCGTCTGGAAGGCGGTGGGGCTACAGCCCGAGCAACTTCTCGGCGGTTTCACCGAGGATCGCTTCGACGGCGCTCTCGGCCAGTGGCAGTCGGCGGATCCAGGCGATCTCCGCTGAGGGATCGGTCCAGGGCCCATCGCTACCGAATACGATCCTTTCAGGACCATGTACGCGCACCATCTCGCAGAAGTCGGCGTCGGGGAGATGTCCGAGGGTGTAGGCGGTGTCGAAGTACACGTCCTTGCCCACGAGCTTCTCGGCGACCTCGTGCCAGACTCGGTAGCCGCCCATGTGTGCGAGGCAGACGCGGAGTGCAGGAAACGCCGAGAGGATCGCGGCGAAGCTGTCGGGCGTGCCGTGGAGCGTGTCGTGGACCTCGTCGGCGCCTGCGTGGAAGAAGACGGTCATGTCGTGTGCGATCGCGGCCTCGTAGAGAGCTGCCAGGCGTGGCTCGTCGGGTGCGAACGACTGGTGTTCGGGATGCAGCTTGAAGCCGCGGAGTCCGAGCGACGCCATGCGCGCGATCTCCTCTGCGGGACGCTCCAGATCGGGGTGCATCGCGCCGAAGGGGATGACACGCGATGCGGCGGGGCCGGACGCGATCGAGGCCGCCCAGTCGTTGATGCTCCGCACCTGAGCGGGCTTGGTCGCGACCGGCTGGATTACCGACGCGTCGACGCCGGAGGTGGCCATCGAGCCGAGGAGGCCATCGACGGTGCCGTCGTAGAACGGAACCAGCATGCCGAGCCGCTCCAGCGTCGCGATGGCGGCCGGCGCGACCGCGTCTGGCCAGACATGGATGTGGATATCGATGATGCGCATGTTTGAGGGCTCCTTCTGCGCCGTGTTGGGAATCCTCTCTAAGCGTACCGCTTCTTCCCTGGGAGACCCCTGATGTCAGACAACAGTATCTCGGCCCCGACCATCCTCGTCGTCTTTGGCGCAACGGGGGATCTCATGGCTCGCAAGGTCGTGCCGTCGTTGTTCTACCTGCGTGGCAAGGGCCTGCTTCCCGACCAGCTCTGCGTGCTCGGCTTCGGCCGCCGCGAGTGGGAGGATGCCGAGCTCCGGGCACACGTCCGCAGCATCCTTGCCGAGAAGGCACCGGATGCGCCGGCCGACGATGTGGAGGAGTTCCTGCTCCTCTTCCGCTACCAGCGCGGCGAGTTCCACGAGCCTGCCGACTACGCGGCGACAGTCACGCGTCTCGCCGGCATCCAAGACGAGTGGGGTATCTGCGCCAACAAGCTGTTCTATCTCGCGGTTCCGCCCGTGCACTACGAGACGATCTTCCGGCAGCTCGCCGGCAGCGGCCTCACTGTCGCGTGCAGCGAGACCGACGGCTGGACGCGGGTGCTGGTGGAGAAGCCGTTCGGCGACGACCAGGACACCGCTCGAGCGCTCGACACGCTGCTCGGCTCGCTCTTCCGCGAGGAGCAGATCTACCGCATCGATCACTACCTCGCCAAGGAGATGCTCCAAGGCATCATGAACTTCCGCTTCACCAACAACCTCTTCGAGACCGAGTGGAACCGCTCAGCGATCGAATCGATCGACATCACGCTGCTCGAGTCCATCGGCGCCGAGAAGCGTGGCGCGTTCTACGACAACGTGGGTGCCCTGCGCGACGTCGGCCAGAACCATCTGCTCCAGATGCTCGCGCTCATCGCGATGGACCAGCCGCTCTCCTCCAAGGCCGACGATGTCCGAGACGCCCGCGCTGCCCTCATCGAGGCTCTCACGCCGATGACGCCCGGTGAGGTGGCGCTGTCGACGTTTCGCGCGCAGCACGAAGGCTTCCGCGATATCGAGGGTGTCGATCCGGAATCGGAGACCGAGACGTACTTCCGGCTGCGAACGGTCCTTGGCGGTCCGCGCTGGTCAGGCGTGCCGGTCACCATGCAGGCCGGCAAGCGCATGGGCGACGCGCGCAAGAGCATCACCGTGAACTTCCGACGCCCGGTGCGGTGTCTGTGCGAGGCCGACGAACGCCTCACCAACAAGGTCATCTTCTCGCTCGAGCCCTCCGACGGCATAGACATTGTGTTCTTCGCCAAGAAGCCGGGCTTTGACGACGAGGTGGAGGAGCGCTCCTTCAGCTTCTTCCTCTACGAGAAGTCCGAGAAGGCGCAGTACGTCGAGGAGTACGGCAAGCTCATGTTCGACGCGATGCGCGGTGACCAGACGCTCTTCGTATCGACGCGTGAGATCGACGCGGGGTGGCGTTTCATCGACCCGATCTGCGATGGCTGGGCCGCGGGGCTCGTTCCGCTGGCGAGCTACGCCCCCAACTCAGACGACGTGGTCGCCGTAGCCGAGACGGAGCTGCACGCCCGCGAGCGATTCCGCCAGGTGGGCATCTGCGGCCTCGGCAAGATGGGAGCGGGTCTGGCGCGCAACTTTCTCGATCACGGCTGGCTGGTCTCCGGCTGGAACCGCCACCACGACGTGGCGACGGGTATGGCCGCCGAGGGGCTCACGGCAGCCGGCTCGCTGCAGGAACTGGTTGCGTCACTCGAGCCGCCCCGTGCGGTGTGGGTGATGGTGCCGGCAGGCGCCCCGGTCGACGCGCTGCTCTTTGGCGACGGTTCTGTGGGTTCGGTCGGACTGGCAGACCTTCTCGCGCTCGGTGACGTCATCATCGACGGCGGCAACTCCGAGTATCTGCACGCTCCACCTCGCGCCGAGCGCCTCGCCGAGAACGGCATCCGCTACCTCGACTGCGGCACCAGTGGCGGCCCCGACGGCGCCCGCAACGGCGCCTGTCTCATGATCGGCGGCGACCGCGAGGTGTTCGAGTCGCTCGAGCCGATGTTCGCCGACGTCGCAGTCGCTGGCGGCTACCGATTCTTCCCCGGCCACGGCGCGGGGCACTTCGTGAAGATGGTCCACAACGGCATCGAGTACGGCATGATGCAGGCAATCGCCGAGGGATTCGCGGTCATGCACGCCGCTCCGTTCGACCTCGACCTGGCCGAGGTGACCGACATCTATCAGCACGGCAGCGTCGTCGAGTCGCGACTCGTCGGGTGGCTCGGCGAAGGGTATGTGCAGCTGGGCAACGACCTTGAGGGCGCGAGTGGCGTTGTCGGGCATTCCGGCGAGGGCGAGTGGACGATCCGTGCCGCCGAGGCTCTCGGCGTGCCGACGCCCGTCATCACCGACTCGCTGCGTGTGCGAGTGGAGACCGAGACGGCGCCGACCTACACCGGTCAGGCGCTGACCGCGATGCGCAATGCGTTTGGCGGCCACGGGTTGGGCCCCGGCGGCGGGCCGAGACGCTAGGGGTTGCCGACGCTCGCAATCACTTCAGCTCGAAGGTCACGATCACGCTGGAGTTCACGTCGAGCTGACCGGGGTTGATCGGAACATCGGCGCGCTTCATGCCTGCGGCGCTGTCTGCGAACGCCATGGGGTACGGCTGCACAGGGGCGACGCCGGAGTCGGTCATCGTCAGGACTTTGCCGACGGACTTGTCGGCGGCCTTCGCCATCGCTTCTGCATTGCGACGGGCGTCGGCGACGGCCTTCTCGATTGCAGCCGCCGTCTGGGGGGAGTCCTCGCCGAGCCCGAAGCTGGGGCCGTTCATCGTGTTGGCGCCAGCGTCGTTGCCCGCATTGATGACCTTGCCGAGTGTGGTCAGGTCGCGAACTTTGACGGTTACGTTGATGGAAGCGTCGTAGCCCGAGATGACCGTCTTGCCGTTGGTATAGTTCGACTGCGGGTAGAGGCTCACGTTCTGTGTCTGGATGTCCTTCTCGGCGACGCCTGCCTTCTTGAGTGCGGCGACGATCTTGGCGGCGGCCTTCGAGGTCTCGTTGAGCAGAGCCTTGGGATCGGATCCGTTCTTGGAGATGCCGAACGACATCGTCGCTTCATCCGGAGCGGCCTGAATTGTGCCCGAGCCGGAGGCCGTGACGGTATTTGGGGTACCGACTGTGCTCCCGGTGGGCTGCTGTCCGCTGCACCCGGTTAGGGCGATCACGGCGACCACCGCCGCGACGAGTACAAGGGATGACGCGAAGCGGCGAGATCGACGAATGCTCATGAGGTTCCTCCAGATGGACGCTTGCCGTACCAGGGTTTCTCCTGTCATACCCTCAGACGCAACCGAGGGCGAAAGGGTTCACGGTGCCGCAGGAAGCGTGAAGCAGAATGTGGTACCCGACGGGCCTGATGAGTCGACCCAGATGGTCCCCCCGAAGTGCTCGATGACTCGCAGACACTCCGCAAGCCCGATTCCGGTGCCGGGGTAGGCGCTCTGCGCATTCAGTCGACGGAAGACCTCGAACACCTCTGTGAAGTATTCGGGATCGATACCGATGCCATTGTCGGACACCGAGAACTTCCACATCGAACCCGCTGGTTTCGCACTCACGTGTATTCGCGGCGACTCACCCGGACGCACAAACTTCATGGCGTTGCTGATCAGGTTCTGGAACACACGCATGAGTCGAATCTCTTCAGCCAGAACAGTGGGCAAATCGTCGATGGTGACCTCCGCACCAGCCTCGGACGTCTGAGCCCCGAGATTAGCGAGCGCTTGCTCGGCGGTGCGCGCAGCGGCGACAGGATTCGGCGGTGTAAGCTCCGTTGTCACACGCGAGTAAGCGAGCAGGTCCTCCAGCAGGTGAGACATTCGGGACGCGCCATCCACGATGAACTCGATGAAGTCATCGGCATCGGAATCCAGCTGGCCGGCATAGCGACTCTTCAGCAAATGGCTGTACATCGACATCATGCGTAACGGCGCCTGCAGGTCATGCGAAGCCACGAACGCGAACCGTTCAAGATCCTCGTTTGATCGCTTGAGTTCGCGCATCGTGATATGCAGTTGCCGCTGGGTCTCGTGTATGCGCAGAAACGCATCGATGCGCGCCAAGAACTCCTTGCGGGCCAGTGGACGCGCCATGTATCCGTCAGCCAGACCCAGATTGAGTCCCACGGCCTGATCGTCGGCGCTGGTGCGTTGGCCGGACAGCAGGATGATGAATATCCCTTCGAGCGAGGGGTCCTCTTTGAGGCGTCTGGCAACATCGACGCCGTCGCCGTCGGGGAGACAGACGTCGAGGAGTACGAGCGTGGGGCGGTGCTCTGCCGCAAGCGAGAGTGCCTCTGCCGCCGACGCTCCGACGACGGTGGAATACCCGGCCGACCTCACCGTCAACGCTGTTGTTTCGAGTATCTCGGGATTGTCGTCGATGATGAGAATCGTCACGTCTGTGCGCTGCGGTGCTGCGCTCGCCTGCGGGATCATCGCGTCACTCGCCTGCAATCTCGGTGTCGCTGTTGTCGGTGAACGAAGGGATGTTGTTGAGGAGCCAGTCGAAGAACGGATGCACGGCGGCAAACGTCTCCGGTGTCAGATCGCCGCGCAGTATCTCGACCGTCGTGTCGATGTTCGCCGGCCAGTAGCTGACGTGGAACCCATGCTGCCGGTATGTCCGGAACACCCAGCGCACCGTCTGCACGAACACGGCGGGATCGTAGTGGAGGAACAGGGACGCCATGAACCGCAGGAAGTTTCGGCTGTTGTTCTCCATCATCTCGCGGTTGTCGGCCCCGATGAGCCGGTCGAGGTCCGGTCGTGCGAGCATCCTGGCGGTCAGCTCAGCCGCAAGTGCATGCTGCTTCGCATCGAACTCCGTTGTCGCCGCGGCTGGTGGCTCTACAAGCCGTTCAGCCGAGCGGACAAGCTCCTCTTGGTTCACGTGCTCACGCTCCTTGGTCTGTCTCCGCCGGACGGTGTGCCCATGCCCGAATCAGGCACGGTGAAACCAAACGTCGAGCCGTGGCCCTTCTCACTTTCGACTCGCAACCCTCCGCCGTGTGCCGCCACGATCTTCTGGGCGATCATCAAGCCGAGCCCGATACTACGTGAGCCGTCTGATTTTCGGTTCAGTGAGCCGCTGAAGGCGCGAAAGAGCTGATCGCGCTCAGTCCGATCCATGCCCTCACCCGTGTCGCATACCGAGAAGAACAGCGCCTCCCCCTCGCGGGCGCACGCGACGACCACCTGTCCGCCAATCGGCGAGTGTTCGATGGCGTTGCTGAGCAAGTTGATGAGCACCTGTACGAGCTTGGGTTCGTCTCCGGCCACGCGGGGGAGGTTGTCGGCGACGGCGGTACCCATCGTGACGTCGCGCTTGAGCGCTGTGGGCGCGATCGACTGCAATGCGGATTCGATCAGCCGTGGCACATCCAGATATGCGAGCTCGAGAGGGAACCTTCCGGCATCGATCAGACTCACATCGAGGAACACGTCGATGAGTCCGGCCATCCGTTCGGTCGAGCGGATGATGGCATCCACATACGGACGATACGGCGCGGGCAGCGGCGGCTCGGCGTCCTCGTCCATCAGCTCCGCGTAACTCAGGATCAGGTGGACCGGATTGCGCAGGTCATGCGCAGCCATGCCGAGGAACTGGTTCTTCAGGGCATCGAGCCGCGCCAGCTGGGCGTTCTTCAGTTCCAGTTCGCGACTGAGCTGACCCAGTTCACGGTTGAGCGCAAGCAGCTCACCACGCAGGTATTCCTGCTCGGCACCGTCGGTCTGGCCGAACCAGAGCAGGCCGCCCTCGATCTCGGTCACCGTCACGTAGAGCGTCTGCGGTAGTCCCGCGCCGGTCACGACGTTGGTGAGTCGCGGCTCGGAGGTGACCTCCCACCAGCGGCTCGGGAGTGCGGTCCGATCGAAGTCGACCACGATGTCGCTGGCCGAGAGCCCCGTGAGCGCTCTGCCCGTCAGTGATTCCGCATACGCGTTGGCGCGCAGGATCGTGCCGTCGCGAGTGAGCTCGAGGACGGCCACGTTGGCGGTCTCCTGCAGGTAGTTCCAGCCCAGATCGGTAAGGGTCGGATCAGTCCGCATCGACAGACTCCAGGTACTGCTCGAGGTCTTGAAGCGTGAAGGCGCGAATCACCTGCGGGACGTCGGGGAGAGCGTCGCCCCCGCCCCAGCGAAACGCCTGGCCACCGATGAGGATCTGCTGTTCAGGATACGCGGTCCGTACGGCCTCTACCGCGGTGAGCAGGGACGGGAGGTTGAAGTAGATGCTGAGCGACAGACCGACCACGTCAGGCCTGTGCGTCTCGATCATTTCCAGCAGCGAATCGATGGGCGTATCGGCGCCGAGAAAATACCCTCGCCACCCGTGGAGCTCGAAGAGATCCGCCACCATCCGCGCGCCAAGCTGATGGTACTCATCGGCGACGCACGCGATGATCGCCGTCTTCGAGCGCTCCTCGCCGCCGAATACGTGTGGTTGGACGATGGTGAGCATGCGATCGACGATAGCCGTGGCCATGTGCTCGACCGCGACGGAGACCTGTCCGCGCTCCCATTGCTCGCCAACGTCGTACAAGGACCGCTGGAAGAGGTCGGTGTAGATCTCACGGATTCCGGTTTCAGCCGCGAGTTCTGACTCGACGATCTCGGCACAGACCGACCGCTGTCCCGCGATCAGGCAGGAGGTGAACCTGCGATAGTCGTCATCGGATACGTGAGTCGCCGTTCCCGGCCGAGCATCGGTTGAGTCCATGTGTACCGCCTATCGCCGAGAATCTGACCGAGTCATGCGAGCGGTCTCTACAGCTTAGGTCACCGTTGCGGGCGGTTTTGTAACTGGGCGCACAGAAAAGGCCGGAGGGGATGAGCCCTCCGGCCTTCTGTATTCGTGGTGCGGCTTGCAGGATTCGAACCTGCGACCTTCTGATTCGTAGTCAGATACTCTATCCAGCTGAGCTAAAGCCGCGCGCGCCCCTGAGGGCTTAGGTATCCTGCCACCCCGCGCCTGCGCTGTCAAACGCGGCACGGCGGCAGGCGTGATGTCAAATGGCGGAGAGCGAGGGATTCGAACCCTCGAAGGGAGCTTTACCCCCTTACTCGCTTAGCAGGCGAGCGCCTTCGACCGACTCGGCCAGCTCTCCGCGCGGCGTACGTAGACAGCCTAGTCCACGCGCGCGAATGGTAATGGTACCCGCGTCGCGTCGGCGCGGCAAGCGCGGGTCGGTGCTTTGCCCGGATGCGGCGCGGGCGAGGTTACCCGGCCGAGCCGTTGGGAATGCAATCTAACGAGAGCACGGGACCTACAGAGCCGTTCGAATCAGGTCACCCGCAGAGACCGGGGGAATCACGTGTGCGACGCCGATAACCTGAACGACGCCCTCGAGTGTTCCGAGTCCAGGTTCGCGACCGTGTTTCGAACCGCGCCAGATTCAGTGACCATCAATCGACTCTCTGACGGTATGTATGTCGACGTGAGCGAGAGCTTCTCGAAGATATTCGGCTACACCGCCGAGGAGGTGCTCGGCAAGACTTCCATCGAGATCGGGATATGGTTTTCACTAGAGGATCGTGCTGAGTTCGTTGCGGCGGTACAGGCAGCGGGTGAACTACGCAACTACGAGGCGGTGCTGCGCCACAGGGACGGGCATGCGGTGAATGTGCTGATCTCCACTTCCTTGATCGAGAACGATGGAGAGAAGTGCATCCTCACTTTCACCCGGGACATTACCGACCGCAAGCGCATCGAAGGCGAAATGATCGATCTGATGGCGGACCTCAGGCGCTCGAATCACGATCTTCAGCAGTTCGCCTACAGCGCTTCGCACGACTTGCAGGAGCCCCTCCGGATGGTATCGATCTACACAGCCCTGCTCAAAAAGCGCTACCACGGACAGCTCGACGCGGACGCGGATGACTTCATCGACTTCGCAGTCGAGGGAGCGCAACGCATGTCACGTCTGCTCGAAGACCTGCTTGCCTACTCGCGGGTGGGCCTCATCGAGGATGAGCCGTTGGAGATCTCCTCGCAGCGGGCCGTCGAGGGGGCTCTTCTGCAGCTCAAGTCGTTGATTGAAGAGACGGGTGCTTTGATAGAAGTCGGCGCTCTGCCCGCAGTCTGCGCCAACGAGATGCAGCTCATGCGTGTATTCCAGAACCTGATCGGCAATTCGCTGAAGTTCACCGCCGCGGGCGAGGTGCCTCGCATCACCATAGGAGCCGAGCTTGCTGGTGACATGTGGGTCTTCTCGGTGGCCGACGAGGGAATCGGGATCGACCCAAGGTGGCACGAGCAGGTGTTCGTACTGTTTCACCGGTTGAATCCACGTGCCGAATATCCGGGAACCGGATTCGGGCTGACGCTGTGCAAGCGGATCGTGGAGCGCCATGGCGGCTCGATGTGGATCGAGTCGTCCGACGATCACGGGACGATCATGCGCTTCTCGCTCCCGACACGGTGCTGAGTCGCTCGCGTGATGAACGGCTCGTGCAGGCACGTCAGCTATGCGAGCTCCAACTCCGCCACCAGTGGCAGATGGTCTGAGGCTGCGCTCGGCGTCGCATTCAGCGACGTGAGACGCCAGTGACGGCTGAACCCGATCAGATCGATTGCGGCCACGGGTTTCTGCGCCGGGTACGTGGGCGGCGAGTCCGCCGGCAACGTAAGCAGCTCGCCGAGCGGTGCCAGTTGAGAGACCGTCGCATTGAAATCGCCGAGGAGCACGAGCGGCTCGGCGCTCGGCAGGAACTCGAGCAGCAGTTCGAGATGCGGCTCCAGATCGGCCACCCGCACGCCAAGGTGCGTGACGGCGACCGCGAACCGTGCGCCCTCGAGCTCGACTCGAGCCAGCAGGCAACCGCGCGCGACCGCGTCAGCGCTAGGAAGCACAAGGCGCTCCGCTTTCACGATCTGCCCGCGGGTGAGTAGCAGGTTGCCGAAGTCGTAACCCCGGACTCGCACTGTCGGCTGGAATGCGCGTTCCATGCGGAGGCGCCGCCCAAAGGTGGCTGGCTGGTCGCCGAGCGGGAAGCCGCGGCGGACTTCCTGCAGGCCGACGACATCGGGCGCGAGCGTGCGGATCGTCTCGGCGATGCGATGGGGACGGACTGCGCCGTCGGTTCCCTCGGCGTGATGGATGTTGAAGGTGAGGAAGCGCACGGAACCACCTCGGGTGGTCGGCGGGGAGACTCGGATGGCGGAGGGGGTGGGATTCGAACCCACGGACCGCTTGCACGGTCAGTAGTTTTCAAGACTACCGCAATCGACCACTCTGCCACCCCTCCGCACGAGGTGAGGCAAATGGGAGTATAGCGAATGGGGGCGGGGAAGCGTGAGGGAGCCTGCAGCGGTGGATTCTGGGGGCTCGCGGCGCTCAGGAGCCCAAATGTACTGTATGGTGCAATTTGCGGCTCAAGCTCTGTGGATGGGCCTCGTAGTTCACTGATCGCGGACACGAGTGGAACGGTGGCGCCGTTGCGCCGGGAGGCCGCAAAGTGTGTCCCACACAGAAGGGGGTTGGCGTGACGCGCAATCTGGTACGCAGGTTCTTGGGGGTAGGCCTCGCGAGTGCGGCATTGTGCCTGGTCGCGCTAGCGTTCGCGCTGCCGCAGACGGCACACGCCGTTGGCGTCAGTTCTATTGAGGGAACCGTGACCAACAGCGTCACGGGCAACCCGGTAAAGGACGCGGAAGTGTACCTGCTCGACGCTTCCGGCGAAGTAATCGACTTCACCTTCACCACTGCCGGCGGGGTCTATGCGTTTTACGACTGGCCCGCAGGCACCTACGGCATTGAAGTGAGCGCCCAGAACTACGTGTTCTACTCGGCGTACGGTCTGGTCTTCAGCGGTCCGGTCGTCAAGAAGAACGTCTCGCTTGTCGCCTATAAGCTCGCTTTCAAGGGCACGGTGACCGATGGAGTCAACCCGCTCGAGGATGCGGAAATCTCGATCTACGATAAGACGAACCCGGAGAGCAGCTTCTACGATCTCTCCGCTGCGAATGGCACGTACGAGATATTCGCTCCTGCAGGGACTTACATCATCGAGGCTGACGCGAACAGCTACGCGGCAACATCTACGGTAGCTATCGCGTTTGACGGTTCGACGGCCATCACAACCAACTTTGTGCTGAAGAAGCATCCGGTCGCGTTCAAGGGCACCATCACCGACGCTGTGACCCATACGCCGATCGCGGACGCGGCGATCTTCGCACTGGACGCCGAAGGCGATCCCGTCGAGGAGGCGTACAGTCAGGTGGACGGCAGTTATGTGCTGTACGCGCCCGCCGGCACCTACGATATCGAGGTCATGGCCGAGTTCTACCACGACGCGTATGCGCTCAAGGCCGCCTTTGGCGGTACGACCGCCGTCACAAAGAACTTCGCGCTGCTTCCTCCGGCGGTGACTCGCGCCGGCGGCAAGAACCGCTACGAGACTGCCGAGAAGATCGCGCGCAAGGGCTGGGATCCGGCGGGCGACAAGAGCTGGACCGGTGTTACCGACATCATCATCGCCAACGGCGAAGCCGGTAAGGAAGCCGACCCGGTCACCGCGGCAGGTCTTGCCGGTGCCTACGACGCGCCGCTGCTTCTCACTCAGGCGTCGGTGTTGCCACTTTCGACCAAGCGAGTGATCACGGAGATCGCGCTCAAGAACCCGGGCGTGAAGATCCACCTCATCGGAGGAACCCAGGTCGTTCCCGACGCACGCTGGAACAACATCAAGGCGATCAAGGGTGTCAGCACCCTGAAGCATCGAGTCGCTGGACGGAACCGTTACGAGACCTCGGTCAGAATCGCTGAAGCGATCACGGCAGTTGTGGGGATCGATGGAATCAACGGCTTCATCCTGATCGCGGGCGATAATCCTGCCGCTTTCTACGATGGTCTCGCGGCATCGCCCGTTTCGTACGTCAATCAGATGCCGATGCTCTCGGTCATGAAGAGCGGTATGAACACCAAGGTCTCCGGGTACCTGGCCAAGCCGGAATTCAAGGGGCTGCCGCGTTTCGCAGCGTCCGGCACGACCTACATCGGCGCTGGTCCGGGTAAGGGCGCGATTCGCATGGCCACCAGCTCGAATCGCTACACCGCCTCAGCGCAGATTGCTGAGTTCGCCATCGGCCAGGGGATGACCGGCGAGCAGGATGTCGCACTCGCCTCCAGCCTTCCCGACGCGCTCACCGGCGGAGCATTCCTCGGCCACCGCTACGGTGTGCTGCTGTTCACGGACTCGTCGAAGAGCATCCAGTACAGCCCCAAGAACTTCATCCAGAACTACACGGGCGCGATCATGGACGGATGGGTGATCGGCGGCACCGCTGTGCTTCCGACCGCGCAAGAGACGACGTTCAGGAACCTGATCAAGTAGCCCAGGCTCGATATGCGCACGTCTCGCGGGCCCGGTGAACGATTGCCGGGCCTGCGTCAGTGCCGGCTGCTACCATGCATGAGGCCATTACCTCGGGGGAGGGGATTTCTGGATGCGTCGCGCTCTGATGAGTGTCGCGTTACTAGCAACAGTCATGTCGTTGGGTCTCAGCGCCAGCGTGGCGCAGGCCGGCACTGTCGCGATGACCGCTGCCGACGTTACGCGGGTTGCGGGGCTCGATCGCTACGACACAGCAGCCCTCTTGGCGCGGCGTGGCTGGGACCCTGACGGCACCAAGGGCTGGGCGGGTGTCGATCACGTCGTCATCGCGAACGGCGAGCCGGGAAAAGAGGCTGACCCGATCGCGGCGGCAGGACTTGCAGGCGCATACGATGCGCCGGTGCTCCTCACGCGAGCTGCTCGGCTACCTCTGCGCACGCGAGCCATCCTCAAGGAGATCGCGAAGGCCAATCCCGGCGTCTCGGTGCACATCATAGGCGGTCCCAAGGTCGTTCCCGACGGCCGCTGGAATGAGATCCGAGCGATTCCGGGGATCCGGCGGACCAAAGATCGCATCGACGGCTCGGACCGATACGCGACCTCGGCAGCTATCGCCGAGGAGATCGTCCGCATCAAGGGTGCGGACGCCGTAAATGGCTTCATCCTCATCGCCGGCGACAACCCCAATGCGTTCTACGATGCGCTCGCCGCGTCCCCCATCGCGTTTGCACACACGATGCCGATGCTCGCGGTGCGACTTCACAGCGTGCCGAGTGTCGTGGGCCGAGTGCTCACTTCGCCCGCGCTCTCCCGCAAGCCGCGATTCGCCGTCTCCAGCAACACCTACATCGCCGAGGAGTCTCTCTCGGGTGCCACACGCATCACTCACAGCCCCATCCGCTATTTCGCTGCTCACGACATCGCGGAGTTCGCGGTCGCACAGGGGTGGGTCAGCGTCGAAGACGCCGGTGTCACCGCGAGTCTGCCGGACGCGCTCGCTGGTGGCGCGTTCCTCGGACGTCGTGGCGGGGTGCTGCTGTTCACGGATTCGTCGAGCACCCTGCAGTTCGCGGCGAACTCGTTCCTGGTGTCGAACCGGCGCGCCATCGCCGACTGCTGGGTCATCGGCGGCGTCAAGGCGATTCCGGCGGCTCAGGAGCGGAAGTTCAGGACCCTCGATGCGCTGTCGTCTGACCCGACCGCCGTGTTCGTGACGGGGGACTCGACGACTGAGGGCAAGCGACTTCCCAGCTACACGGCGAACTGGCCCTACAAGCTGCTGCGTCGACTCTCTCCCACGGCGCCGATGATCGTGGACCACTTCAGCATCACCGCGTCGCCGACCGCGATCGTGTGGCCAAACACCTACAGCGCCGGCGACTGGGTCTTTTACAACGATGCGGTCGGTTCCTCCGGAGTCGGCATCGCACCGTGGTGGAAGCCGGGCCGCGGCATGCGTGACCGCTATCAGGCCGACATCGGAACCCGCATCAAGCGAGGTGACACGCTCATCGTCTACGGCGGCATGAACGACATCCGCTGGGGTCGCTCCAAGAACGAGATCATGACCGACATCGCGTGGTTCAAGACACAGGCCGATGCTGCGGGCGCCAACTTCATCGTCTGCACCATCACCCCCTTCGCCGCCGAGACGTCCGCGATGCGCGCGGTGCGGCATGCGACGAACTCGGCCATCCGCTCGACGTACTCACAGGTCGCGGACTTCTCGGCGGCGGATCCGGAGCTGGAGCGTGACGGCTCCCATTACACGCCCGCCGGCTGCGACACGCTGTCGCGTACGTTCAAGCTCGAGTGGCTGCGGTAGGGGCTCGCTGCGCACACTCTCAGGCGGACGTTCTACGCGAGGATCGGCATTCAGGCTGCGGTGGGGGGGGTCCTGTCGGCACCTGTTTCAGCCGATAACAGAGTAGGGCATCTCTGAGACGCGCCCTCAGCGCAGAATTCCTCCGCCGATCCCGGCGGGGAATCGAGGTTCTACATGCAAAACGCAATCACACGCTGGCTAGTGGCCGCGGCACTCTTCACGGCACTGGTTCTGACGCTTGCATCTGATGCCGGTTCGCTGGTAACCGCACCTGGTGGGACCCACCGGAGAGTAGCGGCTGCCGAAACCGAACCAGTTGCCGGCCAAACCCCTACGGCGGACGTCAGCACTGCGGTCGCGACCAGCGGTGAAGCCGCGATTGAATCCCTGGGTTCGCGTCTCCCCGCAGTGGCTCGCAGCTACGGCTGGAGTGCGGAGGAGTTCGCTGACACGCTGCGTTCCGATTCCACGTTGCACCTCGCTGCGGACGACAAGCTCTTCTATATTGAGCCGTCAATCGATTCTGCCACTGCGTCAGCGACGGCTCTCGCCGAGGCCGCAGCACCTGAGGCCACGGCACCCTTTCCGCTGGCCGATACCTTCAAGCTGCATAGTATGCCTAGCGCCAAGCTGACCATCTTGCTGGACTTCGACGGCGAAACCATGTCGAACAACGGCTGGACCGCGGGAACCATCGTCGCACCCGCATGGAGTATCGACGGCACGGCCAACCCAGGGTTCAACGACACCGAGAGGGCCGCGATCCAGGACATCTGGCGCCAAGTGGCGGAGGACTTCGCGCCCTTTAACGTGGACGTCACGACTGAGTTCACGAGCGAAGCCGCGATAACGCGCACGGCTGCAAGTGACCTGAACTACGGAACCCGTGTTCTGGTGAGTCCGATCAGCAGCTACTTTGGTAGTTACGGTGGGATTGCCTATCTTGGCGTGTTCGCGATGTACACCGACTACTACAAGCCGGCGCTGGTGTTTCCGGAGATGCTCGGGAACGGCAGCAAGAACATCGCCGAGGCCGCCACGCACGAGGCCGGTCACAATCTGGGTCTGCGTCACGACGGCACGGTCACGCCGGCATCGGAATACTACAGCGGCAGCGGAACTGGGGAGACAGGATGGGCGCCCATCATGGGCGTCGGGTATTACCGGAATCTCACGCAGTGGAGTAAGGGCGAGTATCCGAGCGCCACGCGCAAGGAAGACGACCTGGCCATCGTGAAGGGTTACCTCGGCTACCGCGCTGACGATGCTGGCGACGCCACGGCGACCGCGACACCATTACCGTTGTCCATGACGGTATCCGCTTCGGGACTGGTCGGTGCCTCCACCGATGTCGACATCTACCGCTTCGCGGCCGGTGCCGGTACTACGAGCATCACGGTGAGTCCGGCGGCGCTCGGCCCCAACCTCGACGTCTACGCCGAGATCCAGCAGGCCGATGGCACGGTGGTCGCCTCCAGCAACCCGTCCACGCTCCTTTCGGCCTCGTTGTCGACGTCGCTGTCTGCGGGCACGTACTACCTGACCGTCCGCGGGACGGGCAAGCTGACCCCGCTCGACGTCGGCGGCTACTCGAACTACGCGAGCATCGGCGCATACACGGTTTCGGGTACCGTGCCCGGCGCCCTTCCCGTGACCACAGCCACTCCGGAGTCGATTGGTGCCTTCACCGATTGGTCTTCAAGCGATGTCACCATCTCACTCGTCGCAACGGAGCCGGTCTTCGGGGTGGCCTGGACGCGCTACAGCAGCAACGGCGCGCCTGCCGAGTTCTACTCCGGCGCACCGGTCGCGATCTCCACACCGGGAACATCGACGTTCGCCTACTGGTCCCAGAGCAACTCCGGGCTCACCGAGGAGACGCAGACCGTCACCGTGCGCGTCGATAAGGCGATGCCGCTGACGACGACGCCCGGCCTTAAGGCCGAGTACGCCCCGGACGGCAGCAGCGTGATCTCGCTCGTCGCCTCAGACGCGCTCTCCGGCGTCGCAAGCACCCGTTGGCGTCTGGGGACCAGCGGCAGCTACACGGACGGCTCAACCGTGCCGGTACCGTCGTCCTCGGCGGTCTACACCCTGCAGTACTACTCGACAGACGTCGCCGGCAACGTCGAGGATCCGCAGAGCACGACGTTCACCGTCTACGACGTCACCCCGCCCGAGACGACCGCCACAGTCACGCCGGCAGCCGCACTCACCCGCTGGGTCTCATCGGACACGACCGTCACGCTCACCGCCACCGACGCCTACCCCGGAGTCGCCTGGACGCGCTACAGCCTCGATCGCGCCGCCGAGCAGAACTACTCGGCCCCGATCGTGATCAGGAAGAGCGGGCTGGCCACGATCACGTTCCGCTCGCAGGACTCCTCCGGCAACACCGAGACGTTGCAGGAGGTGACTCTGCACGTAGACAAGACGGCGCCCCTGACCACCGCGCTCGACCTCGCATCCGGCTACGCGAGGAACTCGGGCGCGAAGATCACACTCAAGGCGACCGATGCTCACTCCGGAGTCGCAAGCACCCGTTGGCGTCTGGGGACCAGCGGCAGCTACACGGACGGCTCAACCGTGCCGGTACCGTCGTCCTCGGCGGTCTACACCCTGCAGTACTACTCGACAGACGTCGCCGGCAACGTCGAGGATCCGCAGAGCACGACGTTCACCGTCTACGACGTCACCCCGCCCGAGACGACCGCCACAGTCACGCCGGCAGCCGCACTCACCCGCTGGGTCTCATCGGACACGACCGTCACGCTCACCGCCACCGACGCCTACCCCGGAGTCGCCTGGACGCGCTACAGCCTCGATCGCGCCGCCGAGCAGAACTACTCGGCCCCGATCGTGATCAGGAAGAGCGGGCTGGCCACGATCACGTTCCGCTCGCAGGACTCCTCCGGCAACACCGAGACGTTGCAGGAGGTGACTCTGCACGTAGACAAGACGGCGCCCCTGACCACCGCGCTCGACCTCGCATCCGGCTACGCGAGGAACTCGGGCGCGAAGATCACACTCAAGGCGACCGATGCTCACTCCGGAGTCGCAAGCACCCGTTGGCGTCTGGGGACCAGCGGCGCATTCAGCAGCGGCTCAACCGTGCCGGTTCCGTCGGCCGTCGGCTCATACACGATGCAGTACTTCTCGGCGGACGCGGTCGGTAACTCCGAGAGTGTGCGGACTGTGAAGTTCGTGGTGAGCCCCATCCCCGTGACGCGGGTCGCGGGCGCGGACCGCTACGAAACCGCGGTGCAACTCGCGCGTGAAGGCTGGGATCCCGGCGGCGACGAGGCGTGGACCGGCGTGAAGCACATCCTTGTCGCGAACGGTGAGCCGGGCGCCGAGGCTGATCCAATCGGTGCCGCAGGGCTCGCGGGTGCCTACGGTGCCCCGGTGCTGCTCACGCAAGGCTCGCGTGTGCCCGGCTCGACCAAGGCCGCCATCTTGGAGATCGCGACGGCGAATCCCGGTGTGCGGGTGCACCTGATAGGCGGCACAGCGGTGGTTCCGGACGCACGCTGGAACGACATCAAGGCGATCAAGGGCGTCAGTCAGATCAAGGACCGCGTGTACGGCCCAAATCGCTACGCGACCTCGGCGGCCGTTGCCCGCGCGATCGTCTCGCACCGCGGTAAGCCGCAGGTGCAGGGCGTGCTGATCGTGGCAGTCGACGACTCCGCGGCGTTCTTCGACGCGCTCGCAGCGTCGCCCATCGCGTACGCCCGCACCATGCCGATGATCGGCGTGAAGAAGTCGAAGCTCGAGCCCTCGGCGATGAAGGTGCTGTCCAACGAGCTCGCAGGCAAGCCGATCTACTTCGTGAACTCGGATGCCTTCGTGACACGGCGCGTGAAGGTGGCGATCGCCGGCGCGTCGTCGACGACCATCGCGACCTCCTCGGACCGCTACACCGCGGCGACCCAGATCGCGCAGTCGGCCGTATCGCGAGGCTGGTTGTCTCGCGCCGACATCGGACTTGCGGCCAAGCTACCGGACGCGCTCACCGGCGGCACCTACATCGGACTGCGCGGCGGCGTGCTGCTGTTCACGAGCCCGTCGGGCGCCCTCGCGCCGGTCACGAAGTCGTACATCGCCACGCACAAGGCTGAGGTCGCGCACGGCTGGGTCATCGGCGGCACGGCTGCCGTCCCCGCCGCTCAGGAGACCAGCTTCCGCAACCTGTTGCAGTAACAGTTTCGCCCGGCCGGGCCTTGGCCACTTTGTGCTGCTCACGCCTGACCCCTGCGGTAGACTCGAACCATCGATTCGACCGAGGGGACCCGCGTGGAGCACATCGACGAGACCTACATGCGCATCGCGCTGGACGAGGCACGCTACGCCGGCGAGATCGGCGAGGTTCCCATCGGCGCGGTCGTCGTCTGCGACGGAGCCGTTATCGCCCGCGGTCACAACCGCCGAGAGATCGACCACGATCCCGCCGGTCACGCGGAGTTCTTGGCCCTGCGCGAGGCTGCCGCAAAGCTCGGCCGCTGGCGTCTCTCGGACTGCACGGTGTATGTGACGCTCGAGCCGTGCCCCATGTGTGCGGGCCTCATGCACCAGGCGCGCGTCGCCCGCTGTGTGTTCGCGGCGCACGACCCCAAGGCCGGGGCGCTCGGCACGCTCTACGATCTCAGCTCCGATGAGCGCCTCAACCATCGCTTCGAGGTCAGTTCGGGAATACTCGCCGAGGAGGCCGGCGCACTTCTGCGCGACTTCTTCCGCCGACTCAGGGAGGACCGTTCGTGAGGAAGACAGCTCACCAGCCGGACTGCATCGGCCCGACGCGGACTCGCGCCTCGCATCGCGCCTCGGCACGCGTCGCCACCCTCGCTCTCGCCGTCGCTCTCGTGCTCGCACTTGCGCTCCCGGGCATCGCGCTCGCCAAGGAGTACACCACCGGGCCGGTCGGCATCACCGCGACGGTGGCCGACAACGGCGACATGCGCGTTGTCGAGCAGCGCACGTTCTCCTTCGACGGCGACTTCACCTTCGTGTACTGGTCGATTCCCAAGGCCGGCAGCGAGGGCATCGAGAACATCACCGTCGCGCAGATGACGGATGGCTCGCAGCAGCAGCCGTACACGCTCACCACCGACCCTAACGCGACTGAGACGCGCCCGCCCGGCACCTTCCTGGTGACCGACGTCGGCGACGCCGTCGAGATCCGCGTCTTCCACCGCACCGCTGACTCCGATGCCACGTGGGTCCTGCAGTACGACGCCCTCGGCGTGGCCAAGCGCTACACGGACACCGGCGAGCTCTACTGGAAGTTCATCGGGCCGGATTGGGAAGTCCCCGTCTCCGACGTCACCGTCGAGATCTCTCCACCCGCGCCGCTCACCAAGGGCGAAGTGAAGGCGTGGGCCCACGGACCGCTGACCGGCAACATCGCAATCCTCGATGGCGGCATCGTGACCCTCGATGTCGCAGACGTCCCGGCCCAGACGTTCGTCGAGGCGCGCGTGCTCTATCCGGCCGAGGCGCTCATGGCCGCGCCCGAGATCGCGCAGGCACGCAAGCAGAGCGTGCTCGACGAGGAGGGCGCGCTCGCCGACGAGGCCAACGCCCAGCGCACCAAGGCCCGCTTCCTGGTGTGGGGGTCCATGGGCGCCAGCATCGCTCTGTCGTTGGCTGCGCTCGCCTTCGCCGTCTGGGCGTTCTTCAAGCATGGCCGTGAGCACAAGACGCAGTTTCCCGGAGGCTACTTCCGAGAAGACCCGCGCCCGGATCTGCCCCCTGCCGTCGTCGGAGCGCTGTGGCGCTTCGGCAAGGTGGCTGACGCGGACGTCGCAGCGACCCTCATGGACCTCGCCGACAAGGGCGTCATCACGATGCAGCCCAAACTGGTGAGCAAGCCCGGCTTTCTCGGCATCGGGGGGAGCGACACGCAGAGCTACGAGTTGCGGCTCAACGAGGACCGCACCGCAAGCCTCGGCGCAGTCGACGCGACTCTGGTCGATATCCTCTTCCGGCACGTCAGCACCACCGGCACGCTCGACCTCGAGGAGCTCAAGGCGTACGCGAAGGTGAGCCCCAAGGCGTTCTCGGACAGAATGACCGGATGGAAGACCGAGGCGTCCGCAGCTGCCGACAGCCTGGGCATGTTCGAGGTCTCGGGCAGCTCGTGGCAGGTAGGAATGTGGGTGCTCGCCGTCGCGGTGTTCGGGATGACATTCTTCGCGGCCTCGTTCGCCGAGAGCTTCTGGCCGCTTCTGGTCGGCGTGCCGACCGCCGGGATCATCGCGGTGATCGCCACCTTCATGACGCGTCGCACCAAAGAAGGCAACGAGCTCTACGCGCAGTACAAGGGCCTCCACGACTTTCTCCGCGATTTCTCGCGTCTGAACGAAGTGCCGCCTGCGTCGGTCGTCCTTTGGAACCGCTTCCTGGTTCTCGCCGTCGTCTTCGGCATCGCCGAGGAAGTGATCGCGCAGCTCCGCGTCAAGATTCCCGAGGTGGTCGAGAACCCGGGCTTCCAAACCACGTATTGGTGGGTCTATGCCGGCGCGCATGGATCCTCGCCGGTCTCGTCACTCCAGTCCGGATTCGCTTCTGCCTCGCAGGTCGCCACCAGCGCGATGTCGTCGTCCTCGGGTGGCGGTGGCGGCTTTTCCGGCGGCGGTGGCGGTGGCGGTGGTGGTGGCGGCGGTGGCGCCGGGTAGTCGCCACAGCCCTGATTCCGTGACCGGAATCACGAAACCGCATCTCACGGGTTGTTGGCGCCGTTAAGGTTGCCGATGATGTAGCTATGGCGCAGGCGGCTCGCGAACCGCCAACCGACAGTGTTCTTGGAGGAAACGGCCGATGCATAGGTTCACACAGGTTTCGATCGCAGCCCTTGCGGGACTGCTCAGTGCGCCCATGCCGGCGATGGCAGCTGGCAGCGCCTCCCTGGGTGTGACGACCAGCTTGCTGCATCTCGGTGCGAGTCTGCTCGGGCTCGTCGTCGCCGTGGTGCTGCTCATCGAGGCGCTCGCCATGCGACGTGTCGCACTGGGCGGTGCGATCGCCGAGAAGATGAGCTACGTCATCCTCTCAATCGTCTGCCTCGCGGCTTCCGCACTGGCACGGTGGACCGGCAACTTCGTCACGGGCGTCACGCTTGAGCAGACGCAACTTGCCAGCGAGTTCCTGGTGATCGTCGCGATGGCGCTACTTACTGCATACTTCTTCAGCGTCCGGGCGGCGATGCAGGCCTATTTGAAGGTCATAACCTCGTCTGACCCCTTGCCGCATCCCAAGGCCGATGACGTGGTTGTCGCAGATAAGGATCAGCCGGGTGCCTAACGTCCTTGCAGAACGCATCGAGGAGACGCTCCGGCCAGTCATCGGCACGGTGCTGGCGAGCGTCTCCGTAGACATGGAAACGCGCAGAATCGGCAAGAGTCCCGACTCGGTCGACCGCGGCGATCTCGTCGAAATCTCTGACAACCTGGTCGTGGCCCTGCGACTCGTGGTCGGTCAGGAGATGGCCGAGGCGGCCGCGCGCAAAGTGCTCGATCTGGCGTAGCGCGGCATCGGGCGTCCTGACAGCAGGGCAGTGAGCTCGACGGCATCCGCATCCTCAGATTCCGAGCGACCCCTCTGCGGTCTTCTCGGCAGCGACGAGGACCTTCTCGTCGACGGTATCGTCGGAGAGATGCTCCCACGGGTCGATTCCTGCGGCGACGCGCTCCAGAACACGCACCGGTGTCATCGCCCGGATGTCGAAGTCGTCGGTGAGTTCGTCCCACGCCAGCGGTACCGCGCACGACGGTCCCGAGAGGTTGCGCGTCGAGTACGGCGCGACCGCGCTGGCGCCCTCGGCATTACGCAGGTAGTCGAGGAAGATGCGCTCGTTGCGGATGTCCTTGGCGGCCTTGCCGACGAACAGCTGCGGGTGGCGCGACACGATGCCGTCCACGATGGCCTTACACAGTCCGCGTATGCGCCCGAACTCCCAGACCGGCTCGAGAGGCACCATTACGTGCAGGCCCTTGCTGCCCGTCGACTTCACGTAGCTGGGCAGACTCAGCGCCGAGAACTCCTCGCGTATGATGCGCGCGCCCTCACAGATCTGCGCCCACGTGAGTCCGGGACCCGGGTCGAGGTCGAAGATTATGCGGTCCGGCCGCGTCGGCATATCCGTCCGTGACAGCCACGTATGAATCTCCAGTACGCCCATCTGCGCGAGCGACACCAACCCGGCAGCCGAGTCCACCCAGAGCAGCACGTCCTCCTCGGCATGTCCGGTGAGGACGTGACCGAGGGTGTGGACATCGCGGGGGAGGCCGGCGTCCGGGTGGCGCTGGTAGAAGCACGAGCGGCCGTGGCCGACAGGGCAGCGCAGCAGCGTGAGCGGCCGGTTGCCGACGTGCGCCAGCATCGCGGGGGCGATCGCCTCGTAGTAGTCCGCAAGCGCGCGCTTCTCGAAGTCGGTGTCCGGGAACAGCAGCTTCTGTGGGTTGGTGAGGCGCACGCCGGCGACCGATTCCGGCCGCCCGAAGTCGGTGCGGTCGAGCGCCGCCTCGCGCACGACCTCCTCGGCAGCCTTGTCTTCGCGCACGCCGAGGAAGACCGGCTGGCGCAAGACGCCGTCCTTGGTCCACTCGCGAAACGCCGCCTCGATCACGAGCCGAGGCTCGGCCCAATGGAGCTCGTGGCCGCTGATCGACGGCGCGGGGTCGAAGGGGGAGTCGGGTCGCTCGGCAGCGCGCAACAGCGCGACCAGATCGGACAGAGTACGCTCGTCGAAGCCGCTCCCCACGCGGCCGGCGTAGACCAGCCGCGCGTCGTCGTAGTAGCCCACCAGCAGCGATCCCAGGTCGCCGCGTGAGCCCTGCCCCTCGGTATAGCCGCCAACGACCAGCTCCTGCGTGTGACGGCACTTCACCTTCTGCCAGTCGCGTCCGCGGCCGGCCACGTAGCGGCTGTCAGCGCGCTTGCACACGACGCCTTCGAGCCCCGCCGAGCAGGCGGTCGCGAACAACTCGGCGCCACCGCCCAGAATGTGGTCCGCGTAGCGCAACGGCGAGGCGGGTGAGGCGGCCGTCGCGGCCTGCGCCGCCCCGGCACCGCCTCTGGCTCCGCCCCCGCCACCCGGCTCTGCCAACAGAGTCGCCAGCAGCTCCTTGCGCGCGACAAGCGGCTGCTCACGCAGATCGAACCCGTTCAGATGCAGCAGGTCGAACGCCGCGAACGCGATGCGCTCCGGATGCGACCCCAACGCCGACTGCAGCTGCTCGAAGCGCGAGACCCCCGCGTCGTCGAACACCACCGCCTCGCCATCGATCACCGCCGACGCCGCCGGCAACTTCGCGACCGCCGCCACCAACCCCGGAAACCGATCGCTCCAGTCCGCCCCACTCCGAGTAAGCGCCCGAACCCGCCCATCTTCCAGCACCAACACCAGCCGATACCCGTCGTACTTAGCCTCCGCCACCCACTCGTCTCCCGGAGGCGGCACGTTCACCAAAGTGGCCAGCTCCAGACCTATCGAGCCCGGAACAGTCGTCTGCGCAAGTGCCGAGGGCCTCCCCGACCCCGACCCTGGCATCTGCGTCTGCCCCGCCACCTGCTCCGCGGCTCCAGAAGGCCGCACCGATTCCGTCGCCCCCCCGAGGTCTTTGGCCTTGGCGGAGCCGCGTGCACTCTTGGTCTTGGAGGAAGCACGTGATGCCGAGGCGAGCAGGCCGGAGGGGTCGGCGGAGGGCTTCGCAGGCGCAGGGCCATCCGGTCCATCCGAAGCCTCACGCCGAGAACCCCCTCCTCCGACCCCTCCGGCCTGCTCGCCCCCCGCGACAGACTCAATGCTCCGCCCAGTGGCAACACTATCAGGAAGCTCAGCCGTGATCTTGAACTCCTCGGCGGGTCGAACGAACGAGTCCTTCTCCTTGATCAGCAGCCAGTTGTCCCGCTTCTCCCCGGCGCGTGGCTTGAGCCGAACCAGCACCCATCGCCCCTGTAGCTTCTCGCCGAAGAGGTCGAACTTGAAGTCGCCCTTGGTGAGCCCCGCGTGCGGATCGCCGACAGGTTGCCACGTCCCGCGGTCCCAGACGATGACGGTCCCGCCGCCGTACTCGCCGGCCGGGATCGTGCCCTCGAAGGTGCCGTACTCGATGGGGTGGTCCTCGACGTGCACCGCCAGCCGCTTGTCGTGCGAGTCGAGCGACGGTCCCTTGGGGATTGCCCAGCTCATCAGTACGCCGTCGAGTTCGAGCCGAAAGTCGTAGTGGAGTGCTCGCGCTGCATGTTTCTGCACCACGAATCGCAGCACCGGCGCATCCTCGGCAGCGCCACCGCCGGCGGGTTCCGGCGTATGGGTGAAGTCGCGTTTGGCGCGGTATTCCTCGAGTGGCATGGTTGCTCCGGCCGCCCTACGCGCCGGTCGCCGCAGCGGCGTCCGGACCCGCGTCTCGCTGTTCGCGTGCTTGCTCGACGCTGCGCTTCAGCAGCTCCATGATGTCGACCACCTTGCCACCTTCCTCGGCGACCTCGGCAGGTGGAGAGGGGATGGTCTCACCCCCGGCCTTGCGCTCGATCAGCGCGAGCAGATCGTCGTGGTAGGTGTCGTGATACTTCGACGGGTCCCAGTCGCTCTGGATCGTCTCGACCAGTTGCTTCGCGAGCGCGACCTCTGCGTCGGTCACGCCGATGGCCGCGAGGTCCGCGGCAGGCAGCGTCAGTTCCGAGGAGCCGCGCAGCTCGTAGCCGTAGCGCAGCACCTCGAGCAGCAAGGCGTCGCCGTCCGGAATCAGCGCGCACAGTCTCTGTCGCGAGCGGATCACGATCTGCCCGACGGCCACGCGGTCAGATGCTCGCAGGGCTTCTCGGAGGAGCGCGTAGGCTTTGGCGCCTTGCGGTTCAGGCACGAGGTAGTAGGGAGTGTCGAAGTACGCCGGCGCAACGTCGCGCGCGCAGACGGCGCCCAGGACGTCGATGGTTCGCGTCGCCTTGACGTTGGCGGAGGTGAAGTCGTCGTCGGCCATGATCACACGCCGGCCGTCGGGCAGGTCGAAGCCCTTGACGATCGCCTCCCACGGCACGTCCTCGCCCGTGGTCTCGTTGACGCGCTTGTTGCGCACCGGCGAGAGATCGCGCCCGTCCACCAGATGGAAGCTGATATCGCGCTGAGCCACCGCCGAGAAGAGCCCGACAGGTATAGTGACCAGCCCGAAGGATATCGTGCCTTTCCAGATCGCTCTCGGCATCGCTACTTCCCCAATCCGATCCACACGCCGCCGTAGTAGCCGGCGACCGCTACGACGCTGTTAAGTACTGTGCCCCAGATCATATCGATAATGCTGAGATCCACGGGCCAGTTGGCGATGGTGGAGAGGTTGGTCAGGTCGTACGTCGCGTACGCTACGAACCCGAACAGGGCCCCGCGCCACAGCGCCCCGACGACGGCGCCTTCCTGCAAGCCGGGAATGATCGCCAGTGCGATGAGCCCCACGAGGTACACCAGATAGAATGCGGCAGCCACGGGCACGTTGGGCTTCTCGGCCAGGAGGTAGGGCGCACTCTTGCCCACGACACCGAGTGCGGGCTGATAGAGTCGGGGTACTGCCGTCGAGAGCCAGATGAAATCCATCGCGAAGAACACCGCGGTGCAGATTCCGTACAGGCCGAGTAGCTTGCCAAAAGACATCGTGACCTCCAGTTTCAGTGAACACGCCATGTAGAGTCTTCCCCAGATGTGCCTGCGGTGGTTCAGTACGACGGCAAGATGACCGATACTCCTCGTACTCGCACCTTCCTCAGGAGAAACATGAACCTCAAGAACTTCGCGCTACGCCGAGTACTCATGATGGTCCTCGCCATCGCCGTCCTGCTTCCGGTGGTGAGCATCGGAGTGTTCGCGATTCCGTGGTACAAGTCATCGCTACGGAGCGAAGCGCTGCGCACACTCGAGACCCACGCCACCGTTGCTCACGAGCAGTTGCACTCGATGAAGACCCTGCGGATCTCTCAGCTCGAGACCCTCGCGCGTACCACGTTCTCGGGCGCCTCGTTCCGCGATTCCGCCGCGCTTCAGAGCGAGTTGCAGCGCCAGAGCTCGCTTCTGGGCTACGACTACCTGCTCTGGGTCGACACCCAGGATGTCGTACGCGGCTCGGCGAGCGGCGAAGTCGGGCACACCCTGGACTGGCCGACGGTGTCCAAGATGAGTCGCTCGGCAGAGACCACCGCATTCGTGGCGATCATCCCGCCCTCGGAGCTCTACGCCCTCGGGATCGCCGACAAGTACACCATCGCCATGAAGACCGCCGAGAACGGCTCGGCGGATGCGACTGAAGTCGCCGGCGCGCTTGCGGTCGTCTCCATCACGCCGGTCACCAAGAACGGTAAGCGCGTGGCGAGCATCGTCGGCTTCGACGTGCTCAAGCTCGACAACGGGTTCACCGACGACATCCAGACCAAGCTGGGCGGCCAGGCGACGCTGTTCCAAAACGGCGTCCGCGTCGCCACCACCGTCCGCACCGCCGAGAAGGCGCGCGCGATCGGCACGCCGGTGTCGGACAAGGTCCGCGCGGCAGTCCTGGCGGGAGGCGAGCGGTTCCGTGGCGAGGCACAGGTGGTTGGCGAGACGTACGTCGCCTCCTATGACCCGCTGCGCGACCCGAGCGGGCAGGTCGTCGGCATGCTGTTCACCGGCATCTCCAACCAGCCGTACGAGGCCGCGCTCATCAAGTTCTCGATCACGTTCATAGCCGTGCTGATTCTTGGGCTCGCCGTGGCACTCACGCTGGGCTGGTTCGCATCGGCATTGATCACCAAGCCGATCGCCGGCGTGGTCGATGCGGCCTCCCACATCGCCGACGGCGATCTGACGACCGTCGTTCCGGAGGCGGGGTACCGCGAGGCGATCACCATGGGCGCGGCGTTCAACTCGATGACGACGCAGCTGCGCAACGTGCTCCAGCAGGTGGGAACGTCGGCAGCGCGTCTCGACACCGTGTCCAGCGAGATCGCCGGCGCGTCGCTGAGTGAGGCCGAGACCGCCAGCGAGCAGGCCTCATCCGTCTCGGAGGCGACCGCCACCATCGAGGAGCTCACGCGCAGCTTCGCCGCGGTCGCCGCAGGCGCACGTCATGTTCTCGAGATCGCCGAGGACTCGCTCGAGGCCGCCGAGGGCGGCCGCGCCAAGGTAGAAGGCGGCGCGCACGCCGTGCAGCGACTGGCCGGCGGCTCAGCGCAGGTAGCAGAGGCCGCAAGTACGCTGGCCGAGGTCGCCGAAAACATCGACCAGGTCACCTACGTAATCGGTGCCATCGCCGAGCAGACCAAAATTCTCGCACTCAACGCCGCGATCGAGGCAGCCCGCGCGGGCGAGGCCGGCAAGGGCTTCGCGGTCGTCTCCAAGGAGATCCGCACGCTCGCAGACTCGGTCACGACGTCGGTCAGCCGCATCGAATCGCTCGTCACCGGCATCCAGACTGCGAGCAAGTCGCTCACCGTCACCGCAAGCGAACAGACCGCAATGGCCGAGGACAGCGTGACGAGTGCGCTCGAGACGCGCGAGTCACTCGACGGCATCCTCGAACAGATGTCGAAGACCGCGGCCGCCGCACGCGAGATCGCCGCTGCCGCAACTCAGCAGCAGACGGCGGCCAAGCAGATCGTCGAGGTCATGCATCAGGTGAGCAAGGGCGTGAGTGGCAGCGCCGTCTCGTCTCGGCAGTTGGCGGAGTCCGCAGGCGTTGTGCAGAAGGAGTCCGAGACACTTTCGAGCGGACTGGGCAGGTTCCGGACCCGGTAGGCGCGAGTCACCGCCGGCCCGGAGGTACGCGGCCTATAGCAGGTTCGCGCTCAGGCGTGCCGCTGAGTTGCGCAGGCGCACGAGCCTGTTCATCGAGTCGAGCTCCTCGAGGGTGATCTCTCGGCATGACTCGAGGTCGCGGTCGAATATCGCTTCCTGCTCGATGGTTGTGTCGTGGTCGAACGTCCACAGCATGATCTCTCGCTGGAGCCGGAGGCTACGCAGGTCGAGGTTGAGCGTGCCGATGGCGCACGCCTCGGAGTCCACCGCGATGGTCTTGGCGTGGAAGAATCCCGTCTCGTAGACGTAGACCCGCGCGCCGGCGACTATCAGTTGGCGCCAGTAGGACTGCGCGGCCCAGAATGCCCAGACGTGGTCGGGCACCCCGGTCATCATCAGGCGCACGTCGATTCCGGCCAGCGCCGCGTTCATCATCGCGTCGTAGATGCCGGGGTCGGGCACGAAGTACGGCGACTGGAGCCGGACCGACTTCTCGGCACCGCTGATCGCGACCATGTGCGCTCGACGTGCGGACTCCATCGGGTCGTCGACGCCCTGCGCGACGGCCTGAACCACCATGGGCTCGCCTGAAGTGAGCGTGGGGTCGGGTTCTGGGAAGTACTGCGGCTCGAACATGCAGCGATCGCCCTGACCGATGAGCCATCGGTGCGCGAACCACTTCTGCAGCGCGGCGACGCCGGGGCCGGTGATGCGCGCTGACGTGTCGCGCCAGCTGTCGTAGCGCGCGCCGCCGTCGATGTACTCCTGCCCCACGTTGTGGCCACCGGTGTAACCGATCTCTGCATCGATGACGACGATCTTGCGATGGTTGCGGTAGTTGATGCTGCCGATGGCAGTGGTGTCAGCGCGGACAATCGCACCGGCGTCGCGCAGGGCGTGTAGCTGGTCCTTGCGGTACGGCAGGCTGCCGATCCAGTCGTAGTTGATGCGGACCTCGACGCCGGCGCCCAGCCGATCGAAGAGTACCTTGGCCACCTTCTTGGTCAGTTCGTCGTGCTCCCAGATGTAGAACTGCAGGTGGATGAAGCGGGTGGCTGCCGCCATGTCGGCGATCAGCGACGCGAAGAACTCCTCGCCGGTCGGCAGGATGTCGAACGAGCGAATGGGCAGCGGTCGGTCGTCGTTGACGGCGCGGATCGAGTGCGAGATTCGTCCGGTCACGGTGCCTTCGAAGCGCGCCTGGAAGTCAGCCTGCAGCTGCAGGTACGGTTCATAGACCGCGAGCATGGCCTCGCGCATCTCGTCACGGGCGGTCTTGGTGATCGCCCGCTTGGGGATGCGGTGCTTCCAGTCCCGCCCCAGGAAGAAGTAGAGCACCAGCCCGAAGCCGGGAAACGCGACCAGCACCAGGATCCACGCGAGCGTGATCGTCGGTTCACGGTCCTCGCCGATGATCGCCACCACGGCCACGATCCAGTAGACGACAAGCGCCAGGCCGAGGATGCCGAGCTGCTGATACAGGGAGACGGGGCCGATCGGCATGCGATTCCTCTCCGTGTGGCTTCGATTTCGCAATGGTACGGTGTGACACTCCTGACAAGTATGTCCCACTTCGCCCGCGATTATGAGAGGCACGTGCGATGCTCAGCACTCAAGAGATCCGCGTCCGAGCCGACGCCTTGATGCCCGGCGTCATCGAGGACCTTGCGGCGCTGGTGCGATTCCCGTCAGTCGCCTTCATGGGCTACCCGCCCGAGCCGGTGCTCGCCTGCGCCGAGGCGGTCGTCGAGATGCTCAAACGCTACGGTGCCGACAACGCGCGACTCATCGAGATCCCCGGCGGCTATCCCGCCGCCTATGCAGAAATCCCGGGTCCCGAGGGCTCGCCGACGGTGCTGCTCTACGGCCACTACGACGTCCAGCCCGCTCCGCCGGAGCAAGGGTGGGACGCCGACCCGTGGGAGCCCGTCATTCGCGACGGTCGTCTCTACGGCCGCGGCGCCGCGGACAACAAGAGCGGCGTCCTCATATGCGCCGCGTCGCTTGCGGTGTTCGAGGGCACACCGCCGGTGAAAGTGAAGATTCTGATCGAGGGCGAGGAGGAGACCGACAGCCACCTCGAGGCGTTCGTCGAGGCGAACCCCGAGCTGTTCACCGCCGACCTCTACGTCATCAACGACAAGGGCAACCTCGAGGTCGGTACACCTGTGCTCATGACCACGCTGCGCGGTGATGTCTCGTGCAAGGTCGAGGTTCGCACCATCGAGCACCCGCTGCACTCAGGGCTCTTTGGCGGCCCGACGCCCGACGCGCTCATGGCGCTCATCCGCATCCTCGACACGCTGCTCGATGAGGATGGCGCGTGCGCCGTGCCCGGCGTCACGCACCGCGAGTGGGAGGGCGCCGAGATGCCCGAGGACGTCCTGCTCGCCAACGCCAAGGTGCTACCGGGCGTGCAACTCGTGGGCCGCGGCAGCATCGGCTCGAGACTGTGGAGCAAGCCCTCCATCAACGTCCTCGGCATCGATGCACCCAGCATCGCGCAGGCGGCCAGCATCCTGATCCCGTGCGCCTCGGCGGCAATCGCCATGCGCGTGCCCCCGGGCGCGGACCCGACCGTCGAGCGCGAGAAGCTGCTGGAGCACGTGAGATCGGTGGTACCGTGGGGCGCCGAGGTGAGCGTCACGCCGTTCATGGCGCTCGAGCCCTTCGCCGCTCCCAGCGGTGGGCGTGCGTTCAACGCGGCGATGCGCGCGATGGAGGAGGCGTTCGGCGCGCCAGCCCATCAGGTGGGAAGTGGCGGCTCGATCCCGCTCCTCGGCACGCTTGCGCGGGTCTGCCCCATGGCCGAGTTCGTGCTCTGGGGCGCCGAGGACATGGCGCGCGCTCGGATCCACGGGCCCAACGAGAGTGCTGACATCGCGGAGATAGAACGCCTCATCACGGCCCAGGCGCTGCTTTTGGCCGAGTTGGGCGGGTCGGAGGCGTAACACTCCCAGTGGCGCGGCCCGAACGGGGCGCACTCATCGCGGCGCCCGCCACATCAACACGCCGCCACCCGCACAGTGCCTGAAGAGCATCTTCGCCGCTTCGTTCGCAGGGGATCTCGGAGCCGAAGAGCGCGAGGGCCCCGAACGCATGCGGGTTTCCTTCTTCTCTGGGTACGCTCGGACGGTCAGGGATACGAACCGCCGTCGGGACACCTGATGCTGTTTTCGGGGCGTCAGCTGTTCCGACGGATGCTCACTCCCATGAACTGAGAGGAGACCCCTAAAGTTCTTACGAGCTCTCGTGGACGACAGTATGTCAGGGAAGTACTCTGTGAGTTCAGCAGTAGTTGGCACATAGGGGAGGAGCATTATGATTCGACGTTCTGTCATCTGCGTAGCATTGGTCGCAACACTGACTCTTGGTTTCAGTGCGCAAGCTGTCGCAATTCCTCATGTACTCGGATACCAGTACTCGAAGGTACATACGGGTCTAGTCGGCCGTGTCTGGGCGTACAACTGGTCGATCACTGACCCGAGCAGCCAGTGGGCTGGACACGTCAGCGCATTGTACATCAACGCCGATGGACTCGATGCACCCTATATGGACAACTACATTGAGGCGGGTCTTGAGAAGAATTCAAGCACAATTCTTGGTGGCGATTCACGGCCTGTGTTCTTCACTGCATATGAGGATTACCCAAATACGAACACTCAGGTCTGGCGCTCGCATGGCCGCGCAACCGTGGGCGCTTGGCACGATGTCAAGATCGCCAATTTTCAGCCCTTAACGGGCGCACCCAGTGATTGGGCTGTCTACTTCAATGGAGTGGCGAAGGTCTCTACTGCGCGCTACTCGTTCAAAGTCGGTCAACCAATCACTGCTTCTGAGCGATATCTCTATCTTGACAACAACCAGTCTTCATTCGACAACATGAAGAACCGAAACGCAAGTAATACGCACTCTGAGTGGACGTCGATAGCTACTAGGGACAATGACAACCAGTACAATCCGTTCATCGTAGATGGCAGCGCTTGGCGCTGTGTCAAACAGTAGAGGAGACAAGTGAGATGCAAAAGGCACTGGTGATAGCCATGAGTGCAGGTCTACTTGCCATGACGCTGAGCGGATGCGCAAGTGAGGCCGTATCTACGGATTCCTTGCCATCTGCGCGTCCTTCCAAGTACACGGATGCCGCCAACGCATACCCTGAGTTCTCGACAGCAGGGGCTGCTGCCGCAGAGGTGGACTTCGCTCCCCGGCTGCCGAAGAAAGGGGGCAAGCCGAAAAAGGTCGTCGTGCGCGATGTCGAGAGGGGTAAGTCACTCTCCAAGTCCGAGCGACCGATGGACGTACATTATGACGGTTTCTGGATTGCAGAAGCGCCTTTCAAGAACCCAGCTGAAGCAGCCGCCCAACTTGACATTGTAATGGGGCGCGAAGAGGCCTCCCTGTACCTTCAGGAGGTCACAGTAAGCGGCATGAGGGGATTGGCGCATGACCCCGTAGACCTCCCGCTAACGACAAACGCTGACGGCTCGGAGTCAGGAGGACTTAAGGTCGCAGGTTCGTCAGTCCTGTGGGCCGACGGCAGAATGCTGTACAACATCACCAGCACCACACTTGACAGTAAGCAGCTCTTGGAGATTGCCGCGTCGATGTACTAGACCCGGGCAGCATGCACTTAGGCTAACGGCGCCCCCTGAATCTAGGGGGCGCTTCTGCAAAGTCGCGACATGTGCAGAACCTCTCTTGCTGCTTGACCTTCCAAGAAGATGACAGACAAGGAGCCGCGTTCGCCCCGGCCTGTGCAAGTGCCTTGTCTCGCACATTGCACTCCGCTGTGTCTTCGTCGGGGCCTCTTGCATAGTAGAAATCAAGTACGTCGGTGCCGCGTGCCACGCTCAGTTCGCCAGCAAAGGACTCTAACAAACGCTCACCGAGCGATGATTGGTGACAATGGTCGCGAATGTCCGAATCCAGTGCATCAACAAGGACGACCGCCCTACGAACGAATTGCACATGTTGACGTAGTCCGTTCAGACAACGTTCGGAAGAAGTTGACGCAGCAAGAGCCAATAGCAGGAGCAGAGGGGTCACGTCCCGCAGAGTGGTGTGACTCCCGCGTGCCTGTCCGGTCCTGAAGTCTACTTCACCGGTGCGAGCAACGCCTGCAGCACCACCTCGGTCTCGCTGGCCGGATTGCCGTTTCTGCCCATTCCATGCCGATGTAGCGCCTGCCCACGGCCCACTGGTCGTGCTGCTCGACGAGCACACAGCCGGTGAGCCTGAGTCCGGATGCCCAGTTGGGGAAGATGCCACGACATCGGTCGTGCGCTTGGTCTCCTTGTCCACACGTTCGAGCGAGTTGGTGGAAGCCATCTTGGTTCAGTGCTCGCGCGGGAACGCCATGTGCACGATCACGTCGCCTTCGGCGTCGAGAAGCAGGCCGGTCACCTTCGGGTACCTCTTCGTGAGTCCGTCGGCGATGAATCTGAGTTGGTCCGGGCCTCGTCGAGGTCGGGTGCTTGCGACGATCGTGCGTATCGCCGCGGCCAACATGTGCTGGTCGCCCTTGGGACATGCACGAGAGCGTCGCATGAAGTGGACGCGACACCTCTGCCGGCTCGCCCCGCTGAGCACGGCGGGGATCGCAGCCTTGAGCCCCACGTGGGCGTCCGAGATCACGAGCTCGACTCCGGTGACCCCACGCGTGACGAGGCCTCTGAGGAGCTCCGTCCAGAACGCCGCATCCTCACTGGACCCGATATCCAGACCGAGCACCTCGCGCTCGCCGGCAGCGATCACGCTGATTGCGACAACGGCGGCGACAGATCCCACCCGTGAGCCGTCACGGCACTTCAGGCAACTCCGCCGTTGCCGCGCCGCGCCGTGGTCGCTATACTCGCGTTTGCCTCAGACGCTGCGCACTGTGCTGCTCAACGGGGCGAACGGAGAGCTGGCCGAGTGGTTGAAGGCGCACGACTGGAAATCGTGTATGCGGCGTCAAACCGTATCTAGGGTTCGAATCCCTAGCTCTCCGCCACAAGATCGAGTCCGACGCACGACGTCGGTGAGCCCGGCTCCACCGGGTACCTGAGAGCGGTCCGCCGGAGACGGTGGGCCGCTCTTCGCGTTGGCGCGACCGCGCCCCGCGGGCGCTAGCAGCGCCATTTCGCGCCCGCGGCCTCGCGACCCGGCGCCCGCGTCTCCGCGCCTATCCCGCGCGGAACACGAACTCCGCGAACCGCCCTCGAACCGACTCCGGCACGCCGCTCTCGTAGAGCCGCGCATCGCGCAGCCCCTCGCGCGCGCCGTCGGGCCGGTACGCCTGCACCACCCAGCGTGCGACACCCTCCTCGGCGAGTTCGAGCGACATGCGCTCCAGTTCCTCGTCGCCGAGCAGGTCGGGGTGCACGGTGGTGCGGGCCTCGAAGGGTACGCCGCTCGCGACGAGCGCGCGCAGGCTCTCGAGTGCGCGCTCGCCTGAGCCCGCGACGGTGGTGATGCGCTCGTAGTCGGCGAACGGGACCTTCACGTCGAAGCCGACCCAGTCGACGAGCGGCAGCACCTCGGCCAGCCGCGCCGGGCGGGGACCGCCGGTGTGCAGCCCGATCCGGAAGCCGAGCGCACGGACCTCCGCGATCGCCTCGGCGAGCGCGGCTTGCACCGTCGGCTCGCCGCCCGAGAACACGACGCCGTCCAGCAGGTTCACGCGTGTGCCCAGGAAGGCCATGACTTCGGCCCAAGGCACAGAACCCTCACCTGCTGGGAGCAGATGAGGGTTGTGGCAGTACGTGCAGTTCCAGGGGCAGCCTTGGGCGAAGACGACCGCGGCGAGCTCTCCCGGCCAATCGACCGTGGAGAGCGATGCGAGACCGCCGACCCGAAAGGTGCTAGTTGGCGTCACAGGGCTCGGAGAAGCAGACGCGCTCCGCGTACTCGCCCTTCTTGCCCTGGTTGAACGACGTGACGGGGCGGTGATAGCCCATCACGCGCGTCCAGACCTCACAGGGCTGACGCTCTTCGTCGGTGATCTCGGTGCTCATCAGTTCCGTGGTGTTCTCAGTCATGGTTCTCTCCTTGCGGCTAGCGGTTGATGGTACGGCTGCGGCTTTGGTTCAGCAACACGCGGCTTCTGCGCGCTTGCGGTTGAGGATCTCCTCGTCGCACTTGGGGCAGAACTGGTGCTCGCCGTCGAGGTAGCCGTGCGTCGGGCACACGGAGAACGTCGGCGTGATGGTGATGTAGGGGAGACGGAAGTTCTCCAGCGAACGCTTGACCAGTCGCTTGGTCGCCTCGGCCGAGGAGACGCGCTCGCCCATGTAGAGGTGCAGCACGGTGCCGCCGGTGTACTTGCGCTGCAGCTCCTCTTGGCGCGAGAGCGCCTCGAAGGGATCGTCGGTGAAGCCGGCGGGCAGCTGGCTCGAGTTGGTGTAGTAGGGGTTCTCGTCGGTGCCGGCCTGCAGGATCTCCGGGTGGCGCTTCTTGTCCTCGCGGGCGAAGC
>CAYMAN010000022.1:0-34678 GCA_964388455.1 uncultured Eubacteriales bacterium
CAGGGGACCGACTCGATGGCGCAGGAGCTCAAGGTCACCAAGGCGCCGAGCAAGACACTTGTGGCGCTGCTGAGGTTCGCTGAGTCGCGCGTGCGCCTGGGTGTGGTGCTCTACGACAACTTCGCGATCTGGCCGAGCGTTCCCAACGAGCTGCGACACAAGATCGTCGCAACGTTCTCGCAGCTTCGCTGGTCGCTCAAGGACGTGGGCGTGCTGGTATTCGTGATCACCAAAGGCGATGCGCCTGAGGTTGAGGAGGCGTTCAGCTCCGGCCGCCACATTTCGTGGGACTTTGAAGAACTGTTCCGCGTAGCCAAGCAGGGAAGCGCATTCGACAGGGTAGGTGCCGCTCAGTGGCTCGTCTCGGCGATGACAAGTGGCGAGATGCCTGAGTGGGGCGAGGCGCTACTTGACGCCGTGCCCGAGAACGCCGAACTCGAGTCAGCATGCGCTGCCTTGGGTGCGGCGATCGAGGCGGCTGCGACCAATGCAACGTTCCCCGATCCGGCAGCGATCATGGCCGCGGATATCGCTCTGCTGGAGACCTCGCCCGAGTAGGTGTCGAGAGACGCGTGTGGTCCGCGTGTGGTGTTGCCGCACGGGTGTTTGGTGGCACGGCGCTTGCGACTTCCTTCAAGGTGTCGCTGGCATCGGCGGTCGGTGTAGTTCGACTAAGGATGGAACATGAGCAAGGTCCCCACGCTCGACCCCAAGTTGAAGCGCATTCTCGTTCTGGTAGCTGCGGTTATCGGACTTGCACTGCTCATCTTTGGTATCTCGGCACTGTCTTCTGCCAAGAAGCCCGCTGAGACTGTGGCGACTACCAGTCGACTGTCGGCCGAGGCCCAGGCGGACATCCTGGCGCAGCGCGCTGTCGCGGCCGAGAGTAAGAGTGACACCGCCACGGCTCGGTCGTTGGCCGAGTCGGCACTGAAACTCAATGCGGCGAATCAGACCGCGGTCGCCGTGGTCAAGCGCCTCGACGAAGCCAACCCGGGAACCGCTCTCACGCCATCGAAGCCCACCAACACCGCGACCACGCCGGATACCTGGCTCAAGCCGATCAAGAACATGGCGAGTGTCCTGCCGACGAGCATCACCGGCTGGTCGGCCGGCAACATCGTCTCCCAGAAGGGGGACGCGCAGGTGACGTTCACTCCGGACGCCGAAGGTGCCGACACCGGCTCCGCGGTTCGCGCGACGTTCGCAGTACACGATCGAGGTACCGCGGCAAAGGCGAGCACCTTTGTGAGGTCGGTCGACAAGAGGGTGTATCCCGGTGATGGGGCGACCGTGAAGTTTGGCACGCAGAGTGGCTACTTCGGCACGGATGGTGCTCGTCTTGCGGTAGCTGCGTTCGCCCGAGGACGCTACGCGTTCGAGGTCGTCGTCTATTCACAGGAGGGCATCAAGCCTTCGACACTACGGCCTCTGGCCGTCAAGCTCGCTGCGGCGTGGTCCGCGGCACGGTAGGAAGGACACGCGTGGCCCGCGTGAGACTGCTTGTTGCGATCTTTTGCGCGGTCGCGGCACTCGCCGCACCGCAGAGCGCGCTTGCGGTCGGGCCGGTGACGACGCCCAAGACCTTCTTCACCGAGGGGTTTGAGACGGCTGTGCCGGTAACGTACTCGACTGCGCCGTATGTGACCGGTGGGGGGCTCACTCCCGGGTACTGGGCGCGCGTGACCGCGCCGAAAGTTGTCAACCCTGCGCACGGCGGATTGTCGTCCCTTTGGTGCGACGGAACCAACCCCACGCAGTTGGCTCGTGTGCCGTACAAGTATGCAATTGGTAGCCAAGGCTACGCGATCTTCAACCTCACCCAGACTACGGACTACTACAAGCCGGTAGTGTCGCTCTGGTACTCGTTCCCTCAGTCCGGATACAGCGACGGGACGGCTTTCGCACCTGAATGGACGACGCCTGCAGCGCCGGGTGTCTCAAACGCACTGAGCGCGGTCAAGTACACGGCGGTCAATCAGTGGAAGTCGATGTCGATCGATCTCGCCTCTGAAACCGGTGTTGCCAAATCGAGCCTTTCCCGCGCCGCCGGTAGATTCCAGTTGCGATGGAAGGACCAGCTCGAGCCCCCCAATCCTCCCGACACTACGTACGCCGCGACCGGACAAGGCCCGAGTGTCGATGACGTGACCATCGCCGGCTGGCGTTTTGGGCCCGTGCGATCTCTCTCGGCTACTACGACCACCGTCTCGAGCACGCTGACATGGAACCGTCCTTGGCGCTCCTACGCCGCCACCTCCACCGAGGAGCGCCCGCTCTCGTATCGCGTATGGCGCGCTTTGAAGGGAACCACCGACTGGACCGAGCTCACGCCTGCGGTTCGCGTCGCCAATGCGAGCGCGACCGTCACCTACACGGACAACAACGTCACCGATGGAACCGCGTATACCTACGCGGTACAGGCGTGGGAGCCTGGAAGTGGCGACGAGACGACGGCTGGTTACGGCGAGCACGTTTCTGTGGATGCCACCACATCACTTGCCCCGGTGAAGGTGAAGATCACAAATCCGATTTCAGGGGCCGTGGTTGCAACCACGGGGGCTTCAGGCATTTCCGGGACGGTACAGGCGTCGGGCGGTGCGACGGTCTCCTCGGTGAGGATCATGATCACGCGCGAGGACAATGCGTATTTCAACAATGTGACCGACCTCTGGACGCCGACTCCGACGACATTCGCTGCTGCGGTCTCGGGAACGACGTGGTCTTCGGCATGGATACCCACCGCCGCCGACTACAAGAAGCACAGGTACACGATTACCGCCGTCGCGACGAACAGCTTTGGCAACACCGCTAGTTCCGTTGTGTCGGTGCAGGCGGACAGCGTGCCGCGCATCGCGCCGGTGGTCACAGTATCCACTCCGGGTGCTGGTGCGGTCGTGACCACTTTGGGCACGGTGATGCTCACCGGATCGGCGACGGTCCAGACCGGGCTGCCGACGCCCACGGTCCAGGTCAGTCTCGCGCACGGCGCGAACTGGTGGAACGGCTCGGCGTGGACGAGCACGCAGGTGTGGCTGCCGGCGACGGTTGTCGGGTCGGCATGGACGCTTTCAGGCGTGCAGCCGCCTGCCAACGAGTACAAGACGCCGACGTACGTCGCGACTGCTCGGGCGACCGACGCGCACGCACTGACGGGTACCTCGGCGACGCGGACGTTCACGGTGGACTCGGTGCCGTACGTGGCGCCGACGGTGAGTGTATCGACAACCGCCAGTCCCGACCTGGTCGGCACCGGGGCGTTCACGATCAGCGGAACCGCAGCGGCAGTGCATGCGAACCTGCCGCTGGTTTCGGGTGGCGTGCGCGTGACGATCGCGCGTGACACGGCCGGAACCGTCACCTGGTGGAACGGTTCGACCTGGGTGAGCTCGGAGACGTCGGTCGCGGCCGTGGGCACGTCAGCCTGGAGTTACAACTGGACGCCTCCGGCCAACGAGTATCACAAGAGCACCTTCACCATCCGCGCCACAGCGCTCGACGATCATGGGATGCGCGGCTCCTCGGCGAGTGTGAGCGTGCAGGTGGACAGCGTGCCGTACGTGGCCCCGGTGGCAGCGGTCACCTCGCCTGCGGCGGACTCGGTCGTGGCGACCACCGGCACCTTCGCGGTGACGGGAACTGCGGCCGTGCAGACCGGGCTTCCTGCAGCGACTGTCCAAGTCAGGCTCGCGCACGGAAGCTTGTGGTGGAACGGCTCTGTGTGGACGACCGTGGAGACCTGGGCGCCGGCGACGGTGGCGGGCTCGGTGTGGACGCTTGCCGGAGTGACGCCACCTGCGAACGAGTACCGGACTCCGACGTACGTCGCGACTGCCCGGGCGACCGACGCGCACGCGCTGACGGGTACGTCGGCGACGCGGACGTTCACGGTGGACTCGGTGCCGTACGTGGCGCCGACGGTCGGCCTGGCGTTCCCGGAGAACAACGTCGACGTGATCGGAATCGGGCCGTACTACACGCTCCGGGGCACGGTGACGCCGGTGCATCCAAATCTGCCACTGACGGCTGACGGCGTCCGCGTCTTCATCAAGAAGGATACGGCGGGGGATATCCGCTGGTGGAATGGCACGGCGTGGGTCGTCTCAGAGACGTCGGTCCCTGCGAGCGGCACGACAAATTGGACCTACAGCTGGCTCGCGCCACCGACCGAGTATTTCGTGAGCACCTTCACCGTTCATGCGACGGCGAGCGATGCCCACGGGCTTGTGGGGTCCTCGGCGGAGTCTGTGTTCAAGGTGAACTCGGTGGCCCCGAACCCGCCGGACATTCTGTTCACGACGCCGTCGGCTGCGCTGACGTCGCAGGTGGGCACGCTCGCGGTATCGGGCACCGTTGCAGGACGCGATGGCGCGGTCGTGCAGCGTGTGTCCCTCCACATCGGGCGCAGCAGTGGGTCAACGGGTTCGCCCACAACGTGGTGGGATGGCAACACGTGGGCGGCGAGCGAGACCTCGGCCACGTATCTCGAGACGACCTACTCGGCGGGTGCGCCAACGTGGAGCTACGATTGGAAGATGCCGACCAACGAGTACGCGGCACACACATACGTGTTGCGCGCTTACGCCGTCGATGAATACTCGCGGATCGGCACCTCGACGCCGATGAGCACGCAGCTCGATACCGTGCCGTGGACCGCGCCGACGGTGAGTGTATCGACGACAGCCAGTCCTGACCTGGTCGGAACCGGCGCATTCACGCTCAGCGGAACCGTGACGCCCGTGCACGCGAACCTTCCGCTCGAGGCCAACGCCGTCCGCGTGACGATCGCGCGCGACACCGCAGGTAGCGTTACCTGGTGGGATGGCTCGGCGTGGGTGAGCGTCGAGACCTCGGTCGCCGCGGCAGGGACGTCCGCCTGGAGCTACAGTTGGATGCCGCCCGCCAACGAGTATCACAAGAGCACCTACACCATCCACGCCACCGCGCGTGACGCGCACGGTGTCATGGGTTCCTCGGAGAGTGCGAAAGTTCTGGTGGACAGCGTGCCGTATGTGGCGCCGGTCGCGACGATCGCTTCGCCGTCCGCGAACACCACGTTGACCACCACGGGCGCGATCTCGATCACAGGTTCGGCGACGGTGCAGACGGGCTTGCCGGCCCCGATTGTTCACGTCAAGATCACGCACGGCTCCAAGAGCTGGTGGAACGGCTCGGCGTGGACGACCGCGGAGACCTGGGTGCCGGCAACGCTGACGGGCACAACGTGGCGGCTCGACGGCGTCTTGCCGCCCGCGAAGGAGTACGGCACGCCGACCTACGTCGCGACGGCTCGCGTCACGGATGCGCATGAGCTTGAGGGCACCTCGGCCACGCGAACCTTCAAGGTCGATTCCGTTCCGATGCACCCGCCGACGACCACGGTCTACCCGCCGACGGCCAACCCCGCACCCGCGGCTCCGATCAAGATCACCGGCGTTGCCGCGCTTGCCGCCTCGGTCCAGGGCAGTCCGATAACGCTCGCATCGGTCCGCGTGACCGTCGAGGCGAAGTCGAGCACCGGCTCCAAGAGCTGGTGGAACGGCACAGGATGGCAGTCGACGCAGACTTCGGTGAAGGCGACGGGGTTGTCGGCGTGGAACATGACGTTCACGTCAAAGCCGAACGACAATCGCTCTTACACGTACACGATCATGTCGACGGTGACCGACACGCACGGGCTGAGCGGGAGCTCGGCTCGAGTAACCATGAGTGCCGATAACGTGGGCCCGAGAATCATCGCGGCTCGCTCGCTTGGCCGGTACGCCATCGAGGTCCGTTTCACCGAGAAGCCGTTCGCGCCCTCCGGTGCCCGACCCATCGACGCGCGTTACTTCTGGTCACGCGGTCTGCAGCTGCGTAAGATCATCAGCTGGTCGGAGGACGGCACGCGGGTTCGCATCAGGACTTCCGAGCAGACCACGGGCAAGGGTTCGTACCGGGTGACACTGCGCAGGCCGGTCGTTGACGAGCTAGGGAACTAGGACGCACCCGGCGAGGAAGGGATGTCGTACGGGAGGGCGCGTTGGAGCGCATCCTGTAGCATACTGTCAGAGGTTATTGCGGTAACTCGGTCGCGCACGTGCAAGGCGCGGCCGTTGCTGCATTTCGAGGGGGAGGGTGCGTGCGGGGGGTCGACGACTCCGCTCCGGCTAGGGGCGATCTCGATAAGTTCATGGGAAAGGTGCTCCGCGACCGCGGATTCGACCTGACCCAGTACCGTCGCGCCTATGTTGAGCGCCGGCTTGCGGCGCGTCTGCGCACGCTCGAACTGCGAACCTACCGCGACTACGCGTATCTGCTCGACATTGATCCGTCGGAGTACGCACAGATGCTCGACACCCTCACCATCAACGTCACCGACTTCTTCCGCGACGATGCGGTGTGGGACATTCTGCGCAAGCGCGTGATCCCGGAAATGGTCGCCGACAAGTTGCGCGGGCGCAGTCGAACGATTCGGATTTGGTCGGCGGGATGCGCGACGGGTGAAGAGCCGTACTCAATTACGATGCTAGTGCTCGATATTCTCGGCAAGGATGCCGATAAGTTCCTCATAAACGTGCTTGGTTCGGATCTCGATCCCGACGTCTTGCGGTTTGCCGAGAAGGGTCGATACACCAACGACAAACTGAAGAACATTCCGACGTCGTATCAGGTACGATTCACACGTGCGATAGGTAAGAGTGAGTTCGAGATCAAGCCTGAGGTCACGCGTCTGGTTCGCTTCAGGCATTCCAGCCTTTTCGGCGATTCGCCGATGAAGGTCGCGGATCTGATTCTGTGTCGCAACGTGTTCATCTATCTTGACCGTCCGCGTCAGATGGCTGTGCTAGAAAGGTTCTGGGGTTCGTTGGCTCGCGGTGGCTATCTGGTTCTGGGCAGAAGCGAGAAGATGCCCGCAGAGATGGTTCGCAGATTCGAGCCCATCGAACCGCGGGAGCGCGTGTATCGTAGACCGAACCGCATCTAGCGGCTTCGGACGCTGGCCTCACAGGGTTATTACGACAAGGGGAGCTGGGTTCATGAGTGAGAAGGACCATCGCCATAGCAGCGTGAGACGAGGTCTTTCGCTATGGTTCACCGTGCTCACGTGGCTGACCATCGGGCCTGCGGTGGCGCTGGGCCTGGCGTTCACCGCTTGGTACGCGTCGTGGGAGCTCGACCTTACGTTCTCGCAGATGCTTCCGGTAATGGGCGTCGGCATGGTCGCAATGCTGATCTGCGGTATTCCCGGCACGCTGATGTGGCGGTGGCAGTTCAAGTTCCGCATCCTGCGCCCGCTGCGCGATCTGGGTTCAATCATGATAGAGGCCGGTCGTGGTGACCTTGTGGTTCGCGCGGATGTGAAGCGCGACGACGAGATCGGCGTGCTGGCGCAAGAGGCCAATACGCTGATCATCTCGCTGTCAGACATCGCGACCAGCGTGCGGCGCTCTGCCGAGTCCGTCTCGGCCGCAGCATCGCAGCTTTCTGCTTCGTCGCAGGAGATCAACTCGTCGACAATCGAGATCTCGTCCTCGGTCCAGCAGATCGCCCACGGTGCCGAGCTCCAGTCTCGCAAGGTCGACGAGACCTCCGGCGCGGTCGCGCAGATCACTGAGATGACCGGCGAGGTCGCCATGCAGGCGCTCGAAGCCGCCAAGACGAGCGAGGAGGCCTCGATCGTAGCCGCCCGCGGTGAGGAAGCCGCCGAGCAGGCCATCATCAAGATCGGTGAGGTCCAGCAGGCGATCGAGACGCTAGCCGAGTCAGTCGAGCTCCTCGGCCGTCGCAGCGAGCAGATCGGCGGCATCGTGGACGTCATCACCAACATCGCCGACCAGACAAACCTGCTCTCACTCAACGCAGCCATCGAGGCCGCGCGTGCCGGCGAGTCCGGCCGAGGCTTCTCCGTCGTCGCTGAAGAGGTCCGCAAGCTCGCGGAAGGTTCCGGACAGGCCGCAGAGCGCATCGGCGTGCTGATCAAGGAAGTCCAGGCAGAGACCGCCAAGGCGGTGCGTTACATGGAGATCGGCACACGCGAGGTCGAGATGGGCACAGAGGTCGTCGGGCGAAGCGGCGAGGCACTTCGAGCGCTGACCGACGCCGTCGGCCGCACCTGCGTACTCTCCGACCACATCGCGCGCTCGATGGCGCTACAGGCCGAGCGCACCGGCAACGTCGACCGCGCGATGCACGAGATTGCCGCCGTCGTCGAGGAGAACGCAGCGTCTGCCGAGGAGACTGCCGCCGCGGCAGAAGAACAGACGGCGTGTATGCAGGAGATCACAGCATCCGCTCAGGACCTGGCCGACATGGCGCAGACCCTCGAGGACTCCGTCCACAAGTTCAAGGTCGAGTAGGTGGGTCAGTGACCGAACCACAGGCGGCTTGTCGCAGCTTCGTCCTGTTCCGTTTGGGACAGGAGGAGTTCGGCTTGCCCGTTTCGTCGGTGGTCAGCATCATCCGATACGAGCAGCCCACCAACATCCCGCGCTCAGGCGATGCGGTTCTGGGCGTCATCAACCTTCGTGGTCGCGTGATCCCTGTCGTCGACCTCGCACGGCGCTTTTCCGGGACGCCGTTCGTGCCGGGACCGCTGTCGCGGATCATCGTCGCAGAAGGGTCTTCCGGGGCTCTCGGCGTGGCCGTGGATGCGGCGAGTGAAGTGACCGCGTTTTCAGAGGACGACATCAAACTCATCCCGGAAGGCGTGGTGGGGGCGGAGGCCGCCAGGGCATTCTCGGGCATGGTGGAACGATCGAACGGTCTTGTCATGTTGCTCGATCTTGAGGAAGCCCTGCCCCGCATCGAGTTTGCGGGTGTGACGCTCTCAGACGAGCGAGAGGAAGATGAGCTGAATGCCTAAGACGATTCTCGTCGTCGACGACGCCGCGTTCATGAGGATGATGATTCGCGACATCCTCGCACGCGAGGGCTACGTCATCCAAGAAGCCGTCAATGGCCGAGACGCCATCGAGAAGTATCGTGAGACGCGCCCGGATCTGGTCACCCTCGACATCACCATGCCCGAGGTCGATGGCATCGAGGCGCTGCAGGCGATAAGGAAGATCGATCCGGAGGCACGTGTCCTCATGGTCAGCGCCATGGGGCAGCAGAAGCTGATTGTAGAAGCGCTGGAGTCAGGGGCGGCTGACTTCCTGGTCAAGCCGTTCCAGCCGACCAAGGTGCTTCAGACCGTCAAGAAGTGCCTCGAAGATCCCGCCGAGTAGCGGCCGGAACATGCACTCGGCGATCCGCGTCCTCGTAGTCGACGATTCAGCGCTCATCAGGCAGATGCTGAGTCGCGCCCTGTCGATGGACCCGCGAATCGTGGTTGCCGGCGTCGCTAAGACCGGCGTCGAGGCGGTCGAACTCGCGAGCGAACTACAGCCCGACGTCATCACCCTCGACATCGAGATGCCGGAGATGACAGGCCTCGAGGCGCTCCCGCAGATTCGCCGACACTCCGATGCTCGTGTGATCATGCTGAGTTCGCTCGACGATCCCGATACGACCTACCGGGCACTCGCGCTGGGCGCCGTGGACTTCATTCCCAAGCCGACCGCGGGGATGGCGACCTCCATCACCGAGCTGACCGACACGCTTCTCAAGAGGATTCGTGTCGCGTACCGCATCGATCCGGCGCATATCCCCGCAGCAGCTAGCCGCTACAGCGAAGTGTCGCATCCGTCTGACGATGCCAAGCCGCTCGCGGCACTCACTGAGCGCCTGTCAGCGTGTGTTGCGATCGCGTCTTCGACCGGTGGGCCGCCAGCGCTCGAGCGCGTCTTCGAGGGGCTCTCGCTATCGCTTCCGGCTGCCTACGTTGTCGTACAGCACCTGCCCGCGGGCTTCTCGGCGTCACTGGCCAAACGGCTTAACGCGGTCAGCGGGATCACGGTTCAGGAAGCCGAGCACGGTACGGTCCTTGAGGCGGGTTACGCGTACGTGGCACCGCACGGCAAACACATGCTGATCGACGTGTCCGCTGGAGCTCCGAGAATCGTGTTTTCAGACGATCCATCTGTTCACGGCGTGCGCCCAGCCGCAGACATGCTGTTCGCCAGCGTCGCTGAGGCGTTCGGCGACCGTGCGATAGCCGTGGTGCTGACGGGCATGGGTGCCGATGGCGCTCGCGGTGCGTTGGCCATCAAGCGAGCGGAGGGCGACGTCATCATTCAAGACGAAGCCACCAGTGTGGTGTGGGGCATGCCCGGCACAGCCGTGAAACTGAACGCGGGACGCCGCGTTGTGCCGCTGGGGCTGGTCGCTGCCGAGATCCGCCGCAGTATCAGAATGCGACAGGGGGTGATCTAGATGGGTGAGATGGACGCCTATCGCGATGCCTTCCTCGCCGAGAGCGGCGACTACCTCCAGCAGATGACCGATGGACTCTTGGCGCTCGAGCGTGATCCCTCCGCTACAGAACCGGTCGAGATCATCTTCAGGGGCGCACACTCGCTCAAGGGGATGTCGGCGGCGATGGGCTACGAACGCACGGCTGATCTGACGCACAAGATGGAAGAGTTGATGGCCAAGGTCCGCTCCGAGGAGCTGGCGGTCGATACCCGACTGGTCGACCTGGTGCTGTCCGCCGTGGACCTCGTCCGTGACCTGATCGACGACGAAGCCGCCGGAAGCACGCTGGTCGACCCGAGCGCTACCATCGCCACACTAGCGGGGTTCGGAGCGGCAGCTCCCGTGACTTCCGTGGACCGTGGAGCCGCTCAGGAGCCGACTCGTCCCGAGGAGGTCGAGCTGCTCGAAGGGGAGCGCGGCTTCGAGGTGCGCGTCAGGCTCGAATCGGCATGCGTACTCAAAGCGGTCCGCGCCTACATGGTGATCAAGCGCCTCAGCCACATCGGGCGGGTCATCTACACGGAACCGACCGCTAGAGAGATTGAGGACGAGAACTTCGAGTCGGAGTTCGTGGTGGTCCTCGGCACCGGGGGAACTGCTGACGAACTGCGTGAGGCAGCGGCCTATGTGAGTGAAGTCCACAGCGTCGAGGTGACTGAGGTGGCGGGGTCTCGGCCAGTTGAGACGGCCGACGTCGAGGGGGCCGACGCCGCACCGGTGAACCGACGTCGCGACATCCCCAAGCTCTCCGAGAGCCAGACGGTGCGAGTCTCCATCGGCCATCTGGACACGCTGGTCGATCTGGTCGGGGAGTTGGTCATTTTGCGCTCCCGCCTCGAGCGCGTCGCGAAGCGCATCTCGGACCATGACCTCACGGGCACGTTGGCCGACCTGCACCACATCTCCTCCGAGCTACAGTACGAGGTGATGCAGACTCGCATGGTCCCGGTACGAAACATCTTCAACCGATTCCCGCGCATGGTCAGGGATCTTGCGACCGACCTGGGCAAAGAAGTCGAGTTCGAGATCACCGGCCTCGACATCGAACTCGACCGCACGGTGCTCGACGAGATCGGCGACCCGATCGTGCACTTGTTGCGCAACAGCATCGATCACGGCATAGGCGCCGCCGAGGACCGGCTTGCGCTGGGCAAGCCGCGCGTGGGTCGAATCCAGCTGACTGCGGTTCGCGAACGCGATCACGTCACGATCGTGGTGAGTGACGACGGGAAGGGCATCGACCTGGAACGCGTGTGGGCGAAGGCCGTGCAGCAGGGCCTTGCCAAGGCCGAGGAGCGCGACGACTACTCGGAGGCCGAGATCCTGCTCTTCATCTGCGTCCCCGGATTCTCGACCGCCGAGAAGACCACGAAGGTGTCCGGGCGCGGCGTGGGCATGGACGTCGTGAAGGGCAAGATCGAACACCTCGGTGGGACGGTTCGCATCGCTTCCACCCCGGGTGTCGGCACCGACTTCATCCTGCAACTGCCGCTCACGCTGGCCATCGTCAAGGCTCTGCTGGTGGAAGCCTGCGGTGAGACGTTCGCGATCCCGCTGGCGGCCGTGACCGAGGTGTTCTCGGCGCAGGAGATCACGCTGAAGTCGATCGACGGCGCTCCGGTGTTGATGCTTCGAGACGGAGGCGTCGTGCCGTTCCAGCGGCTCGATGCGATTCTGTATGGCAAGGACCCGTTGGCCGTGCCCGAGCTGCACACCCATGTGCTGCTGGTCGAGGTCGGTGGCGAGTGCCACGCTCTGCATGTGGATGCGCTCGCCGGCCGGCAGGAAATCGTCATGAAGCCTTTGTCCCGGCTACTAAGGGGCGCACAAGGGTTCTCCGGGGCAACGATCCTGGGTGACGGTCGGGTCATGCTGATTCTCGACCCCAGAACGATGTTCACTGTCACGGAGGTCATGCGATGAGGCCGCAGACGCTCACCGAGCTTCAGCTCGACGCCTTGCGTGAAGTGGGCAGCATCGGCGCCGGTCACGCAGCTACCGCACTGTCACAGTTGCTTGACAGGCCGGTAGCGCTACAGGTGCCGACCATCGATGTCATCGATCTGAGCGACGTCCCGTACGTGTTCGGCGGTCCCGCTCAGGTCGTCTGCGCTGTGTACGCGCGTTTGCTCGGCGACATCGGTGGAGGAATCCTGTTCCTCACCACCGAAGAGGCGGCCCTGTCCTTGATCGATCTGCTTCGAGGGCACGAGGCGGGGACGACCAGAGTGTTGGACGTCGACGAGGAGAAGGTGCTGTCCCATGCGACCGGGATTCTCATCGCGGCGTACCTGGCCGCAATCGCGCGCATGGCGAATCTCAACGTCGTTCCAGCCCCGCCGGTGCTCGCGTTCGATATGGCCGGCGCGATTCTGGCTGCTGTTGCCACAGAGGTGGACATGCGGGCCGAGCAAGCGGTCTTCGTGAGCACCGCATTCCTTGACGAGAACAACAGTATCGACGCGGCGTTGTTCTTCCTGCCGGATCCGGAGAGTCTCGTGACCATCCTCGGCAGGCTTGGGATGGCTTAGCGTGAACGACGACTCCAGCCATCAGGGACGGACGGGCCTGTATACTCCGGGCCCGCTGGCAGTCGAGGTCGCCGTCTCTTCGATCGAGTTCGCTCGCCATCCGTCGAGGCTCATGACGCCCGCCCTGGGGTCGTGTCTCGGTATCACCTTGTGGGATCCTTCGTTGCGCACCGGTGCGATGGCGCACGTGATGCTCCCGGCACCGGGGGACGGGACAGCGGGCTCCAGCGCGAAGTACGTTGACTTCGCAATTCCTGAGATGGTGCGCCTCATGGTTGAGGCGGGCTCCTTCAAGCATCGGCTGGTCGCCAAGATCGCAGGTGGCGCCGCCATGTTCAGCAGGGAGTCGTTGGTCGCGAGCATTGGTCTGCGCAATGTGGAAGAGGCCAAACGGCAGTTTGCACTCGCGCAGGTGCGGCTGACGGCAGAAGATGTCGGGCAGGCACATGCACGCACGATCGAACTGGTGCTGGACACCGGAGTTCTACTGGTCCACAGCCACCGCTATGGCACTCGGGAGTTATGATGTACCGACTGGCGAGATGCTCATGACGATGAACGGTGGCGACCACACGGTGCATGCACGACGGCCTTCAGATCGACTTACAGTCGCGATCATGGGTGGCGGACCTCGAGCCGCCTCTCTGCTGCGCCTGCTTTCCGACGTCGACAACATCAACGTAGCCGCGGTCTGCGCCCCCCAAGCCATGTCGCCGGCGCTCAGACTCGCAGAAGAGCTTGGCGTGTTCGCGACGCGCGATCACACAGAGGTCTTCCAGATAGCGGGCCTGTCGCTGATCGTCGACATGTCGGAGGATCCTCGTTTTCAGTCGCTCTTGCAGGCGCAGCGTCCGGCCCACGTCGAGGTTGTCGGAATGACAGGCTCCGAGCTCGTCTGGGACCTGCTCGTAGCCAAGAAGCGGGGCGAGGAACAGGAAAAACTGTTCGTCGAACTCCAGGTCGCCTACGACAAGATCCGCAGTCACGAGCGCCGCCTGCAGACGAGCAAGGAAGATCTCGAGGCCGCTAACGAGGAACTCGAAAGCCGTCTGGCCGAGATATTCTTCACGCATGAGTTCTTCAAGGCCCTCACGAGCTTCACTTCCGTTGACGACGTGTGTTCGCTGATCGTTGACGGCTGCAACGGTATCCTCGGCGCTGAGATCTCGTGCGTCTACCTCTTCAACCGCGACGATTGGACGCTGCATCTGCGGGCGTCGCAGGGTCGCTCGGAAGATGCGTTTCGGCGCGTGGTCCCGGTCTCGGACACCATTCTCGGCTACGCCTTCCGAGAGGGTGCGATTCAAGAGGTCGACGTTGATCCGGCGGGTAAGTCCACTGCATGGGCGACACCGGAGTGCGGCGTGATAAGTCAGGCGGCCGTGCCGTTGCGTATCGGATCCAACGTGTTCGGCGTGATGGTCATGGCGTCGGCGAGCGCGCGCGAGCTGACGGTGGCGGAGAGCGAGCGTCTGGCGGTTCTCGGGAACCAATCGTCACTGTCACTCCAAAACGCGCTGCTTCACGGTGAGCTCGAACGTCTCTCCGTGACCGACCGCCTGACCGAACTGTATAACCACGGCTACTTCCAGCAGCGTTTGGAAGAGGAGTTCAAGCGTTCTCAGCGCTTTGGACACGTCATGTCGCTGATCATGCTCGATATCGACGACTTCAAGAAGTTCAACGACACACACGGTCATCCCAAGGGCGACACCATCTTGAAAGCGGTCAGCGCGGTCATCCGCGATGAGCTCCGCGAGATGGACATCGCTGCTCGCTATGGCGGCGAAGAGTTCGTCATCGTGCTGCCTGAGACGGAGCTCGCGGGTGCGATGGCTGTAGCGGAGCGAGTACGTGCCGGAGTGGCGGCCATCCGGGTTCCGGACATCGCGAACAAGAAGGCCGTCGCCACCGTCAGCGTCGGCGTGTCTGCGTTCCCGCTGCATGCAGAGTCCGCGCTGCGTCTGCTCGAGTCCGCCGACGCTGCGATGTATCGTGCGAAGCGCTCGGGCAAGGACCGCGTCGAGTCGGCGTAAGACCGACCGGGCAAGCGGAATCCGGCCCGATTCGACCGCGTCGTGAGCGCAATCGTAGTCGCCCTGCGTGATAGACTCCTCGTGCACATTCTGCCCGCTCCCAAATCTTGTACTCGGCGATCTGAAGGGTGTCGGAAGCGATGAGACCCGTACGGCCCGGGGACAGAGGACCCGCGGTCGAAGACATACAGCGCAGATTGCTTGCCCTCGGCTACGACCTTGGTCGCACCGGTGTGGACGGCGTCTACTTCGGCGCGACGATGGAAGCGGTGCGCTCGTTCCAGGCCATGCGCGGACTGACCGAGGACGGTGTGGTCGCCGACGAGACGTGGCCTGCACTTGTGGATGCGAGCTTCACCTTGGGTGACCGCATGCTCTACCTGCGGATGCCGCACTTTCACGGTCGCGATGTCGCCACGCTGCAGCAGGCGCTGAATGCTCTCGGATTCGCGTGCGGTGAGTGGGATGCGATCTTTGGCACCTTCACGGAACGTGCCGTTCGCGAGTTCCAGCTGAACTCCGGCTTGCCGGCTGATGGCATCGTTGGGCGGGAGACGGTCCGCACCATCACCAACCTGCGCCACGTCTGGGAGGACAAGGATGCGCGCTCGCACACGGCGGCGCACATCGAACCCGCACGTGCAGCCGGGGTGCTCGAGCGCACGGCGATCGCTGTGGTGGGCGAGGATGCGGCTGGTCGCAGAATCTCAGACCGACTGGTCAACCTCGCGAAAGCAAGCACGCCTCTCGCGAGAATGGTGATGGTGGACTCGCGGTCCGATGCCCCCCTGGACTCGGTGGTGCTCTGCATCCGCGGGAGTGGCACGGGTCGTGCTGACTCAGGCAGGCCGTTGGTCAGCGCGATCGATGCGGATTCACTTCCGGCGAGATTGATCACGGCGGTTCAGGCGACCTCGAGTGATCATAGAGAGATCGTGATCGAGGTTCGTCTCGCGGACGCGGACGATGAGCGCGAGGACCAGCGAGCTGCGGTTCTACTGCTCGATGCGGTGTGTCTGACGTTCGACTGACGGTTAACCCCCGTGGTACCATTCCATGGGTGCCTTGCCCCCGGTTCAGGGAGATTCAAACTGAAGTTCACGACCAGAACATACCTCGTGCCGATGCTCGTTGCGGCACTGCTCGTACCCGTTGCCAGCGCCGGCGCTGTGCCCTCTAAGGCCGAGAAGATGGCCCAGGCGCGCCTCGTCAAGAACCAAATCGCGGCGCTCGACAACCGCGTCGAGCTCGCCAGCGAGGCGTACAACGAGGCCAGCAGCAAGCACAGAGGACTTGCTGCGGAGCGCGACAAGGCCGCTAACCGCGTCGCCAAGGCCGAGAAGCGCATCGGCACTCTCCAGAAGCATCTGGGTACGCGTGCCACAGGCATGTACCGTACCGGGCAACTCGGATTCATCGACGTCCTCATGGGTGCCAAGTCCTTTGACCAGCTGGCCCGCACGTGGGACCTGCTCAAGGACCTCAACGAGTCAGACGCCACTGCGGTGGCTGACATGAAATCGGCGCGCAAAGAGGCGCTCGCGGCGCGCAAGCAGTACGCCACTAAGGCCAAGGCCGCCAAGAAGCAAGTCGACATCATGCAGCGCAATCGCAGCTCGATCGTCGCGCAGCTCGCGACTCGCAAGGCGAAGCTTTCCGGTCTGCAGTCCGAGATTGCCGCCATCGAGGCACAAGAGGAGGCGCGTGCCGCCGCCGCTGCACACACCTTCACGTCTTCGCGCGGTGGTGGCCGTCAGTTCCCGCCGCCCACGCGTGGACCGCGGAGTTCGGTCGTATCCATCGCCAAGAGGTATCTGGGCGCGCCGTACCGTTGGGGCGCGAATGGTCCCAACAGCTTCGATTGTTCGGGATTCACTTCGTTCGTGTACCGTCAGGTGGGCGTGAACCTTCCGCGCGTTTCCCGCGCTCAGATCGGAGCGGGTCAGCGTGTTTCGCGATCCGACCTGGCACCGGGTGACCTCGTGTTCTTCGGCTCGCCGATTCACCACGTGGGCATCTACGTTGGCGGTGGCATGTACATCCACGCGCCGAGAACCGGGGATGTCGTGCGCATTTCTTCCATGTCGCGCGGCGGCTACGCTGGAGCCTGTCGTCCATAGCTCATTCTCGGAATAGGAACGACGATGGCGGAGATCGACGGGCTGCTCAAAATCATGACCGACAAAGGCGCATCCGACCTTCACATCAAGGCCGGGAACTCGCCTGCGATTCGTCTTCACGCTCGATTGGTTGTGCTGAACGAGCTCTCCAAGCTCACTCCTGCTCAGACCGAGATCCTCGCGCTGGGTATGATGGATGAGCATCAGAAAGAGTTGTTCGCCGACGCCAATGAGCTCGACTTCGCCTATTCGCTCCCTGGGGTCGCGCGCTTCCGCGTCAACGCATTTCATCAGCGTGGGTCGGTCGGACTTACCCTGCGTCGCGTTGCAACCGAGCTTCAAAGCCTCGAGGAGCTCGGGCTTCCCCCGGTACTGCGCAGATTGGCCGACGAGCCCCGCGGCCTCGTGCTTGTCACAGGGACAGCCGGTTCAGGTAAGTCGACGACGCTCGCCTCGATGATCGACCACATCAACTCGACGCGCAGCGGTCACATCGTGACGATCGAAGACCCCATCGAGGTCTTGCACGAGGACAAACGGTGCATCGTCAACCAGCGCGAGATCGGCATCGACACCGACAGCTACGAGGACGCACTGCGACACGTCGTGCGCCAGGACCCCGACGTCATCCTCATCGGCGAGATGCGCGACTACGACACCGTCTCGGCTTCGCTCACGGCGGCTGAGATCGGCAACCTGGTGCTCTCGACGCTGCACACCATCGACGCGACCGAGACCATCGGACGAATCATCGACTTCTTCCCGCCACATCAGCAGAAGCAGGTTCGCCTGATGCTGGGCTCGACTCTGCGCGGCATCGTGTCGCTGCGACTGATTCCGTCGACGGCCGGGGGTCTTGTTCCCGCAGTCGAGGTGCTGGTCATGACCGGCACCATCCGCGAGTACATCAATGACCCAGACAAGACGTATCTGATCCGCGACGCCATGGAAGAGGGCCAGTACTACGGCATGCAGACGTTTGATCAGTCGCTGCTCGGCCTGTACCAGGATCGCAAGATCACCCTCGATGACGCGATCTCAATGGCGCACAACGCTCACGACTTCAAGATCAAGATCCGCCAACTGGGGATCGATCTGAACCAGGCAGCGCAGACCGGCGTCTACTAGTCACGCTTCGACTCGCTCCTGCTGTGCGCGTCAGGATGCGGTGCGCCTATTTCGCCGCAGCCGGGCCATCGCACACGCGGCCCATGCGCCGAAGAACGCCCCGATGGTGTCGAGGCCCCAGTCCGTGACATCAGGCGTTCTCAGCACCACGAAGTGCTGATGAATCTCATCGGTCACCCCATACAGCGACCCTAGTATCACCGCGAGCACGACGGCATCCCGATCGGAGCGACGCGCGCTCAACGCCCAGAAGAGTAGCGCTCCGAGGATGAAGTATTCGCCGAGATGCCCCTGCACGGAGTAGCCGCCCGGCAGTGTCGAGCCGGGTCTTGCCGAGACGGCGAAGATGGCTGATGCCCAGAGCATGACGGCAGCCCAAGCCACTCGGCGACTCACTCTCGAGTTGTGTCTCTGCGGTCGTGCGGCGTCGCTCATCGTCGGCTATCCCTTGTCGTCGGAACACGCTACGTGCCGAGCGATTCTAGCACCTCTCCGACTTGACACGTGAAGCGGCACTCTGGGACGGTGGGAACCGTTTCTGACGGGCGGGAAGGGCGCACTTGAACCGACGCGGGTCTCTCATAGCTGTCGTGATCTCTGCAGCGGCGTTCGGTACCCTGGCGGTGCTGACGCCGCTGGCCTATGCCGCGGGGGCCGAGCCGCTGCCACTGCTCACGTGGCGCTTCGTGATCGCCGCGTTGTTGCTCGCCGGCGTGGTCGCATCGCGCGCACCGCGAGATCTAATCGTATCGCGGGGCGACTTCGCTCGGTACTCGGCGCTCGCCCTGACCGGGTACGGCGCCGCCTCGATCTGCTTCTTCTTCGCGCTGAAGTTCGCCGATGCGTCGGTTGTCGCGGTTCTGCTCTATGCGTATCCCGCGCTCGTCACAGTAGCCGGATGGTTGTTCTTCGGCGAGAAGGCTACGGCGCTGAAGGCGCTCGCCGTCCTGGTGACCTTCACTGGCTGCGCGCTGGTCGTGGGACTGCTCGGCGGCCCCGTTGAGGTATCGACGCCGGGCGTACTGCTCGGGCTTGGCGCGGCGGTGTGCTACACGATGTTCAACCTGCTCTCGAGCAGATGGCTCCCGGGCCGCTCGCAGCTCGTCATGATGGGCTACACCTTTGGCATCGCCTCAATCGGCGCAGCGCTCGCAGGGATCGGCTGGACGCTTTTCGAGTCGAGGTCGACGTCCCTCGGATTCGCCGAGCAGGGGATGGCCGCGGTCGCTTCGTTGTCGCCGGCAGGATGGAGTGCGACCGTCTGGGCGCTTCTCGCTGCGATCGTCGTCGTCCCCACGTTCATCGCGGTGGTGCTCTACCTGCAGGGGATTCGGGGACTCGGCGCTTCTCAGGCGGCGCTGGTGTCCACGCTCGAGCCGCTGTTCACCATAGCGCTCGCGTGGGCATTGCTCGGCGAGCGTCTGGCTCCGATCCAGTTCGCTGGTGCTGCACTGGTACTTGTCGGCGTCGTGATGGCCGAGGTCGCTGCCCGCCGAGTGGACCGGCCCGCAGCGGTCTAGCCTCGCGTTGCCAATATCGCGATGAGCGCGCCCTTGGCGAGCCAGCTTCCGACCACCACCAGTGCCTGAGAGCCCCACGCGATGCCGACGCACGTCAGCGCCTGACGCCGTGTCGCGCCGAGACGCTCGAGTATCAGCCACGTCACAGCGCCGGAGGCCACCCAAGCCAGCGCGCGTAGTTCCGGCGTCACGCCGATCAACCACACGAGCGCGCCCACTGCCCACGCACCACGGACCTGCGCGCGGGTGAGGGTCGTTTCACGCCGCGCCACGACATCCATGAGTGCCCAGCGTACGCCGGCCCACACGATCGTCATCGTGGCACCAGAGACTCCGACCCACCTATCCGTTCCGGAGCCGGCGAGCGTCACGATGCCGAGCGCGCCGAAGGCGACGGCGAGACAGCCGACCCAGGCGACGATGGGCGACTGGATCGCGATCGCGCCGTGAGGCGAGTGCGCCGGCTTCTCGCTGCGACGTCGGGCGGTATCGACTAGCGACGTCGTGCGACCGAGCAGGCCGCTGAGCAAGCGCTGCCACCAGACGAGGAGTCGCCCGACCACGCCATCTGACGGGCGTTTGCCACGCACTTCGGCATCAGTATTGCGTGCTACCATGCCATGAGCCGCTTCCCAGTGAACGCGGTGGGCGCGCTGGTGCGCCACCGGACGGAATCTGCCCCCGCAGTGTACTCGACCTGCGGGTAGAGGAGAGCCACACGTGCACATGGCACGCCGCGTTTCCAAGGTACTGACGATCATCGCGACAATCCTGGTTGCCCTGATCCTCGTGTCGCTCGCGGCGGGCGCCTACCTATTGAACCTCTCCAAGTCCTTGCCGGATCTTGCGGTTGACGAGGACAGTATCAAGACCGCGCGGACCTCGATCGTGTACGCCGCCGACGGATCGGTGCTCGCCGAGTGGCATGGCGAGCAGGACCGCACGGTGGTGCCCTATCGCGAGATGCCAAAGCACCTGAGAAACGCTGTCGTGGCCATCGAGGACCGCAGGTTCTATGAGCACAGTGGTGTCGATGCGGAGGCGATCGCGCGCGCACTTCGGGCCAATGCCAGCGCGGGCGAGATCGAACAGGGCGGGAGCACGATCACCCAGCAGATCGTCAAGATACTGTTCACCGATGGCAAGCGAACGCTCACACGCAAGATCAAGGAGGCCCTTCTCGCAACCCAGCTCTCGGCCAAGGCCGACAAGGGCAAGGTGCTGGAGATCTACCTCAACACGGTCTACTTCGGTGACGGTGCCTACGGTGCCGAAAGCGCCTCGCGACATTACTTCGGAAAGCCCGTCTCGTCCCTGGAGCTTGCCGAGGCGGCCACGCTCGCCGGAGTAATCCGATCACCATCTCGGTACTCGCCGACGAGCTCTCCCAAGGAGGCACTGCGGCGTCGTAATCTCGTGCTGAAGGAGATGCTGTCACAGGGCTACATCACGGACGCTGAAGCCGCCGACGCTCGGACGCTGCCGCTGGGGCTCTCACCCCAAGAGGAGTCAGGACAGGTCGCACCCTTCTTCGTCGAATACGTGAAACAGGAACTGATCCAGCGTCTCGGCGCGGACAAGGTGTACTCGGGCGGACTGCGTGTGTACACGTCGCTGGACCCAAGAATCCAGTCCCTCGCCGAGAAGTCCGCCAAGCAGCTCTCTGCAAAGGGGGACCCCGAGGTCGCTCTCGTGGCGGTTCGTTACTCGACCGGCGAGGTTCTGGCGATGGTGGGAGGGCGCGACTACTCGGAGAACCAGTTCAATCTCGCAGTTCAGGGTCGCCGGCAGCCGGGGTCGGCGTTCAAGCCCTTCGTGCTGGTCACTGCGCTGGAAAAGGGCGTGCGACCGGAACACGTCTTCAGTGCCAAACCGTACAGCGTGCGCGTCACTGACGGCATATGGAATGTCTCGAACTACGAGAACAAGATCGCCAAGGGCTCACTCACGCTGCGTGCGGCGACCAACTGGTCCGTGAACGCGGTGTACGCGCGTCTGATCATGCTGGTGGGTCCCAAGAACGTGGTGAAGACCGCTCGCAAGATGGGCATCACGACTCCGCTCGAACCCAATCCGGCGATCGCCCTGGGTGGGTTGCGCACCGGAGTGTCCCCACTGGAGATGGCATCCGCATACGGCACACTGGCCAACAACGGCATGCGTGTTGCGCCTACGGGCATCTTGAGTGTCACCGATGATCGGGATCGGGAGCTTTACAGCCCGGCGCTCAAGCCGGAGCGTGCCGTGTCGCGGCCAGTGGCCATGCAGGCGTCACTCATGCTGCATGATGTCGTTGAGAAGGGCACAGGCTCTGCGGCCAAGATCGGTCCCTGGGCGGCCGGCAAGACGGGCACCACTCAGTCGTACCGCGACGCGTGGTTCGTGGGCTGGGCGGGAGATATCTCGACCGCTGTCTGGGTCGGACATCGAGCAGGACAGGTCTCGATGCTGAAGGTGCATGGTGCGCCCATGACAGGGGGAAGCTTCCCGGCTCGTATCTGGAAGCAGTTCATGACGGGGGCGACCGAGGTCAGAGGTGCACCCGTGACTCCCGCACCGACGAACACGAACGGCCAGATGCTGATACGGGTGTGTGAGGACTCGATGATGCTTGCCAACGCACGTTGTCCCAACACGGTCGAGATATACCTCGATCCGGCGTTCGTCCCCAAGAACACCTGCGCGCTACACTGACGCGACACATACCGAGCGACACTCGACTTGAGGGGTGGCGTGGATCACTACAGAACACTACAGGTCACACGGGATGCGAATCCCAAGGTCATCGACCGCGCCTACAGGGCACTGTCCATGCTGCATCACCCGGATGTCAGCCGCCCGTCGGATCGTGATGCCGCCACCTCACGGATGCGCGAGTTGAACGAGGCGTACCGTGTGCTGAGCGATCCTCACCTGAGGGCATCGTACGACGCGACCCTGCTGCCGGAGTCGGCGAGTGCATGGGAGCAGTTCATGGACCGAGGTCTCGTGGGGCTCTTCACGGATAGATTCGCGTCGCGCAGAGTTTAGGCGAGCGTCAGCGGCGACGGCTCACGAGCCGAGCCACCGGAGGCACCGCGAGCCCGATCACCTGAGGCGGACACAGCTCCTGGCAGCAGTAGCACCGGATGCACAGACTGTAGTCGAAAGATGGCCCGTTCGATCCCACCACGATTGCATTGACCGGACAGCTCTCCTGGCATTTCTTGCATTTGGTGCACTGAGCCGGCTTGGCCAGGTGCGGTCGCGCTGTCGTCCAACCCCGAAGCCGTTTGCCGAGCCATGCGGGCATCTTGGACGCGAGGTCGCGCATCGGCAACTCGAATCCGTCGGGAGCGAGCGTTCTCCACTCCACGCCGACGACATCGACCTCGTCGATGGAGGCCGGGCCGAGTCCTCGGCGGGCGGCAGCCTTGTTGGAGTAGACCTCCATCGGGTCGAGCCCGGCCATCGCCGACGCGACCACATCGAGCGACACGGAGTCTGCGGAGGCGATCAGCGCGCCCACCTGCCGAGGAGTTCCACCTGCTGGCCCTTCACCCTCCATGCCCACGACCGCGTCCATGATCGCCAGCCTGGGCTTGCACGCGAGCATGAGGTCGACAAGCATGCTGCCGAAGTCATCGCGGTCGGGCACCGTCAGATGGAACTGGGCCTTCTCGAGACCGGGAATGCAACCAAAGAGATTCTTCACAGCACCCGTGAACATCATGAAGCCGTGGGTCTTGAACTTGGGCAGTGTGATGAGCACGTCGGTGTCCACTACAGCCTTGCCGAGGGTGAACGCGCCGTATAGCGAGCCCGCGGGATTCGACACGCGGACGCACTCGTCGTCGAAGAGGATCAACGTCACGTCTTCCTCGGCGCAGACCGCGGCGATACCTGTGTCTTCCCAGATGTGTCGCACGCCGCCCGCGGTGTTCGGCCCGCCCGGACTGTCGCCGACCGTCACCACACCACCCGCGGCCTTCACCGAGCGGATGACCGCGCGGACGAACTCCGGATGTGTGGTGACCGCCCTCTCGGGTAGCGCCCGGGACAGCAGATTCACCTTGAGCAGGACAGTGTCGCCCGGACGCACGAACGCCGCCATCCCCCCAAGCGGGGAGAGCGCGGTGTCCAGTGCGTTCGAGACGTCGGTGACGTCATAGGTAGTGCATGAGGCGATGCTCACGGTATTCATGTGGACAAGTCTACCCCACACCCGCGGGCTGTGATTTGTGCTCTCGGCTACGCCTCGCTCGGCTCGCGCTCGAGGAGCTTGTTGCCGACGGCCTTCATGATCGCCGGGTAGCTCACGGCACCGTCGTAGACGGGCACTCCGTCAAGGATCGTGACGGGATAGAGCAGGCCGCGCGTCTCGATCTCTTCGATCGTCTTCGCGAATTCGGTGCGCGTCTCTGCCAGCTCCGCGTTGCGGTAGATGATCTGAGCGTCATCGGCGTAGCGACGCTCCATTTCGGCACGGATGATGCCTGTGATCTCCTCCGGAGACCAGGACGGACCTCAACCACCTGAGAAGCACGCGGTGGCGGCGGGTATGTCGAAAACCTCGACGATGATGGGTGTAGTCATGTGGGACCCCCCTCCTAGGAGAATGTGATCGCTTGCATCGGACACACTCGGATACAGGCGCCGCAACCGGTGCAACGCTCCGCGATGACCGTCCAGCCACCCTCATTGGTTCGTACTATGGCGCCTTTGGGGCACGACCGGCGGGACGGGCATCCGGGTTGGCGGTCGCAACGGAGTTGGTCGATAGTAACGACGGCCATGTGGTCTTGTCCTTCTTCTGATGCGGTTGACGTAGCCTCCGTGGGTTAGCGAAGTGTGTGCCAATATACCCTAGGGGGTATGACTTGGCAAGATGCGGATACGCAGCGCGACTGGTACGATGTGCGCGGGGAACCGCATCAACAACTGAGAGGTGCCATTCGTGAAGCGCAGGAGCGGTGCTACAAGCAAGAATCTGCGATGGGTAATGCTTGGGGCCGGGTTGGTTGTGGGAGCACTGTTTCCCGTTATCGCGTTGTTCTTCGTTGTACCCAAGAGTACGCCGGCACTGGTGGTCTTCGGTGCACTGTGTGTGGTCGCAGGGCTCGCGATGGGTTGGCTGTGCTACGTGACCGCATCACGGCTGTCCGAGAGGGCACTGATCACGGTGCTTCGAACTGCTCACAAGCGACTGGGCCTTGCGGTCAACACTGATACCGACATCGATGGCTTGGCGGTTGAGACCGAGCGCCTCTTCACGGACGTCGCCGGAATGCTCTCACAGGCGCGTGCGATCAACAACGACATCCGCGCACTCACCTCACAGGTACTAGCCGCCACTGAGCAGCAGGCCTCCGGCGCAGCAGAGCAGGCGGCAGCCGTCACGCAGACGTCCGCGACCGTCGAGGAGCTCGCGCAGACCTCCAAGCAGATCGCCGACAACTCGCAGTCCGTCGCCGCCATAGCCGAGCGCACGCTCGCTTCCGCTGAAGAGGGCATGCAGACCGTCGCCGACACGGCAGATGGCATCGAGGACATCCGCCAAAGCACTCAGGCGGCGTCCGACCGCATCCTGCAGCTCGGTGAGCGCAGCCAGGAGATCGGCCGCGTACTCGTCATCATCGACGACATCGCCGAGCAGACCAAAATCCTCGCTCTGAACGCGGCAATCGAGGCTGCTCGCGCGGGCGAGGCCGGTAAGGGCTTCTCGGTAGTCGCCGAGGAGATTCGCAAGTTGGCCGACTCCGTCACAGAATCCACGTCCGAGATCGGCAAGGTCGTTCGCGAGATTCAGTCGAGTTCGAGTTCGCTCGTCATGTCCACCGAGAAGGCGAGCAAGAAGGTGGATGAGGGCAAGGTGCTGGCGCGTCGTACCGCTGACTCCCTCGACACGATCGTGCAGCAGGTCGAGGAGACCACGGACTCGGCGAAGCAGATTTCGATCGCCACACAGCAGCAGCGCACCGCGTCCGACCAGGTCGTCATCTCCATGCGCGAGATGGCTCAAGTCGCCACGCAGTCGGCTCAGGCTTCTCGGCAGATCCAGTCGGCGATCACTGAGCTCAATCGACTTGCGGATTCACTCGTTCTGCGGTGAGCGCAAGCCGGGCGGTAAGTGTCGCAGGGGGACAATGGCGGCACTGTGGAGGCAGGAACTGCGAGGGGCGCAGCGAAATGCTCAAGCAGTGATGTGTGGATTTGTTGTGACGCGAGCGTGATTCTTATATCTTTCTTATGACAAGGCGGGGGTGGCGTCTGATCCCCTGTGCGATTTTTCTGCCCGATCGAGCAATTGAGAGGTGCGTATGGCGAAGATCTCCCTCGCCGGATTCAAGGATCCGGTCCGCCGACCGCGGTACATCATCTGGGCGATTGTTGCCGTCCTGATGATCGCTGGGGTCATGGTTCCGGTATTGGGGGTGACTTCCACCCGCTGGTTCTGTGCTGAGGCGTGTCACAAGGTACAGGACGACACGATCATCGCGTATCAGCACTCATCGCACTCCAAGATCAGCTGCATGGCCTGCCATATGCCGGTCAACGCGAACCCCGTCGTCTTCTTGCTTCACAAGGCTGAGGCGCTCGGCGAACTCGCATTGACCGTATCGAACAACTTCGAGTTGCCACTGAACGCGGAGAGTGAAGTCGCGCTCACCATGACTCCGGACAAGTGTACCCAGTGTCATTCGCTGGAGACGCGAAATGTAACGCCCTCACCAGGCCTCAAGATCAATCACGAGGTCCATACCGAGAAGAACGTGAGTTGTCCGCTGTGCCACAACCGCATCGCGCACCGCGAGGACTTCACGCTCACGCTTACGGACCCCGCCACCGGTGAGCCCAACAAGAAGCACGACGACTTCGGCTCCATGACAGCATGCTTCCGCTGCCACGGACTCGAGGCGGGTTCCCCGGCCCCTGGTACGTGTCTCGCGTGCCACACCGCGGACTTCGAGCTCAAGCCGCCGAGCCACCTCAAGACCGGCTTTATGGGCGAGCACAGCAAGTTGGCCGATGAGGCTATCGAGCACGTGGCGGAGACGCTCAAGGAGCGCGGCCTCGAGCCCGTCACACCTGAGAGCAAGAGCGAGTTCCTGAAGGTGCATGACGACGAGCCCGTCGGCGAGGCTCTTCCGCCCGTCGGTGCCATCAACTACTGCAACACCTGTCACCGCGAGGCGTTCTGCACCGCGTGTCACGGAACCCCGATGCCTCACTCGGCCGCGTTCGCCGAGCCCAAGGAAGCGAAGGATCCCGCTGGCCACCCGGCTCAGTCCAAGCTCATCCCCAAGAAGTGCGTCATGTGTCACGGCGACAACGCCAAGACCAACTTCTGCAACGAGTGTCACCACGGAAAGAAGGTCGACTACGAGTACAAGCCGGCCATCCCGTGGGCCAAGCAGCACCCTGCTGCTGTGGCCAAGTCCGGTGTCAAGTCATGTACCGAGAAGTGCCATACAACCAAGTTCTGTGTCGACTGCCACACCGGCAAGAAGATCGTCCCGGATTCGCACAATGCGAAGACCTGGACCCGTCCTTCTAAGCCGGCCATGACCAAGTACGGCTCAGCACCTGCGACCGCGTCGGCGCTTCATACCGTTGCCGCGAACAAGTCGATGGAGTCGTGTGAGGTCTGTCACGGGACCGGTGGCATCAGCGCCAAGTTCTGCAAGTCGTGCCACAAGCTGGAACTCCCGCACACGGCCGACTTCAAGAAGTTCCATGGCCAGACGGGTCGCAAGAGCCCGGCTGTCTGCCAGAACTGCCACGGTTGGAAGCAGCTGTGCAGTAACTGTCACCACATCGGCTCCTCGACGTCTAAGCCGTGGCTCTCGGTTCACGGCGGTTCGGTCGCCAAGAGCGGCGCAGCGGGTTGCGTCGAGAAGTGCCACAAGCAGACTGACTGCCAGTCGTGCCACACCAAGCGCAAGGTCGTTCCCGCGTCTCACAAGACCAAGGTCTTCGTGAAGGCCGCCGGATCGACGCTTGGGGCCCACGCCACGCAGTTCACCAAGGACGGCGCAGTATGCACGTACTGCCATGCCGGAACGCCTAGCGAGCTTCCCAACTCGACGTTCTGCAAGTCGTGCCACAAGCTGGCGATGCCGCACCCGATCGACGACAGCAAACAGAAGTTCCCGCACAAGGACGGCTTCCAGAAGAAGACCTACAAGAAGGCCCAGTGCACCAACTGTCACGCGCAGACGTTCTGCGACTCGTGCCACCACGTTGGTTCTGTGCCTGCGAAGCCATGGGTTCGCTACCACCCGGGCATCGTGAAGAAGAGTGGTGCTCAGGCGTGCTTCGAGTGTCATGAAGAGACCTACTGTTCCAACTGCCACGTGAATCTCGCGAAGCGCGGACTGCTGAACTAGTAGATCTAAACTCGCATGCGTGACGGACGAGGAGTCCGACCCGGTACCTCGGGTCGGACTCCTCTCAATTGCGGTGTCGCACCTGACCACCTGCGGGCCTTCCCCGATTGAGGGAAACCGTTCTTTGCGCTCGGCTGCAGGGAGTGTTAGCATAGCGCCTCGCCGGGATGTGGCTCAGCTTGGTAGAGCGCTCGGTTCGGGACCGAGAGGTCGTGGGTTCGAATCCCGCCATCCCGACCATCCGGACACAGACGGCAGGCCGCTTCTTTGCGGCCTGCCGTTCGGCTTTCTTCGAGAGGACTTCCTAGGTGCTGCAGTCGATCCTGCATGGACTCGGGTACGGACTGTGCCACCAGTTGCCGGAGCGCTCGTTCTTCGGCGGGGGGACACAGGTTCCTGTATGCGCACGCGACACGGGGATCTACTTCGGGTTCGTGGTATCACTCATGCTCATCTCACTGTTGCACAGGCCAGGTCGACCCAAGCAGTTCCCGGGAGTCGCTGGATTCGTTGCGATAATCCTGATGATCACGGCCATGGGGATCGATGGAGTGAGCTCGTATGCAGGATTCCGAACCACCACAAACGATCTGAGGCTGATAACAGGCATTCTCGCGGGATTCGCCATGGCCGCGATAGTCGTGCCCATGCTTAACGATGAACTGTGGATCCGAGCCACAAACGAACGTGTCCTGTCGCCTCTGTGGCGCCTTCTCGCGTGGCTTGCGGGGGTTCCCGTGGTGTTTGCGGCGGTGCGGTGGCTCGCACCGTTCCTGGGCGTCCTGTACCCGGTGCTGGTCGCACTCGCTGTTCTTGTCACACTGACCACCGTCAACCTCGTCATCGTCGGACTGTTTCCGGTCTTCGAACGGCGAGCAACACGACTCCGCGACGCATGGCTTGCGATACTGATCGCGCTCACGCTCTCCGGCGTCGAGATCGCAGCATCTGGGTTGTTCCGACTAGGTGTCGAGTCCGTCGTCGGCAAGGTAGGATGACACTGGCGGTTGCGACCGCGTAGCTGTCCATGGCAGGGAGGAATCGCGTGCACACCAACAAGGATCGCGTGGCGGTTGTGGCAATCGTCGATGGGTGGAGGGTCGAGGGGCTGATGCACGTGCTTTCGGACACTCGCCTCACGGATTCGCTCAACTCACGCTCGAAGGACTTCCTCGCACTGACCGATGCCAAGGTGTATGACGTCGGGACAGGCGAGCTTCGTATGGAAACGCCGTACCTGGCGCTCAACCGCACATCGATCTGCATGGTGCTGAACGCTCAGTAGGGCGACGGCTGCGGATTCCATCTTGATGTCAGACCTGTTCTGTACCTTCTGCGAACACACGTTCGTTGGAGGTGCTGATGATGGGAAGCGCGTATCAGAGTGTCAGTGCGGGAGCGATTCTTGACTCCCTCGTCTTAGGGGCCGTTCGCGCTGATGTTCCGCCCTCAGTGGCCGAGGACATCGCTGAGACCACACTGCGACGACTTGGGCTTGATCGTGGGCGCCTTGCGGGCGCGCATGAACGCCGTCGAATCACGGCTTACTTTCGGGAGGTCGTTCGCAGACGTACCATGTGCGGCGCAGCGGGTCATCGTGCAGTCGCCCGAGTGATCGCACAGTCAGTGGTGGAGGATCTCCAGGCTACAGGTCGAGACGGGCGTTCCGTTTTCGATCATCTCTGGCGTGGCTGGAGTGAGCGAATTCCGCGCGATGTCTTGGAAGAGTACCGCGCGACACTGTGCGGGTAGTAAGAGTCTGCTAACGACTTCTCGCCAGTATCACCGAACCGTCTTCTCCCAGCACCCACAGCCGCTTCATGTTCAACGTGCCCGTCTTTCGACCGGTCGCCTCGACCACAAGAAGAACCGGCTTCCCGTCGAGCGATGCAGACTCGACGTACACCGGAACCGCTCTGGTTTCGGGCGAGAAAGTAGCCGTGAGGAGATTGGCTGCCTCGGATGCCGATCCGCCCCTCGTGCGCAGAGAAGTAAGCGCGGAGTGGCGCAGTTCGGCTGCCTCGGCTGCCTTGCGGTCGCTGTGGGCCGAGATATCGGCGATGTCGAGCGTCTTTTCGACGGAAGTCATCGTGTAGCTTGCGCCCTCGTCGACCCACACGAGATCGTCCGCTGTGCACCCTGCTGTAGCCAAGAGCGTAGTGACAAGCGCCAGTGTCACGATGACGAGCATGCGGTGCGACTGGGCCACGATGAACCTCCGAGATTGGGTACTGCCATAGTACCGCGATGTGCTCACAAGTTGGTGTCGTGAGGATCGCGTGTGCGCAGCGCGGTGAGTAAGTCTGATGTCAGACGCGATTGCTAGGCTGTCAGTAGGACATATGGGACAGCAGGGAGATCGCGATGAAGACGCAGTACATAGCTGAGCTTGCCGAGGGTGCGCGTGTCGATGCGCAGTTCGTCCTTCAGGTCAAAGAGATGCGCTCGACGCGTAGCGGTGAGGCGTTCCTGTCACTGGGGCTTGCCGACAAGTCGGGAAGGATGCCGGCGGTCTTCTTCCGACCGTCTACCGAGGCCACTGCGATTCCGGTCGGCTCCGTGGTTCGTGCCCGAGGCATCGTTACCTCGTTTCGAGGCACCAAGCGCATCTCGGTGGACTCGCTTGCTCCGGCGCAAACCTGGGAGTCTCAGGACTTCATCGCTTCCGGACCGCGCTCGAGTGAGGAGTTGGTTGACGAACTGCGTGCGCTCGTCGCGTCGGTGTCGGATCCTGATCTCAGAGCTGTTCTGCGTACGATCTTCTCGGATCGTGATTTCTTCACCCGGTTTGTTCGATGCCCTGGTGCGCAGTCGTATCACCATGCCTATGTCGGCGGACTCCTAGAGCATACGGTCAGCGTGGCAACGATGGCACGCTCAATGGCGGGGCAGTATCCCGGCATGGAGATCGACCTCTTGGTTTCCGCCGCACTTCTCCACGACATCGGTAAGTGCGATGAGCTGTCCTTTGAGACTTCCATCGAATACACCGACGCCGGCCGCCTGTTGGGGCATGTCGTGCTCGGCGTACGGCGCGTTCACGACGCTGTGGTCAAGCAGCGCGCGCCTAAGTCGGTCGATCGACTAATGCGCCTGGAGCACGCGATCCTGTCGCATCATGGCGAACTGGAGTGGGGGTCACCCAAGCGCCCCTCGACTCTCGAGGCGCTACTGCTGCATCATGTCGACAATCTGGATGCCAAAGCGGCCGGGTTCTGCGCGTTGCTCGGCGGCGCCATGAGAGCCGACGAAGTGTGGACTGATTCGTCGAACCTCTTCCGCCGCCCTCTCTACGCTCCGCGGGCGATGGAGGACGACCGATCGTTTCAAGTGGACGAGGATGCACAGCATTCTCGGCTAAGCGCCTAGGGCGTGTGTGGGGAGTTTGGGGAATGCTCTAGAATCGAGGTCGACCCAAAGTCCGCACGCAAGACCGGCAACCCCAACGTCACGAGGAGATACACGATGTCCAACGTTCCGCAGGCCGAGATCGGCGTCTTCGGAGGCAGCGGTTTCTACGAACTGCTCGATAACCCGCGAGAGCACAAGATGAACACGCCGTTCGGCGCGCCGTCTTCACCGGTGATGATCGGTGAGATCGGCGGTCGTTCGGTCGCGTTTCTTCCGCGACACGGCAAGGACCATTCCCTGCCGCCGCACATGATCAACTACCGGGCGAACGTCTGGGCGATGAAGCAGCTCGGAGTCGGTCGTATCATCGGGCCGAACGCGTGCGGCTCATTGCAGGCGGATGTCGTCCCGGGCGACTTCGTCATCTGCGACCAGTTCGTCGACCGTACGTGGGGACGCAAAGACACGTTCTACGACGGTCCCATCACGACGCACGTCTCCTCGGCGGATCCCTACTGTCAGACCATGCGCGAGATCGCCGTGGCCGAGGCGGCCAAGCTGGGAATCAAGGCGCATCCCAAGGGCACGGTCGTGGTTATCCAGGGGCCGCGATTCTCGACGCGTGCCGAGTCGAAATGGTTCGCCTCCCAAGGGTGGGAGGTCATCAACATGACGCAGTACCCCGAGTGTTATCTCGCTCGTGAGCTTGAGATCTGCTACGTGAACATCTCGCTGATCACGGACCACGACGCTGGTGCGGAAGGCGCCGAGCCGGTCAGCAACGAAGAGGTCGTGCGCGTGTTCAACGAGAACAACAGCAGGGTGAAGAGCCTGATTCACTCGATGATTCCTGCGATGCCCGAGGTACGTGAGTGCTCGTGCGCTCACGCGCTTGACGGTGCGGCCTTCTAGTTTCGCACCGGCACCACGGGATTCTCTCAGTAAGGCGGCACTCCCAAGCGCACAGGGTGCCGCCTTACTGTTGCCCGCTCATGCCACAGTCGTTACGCTGTTCATGGATCTTCCGGCAAAGATCGGGGTCGTCATGGGTGTCGCTGAACACCAAACTCGTATACCCCAGGGCGTCGTTGAACGTCTTCCGCTCTATCTGAACGCAATCCTGCACCTTCGCGATGGAGGGCATCAGACGGCGTCCTCGGCGAAGATATCTGAGCTTACTGACGTGAATGCGGCGCAGATCAGACGTGACTTCGCCTATTTCGGTCAGTTCGGAAAGCGTGGCGTCGGATACGACATCCCGCTGCTGATCGATCGCATACAGCGCATTCTGGGTTCCGACCACGTGCAGAGACTGGCGATTGTCGGCGCCGGAAACCTCGGGTCGGCGATCGCACAGTACGACGGGCTCCGTGCGCGTGGATTCGTGGTTGCCGCGCTCTTTGACAGCGACCGTCGCAAGGTGGGAACCCGCGTCGGCGATCTGATCGTTCGCGATATCGTTGAACTGGAGCGAGTCGTCGGTGAGCAGACGATCCTCTTCGGGGTAATCGCGGTTCCGCCCGAAGCCGCTCAGGCTGTCGCGGATCGCTTCTCGGCAGCGGGGATCCGCGTCATCGTCAACTACTCGACCGCTTACGTGGCGGTACCCGACACCGTGACCCTGCACAACACCGACCCCGTCCGAGAGTTACTGCACACGCTCTATTATCTGTCCCGCACTGAAGGCGTAGCGGGCGTTTGATACTGGTGGTACGCTAATCGCTGGTCATTCGCGGCTGACCGGTATCAGCCGTTCCCGACGTGCACGGAGGCAACAGTGATGATTTCGTCCCCAGTTCTGGCAATTGCGGTTCCGTTTCTCGGCGGTGTTGGCGCACCGGAGTTGATCATTATTCTCGTGATCATCCTGATTCTGTTCGGCCCGAAGCGTCTGCCTCAGCTCGGTAAGTCCCTCGGCAAGACCATGAAGGCGATTCGCGAGGGTGCTGAAGGCAAGCTTGCAGAAGACGATGACGATGACGACGCTTCAGTCTCTGCGCCCTCCAAGAAGAGCGACGCAGATGCAGAGGCCAAGGTCGAGTCCAAGAAGAAGGACAGCGCCGAGGTCTAGAGCACGTCATTCTCGGCTCGGAGCGGCGGTCGAACGTCGTTCTTGTGTCGCGACTGCATTCGTATATACTTTCGTGGACATTCCGACGGGCTGCCTGTTTCGCGCAGGGCAGCCCCTCGCATTACGCGGACCCCGCTGACGTGCGCGGGCACCTATCTCAGGAGTCGTCCTATGCTTAAAGAGAACGCACTCACTCCCGCAGGACAGACGAAGCTCGAGGACGAGCTCCGTCACCTTGAGACGGTTCGTCGACGCGAGGTCGGGGAGCGCATCAAGGAGGCACGTGAGTTCGGCGACATCTCCGAGAACTCCGAGTATGACGACGCCAAGAACGAGCAGGCCTGGGTCGAGAGCCGCATCATCGAGATCGGCGTCATCCTTGCCAATGCCACAATTATCGACGCCCCCAAGAGCACGCCCACCAAAGTGACGCTCGGGTGCAAGGTCAAGCTCGAGGATTCCAAGGGCGAGGTCCACACCTACCAGGTCGTGGGTTCAGCCGAGGTCGATCCTGCCAACGACAAAATAAGCAACGAGTCCCCGGTCGGACAGGCGATTCTCGACCACAAGAAGGGCGACGTCGTCAACGTGACGACCCCCTCGGGCAAGGTCCTGCAGTTCACCATTCTGTCGATCACCCGCTAGTTCCATGGCCGAGGAGCGTCCTACCGACTCACGCGATTCCGCCTCTGTCGAGTTGACGGAATCCATGGATGCTCCGGTATCAGACGACCCGTTCGCGGTACGTCGAGCCAAGCTGGATGCGCTGCGACTGGGCGATACGCAGCCGTTTCGCGATTCCTGGAGCGTCACAGCTCGCGCTGCCGAGCTCGAGGCCACGTACGCGGAGCTTGAGGCCGGGGAGGACACCCCCGAGGTCGTCTCGGTGGCCGGTCGACTCGTGGCCAAGCGCGACCAGGGCAAGATCGCCTTCCTCGTCATCCGCGATGCCACCGGTGACCTGCAGCTCTTCTGTCGGATCAACATGCTCGGCGAGTCGGAGTTCGCGGCCGCCACCGATCTTGACCTGGGCGACTGGGTGGGAGCGACCGGCACGGTGTTGCGCACCCGCCGAGGCGAGCTCTCGGTAGCGCCGAGTGAGGTCGTGCTGCTGTCAAAGTCGCTGCGTCCACTGCCCGAGAAGTACCACGGGCTCTCCGACACCGAGACGCGATACCGCCAGCGTTACGTCGACCTGATCTCGAACCCCGAGG
>CAYMAN010000023.1:0-34378 GCA_964388455.1 uncultured Eubacteriales bacterium
CATCTCACTTCAAGATCGTGCCGGGGGGCTCCGCCCCCTAAAACCTTACACGCCCTGCCCGCGGATCGAAGCCACTTGAGAGCAAACGCATTCATGCCGAAGTATGTACATGGGGAATGTCGGCGAATGGGCCTGACGGAGAACGCAGGAGCACCGCCGGTGTGCGAATCGGGGGAACTATGGGACGACTACATGAAGCGGTTCAGGAGATCGATCGCATCTGCGCGGATCGCGGTCTCGACTCGGTCAAGATCAAGGGCGAGATCAGCATGAAGTCCGGCTTCTTCTTGGCGATCATCTTCCCCCACACGCCTGACGACAACGAGCGACTCGACAAGCTACGCACTGCAGCGCATGCCGTGCTCGGCGTCTCGCTCATATCATGAAGAGGGGGAGTTCCGTGTCTATTCGACTGAAGATGATCGTCGGCATCGTCGTGGTGTTCGTGCTGGGTATCGCCTCTCTCGCATTCTTCCTCCAGCAGTCACACACCGCTCGAGTCGCAGAAGCCGCCCAAACAGCGCTGCAGACCTCTGTGACGGCGTTCGGCCACCTTGAGAAGGCGGAGGCCGATAAGCTCTCCGCGACTCTCATTGGTCTTGAGTCCAACGCTGCATTTCGCGATCCTTTCCTCGCGGGCAACCGCGAGGCACTAAGCGCGGCGGCACAGCCGGTGTTCGCAGCGCTGAAGGCGGAGTACCGGATCACCCATTGGTATTTCGAGTCGCTGCCTGAGTCGAGCACTGTGTTCCTGCGCGTTCACCGCCCCGAGCAGTTTGGCGACGAGCTCAATCGCAAGACGTACCTCGCCGCATCCAAGGACGAAACGCAGTCCGCGGGCCTGGAGCTGGGCAAGACCGCGGTCGCCCTGCGCGTGGTTCGTCCGTACTACGGTGCCGACGACAAGCTCATCGGCTATATGGAGCTGGGCCAGGAGATCGACGGCTTCCTTGGCGACATCAAGGAGGAGACCGGCGACGAGGTCGGACTTCTTCTTGCCAAGAAGAGCATGGACTCGTCCGGCTGGGCCGACGTCGCCAAGAAGAACGGCGGACGCGACAACTGGGGCGATCAGGAGAATTTCGTTCTCGCCGGCAGCACCAGTGAGGAGCTGTCCGAGGAGATCGTGAAGACCAAGGGCCTGGAGTCCATCGGTGCGGAGGGCAAGGTGCTCGGCGTGTTCAAGAAGGCGGGCGGGGTCACGGGGACTCGTGCCGCCTTCCCGATCAACGATGCGGCCGGCGAGCCGATCGGGCTGGTGGTGGTCGAGCACGACATCACCGCGGTAGTCGACGAGATCTCATCGACGCGTATCCGGATGATGGGAGCCATCATCACGATGATGGTCGTGGTTCTCGGCGTGGTCATCGCACTGATGAACATCCTGGTATTCAGCAGGCTCAACCACATGATCACCGACATGGAGACGCTCTCCACTCGCGTGGCCGGTGGCGATTACGACGTCAGCTACACGCCAACGGGAGCAAACGATGAGATCGGCCAGTTCGAGCGCTTCTATGCGGACTTCATCACCATGGTGGGAGCCGCGCTCAAGCAGCTGTCCGACGCTATGAAGCGGTAACTCTCCAAGCATCGCATCGCGCAATGAACTGAACTGTGGGGGTGGAGCCGACGAGGTTCCACCCCCGCTGACTTCTCGGACGAGGACGAGCCTGCGACACGCTCAGCGAAGCCGGCGTAACGTCTCGACCAGTGCGTCGACATCCGGCGGCTCCGATTCCACTGTGCTCGCGTCTGACGTCTCACCCGCGAACAGCCAGTCGACGATTCCCGCAGCCGCCTTGAGCGATCCCAGCGCGACGAGGTCGCTGTCGTATGCCAGACGCACCCGATACACCCCCGCCCCATCTGCCGAGAAGTCCCAGGTGGTCTCACCCTTGAGTGTGCGCGGCGAACCTGAGAGCGCCATCAGCTCGGCGGCGAGATGCTCCAGCAGGTGTGCAGCCTCCGTGGCGCCAAGCTCAGCTGCAAACCCGTGGGCCGAGCCGTTCTCGCACGAATGCCGCCGCAGTCCCGGCAGTAGTCCGAGCGCACGCTCGGCGAGGTCGGGAACTTTGCTGGTGTGCGCGAGCACAGGATCCGTCGTGCGGACAACCGCCTCGACGTACTCCCGGTCCACACACACGAGATCGAATGCCAGCACGCTCACCAGGCGACCCGCACTAGTACGCGGAACCGGGATCGGTCAGGCGCTGAGACGCTCTCCGGCCCAGGTAGTACGCGATCGATGCGACGACGACCACGGTTCCGACCACCATGAGCGCCTTGCGAGTGATGTCCTGTTCAGCGACCTCATTGGTCACACGCTTCGCCTCGCTGACAGCGAGGTTCTGAACGGACTCGGCGCGGTGCTTGAGCTGCTCAAGCGTGACGCGATCTTGGGGTGCGACCTCAAGCGGCTGTCGGGGATTAGAGTTCATCGCTGGATACTCCTCATCTTGATGTACGTGAAGACTCCGGCGCCGGCGAGTATGAGGCCGCCGACGAGCAGCAGTGCTCCGGGCCAGCCCAGCCACTGGGCGAGGATGAGTAGGACCGCCACGAAGATGAACTGCAAACCCACGACCACGAGGCATCCGGCTACGCTCGCCGAGGCCAGCGTCAGGCCGAGCTGCTGCATCGGAAGCACGAACTTGTCGCGCATGATGTCTGCGGCCTCTGCACGAACCCAACCGGAAAACATCTGCAGCAGGTCCGCAATCGCCTCTACCAGCGTCTCGCCCCGGGGCTCCGGGTCAGGTGCGGCCGCGGATGCGGTCGTGGGCTCGGCATCGCTCGCCTGTGACGGCTGAGCGCTTGTGATCGGATCGTTGTCCTCGGCCACGGTCATGGTACGACCTCCTCGGCGGGCGGGTGTGTCCTCACAAAGATACCCAATTAGAGAGGCGACGCCGGAAGAATCCCGACGCCGCCTCTCGCTGTGTGCTTGAAACCGGTGCGAACTAGAGGATGCGGTAGCTGATCGTGCCGACGCCGCTGAAGCCGAGGGCCTTGGCGGTACCGGGTCCGAGGTCGAACACACGGCCGGCGCTGAACGGACCGCGGTCGCGGACGACTGCGGTCACCGTACGACCGCGGTACTTGATGAGGACGCGCGTGCCGAAGGGCAGCGAGCGGTGTGCGACGACCATGCTCGTGCGAGTCAGCTGGCCGCCGCCGGCCATCGTGTTGCCGTAGAAGCCCGGTCCGTACCAGGAGACGCGAGCGGTGCGGAAGCCCTTGGAGGAGCCGGTCCACTTGGCGCTCTTAACGGTCCTGCCTGATGCTGCGAAGGCGGCGACGCGCTTGACGCGCTTCTTGACGACCGGAACGGGTGCGGTCTTGCGCGGCGCTGCGGCGACGAGGCCAGCGGCAAGGGCGGTGGTGGTCTCGATGGCGACCTTGTCCTCGGCGGGGGTGCCGACGAACATGGGGCCGCTGGTGCTATCGCCGATGCCGAGGCCGCCCTGGATCTTGGCGGGAGCAGCTCCTGCACTCGTGGGAGGCCAGCCAGTGAGGCCGACCGCAAGTGCGGCAACGATAGCGACTGTGCCGACCACCGCGAGGGAAAGAGCGGCGATGTCGGCGAACTTCTTACGTGAACTCACATGTACCTCCGGAACTCGGCTGCAGGGCAGACGACGGGCACGGAGGCGCAAGGGGGCACGAGTATGCCCAGACAGCGGTGGAGAGGAGGGAGAAGCTAGCTGCCTCGCATCCGGCCACAAGATCGGCTTACGCCGTCGTCTTGTGCCAGAGAAGCGCTATGCTCTTGGCGGCGGACCTGGTCGTGTCTCTCGGTCGATCTGCACTCGCGTCGTTGTGCGAGGCTCTTGGCCGATTCCGATCGGGCTTCGTCTTCCGGCATCCGCTGCGCAGGTCCCTCGACTGTCCCGATCGTCATCCAGCCGAACGCTGCGGTGCCACATATTTCTCTATTGAACAAACGCAGTATAGCAGTCCGTTGCCAAACCGACAAAACCTCGTGCGTCCCCCGCGCTCGCTGCCGCACCGAAGCCGATGCGGCAGCGAGCCGAGACTGCGGTTACAGACTCTGACGCCGTGCCTACTCGGTCGACGTCGTTTCGCTCGCGGCAAGTCGCTCGAGCAGCGCTCCCAGCTGAGAGATCTTGGTACCGTACAGCGCCCAGTCGCCCTTCTTCTGCGCGTCCAAAGCATCCGTGAACAGCTTGCGTGCGGCTGCGGCATCGGCGCCACCCGCACCCGTCTGCCCGGGGCCGGGTTCCGCCGTACCCGTCGTGGCCGACGACTCCTGACCGAACACCTTCAGCAACGCCGCCTCGAGAGTGCGTTCCATCTCGACCTTGTCGGCGTAGACGACGATCACGCGGGTGAGCTCGGGGATGGCGGTCTGCTCGGCCTGGAGATAGAGGGGCTGGATGTAGACGATCGAGTCCTTGATCGGGACGACCAGCATGTTGCCAAAGATCGCCTGGCTCCCCCGCTGACTCCACAGCGAAAGCTGCGGCGAGATGACCGAGTCTTGATTGATCTGCGCGCTGACCTGCTCGGGGCCGAGGACCACGCGCTCCTTGGGGAACTGGTAGACGGTGCGCTCGCCGTAGCTCTCGGGATCGGAGTTGGCGGCCACCCAGCCGATCATGTTGTCGCGGTTACGCGGGGTGTACGGCTGCATGATGTAGAACTGCTCGGTGGTCTTGCCCGGAAGCTTCATCAGGACAAAGAACGGGTGCATCGTCTTGCCCTGGCGTGTGCCGGGGATCTCCCACTGGTCTTCCTTGTTGTAGAACACCCGCGGGTCGGTCATGTGATAGGTGCGGTAGATCTCGGCCTGGGCCGTGAACAACCCCTCGGGATAGCGGAAGTGGTCGCGAATCTCTGTGGGGATCTTGTCGCCCGGCAGCATCAGCGTGGGGAACACACTGCTCCAGGCCTTCAAGACCGGGTCCTCGGAATCGAATGCGTAGAACTTGGTGGTGCCGTCGAACGCGTCGACGGTGACCTTCACGGAGTTGCGCAGATAGTTGGTGGGCGAGTCAGGGAGGCCCTCGGAGTACGGGAAGTTCTCGGAGGAGGTGTAGGCGTCGATGACCCAGATGATACGGCCGTCGACCAGCACAGGGTACGGATCGTTCTCATACTCGAGCCACGGTGCGAGGGCCTCGAGGCGCGACGTCAGATCGCGGCGCAGTAGCACACGGCTCTCGGGCTTCACGTACTCCGAGAACAACACCTGACTCGATCCCAGATGCAGCGCCCATGCGGCGCGACTCACGAACCCGCCGATCGGCACACCGCCGCTCCCCTTGTACTGATACTCGGCGTTCTTGTCGCCCTGGGGGTAGTCGAACTCCTTGATGCCGGTGTCGACGATGACGTAGTCCTTGGTGGCCTCGCCGTAGTAGAGGCGTGGCTGTTTGGTCTCGAGGTCAGTGCTGGTGCGCGGTGGTACATCGCCGATGATGAACTTGGGCATGCCCCGCGAATCCGACTCGCTCACCGAGCTCATGACCAGCCCGTATCCGTGGGTGTACACGAGGTGCCGATTGACCCAGGTCTGTGCCTGGTCCGGCAGAAGCGCGCTGTTCATCTCGCGCGCCGAGACCAACACCTGCTGACGCCGTCCGTCGATCGTGTAGCGATCCACGTCCACGTCGGGGAACTCGTAGTAGGGGCGGATCGATTGCAGCTGGCTGTAGCTCTGCGCGACGATCGAGGGATCCCAAAGCCGCACATTCTTGAGCGTCTCACGGCCCGCGACCACGTCTGACGCGGCGAGCGTCTCGGCGGCGGGGAACTTCTGTCCTTTGACGTCCTCGAGGCCGAACGCCTTGCGAGTCATGGTGATGTTGCGCTCGATGTAGGGTGCCTCGGCGGATGCCTCGTTGGGAGCGACGATGAACTGCTGCATAAGCGCAGGCCACACGGCGCCGAGAAGGATCGACGCGGCGACCCAGACGCCAAGCGAGATGAGCGGCAAGCGCCAGCCCTTGTAGCGGATGTTGAGAAGCAGCGCCACGGCGGTAGCCAGTGAGACCGCGATCAGGATCTGGTACGCGGGGATGCGCGCATGAATGTCCGTGTAACCCGCTCCCACGATCTGACCGAACTTGGAGAAGTTGAGCTCCCAGATGCTGATCCAATACTTGAAACCGAACGTAGCGACCAGAAGCGCCATAAGTACCGAGAGATGCGCCTTCACGTGCGGCGCGAAGCCCTTGAGGCGCTCCCACGGCTGGATGGCGCCGTCGAGTACATGAACCGCGAAGCTCAAGACGATGGTCAGCATCAGTAGGCCGGTGAGCCAATCAGCGATCAGGTTCATCGCCGGGAGCTGGAAGACGAAGAACCCAACGTCGCGCCCGAACTGTGGATCGCCGTAGCCAAACGGCACCGAGGCGAGTGATATCCGGAACGTCTCCCAGTTCGCCGACATCCCCAGGCCGTTGAGGAACGCCAGGACGAGTGAGCCGCCGAGTATCGCGAAGTCGAGGATCGGGCCCATCTTGCCGCGCATCGCCAGCAGTAGCGTCTCGAGCTGCTCCGGCATGCCCTCCGGGAAGCCGACCGGCATAAGGCGAGGCGCCATCGTGCGGGCGAACCGCATGCTCGTGAACAGGATGATGAACGCCAACACCGCGAAGACCGCGCCCACGGCCAGCTGCGACACGATGCGGGTGGTGAACACGCCGCCCTGTCCCAGATCGCTGAACCAGCGCCAGTCCACCCACACGCCCGCAAGCCAGGTCGCGAACGGAATGCCGATGAACACGATAGCCGCAGCGATGGTCGTGAGTAGAGCGACGCGCGGCCGGGATTGTCCAGCCATGAGTGCCTCCTGGGTCAGTGAATCAGACGTAGTCGTCAATCTCGATGTTCAGCGCACGCGGATCGAGGCATCCCTTGACGCTGAGCTCGGGGTACTTCGACAGCTCGATGTCTCGCGGCTCGATGAACTCACCGGAGCCGGTGGCGATGACGCGAACGGTGGGATTGAGCGGGTCCCGGTCATCCGGATGAAGCACGATGGCTACCTCGTCGCCGGAGAGACGGACCACGGAGCGCGGCGGATAGAGTCCCATCATCTGGATGAACAGCTTGACGAGTTCGGGATCCAGAGCGGTTCCCGCGCTCTCGGCGAGCAGCGCCATGGCCTCGTCCTGCACACGCGCCGCCGAGTAGCTTCGGCGTGAGGTCATCGCGTCGTAGGAGTCGGCGACAGCAACGATCCGGCTGGCGAGGTGCTGCTTGCGGCGTGGCGCCCGTGACGGGTAGCCGGCACCGTCCCACCGCATGTGGTGCTCGAGAATCGTGACCACGGCCGACTTATCCACGCCCGGAAGCAGCGCGGTCATCTCGGCCCCGCCGATGGGATGCTGTCGAACGGCCGCCCACTCCTCGGGGGTGAGCGCACCCGGCTTGTTCAGGATACTGAGGTCGACGGTGAGCTTGCCGATGTCGTGCAGCAATGCCCCGACGCCGAGTGACGACAGGAAGCGATAGTCGCTCGTAATGGTCGAGCCGAGAGCGAGCGAAAGTATCGCGACATTGGCCGAGTGGTAGAACGTGTACTCGTCGTAGTTCTTCAAACCTGTGAGCTGCAGCATCGCGTAGCGATTGGTGAGCACGTTATCCACGAGGGAGCGGACCACGCCCTTGACCTTCGCCGAGCTGACGTGACGATTCGCGCGCAGCAGGCGGTCGATCTCGCGCATGAGTGAGACGGCACTGCCAAACGCCGCGTTCGCCGCGTCGGTCGGCTCGCCTTCCGGCTTGGCAGCGCGCTCGAGTGCCACCACCCCGCCGATGTGGACGTGTTCGAGGCCGAGCTCGCTCGCCATGTGCTCGATGCCGCCGGCGCGGTCGGCCGTCTGCGTGTCGGCGGCGAGGACCGCCATCGCGCGCGCGAGCTCATCGCGATCGATTCCCCGTCGCATCACCAGCGACCCGACACCCAAGCTGGTCATGTCGCGCACCAGCTGGTCAAAGAGCACGCTCTCCTCGGTCAGCAACTGTTCGCCGAGAAGCACCTCGCCGTCGTAGAACGCCAGCTGGACGTCGACACCCTCGTCGAAGTAGCCCGATAGCGAGTTCATCAGCAGCTCGACGCCCTCGCCGACCGCGGGGTGGTCGAGCGGGTAGAACCGTGCGGTTCGCCTCATCGCGTAGAAACGTGTGAGCACCTCGCGCGCCCGGCGCATCTGTCGCGCCGAGTAATGCACGACGTCGCGATCGACCATCGCCGCAGCGAGTTCGGTCATCTCGGCGAAGCCTCCGACACCCTGGGTCGAAGTGTTGAGCCGAGAGGCGGGCCGAGCGGCCACGGGCGGTGCACCCTCGGTCGACGCGAGAGCTTCCGCGGACTCGAAGGCGGCGTCCAGCGCACTCTGCGCGGTTTCGGTTGAGAGCAGCGCCGCGTCGTGCGCCATCGGCTGGGACATGGGTGCGGCTGCGGCCAGCAGTTCCTCGGCTGGTGGGAAGTCGAAGTCGTCACTCATCGGACCCCTCCGTCCTCACGGATTCGCTTGATGGCGGCTTCAGCTGCCGCTCGCAGTTCGCGCGCACGTCCCGCGTTCAGAATCGTCCGCTTGCCGGCGATCCCCTCAAGCATGACCAGCGACGTGGTCGCCCCCAGCTTGCCGAGCGCCTCGATAGCCTCCACGCGGGGGCCGTTCTCGCGATTACCGCGACCTTCGCCACGCGCAACCTGCTCGAGCGACTGGATCGCGGTACGCTCCCCGCTGCTCCCCAGATACCGGGCCGCGAGTTGCACGTTCTGGGCGTCGTCGTCGGTCAGCGCAGCGAGGAGCATCTCCGTCGCCAAACGATCGTTGATCGCCGAGAGTCCTCGAATGGTCTCTCGGCGCACCCGCGCGTCTGAGTGGCGCAGCGTCCGCTCCAGGTACGGCAGCACCGCCGAGGACTTCGCCGAGCCCAGGATGCTGATCACATTGCGCACGAAGTACCAGCGAGGGTCACCGACGTTCTCGCCAAGCTCCGAGATGTAGCGCCCCGAGAGCTGACAGAGCAGATCGACCATGCCCTTGCGGGCGGACATGTCGGGCTCGTCGGCGAGCTGCTCGAGTAGTGGCGGGATCGCGAGCGGGCCGAGTGTCTCGAGCAGTCGACGGGCGGCGGCGTTCTCGACCGAGCCGTCCTTGTAGAGTCGGATGGCCTTGGCGATCTCCCGGATGTCGCTTGGCCGAGCGAATCGCTGCACGGCGCGTTGAACGCGAAGTTTCTGCTGCGGCGCGAGTTCCGGGTTCTCCGCGGCGGAGAGCATGGAGGTTGCTGCATCGGCGGCGACATCGATCTCGCCGCGCGCGATGAGCAGATCCAGCGCGTCTTCGAGCATCGACATCGTTGCCGCGAACTGGACCTCGCGCGTATCCATGGCCACGAGTGATACCAACGCACCGATGATGTCGCCATCTGTGATGCCGCGACGAGCCTCGTCGCGCAGCGCCTCAAGCTCGGGATCGACGACGTCGTCGACTGATTCAGAATGCGGCGCGAGATTGATGAGCTTGAAGATCGTGTCGGCGGGCCGCTCTGTTGGCGGGGTGCCGGCGCGCTCGCGAACGGTAAGTCGGCTCGGCGATGCGCCCTCGATCACATCCGCGATGATGTCGGGGCTGAGACCGGCACCGACCATGGCGGCTCCTGCGGCTCCCACCACGTCGTCCCGTTCGGTGGCAGTGATGAGCGACAGGTTGCGAATCGCGCGGACGAGCCCGTCTCGCGAGACATCCCCGGTGCCGAGCCCGTCGACGAACAGACGGCAGACGTCATCCACGTCCATCTGACTGACGACCGATGAGAGCGCAAGCGAGGTCCTGGCCTCAGGCAACACGCGGTCCAGCAACATATCGCGCCGCATCGCGGTGGGAAGCTCCCAGAGCGCCTCGGCCAGTGAACGCATCATCTCGTCTCGCTCGGAGGGGTCCATGTCGAACGCCACCTGTGCAAGCTCGGCGAAGCGGGTGCTGACAGCTGCGAGAGCGAGCTCGCCATCCTCGGCGTCATACGTCGAACGGAGGTAGTCGCTAACGACCTGCGGCCGTCCGATGAACCGGGCCAGGGTGCGGTTGTCGCGCGATCGCGAGGCTAAGGCCGCCTCGATCAAGGTGTCGATCTCAGTTCGCGAGTAGGCGTCGGGTTGCTCGACAGGAGCGTCTGTCTGGCCGGGCTCCGAGTCCACGATCGTGATCTGAGACTCGGTGACCGTGATCGTGCCCACGTTGTGCTCCCAGAGGCGCGCCTCGAACCCTCCGGACAAGATGATCTCGTCCGCCGGAATCTTGACCACTTGCAGGAACGAGATTATGTCGGTGGCCTCGATACCGGCATGAAAGCGAACGTCAGCGAGGCGGCGGTTGTAGAGCTCGTGGGCGAACGCCATGAACGCGGATTGCGTTGGAAAGACGGGTGCGCCGTCGTAGAAGAGTCCATGCTTGGTGACGACGAGCCGCACCTCGGACTGCGCGCGAAGGGCTTCACGCAGGAGTACGACCGTGTCTGCCGCTGTATCCCGAGGAATGGTGCTCGACGGCGGATAGAGAGCAACCGCCTTGTTCGTCACCAGCAGTTGCCTGACGAACTGCTCGATTATCGGCGGTGCTGTGGGTACCTGGTCTTGTGCCGAAGCCACCAGTCCTCCTCGAAATCCTCCGTGTCGTAGCCCATACTGTGCATCTCGCTCAGTATAGGCGTTGCCGACTGGTCACGACGACACGCTGCTATCATCTGCGCATGACACATCGCTTCGACACCCCGACCCCTCGCCGTGCCAGCATGTTGCTCGCATCGCAGTCTCCTCGCAGAAGGCGACTCATCGACTGGCTCGGTCTACCGTTCTCGGCGACGTCTGTCGACACGCCGGAGGACCTCGACTCTCCCCTCGCCGCCACCCCGCCCGCCCTCGCGATCTCGCTGGCCGCCGAGAAGGCCGAGGCGGTCCGCGTCAGCGGGCAGGCAGCAGACACGCTGGTGTTGTGCTTCGACACCGTGGTGGTGCTCGACGGCATGGTGCTCGGCAAGCCCCGAGACGTCGCCGACGCCCGTCGCATGCTGCGCGGGCTGTCCGGCCGCACGCACGAGGTCGTGACCGGCGTGGCGCTCCTGCCCGCCGACGCCACTGAACCTCACACGTTCGCGGTCACCACCGAGGTGCAGATGAAGTCGCTCGATGACGCGGCGATGGAAGCATGGATGGTCTCGGGCGAGTTCATGGGGTGCGCCGGCGCCTACAACATCGAGGCGCAGGTCGCATCTGTCACGGAAGACGAGTGCTTTCAGAACGTCGCGGGGTTGCCGCTGTGCCACCTGTATGCGGCACTCGCTGGTCAGGGAGGCCTGGCCGCCGCTCACGGTACCGGCGCGCCGACGAACCCTGTCGCCGCATGCGACGCCGCACTGGGACGCAGCTGTCGGCTTGGGCCAAAAGTGACGGCGGGGCGCTGAGGGCCGCGATCCGGCTCGGCAGTCCTAAACGCGGCGGGCTACCACGATGACGCTCTCGGCCTTGCTCGCGTCGAACGCCGATCCGTCGTGCCCGCCGAATGCCTCGATGCCACTGAAGCCGGCGGCCTCCAGCTCGACCTGCAGCAGCTCGAACGGCAGCGCGGTGTGCGGCGACATGCGAGACGCCAGGTCCCAGACACCGTCGCCGTCGCGCGTCAGTGTCACAAAGTCGAAGCCGATGAACTCGCCTGACTCCGGGTAGTTGATGAGGCGCAGGAATACCCGCGTACCGGCGTCGGTCTCGCGCACCACAGGCGTGATCGCGCGGACCTTCTGCTCCAGCAGCTTGGCGTGGTTGAGCAGGTGCAGCACCAGCACTCCCCCTGACCGCACCACCGCGGCGAAGTCCGCAAGCGTGACGCGCAGGCCCGCGAGTCCGTCCACATGCGGCAGCGCGTTGCCGGTGCAGATGAGCGCGTCTGCCGGCTCGAGGCCGCGAGCAGCCAGCTCGCCAAAGCCGCCGCGGACCAGTCGCAGCTCCCCGCCTGCCGCCGCGATCCGCTCGGAAGCTGCCGCGATGTTGACCTCGGCCTGCGCGAGCATCGAGTCGTCGGGGTCGACGGCGTCCACGCTCATGCCCAACGCCGCGAATTCGATCGCATGCCGAGCACTGCCGGTGCCGACGTCGATCAGCGTGCGCGCATCGACTCCATCGAACACTCGGCGGAAGAACGGCACCTCGCGCGCCAGTCGCGCGTCCCAGTTCACAAACGTGTCGTAGTCGGACGCGGGAGCGATCCGCGGGGTCTTCTCGGCGGTCATGATCACTCGCTTTCGGCTGTGGGAAACAGCGGTTCATCGAGACGGAAGATGCGAGAGGCGTTGCCGCGCAGAATCAGATCGCGGTCGTTGTCCGAGAGGCCCATCTCCTCGAGCGTGCGCTGCTGCATGTAGCGGATCCAGGTGCGGTAGGGCGCGGTCGTGCCGGAGTCCGTGCCAAAGAGGATGCGCTCCGGGCCGAGCGCCATGAGCGCACGCTCGAACACCTCGGTCAGAGTCATCTTGGGGACGTGGTAGTCCAGCCAGTTGTTGGTGCCGGAGGTGTCGACGCACACGTTCTTGCACTGATACGCGACACGCAGCACGTCGTCGAGCCAGCCTGCACCGAAGTGCGCGATCACGAACTGCAGGTTGGGGAAGTCGCGTGCCACCGGCGAGAGGTCGATGGGGTTTGCGTACCCGAGGTCGCCTTGGGGATCGACGGTGACGCCGTAGTGGATGATGAGGTTGGCGCCCAGCTCGTCGGCCTTCTCGAAGAACGGTCGGCACGCCGGGTCACTCAGGCGGAAGCAGCGGTTGACCGGGTAGAGCTTCACGCCGCGGAATCCGGCAGCCATCTCGCGCTCGAGCAACGCTGGCGCGCCGGGGTCGCGGGGGTCGACGTTGCAGAGCCCGTGCACGTGACCGTTCGCGGCGACCAGAAAGTCGCGCGACCACTGATTGTCCGGCATCACCGAGACGAACAGCGCCTTCTTCACGTTCGCCTGCTTCATGCGGTCGACGTACCAGCGCGCGGTCTGCTCGGGCGTCTTGCTGGGCAGCACGTTGTTGCGCTTGCCCCAGCGGCGCTGCTTGAGTGCTTCGCGGAAGCGCTCGTTGCCCTCCGGCATGCTCGCGACGAACTCCTCGAGCAGTCCGACCGTGAACAGATGGACGTGCGCGTCGATCACGTCACCCGGCTTGGTGGGTTTGGCAGCGCCGATTCGCGGCATCGCGTCTCCTAGCTTGCGGGGGGCTTGGGGATCGGTGGCGCAGCCGGTGCAGGCCGAGGAGTCCCGTCCACATCAGCCACTGAAGCGATTGGCTCCTCGGGTACGACCACGGTCGCGATCAGGTACCCGATCACGGCCGGACCACCACCGCTGAGAATCGCCAGAAGCACCACCGCAATACGCAACAGCGTCGACTCGATGCCCAGATAGACCGCGACACCGCCGAGCACGCCGCTGATCATCTTGTCGGTGCGGCTTCGATACAGCCGACGGCCTTCAATCCCGGCGATCGGCCGCAGTGCGTCTCGGCGAAAGACGAGCAAGACGCCGAGGCCAACCAGCGCGAGCGGCCATCCTATGCTCCAGATGAAGTCGATCGCCGCGCGAACCGGCACCAGAATCGGGCCTGCGACGCGTACGACGATGAAGTACACGCCCACTACGATGAGCGCGCCGCCCGCGATGACGCCGACGTTTCTGTTGCGATCGTGCTCAGACATCGTGGTTCTCCTCGGTCGTCACACTCGGCGCGGGCGCCTTCACGCGGATGCGAGAGATTCGTCGTCGTCGCATCGCCAGCACGCGAAACTCCCAGCCGGCTTGATCACATCGCTCGCCGGGCACCGGGATGTGCCCGAGTTTGGTCAACAGCCAACCGGCGATGGTCTCGTACTCGTCGGACTCCTCGACCGGAAATCCGCGTTCTACCGCGTCCTCCATCGAGAATCGGCCGTCGAGCGTCCATTCCGTATCGGAAACCTGCTGGATGTGGCGGTTGTCGGGGTCGAACTCGTCGGCGATCTCTCCCACGATCTCCTCGACGATATCCTCGATGGTGGCCATGCCTGCGGTGCCGCCGTACTCGTCGACCACGATGACGATCTGGTTGCGCGTCGCCTGCATCTCAGAGAGCAGCGGCAAGATTCCCTTGGTCTCTGGAACGAACACCGCCGCGCGCATGTGATCGGTGACCGGTTCGTCGCCGCGCCCCTGCGTGATCGGCACCACCAGGTCCTTCAGCAGCGCGATTCCCACGATCTTGTCGTGCACTTCGTGAAACACCGCCAGCCGAGAGTATCCCGTGCCCTGCATGATCCCCGCGACACCCGCGACCGTCTCGGTGTCTTGCGCCAGCATCATGTCAACGCGCGGCACCATGATCTCGCGTGCGACCGTGTCGCCGAGCTCGAATATCTCGTGGATCATCCGCTTCTCGTCCTCGAGGAGCGACCCCTGCTCGGTCACGAGGAGCTTGATCTCCTCCTCCGAGACCCCCTGCGCGCCACCCTGCCCGCGCATGCCGATCAGCGCTGAGACGGCGTTGGTGGAGACGGTGAGCAGCCACACCAACGGTGCGAACGCCTTCTCGAGCCAAAGAATGGGGCCGGCGACCGCGAGGGCCACGTTCACCGCGCGCTGCAAGCCGATCCGCTTGGGGACGAGTTCGCCGAAGACGAGCGTGACGTAGGAGATGACGATCGTGAACAGAAGCACCGAGAGCCCTGGCGCCGCAGCCGCGAGCCAGCTGATCTCCAGCGACCGTAGCCACGCTTCGAGCGGCTTGGCGAGCGCGACCGCACCGGCGGCCGACGCTAGGAAGCCGACGAACGTGATGCCGATCTGAATCGTTGCGAGGAGCCGCGTCGGGTCGTCAGTGAGCTTGAGCGCGTTCCCGGCGGATTTCGACCCCTCGTCTGCGCGGCGTTGCAGAGCGGCACGACGCGCGGAGATCAGCGCGATCTCAGCAGCGGCGAAGTAGCCCCCCAGAAGCACGAGGGCGAGGATAAGGATGATTTGAACACCGATGCTGGACATATGGAGTAGGTTACCAGCATAAGGGAGACGCAAACCGCCGACTCTTGCCGTGGTGAAGCGAAACATTGTGAAGGCTTAACATATTTGCCACAAAGCCCGATAAGATGGTCTGCGGGCTCTGAGCAGGGCTAACGCCTCTCTGCGCTCACGTGAACACGATGCGGCGGTTGACGGAGGTGGGAACGGTACTCGAACCAGCTACGGCGCAACTACTGGAGCATGCGTTGAGGTCGGTATCCACCGCCTCACGTTCGCTTCGGTTGTACCCTCCCACGAGCCCGATACCGCACGAGACGGTATCCGCCGCGGTCACTGCGCTCGATCACTTTTTCGCTACCGGCTTTCCCGTGCTTTCCATCTCGCTCGCCCGTGACGGATTCGCGTTCGCAGGCGAGCCTGTGGCGGTCAACGTGCAAGGCGTAGGCGATCTGGCCAGCGAGCTACGCGCGCATGGCGTGGCCGAGATAGACTTCCAGCCCGGCGTCTCGGTGGACGAGCTCCTTGAGTTCCTGATGATCTCCGCACGCGGCCACGAAGTAGTGAGCGCCGAGGGCGGTCTCGCCGTGCTCGCAGCCGCCGCCGGCGTCGAGCACGTGCGTGTGACCGATGTGCATTTGACGGTCGTCGACACCAACGCTCCCGCCGATGACCCCGGGTATGGCGACTTCCTGCGGGATCTGGTGGGTGATCCCGCCAAGCTCACCACGTGGTTCTCGGCGGCATCGGGGGGCGACCCCGCGTCGTTCGAGGATGGGCTCATCGAGCTCATGCGCGCCGCCGGGCCCGACGGCCTGTCGCAGCTCATGATTTCCATGGGTACCGCCTTCCTCGCGCAGTCGTCAGAAGGCAAGGATGCGCTGCTCGGACTCTCGATGGACGATGGTCCCGTACGCGATCTCACCGGGCGTATGTTCGGCGTACTTGGTGCCCCGGACATCGCAGAGTCGGTGCTGGGCGGCGAGCTCGGCAAGAACATGCTGTCGCTGTCGAGCGCTTTGACGTCGTTGCCTCTCCAGCAGGCCGCCGCGCAGGTGCGCGCGGAGGTTCAGGCGATGTTGCCCACGGCGGGACACACTCCCAAAGAGGCGGCGTTCCTTGAGCACATGCTCGAGGTCCGCGGCCGCAAGGAAGCCGAGCAGTCTCTGGTCGATGCCGATCGTACGTATCGAGCCGTTGCGGAAGCCTCCGCGCTCAAAGACGAGGACGTCGCGCGCGCCCGCGCCGCGCTCTCGACCTCGGCGGGTGCGTTGAGCGCGGCCAGTGTGAGAACAATGCTCGCACTGCTCGACCAGCAGAAGGACTTCGAGCTCTACTGCGCGGGCGCCGATAACCTCGCCCGCATGGTGCCGCAGCTCATCGAACAAGGTGACTTCACGCTCGCTTCGCGCATCCTCGCGGAGCTCGCCAACCGGGAGTCCCTCAACACGGGGCCCTGGCCGGAACTGTCCGGTCGTCTCCGTGACGCGATCGCCACCGCCGCCGGGCCTCGGTCCATGGATGCGCTGGTCAACGCGGTGGTCGCGAACCCGGAGATTGAGTCTGTCGCGATTCAGATCGTCCGTCACGCCGGAGATGCAAGCGGCGCGGCACTGGTGGCGGCCGCCATCGCCCATAAGGCGGCCGGTCTTGAAGTCGCCGAGCGCCTCATCGGCCGACGTCTCATCGATCTTCTGCACACTGCCGCCGGATCCGCTCAGTGGTTCCAGCTCACCCCTATCGTCACCCGTCTCGCCGACGCCGGTGACCCCCGCTCCATCGCGACCATCGAGGCGCTCCTGGCGCGTCCCGACGAGCAGTCCCGCCGAGAAGTCGCGACCGGCCTGGCCGGTCTCGGCACTCCCGCTGCCGTGCGGCTCCTTGGCCAGACGCTGCGCGACCCGAGCCCTGAAGTCGCCATGGTCGCTGCTCGTGCCATCTCCAAAAGCGGCGTCCCGGGATCAGCTGCGCTCCTCGCCGGACGTCTGAGCGAGCTCGACGTGGACACCGGCGACTTTCTCCTCGCCCGCGAGCTCATCGCCGGTCTTGCACGCACGCCTGAATCCGCCGCTACCGCAGCGCTCGCCAAACTCGGTTCTCGGCGTGCGCTCATCAAGCGCGGTCACTTCACTGAGATCCAGCAGTTGGTTGCACAGGCGCAGGCCGTTCGGGCCCGGGACGGGGAGGCGAAATGAGCGGCATCGCGGGACTGATCACTGCACTTGCCGCCTCGCGACGCGCGGTGCAGCTCTACCCACCGTCTCACCCTGAGTTCCAAAAGGCGGTCGAGGATCTCGAGCGTTCGATCCTCGGCACCGCACAGGGCGGCCAGTTCATGCTGAACGTGCACCAGGGCCACCTCTACCAGGGCAGCTCCGTCATCCCCGATGACGTCAACGGAGTCGACGCCGTCGCCAAGATGCTCGAGGCTCGGTCGATCGAGTCGCTGACCTTCCATCCGTCGTTCGACGTGAAGGACGCGCTTGCTCTCACAGAGGTGCTCTCACTCAAGCCGACCGCCTCCCTCGACATCGAAGCCGAGCTCGTTGCCCGCGGCGTCGACGCGGTCAGCGTTTCATTCCTGGCAGCACCGGATAGCGTCGAACGCGAGGAGCGTGACCGGGTTCGCGAGGCTGATCGGGCGCTCTACAAGCGCATCCTCGCCGCGCTCAAGCAGCTGTCCGAGCAGGTCTCGAGCGGTTCAGGCGCGGACGTCAGCGTTGCGAGCGGACTCGTCGGCGGCATTCTGGAGCGCATGATGGCAGACCCCTCGGCGATCATGGGACTCGCAACCATGCGTGGCGCCGGGGAACGAACGCTCTTCCACTCGCTCAACGTGATGATCTACACGATGGTCCTGGGCAACCGGCTGGGTCTGCCCGAGGAAGGCTTGTCGGCGCTGGGCACGGCCGCCCTGCTCCACGACGTCGGCAAGTCGGCGTTCGACGCCGGAGACATGATGCAGGTCGAGGTGATGCACACGATGCATCCCAAGGTCGGCGCCGACATCCTGCAGCGCGTCGCGCTCGAGGACCCAGCGCCCATGCTCGTCGCCTACGAGCATCACATGCACGTGGACGGCGGCGGCTTCCCCGAGCGCGCAGCCGACTACATCGCGCACCCGTACAGCCGGATGGTCGCGGTCGCAGACCGCTACGAGAACCTCACCAACGTCGCGCCCGGCCGAGACGCCCTGACTCCGGACCGAGCGATCGTCCAGCTGCTCAGGGAGACTGGTTCGGTCCTTGACCCGTTCTTCGCGCGGCTGTTCGCGAGCGCCATGGGCGTGTTCCCTGTCGGCTCGATGGTGCGCCTCTCGGACCAGTCCGTCGCGGTGGTGGTCAAGCAGGCCGAGGACCCGTTAGCGCCGGTGGCACGCATCGCGTATGACTCTCGCGGCGCGGAACCGGAGGAGCCGAGCGACATCGATCTGGCCGAGAGCGGCCTTCGAATCGTGGAGGTCATATCGCCGGATGCACTCAACGTGGAAGTCTCGGACAAGATCTAGACGACCGCGGAGTCTACTCGCCCTGACCTTTACCGATTCGATGAAGGACCAGCGCGATGAGCGCCAGTCGACGCCCGCGATCCTGACACGCGGCAACGAACTCGCCGATCGTCTTGCGGAGTTCCGGAGTCGGTCGATATCGAATCAGCCCTCCGGCACATTGCACAAGGTGAGCATCGCACAGCAGCTCGATCTCCGGTTCGACTTCCTCGACACGGCGCCCAAGTCGCGAAGCGAGCCCTGGGGCATCAAGTACGGCATCGGGGTTGCGGTGAAAGAATACAAGGATATCCCACGCCAGAAGTGACCTGACGTAGCGCTCAACGAATTGCGTGACCGTGGGTCCTAAGACCCCCTCAAGATCGTACAACCGCTCTTTCGTCCCCTTGGCCGCCGGTTGGGTCCCAGCGCTCGCTATGCATACGAGAGCATGTATCGGTGCTAGATGGACGATACCGATTGTCTTAGTGTATCGACTCATTCGATCAACACCAGTAGACGCAGTTAAACGGTCGCCTATCGTATATAAACGGCGCATACTTCGGACGAACGCATAGACAAACGGTCGTCAGCGCGCGCCCTGCACCGTTAGTGCGGCTCCGTAGCCCTCCGCACCGGCGGTCCAAAGCGCTCGATGTGTCGGAGCGCCGCAGACACCTCCAGGTCGTCCAACACCCGCTCCATGGCGGCGACCATCAAGGGGGGCCCGGCCACAAAGAACGGAGTCGCGTGCATATCGTCGAGATGTCGCCGCACGGTGTCGGCGGTGATGAAGCCTGCCTCTCCCTGCCAGTCGACCGGGGGTTTCTCGAAGCACAGTTCCAGCCGTACGCCGTGGGTCGACATGCGTGCGAACTCCTCGGCGAAGGGGACGCAGCTCTCATCTCGGTTGCCGTACAGCAGGAGCGCATCGGCGAACACGCGGTCGTTGTGCATGGCGTCTCGCAGGATGCTTCGAACAGGCGTGATGCCCGTACCGCCGACAAGGAAGCACAGGCGATCGGCGTCAGGCGACAACGTCAGTCGTCCACCGGGGCCCGCGATCTGCGCACGTGCACCCGGCATCATGCGTGCCAGTGCCATCTTGAATGCCGAGGAGCTCAGACGCGTGGTGGTCTCGAGGTAGTCGTCCGACGGAGCCGAGCAGTGCGAGAACGTCTTGGTCTCGCTGCCCTCGGCGGTCTCGATGGTGAGAGTGAACCACTGACCGGCTTTGAATTCGTAGCCTTCGGGACGAGAGAAACGCAGGGTAAGGATGTCGTCTCCGCATGGCTCACGACCCACCAGCCGGACTTCGTGTCGAACCGTCATGGGATCTCCTCGAGAGTGAACTACGCAGTGAGGAGGAACATACCCTTCTGGCTAGCGGAAGATGCCGCGTATCTGCTCGTAGGTCTTGGCGCTGACAGCTGCGGTTCCACCGAAGACATCGCAGTCGCGAGCCTCACCGAAGTGCGCGTTCATGGCGTTGGAGGTCTTGGGGTTCAGCTTGGAAGTCGTCGTCAGAAGTACGACTCCACCGCGACTGCCTGCTGCGATTCCGCCTCCCAGTGCGTCGGCGAATCCGTCGCCGCGGGCGACCCCGATGTAGCCCCAGGTGTTCGACTTCTGGGCAACGCCCTCTGTCGCGCACTTCACCGCGACCTCATACCGGTTGTCGCCACCCCACCTGACCGTATCGCGAACGTACGAGCGGATCCTGCTTTCGACCCCACGGCTCACCGCCATGCCGCCACCGGCGATGCGCGCCGAACGGTAACGACCCTTCACGAGTTCTGCACGCGTGCGGCTGTTGAGCGATCGCGGCTCGGTGAGCAGGATCGGGGCTTTCTGGGCGTACGCGAGCGGTGACAGCGAGAGAGCGTCGGGATACGCATCGCCGCGAGCGACGTAGACCGTCCCGCCTCCGCCGGTGATGCCCGCGATGCGACGTGCGATCTTCGTGGCTGTCTGGTAGCGGTCACTGCCGCCGATGCGCTCGACCGTGAGCCCCTTCGCCTTGAGCGCGGAGACCACGCCGTTGGATACGGTCGACGGTCCTCCACACACGATCGCCTTCTTCGCGCCTAGCTCCTTGATCCGCTTGCTGATCGCGGAGGGCACCTTGTTCTGCTGCACGAGAAGCAGTGGTGCGCCGTAGCAGCCCGCCAGCCCCGATGCGGAGAGCGCATCCGGGAACGTCTCGCCCGAGGCGATGATGACCGTCTGAGCGGAGCCGAACGACGTATCCGCGATCAGTGATGAAACCTGGAAGCGATCGGCCCCACCGAGTCGACGAACCGTTGTCCCGACCTGCGCGCGCACCTGCACCTTCACGTTCACGGCCCCGGCCACCCTGCTGGCACCGGAGTACATGACGCTCGATGATCCCTTCGCGCCCACACCAACCAACGGCGTCGCCGAGAAGTCCGAGCGGATCACCGTGCTCACTGTCTCGCCAGGTGTGCCATCCGGCGACACCAGCACCACACTGAGCACCTGCTTGCCCTCCGGAACCGCTACCGGTCCGCTGACCGGAGTCCAAGGACCCGGTCCGGCGCCGAAGCGGTAGTAGATCAACCCGGGCGCCTCCGGAATGAGCGTGATCGACGTGGGGGTCGTCCAGAACCCCTCGGGACCGGTGGCCGGGCTGGCCGGCGGCATGATGAGCACCCCGGGAATGGTCGTCGCACCGGAGGTCTGGGCAACGGCGGTAAGGGGGGCCGACACCAATAGCACGCACGACAGTAGCGTCGCGGAAAGAATCTGCGACGCGCGACTGTGCGGTGTGCGCTTCAGTATCACGATTCGGGTCCGGCTCCTCTAAGCGGGGGTGAGGAAGTGCGCCGAGGGAAAGACCGTGAACGGTCTCCTGTTACGTGCTTCGGCACGCAGGGCCTTTCGCTTGACCGCTGTGTGACGACAGTGGCGACAGACGGCGAACAGGAACCGATAAGCGGCGCTTACGCAGGAATAATCACGTAAAGCAGAACCGCCAGGAAGTGAAGTATGCTTCCCGCGAGCACCCAGACGTGCCACACCGCGTGCATGTACTTGACCCGCTTCAGCACGTAGAACACGGTGCCGAACGTGTAGCAGAGACCACCGCCGACCAGCAGCCACAGCCCCTCCGGCGGTAGTGCTTCAGACAGCGGCTTGATCGCGACGACCACGAGCCAGCCCATCCCCAAGTAGACGGCTGCGGAAAGCCAGCGTGGTCGATACGTCCAGAATGCCTCGGCGGCGATTCCCGCAATCGCAAGACCCCACACGACGCCGAAGAGAATGAGCCCCCGGCTGTCTCGCATGGTGACCAAACAGAACGGCGTGTAGGTTCCGGCGATCAGCAGGTAGATGCCACAGTGATCGAGGATCTTGAACACATGCTTCACGCGCTCCTGCGGAAACGAGTGGTACAGCGTTGACGCGGTGTACTCGAGGAGCAACGAGATGCCGTAGACCAGCGCGCTCGCCAGCGCCCACGAATTGCCGCTTTGCGAGGCGAACACCAGCAGCATCGTGAGAGCTGAGATTGACATCGCGGCGCCAAGTCCGTGGATGATGCTGTTCGCGATCTCTTCCCCCAGCGTATACGCGCGGATCTTGCTCGTACCCATCGGCTCCGTCGCCATCAGTCTTCCTTGTCGGTTGCGGGAAGAGTGCACTGCATGACGCCGCCAAGGGAGAAACACTCAGCCACCGGATCATTCACCAGCACCATGATGTCGTGTGCATGGATGCCGGGGTCCGCCCCGAGCGAGTCGACGATGCCCTCATACAGCGCGCGCTTCAGATCAGGACCGCGGCCAGGGAGCATCGAGACTTCAATGACGGTGAGTCGGTCCGAGCGGATCTCAGGAGCGTCGATGTTCTCGGCGGGGGTCTCGATGAGACGCTGCATCACGCGGTCGTCCGGGACGCTGAGTGCCGTGGTGATCGCCGAGCGGACGCCATGCAGGATAGCGCGCTTGTACGAGGTGGTCTTGCCGGACTGGATGTCGATTCGCACGATCGGCATGTCTGACTCCTTGTGACGAGATGTCTGAATACTATACCCAGCGGTCGGTTCGCTGGCATACCACTCAGAGGTCGGATGCGGCGATGGGGTCCTCGGCGGGGCTTGATGACGGCGTGTTGCCGACGTAGCCCTTTGTCTGCACCAGAACCACGCCGACGACAGCGACCAGGCCGCCCACGATCGTGAGCACGGTGGGCAGCTCGCCGAGCCACACCCAGGCGATGCCCATTGCAAGCACCGGCGAGAGGTAGAGGAACGACGACAGCATCGAGGCGGGCATCCGAGCAAGCGCGTAGCTCCACAGCACATAGGCGATCGCCGCCGGGAAGATGCCCAGGTAGACGATCGCGACCGTGGCAGAAGGCTCGGCATCAGGAATCGCCCGGAGCAGACCTGGCAGGAACACAAGCATCGGGACCGTCCCCGCCCAGATCGCGTACGCGGCGTACTCGATCGCGGAGTACTTCTTGAGCCCCGGCTTTGAAACGATGAAGTACGCCGCCGTCACCAGGGCTGAGAGCAACAGCAGCAGCGAGCCGGGTGAGAACTGCAGCCCCTCGCTCCCGGATACCGAGATGACGGCGACGCCCGCAAACGCGATCGCGATGCCCAGCCACCCCAGGAAGCTCAGCCGTTCGCGCAGGAACGCCGCCGAGAGCAGCGCGGTGAAGACCGGCCCGGCCGAGATGATGAGTGACGCCGCGCCGGACTCGACCGTGACTTCCCCGAAGTTCAGCGCCACGTGGTAGATCGAGATGCCGAGAAGACCCGCCCAGGCGATGCGACCCAGGTCCTCGCGCCTGGGCAGTCGCATGCGCGTGAAGAGTGCGTAGACCGCAAGCACGATAGACGCCGTGCCAAAGCGGAGCAACGCGACCTCGCCGGGCCCGTAGCCGCCAGCGCCGATGCTGCCGTCGGGCTGGATGCGCATTCCGGCACGGATGCCGGCGAAGGCGGAGGCCCACAGCACGAGTGCGATGGCGATGGCGATCCAGGTCTTGGGCTCAGTCTTATGCTGCACGGAAGTCCTTCGGCTCGGAAACGGGTGTCTGGGCAGTCTAGTACGAAAGCGCAGGTCTCGCGTCCCGTTTCCTGCTCTGTGGGCGCGAAGTCGTGCGAGTTGTGCGCGAGCCGTGCGCTACTCCAGTCGCAGTCGCGACAGCCCGATCGCGAAGAACAGCGCGCCCATGCCCAGCATGACCGCGGTGGGCACCAGCACCGCCTCCACACCCAGACCGCGCGCCACCGCGTCCTTGAGGCCGATCATCGCCCAGCCCGTCGGGGTGAACAGCGCGATCTTCTGCATGAGCGGTGGCGTCACGTCGATCGGCCAGTAGCAGCCTCCCAGCATCGCGAGCGCCGTGGAGACGACGGGCGTGAGTGCCGAGAGCTGGCTGCGTGTGCTGAGAAGTGCCGAGAGCATGATGCCGAGTCCCGTCGCAGCGATCACCAGCGCGACCAGCAGCATCGCCACCGCGAGCGGCGCGTTGCCCCATGGCACGCCAAACACCAGCGCGCCGAATCCGACAAGGATCGTCGCCTCGAAGCTCGCCACCAGCGCGACGCCCAGCACCTTGCCGAAGACGATCTGCGCGCGCGTGATCGGTGCGGCCAGCAGCCGTCTGAGCGTTCCCAGTTCGCGCTCCTCCATGATGCCGCCGGCGCTGCCGAGCGCGACCATGAGGACGAAGAACACCGTGAAGCCCAGCGAGTACTGCGTGTTGGAGGGCGCCTTCATCTCCGATGCGCGCGCCGAAGACGCGGCGACCGCATTGAGAGTCACACCCACCGGCGGATCGGGACTCCAGAAGCGGTCCGCCTCGGCATACAGCTCGCGGAAGTCGGGCGATCCGGCGGGGTAGGTTCCGCCACTTGCCATGGTGATCACGTCTACCGAGATGCGCGCCGCCTCGGCATTGGCGGCGATGCGGCCTACGGCGCCGTTGACGACCTCGACCACCGCCTGCGCCTGCGTGGAACCGGGGTCGCGCACGGTTTTCACCTTCACGGCCCGCTCATGCTCGACGTCCTCGCCAAAACCTCGCGGGATGAGCACGACCACGCCCGCGTCTCCATCCCGAACGCGGCGGTACGCCTCGGCGGGTGTGACTCGCTCGACAGAGATCGCGTCCGGCTCGTCGATCGCGGCGACTATCGTGTCCGCGTAGACGCTGGTATCGAGGCTCGAGACCGGCACCACCATGTTGCCCGCAGCCGCCGAGGAGCCAAAGGCGCTGCCAAAGACCCACGTCAGCAAGAGCGGGAGCAGAATGACGCTCGCCAGCTCAGAACGATCGCGAAATAGCTGCATGAAGTTGAGACCGGCGATGGCGAAGGATCGTCTCACGTGTCCCCCATCCGCCACACGCCAAAGGCGAAGAACACGACAGCGAACGCGAACAGAGCGAGCACGGGCTCGATTACCCCCGGGATGCCAGCGCCGTTCATCTGCACGCTGCGCCATCCCTCCATCGTCCATCCGACCACCGAGAGGTACTTCACCCACTGGATCCACTCCGGCAGGATCGCTGTCGGGAAGAACGCCCCGCCCAGCAGCGCCTGGATCTGGACCACCAGAGGCCCGATGCCGCCTGCGGCGCGTTCCGTGGTCGCGACCGAGCTGATCAGCGTGGCGAGTCCGGTGACCGCCGCCATCGCAGCCGCTGCGACAAGCGTCGTGGCCGCGAAGTTCGGCCCCCACTCGACCTTCAGCGCGAAGCGTGTGAACGCATAGAGCACCGCGAACTGCACCATACCCAGCGCGAACACGCCCAGCATCTTGCCTCCCACGATCGCTGCGCGGGAGAGAGGCGCGATCATCATGCGGTCCATCGTCTGTTCTCGGCGCTCCTTGATAGTTGAGAAGGCCCCGAACATCGAGCCGAACATCAGGAACATCGCCGTCATCGAGAGGCTGTAGTAGTCGATCGACGAGATATTCGCACCGGAAGTGATGACGGTGTCATCGACCTGGACCCCGTCGAGTGCGTCGTCGCGAGAACCACGCGCGACCGCCAGCCCGCTGATCGCAGCAGCGCCACCCGGCTTAGCGAAGGCCTGCGGGGCTTCTCGGCCGGTCGCCTCGAGCGCCGTGCGAACGACGACCGACGCCGCCGAGTAGCGTGTGGCGACCGAGCGCACGATGCTTTCCCAGATGCCTGCGGAGAGCTCGGAGCCGGGGTCGGCGATCACCGCAAGCTTCACCGGACGACCCGAGGAGAGATCGGCACCGAATCCGCGCGGGATCACCAGCGCCGCAGAGAGCTCGCCTTCCGAGACTCGCGTGGTGACGTCCGCCAGGTCTCGGCTGCGCTCGATCTCGAACAGCGCGCGTATGCGTTTCGCCGAGATGAGGCGGTCCTCCAGCTCGGCGGCCTGGTCATCTCGGACAGGCACCACTCGGCTGTCGAGGTTGACGATAGCGACCGGGATCCGCGTCGAACCGCCGCCCATCAGTCCGCCCAATGCGAAGCCGAGGATGAGGATCAGGATCGCGGGCATGCCTAGCAGGATGCCCATGGCCGACGGATCGCGCAGCCACACGCGGAGGTCCTTGGCCGCGATCTGCAGTGCATGCCGCATCAGTCGCGCAGTCCTCGGCCGGTGAGGTGCAGGAACACGGACTCGAGGTCCGGCTCGACGACTTCGATCGAACGCACGTGGTCACCAGCGGCGGCTACGGTGCTGACGATGCCCGCGAGCACCGGCCCCGCTTGTGCCGCAAGCACCTCGATGACGCCGTCGACCAACTCGGCGCGCGAGACGCCGTCAATCTGCCGGATGGAGGCGAGGTCGATGCCTGTGACCTCCCCCGCTGTCTCGGCCAGCTGGACCCGGATGCGGTCCTCGTCGCCGACAAGCGCCTGCAGTTCAGCCAGCGTGCCCTGCGCGATCAGCTTGCCGTGGTCGACGATGGCGATCCGGTCGCACAGTGCTTCGACCTCTTCCATGTAGTGGCTCGTGTAGAGCACCGTCATGCCCTCGCGATTGAGTTGCCTGACGGTGTCGAGGATGTGGTTGCGGCTCTGCGGGTCGATGCCTACCGTCGGCTCGTCCATCAGCAGCACGCGCGGGCGGTGCAGGATTCCCGCAGCGATGTTGATGCGCCGCTTCATCCCGCCAGAGAACGTCTCGACGCGGTCCTTCGCACGATCCTCGAGCCCCGCCATCGCAAGGCCGTACTCGACCGCATCACCGAGCTCCTTGCCGAGAAGCCCGTACATCTTGCCCCAGAAGCGCAGGTTCTCGGCGGCGGTGAGCGTGGGATAGAGCGCGATCTCCTGCGGCACGATGCCCAGGACTCGTCGGACCGCTGCGGATTCACTGCGCACGGAGTGCCCGTCGACGTGCACGTCACCCTCGTCCGGTGACACGAGGCACGAGATCATCGAGATGACGGTGGTCTTGCCCGCGCCGTTGGGACCCAGAAGACCAAAGCTCTCGCCGGCCGCGATGTCGAACGAGACCTCGTCGACAGCCGTGAAGTCACCAAAGCGCTTCACCAACGAGTCGACCGAAACGATGCCGGAAGCCGTAGCGAGGCTCGCTCGAGGCGACTCAGCCATACTTGCCCTCCTCAGTGCCATTGGCCTCAACGGGTGTGGTCGGCACGCCGTCTGCCAGACCGTCCAGCAGTCCGAACAGGAGCGTGCGGCACTGCTCCTGAGCTCCCTCCATACCTCCGAGCAGCCCGGCAGCGGGAGTGATCGCGGGGCCAGACACCGCAAGCTCGTCGCGGCACAACTCGACCATCCCTCCGAGCAGCTCGGGCGTCCACTCGAGGTGAAACTGGAGTCCGACCACGTGCTCATCGAAGACGAACGCCTGGTTGCGGCAGTGCTCGCTCGAAAGGACAGGCTGCATTCCCACGGGAAGGTCGAACGTGTCTCCATGCCAGTGGCCGACCACGGCCTCGGCGGGCCACTCGGCGAACAACGCGCACTCCCTGCCCTCGGGCGTCGGCATGACCGGGTACCAGCCGATCTCTGTTTCGCGATTGCGCCGCACGTCTCCGCCAAGTACCAGCGCGATGATCTGGGCACCGAGGCACACACCCAAGATCGGCCCACCTGCGGCGATGGCCTCGGCGATGAAGCGCTTCTCGGATCGGAGCCACGGAAGCACTTCATCGTCGGCCGCCCCCATGGGACCGCCGAGGACGACCAGCAGTCCGCCTTGCGCCTGCACCGGGAACTCGTCGGCCCACGCGCGCGTGACATCAAGTGAGTAGCCTCGCTCGGCAGCCCACCCGGCGATCATGCCGGGCGTCTCAAACGGGACGTGCTGAACCACGTGAACGCGCATGCGCGACTCCTCGCGTAGGCCCCTGACGTGCGTGAGCGTGTGGTGCAATAGTACCTCTCGTGGCTCACTCGCCGTCCATCCCCAAGGTCGTCGGCATTCTTTTCTGCGCGTGCGGTAATGACGCGGCACCGGATGGGTACTACGATGTTCCGATACACATGAGGCCGGACGCCCGATTCTGGGGCGGTCAATGAGGGAGCTGGAAACGCATGCACGTCGTAATCGGCGGGTACGGACGAGTCGGCAGGTATCTGGCGCACGAGCTCGAGGCGCAAGGGCACACCGTCGCCGTCATCGATCGCAGTGCAGAGGTCTTCGACGAGTTCGAGGCGATTCAGGGCCGTCGGCTCTCTGGTGAAGCGTTCGATCACGACACGCTCATCAAGGCCGGCATCGAGCGCGCAGGCGCCTTCGCAGCTGTCACCAGCGGTGACAACAGCAACATCGTCGCCGCCCGTGTCGCACGCGAGCGCTTCAACGTGCCGCTCGTGGTCGCGCGCATCTTCGATCCTCGCCGAGCAGCCATCTACGAGCAGTTCGGCATCCCGACCGTCTCGGCGGTGCAGTGGTCGGCCTCGCGTCTGCTGACGCTGTTGCTCGAGCCCAAGGCGCGCAGCGACTACGCGTTCGGCCAGGGAGAGGTGCTGCTGCTCGAGATCGAGGCGGGCGCAGAGCTCGCCGGCAAGCGCGTGCTCGACATCGAGCTTCCCCGCGTACTCTCCGTGGTGTCAGTGGAGCGCAAGAGCAAGGCGCTCCTCCTCACCGATATCGATAAGATCGAGGCGGGCGACCGCCTGTACCTCGCCGTTGTCCGCGAATCAGTCCACGAGCTGCGTCAGCTCCTGGGCATGCAGTAGGAGGCAACCGTGCGCATCGTCATCGTCGGAGCGGGCAAGTCGGGACTCTTCCTCGCCCAAGAACTGCGTCTCGAGCACGACATCACCCTCATCGAGAGCCGGTACGAACGTGCTGAGGCGGTCGGGGCCATGCTGCCCAGCATCCGCATGATGCATGGCGACGCATGTGAGCCCGAGGTCCTCGAGCACGCCAATATCTCCGAGTCGGATCTCACCATCGCCGCGACCGGTGATGACGAAGACAACCTGGTCGTCGCGATGCTCGCCAAGCATTACGGCAGCAGCAAGGTGTTCGCGCGCATCAACCACCCGCGCAACGAGTGGCTGTTCACCAAGGAGTTCGGCGTCGACGTGCCTGTCTCGTCGACCTCGATGCTGCTCTCGCTCGTGGAGAAGGAGCTCGGCTTTGGTGACCTCGTCACGCTGCTCCGTCTGCAGGCCGACAATGTGTCGATCGAGGAACTCACCCTTCCCGAGAGTGCGACAGCTGTGGGTAAGCGACTCGCGGACATCAAGCTTCCTGAAAACTCGCACGTCATGGCCATCATCACGCCCAGCACCGGGCTCACGATCGCCAAGGGCGACACCGTACTCGCAGCCGGCGACGAGCTTCTGCTCATCTCAGACGGCGCGCGCGATGCCGAGGTACGAGAGGCACTGGGCCTCGCCGTCTCGGCAAAGCGCCCCAAAGAGCTCCGGCCGTCATCTCGCGCGACGGACGAGCCCGCCGAGGAGCACACGCCGGCACCGGAGGCGGAGGACTAGGGCCTCTCGGCTCCGATCAGCTCGTTGGTCCAGCTCGAGTTGCCCCCAAGATCAGGTTGCGGCTCAGGCCTCGGTGTGGCCGGCAACCACGGCTTCGTCATCGAAGCTCGGGTGATACGGGACGTCGACCACGATGACGCCCGGCTCGCCAAAGAGCTGTCGCTTGATCCAAAACGACGTCTGATCATGGAGCATCGCGTCGGCGGCGTTCGTCGGTGCGTACTCAGGCACGACCACCGTGACGACATAATCGGGTGATGGGCGCGGAATGGCGCGGACCCGTTCGATGATCGGCTGCATGATCTCTCGGTACGGGGATTCGATGATGGTGAACTTAATGCCGAATCCTGCCTGGTCCCACTTCTGCTGCACCTCGGCTGCCCGACCCTCGCCGGCCGCGTCGACATACAGCGCCTCGATCTCATCGGCGCGAAGGGTGCGCGAGTACTGCAGCGCGCGAACCAGTCTGCGGTCGATGTTCTTCACCAATACGACCACGTGGTTATGGATGCGGTTGTACGCCTGGTAGTTGAGGTCGACGAGCTCCTCGGAGGTCAGCGCGAGTTCTGCGGACACGCGCGCATACTGACGGCGAATCCACAGGAACGATGCACACATCAGGGGAACCAGCAGCACGACGATCCAAGCACCATCGCGGAACTTGGTCACGGTGACCACGCCCAGGACGATGAACGTCACAAAAGCCCCCAGGCCATTGATGAACGCGTTGAGCTGCCAGCCCTTCTCCTTCATGTTGATCCAGCGCATCACCATGCCCGCCTGAGAGAGCGTGAAGCAGGTGAACACACCCAGTGCGTACAGGGGAATCAGCAGCGAGGTCTCCGCGTTGAATCCGATGATCAGCGCAATCGCCACCACGGTCAGCATCAAGATGCCCTTGCTGAACACCAAACGATGACCGAGGTCACGCAACTGGTGCGGCAGGAAGTTGTCGGCCGCCATGAACGACGCCAGCCGGGGGAAGTCCGCGTACGCGGTGTTGGCCGCGATCACCAAGATGGCCGCAGTGAACGCCGAGATGATGAAGTACAGCGGGCCGGTGCCAAAGAACGCCCTTGAGAGCTGGCTGATCACCGTCTCGTGGGAAGCGTGGACGCCCGCGTGAACAGCGAGCCAAGAGAGACCGAGGAACAGGAACAGCAGAATGCCCGCCATCCATGTCAGCGTGAGACGGGCGTTCTTGGCGGTCGGCTCGCGGAATACTGCCACGCCGTCGGCGATGGCTTCGATGCCTGACATCGCAGCACACCCGGATGCGAACGCTTTGAGGATCAGGAACAGCGTCAAGGGACCTGTGGTCTCGATGATCTCGGCCGGCACGGGAACCGCGATGGATTCCGGCCCGAGGGTGAAGTAGCGGAAGAGGCCTGTAAGTATAGTGAGGATCATGAGCCCGACGAAGCCGTAGGTCGGAACGGCGAACAACGCGCCGGACTCCTTCACGCCGCGAAGGTTGGCGAGAGCCAGCAAGATGACGAACCCGACTGCGATTTCGACCCGAAACGGTCTAGCGTCCGGAAGCGCCGACGTGACGGCTGCCGTACCCGCCGAGACGGAAACCGCGACCGTCAGTGTGTAGTCGACGAGTAGCGCCGCTCCCGCTACGAGACCCGCGTAGATGCCGAGGTTGTCGCTGGCGACTCGGTACGAACCGCCGCCCTTGGGATACGCTTTGATGGTCTGCCGATACGATGTGACCACCAGAATCAGCAGCATGCCGATCGCCAGCGAAATGGGCCACGTGAGCTTGAGCGCGCTGGTACCCGCGACGGCGAGGATCAGCAGGATCTCTCCCGTGGCATACGCGGTTGAAGACAGAGCGTCACTCGAGAATACCGCGAGGCCGACAGGGTTCGAGAGTCGCTGATGAGCGCTCTCCTCGTTGTGAATCGCTTTACCCAGGAAGATTGACTTCACATTGCTTGGCATGCGCAGTGACCCTCTCGGCGATACTTGATGGCGCCCTTTGGCGCCCGCGGTGGCGCGCTCTCACGCCCCTGGCTGCAAACTACATCTGCTCAGGATAGTGTCGCGCCATCGTGCGGGGAAGCCCCAAAGCGCTAAGCGGTACCTGAGCCCGTCGCGCTCTTGCCCTCGGGGGCGTCGGGAAGCGTCTCGGACGCGTCATCGCCCATCGCATCGAGGACAGCTTGCACGCGATCCTCGTCGAGGCCTTCAAGTCTGAGGCCTGAGCGCTCATCCTCCTCGACCAGCGCACGCTGAGCCGACCACAACTCGTCCTCATCGGCCAGGCCGACGTCCTCGCGCGCTATCTCGTCTTCCCGGCACTCACCACGGCGAAGTCTGGCGTGATTCGGGATGAGGTGCTGGTCAGCTGGCTCGGGTAGTTCCTGCCCGTAGTCGAGCGGCAGATCGTCGATGGTCCCCGGACCCACGTGCGAAGCCGACTCCGGATCCGAGGAGTAATCGTCGGGGGCGTGCTCCCTCGCGGGAGTCAGACCGTCGTCGGGGGTGTCGGTGTGTGCGGTCATGGGGTGCTCCTTCGCTACGTCAAAGCCCGCCGGCATCGTCCTGCTCGCATGCTGTCGATATTCCCGTTGGGTGTAGCGTGGCAAACACCCCGCCACGCCCCGACAGCACACGGGAGCGTCCTCAACCGCCTCCAACGCAGAGTGATCGACCACCTTCGACGACCACGTCCTCCGGGTCGTCCTTGGTCGATAACGGTGTCTGGAGCTCCCCTGCGCCTCAGGCTGTGGTGAGGCTCAGCGGCTCGATGGTCAGCTCCGGCTGCTCCGTTTTAAGGCGATCCCTACGCCACGCGTCGACGAACAGTGCGATGAGGGCGCCGTCTCTGGTTCGCGTCAGAACTTCGACCTGACGCGAGTTGTTGAGACGGTCTCGGCTTGCGACATCGGTCGCCTGAGCAAGACCGTAGGGCAGACGATCGAGCACCGCGGGCGCGCTGAACTCGTGCTCCAGCCGATGCAGAACCACCTCGAACTGCATCGGGCCGACTGCAGCGAGCACGGGCGTCTGTGGTCCTCGGCGATCCGAGACGAGGATCTGAACAACGCCCTCGCTCTCCAGCTGCTCGATGCCGCGGCGGAACTGCTTCGAACGACTGGGGTCTTTGGTGCGAATGGTGGCGAAGTGTTCAGGCGTGAACGCAGGCATCCCGGGGTACTTCACAGGGTCGCCGTCGTGCAGCGTATCGCCTGGGCGCAGGGCACCCGCATTCACCAGACCGACTATGTCGCCCGGATAGGCCCGCTCGAGCACGGTCCGATCCTGCCCGAACATCGCGTTGGCGAACTTCGTCGTGAACGGGCGGCCTGTTGCGGCGTGATTCAGAACCATCCCGCGCTCGAACACACCTGAGCACACACGGACGAACGCGATTCTGTCCCGGTGGGCCGGGTTCATGTTGGCCTGCACCTTGAAGACGAGTCCGGAGAACGGTGCCTGCATCGGCCGGTGCTCGCCCTCCAGCGTCTGCCGAGGGGTTGGCGCAGGGGCGATGCCCACAACGGCGTCAAGGAGTGTTCGCACGCCGATGCTCGACACCGCAGATCCGAAGAACACCGGGGTGGAGGTGCCGGCTAAAAAGGTCTCCAGGTCGAAGTCGGCGCCGATGCTGTCCAGGAGCTCCAGCTCGTCTGATGCGGCCTGCCAGCCAGAAAGCTCGCGCGCCGCCTCGGCGTTCGACATCCGTGACTCGCTCGCCGCGCCTCCACCGGATGCGCGCTCGAAGCGGACCACGCTGTCCTGCTCACGGCGATCGACGAGCCCCTGGAGATCACCCGCGATCCCGACCGGCCACGTAACCGGCGTCGGTCGGATTCCCAGTCGCTGTTCGATCTCATCGAGTAGCTCCAGAGCATCCAGTCCCGGGCGATCCCACTTGTTGATGAAGGTGATGACAGGGACGCGTCGATGGCGACACACCTCGAACAGCTTCAGTGTCTGCGGCTCAAGACCTTTTGCTGCGTCCAGCAACATCACAGCACAGTCCACCGCAGCCAACACGCGATACGTGTCTTCCGAGAAGTCCGCGTGCCCAGGTGTGTCGAGCAGGTTCAGCACCATGTCCTCGTAGGTGAACTGCAACACCGCCGATGTGACCGAGATCCCTCGCTCGCGCTCCATCGCCATCCAGTCACTGGTGACGCCGCGACGGCCCGACTTGCCGTGGACCGCGCCGGCCTCGCCGATCACATGGGCGTGCAGCGCCAGCGCCTCGGTCAACGTGGACTTACCGGCGTCCGGGTGACTGATGACAGCAAAGGTGCGGCGCCGCGCAGCCTGCTTGAGTACTGCGGCCTCACTGGAATGCATCTACGCCCGACCATCTATCGAAGCATGCAGCGAGCAGCGCCGACGGAGCAACTCCGACAACTCAACTGCTGCACACACCTGATGCTTGAGCTGCTCACAACGCTCGTCGACTGACCGCGCGAAGCGCTCGACTGAATCTCGGAACTCGTCGTGCGAGGACTCTTCGCCTGCACCGAGCGAATCGAGGGTCAGCAACAACTCGCGCATCTCCTCGATGCTGAAGCCCAGCGGTTTCATCCGCTTGATGAGATCGAACCTGTCAGCATCCGCCTCTGTATAGAGTCGGAACCCTCCCGTGGTCCTGGTTGAAGGGGTCACGAGCCCAGCCTCTTCGTAGTAGCGGATGGTGCGCAAGGAGAGTCCGGTCTGCTCGGCGACGTCGCCGATCTGCATCCGTGCGTCCCCATGGTCCTGTCTGTGAGTCATTAGTGTCCTCGTGGTGGGTGGAGCAGGTCGGCAAGTGAGCACCCTACACTAACGTAACGGTAGAGTACAGTTCGCCGACTGCTGTCAGGGCACCGCCGAGAACACAAAGGCCGGAAGCAACGTGCGCTTCCGGCCTGCGTATTCGCATGGTGGAGACGAAGGGGCTCGAACCCTCGACCCCTGGCTTGCAAAG
>CAYMAN010000024.1:0-33099 GCA_964388455.1 uncultured Eubacteriales bacterium
GATGCTCAATCCCATGAACTGAGAGTAGACCCCCCAAATTCTTACGCGCTCGTACCGCGCAGACCAATTGCGTGCCACGCGCCGCACAGGCAGAATGCAGGCATGCGAATGCGCACATCGCGCCGCCGCGTTCTGACCACTGAAGCTGACGACAAGAGCGGAGCGCCGAAGCAGATATGACGCGGCCCCTTGATGAGTACGCCACCACTAAACCGCCCGTCGGTTCTTTCAGCATCGAGGTCGTTATCGCCATGGGCGTGTTCACCACGCTGGTCTTCATCGGCATCTTCTGGCGGACGACCGTACTGGTTAACGAGGGTGCTCGTGAGCAGGCCACGTCCTACATCGATCTCATCGTTACCGCAAGAACGTGGAACGCGATGCACTCGGGCGTGTGGGTGAAGAAGGGGCCCGGCGTCGCAACCAACCCGTATCTTCGCGAACTGGGCATCGAAGCTGACACCAGCACCGTCTCAGGGACGCAGTTCACACTTCGCAACCCGTCGATCATGACCAGCGAGATGTCAAAGATTGCCGACACGGAAGGGAAAGTCCGGTTCCGTCTGACGAGTCTCAAGGTGATCAACCCCAGGAACGCCCCTGATAGTTGGGAGCGTTCTGTTCTGAGAGGCTTTGACAGCGATCGTCGAGAAGTCGCCGTCTCAGCAGAAGGTGCCGACGGACGCGCCATGCGTGTTATGCGACCGCTTGTCGTCGAGGACGAGTGTCTGAGGTGCCATGGAGGAGCGGGCTACGATGTGGGCGACGTCCGGGGTGCTATCTCCCTCTCGCTGCCACTGGCGTCCATCGATCGCTCGCTCTATCTGGGAGGCATCGCGCTCTTTGGGGTGTATGTACTGGTCATGCTGGCCGGTGGCGCGGTGATCTACTGGCTGATCTCGCGAATGAGTGCGCGTATCGAACGCTCAGAGCATGCGCTACATGTACTCGCAACCACAGACGCGCTCACCGAGTTACCAAATCGACGAACGGTGTTGCGGCGACTCGATGAGGAGCTCGCCCGAGCCGAACGATTGTCGGGCGTCATCGGCGTCATCGAACTCGACATCGATCACTTCAAGCTAGTGAACGACACGCACGGACACCCCGCCGGAGACGAGGTCCTGCGCGAGGTCGCCAGACGTATCACCTCCGCGCTGCGCGAGTACGACATCGCCGGCCGCATCGGTGGAGAGGAGTTCCTCATCGTGGCTCCGTCGATGGACGCGGAGGCTCTCGCAGCGCTCGCCGAGCGGCTCCGGGCATGCACCAAGGGAAATCCGATAGCGCATGGTGTCAACGAGACCGTGGTGACGACCAGTGTGGGCGCGACGCTGTCACGTCCTGGCGACACTGCCGAGGCGCTCTTCGCGCGAGCCGACTCCGCGCTGTACCGCGCAAAGGAAGCCGGCCGCAATCGCGTCGAGATCACCTGAGCACGTACTCGGCGAGCGTCAGGCGCGCGGCCAGAACGGGTTGAGACGCGCCTCGCGTGCGATGGTCGTATCCGGGCCATGGCCAGGATGAACGGTCGTCGAGGCATCAAGCGGCGCGAGCTGTCGCGCGATGGAGCGAGAGAGCTCACGCGAATCCCCACCGGGGAAATCTGTACGTCCCACACTTCCCGAGAAGAGGGTGTCTCCCGAGAACAGATGTGCGGCTCCTGCTGACTGCGTGGCAAGCAGGCATATCCCGCCGGGCGTGTGGCCGGGTGTATGCAAGACCGTGAGCGTGACCGCGCCCACCTCGAGCGAGTCCCCGTCGGCAAGCAAGGTGTCCGGTGCCGGTGCCGTGTGATCGAAGCCGAAGGCCGCTCCGCCGGTCGTCTCGGCGGAGGCCAGCGAACCGGCATCGTCCATGTGTGCCACCAGAGGCGCACCGGTCGCCGCAAGCAGATCAGAGACTGCGCCGATGTGATCGAAGTGCGCATGCGTGAGCACCACGTAGGCAACCGGTGCACCCTCGAGCGCTTCAATGATACGAGGAGCCTCGTCGCCCGGATCGATGACGGCCCGCGGACCCCCGAGGTCATCGCAGATGATCCAGCAATTCGTCTCCAGTGCACCCAGAACAAGACGAGTCACCTGCATCTCAGCGATCCCCCCTGCGCTTCTGCGTTCCCTCACCGGGCTGCATACGCCGCGCCTCGAACACGCCTTCGGACGTGCGGAGCTCGCGGAGAATGTGGTCGATACGGGACAGGTCACCCAACTCGAAGAGGAATCGCATGTCGACGAGCCCATCACGATGCGTGGTCGTGGACGAGGCGAGGATGTTGACGCCCGATTCCGCGAGAGTGGATGTGACGTCTTGGAGCAGTCGCAACCGATCCATCGCCTCGACGAATATCTCCACCTGAAACGCGGTCTCGGTTCCCAGGTCCCAGTCGACTTCGATTATGCGCTCGGGACTCGACAGCAACTCGCGCGCGTTGGGGCAGTCGAGTCGGTGAACCGACACTCCCCGGCCCCGCGTGACGAAGCCGATGATTTTGTCACCCGGCACCGGGTGGCAGCAGTTCGCCAGCCGCACCAGCACGTCGTCGATGCCCTTCACCTTCACGCCGCCGCCGGTCTTCCTGCGCTTGGATCGCGGCGCAATCATCGGCTGGGAAAGCGGGAAATCGGGCTCGGCCGGCTCGGGCTTGGCGACCTCTCCATCCTTCGCCATCAGCTTCAGCAGCTTGGTACCGATCTGCTTGGCCGACAGCTTCCCGGCGCCGATTCCCGCGAGGATGTCCTCGGCGTGCGCGTAGTTCATCTCATGAGCAACGGCATCGATCGCCTTCTCGGCGGCCTTGCTCCCGATTCCGAGGCCGTGCTTGCGCATGACCTTGGCGAGCTCGTCGCGGCCTCGAACCAGGTCATCCTCGCGCGTGGCCTTGCTGAAGTAGTTGCGGATCTTGCTCTTGGCCGAGGAGGTCTTGACGATGTTGAGCCAGTCTCGCGACGGGTGGGAGTTCTTGTTGGTGAGAATCTCGATGCGGTCCCCCATCTGCAGCTCATAGCCGAGCTGGACGATCGAACCGTTCACCTTGGCGCCGACGCATCGGTTGCCGACCTCGGTGTGAATCGCGTACGCGAAGTCGATGGGTGTGCTCCCGCGCTTGAGCGAGATGACGTCCCCCTTGGGGCTGAAGACGAAGACCTCCTCTTCGAAGAGGTCGATCTTGAGCGCCTCCATGAACTCGCGGGGATCCTTGAGCTCGGTCTGCCACTCCAACATCTGGCGTAGCCACGCAAGTCGCTCGTCGAACGCATCGTCGCCGCGCGTGCCCTCCTTGTAGCGCCAGTGAGCCGCGACACCATACTCCGCGGTCCGATGCATCTCCTCCGAGCGGATCTGGATCTCGAGCGGACTGCCCGAGGGGCCGATGACCGTCGTATGCAGCGACTGATACATGTTGAACTTGGGCATCGCGACGTAATCCTTGAAGCGGCCCGGCACCGGTTTCCAGATGCTATGGACCGTGCCCAGCGCCCCGTATACGTCTTTGACCGAGTCGACAATCACGCGCAATGCGATGAGGTCGTAGATCTCGTTGAAGTCCTTACCCTTTTGAGACATCTTCTGGTAGACGCTGTAGAGGTGCTTGGGGCGTCCGGAGATGCGCGCAATGATGCCGATCGCCGAGAGCTCGTCATTGAGCTGGTCGATGACCTTTGCGAGATACATCTCCCGCGCCTCGCGACTTTCAGCGACCATGCGGCTGACCTGGTGGAACCTGTGAGGCTCGAGGTAGTAGAACGCCAGATCCTCGAGCTCCCATTTGATACTCGAAATGCCAAGCCGGTGCGCGAGCGGCGCGTAGATGTCCATGGTTTCGTGCGCCTTCTCGATTCGCCGCGCCTCTGGTAGTGCGGCGAGAGTGCGCATGTTGTGCAGCCGGTCCGCGAGCTTGATCAGGATGACCCGGATGTCTTTGGCCATCGCGATGAGCATCTTACGCAGGTTGTTACTCTGCGCCTCCGACATCGACTCGAACTCGATCTTGCCGAGCTTGGTGACGCCATCGACCAACTCCGCGACCTCGTCGCCGAAGAGCGCGCGAACCTCCTCGATCGACGCCTCGGAGTCCTCGACGGTGTCGTGCAGCAAAGCGGCCTTGAGTGTGGCCGTGTCCATGTGTAGCTCGGCCAGTATGAGCGCGACTTCGATAGGGTGATTGACGAACGCCTCGCCACTCTTGCGTACCTGGTCCTTATGGGCAGCGTGAGCAAACGCGTACGCGTCGTCGAGACCGGTCAGGTCCGCGTCGGGGTTGTACGCCCGAACCTGGGCTTCTATCTGTGCAAGCGTCGCTGACATCGAGGTCCTTCTGTGCCCGTGGCCGGAGATCTTGCAGGAAAGTGTACCGCTCCGCGCGCTCTGATGCCGCGATGTCTACTCGGGGAGTATCGGGCGATTGAACCGAACCAGGAGTTCCTCCGGAGAGGTCGACAGCGCCCACTGCTTGAAAGCGGCGAAACCCTCCACCTCATCAACACCCTCCGCGTACCGAATGCTCGACTCAAGTTCAACTTTGTGGCTCGAGGGGATGAACGTGAGTCGGCGGTAAGCGCCGTGGCCCTCACCCTGAACGAACCCAAGCTCGCGAAAGACCCCAAGCGCCGATGATATCCCGCGCTCGTCGAGCGTGAAGTCCTTCCGGCGACGGCGACAACGCTCGGCGAGCTCGGCATTCGAGATCTCGAATCCGGCTCCTTCTCGAGCGCCGATGTCACGGAGCTCGGCGTAGAGGGCCGCCATGTCGTCACGGCTTGGCGCGAGCGAGGAGAGAATCATCTCGTTGATGCGAGCGTCGCGCGTTCCGAAGAGCAGGTGAATCCGCGCCGTCGCCCCGTCGCGACCCGCTCGACCCGACATCTGGTTGAACTCGACGTCGTTGAAGGGCAGATGGTAGAGCACCACGTTGCGGATGTCGGGGATGTTGACGCCCTCCCCGAATGCGCTCGTGGACACCACGACCGCGATATCGCCGGCATGAAACGCTCTCTCCACCGCATGACGCGCGGCGCGGGCAAGGCCGCCATTGTAGAACGCCGTGCGCATGGCGAGGGCCGGCAGTCGCTTTCTAAGCATGCGTGCTAGTTTGACCGATTGCTCGCGCGAGTTGACGTAGATGACCGTCTTTCCCCCACCCGACACGAGGTCCACCAGATATCGGTCCTTGTCCCGGGCGTCTCGCTGATCGACCACGAGCAGGTTCTCGCGGACCGTGGGATCCAGAACTCGCTCGGTGATGCCGAGAATGGACTCGATGCTGGCTGCTGTATCCGCATCCGCGGTTGCCGTGACCGCAAGCACCACCGGATTGCCGAGAGCGGCGCGCGCCTCGCCGAGTCGTGCGTACGCGGGACGATGCCCGGCTCGCGCCATGCCGACGTGATGCGCCTCATCCACCACGAGGAATCCGATGCGGTCGTCCTCGGCAAAGCGAGATGCGTAGAGGTGGAGGAACTCGGGAGTGGTCAGCACCACGTCCAGCTCGCCCGCGCGTAGTGCCGCAAACGCCTGGTCACGCTCTGGCTGCGTGGACTCGCCGGTCACGGTACGAACCGTCAGGCCAACCCCCGCGAACGCCTCTTCCAGGTGAAACGCCTGATCAGCGACGAGCGCACGCAGGGGGTAGACGAACACGCTGGCTCTTCCGTCACGCAGCGCGGTTCTCGCCGCGTGCATGTGAAAGATGAGTGACTTTCCTCGGCCGGTCGCCATCACCGTCAGCGTACTGACTCCTGCCGCGAGGTGCTCAAGTGAACGCGCCTGTGCGTCGTGCAGTGTGCGTTCGCCGATGAAGCATCGGGTGAGTTCGGTATCGAGTTCGCCGGAAGTCAGACGCCCAAGCTCCGCGCGCCGCTCTGCACGCTGAGCCACGCGCTCGACGATGTCTTCGGCCGCGTCTCGGCGAGAAACGATGACGTTCACGCCGAGAGTCCGTCCGTCGTCGCGACCGGTGACATCGGTCACCTCGACGTCGTATGCCACCCCTGCATCAAGCGCTGGGGCGAGCACGGCCGCCAGTCGCCTGTTGAAGAACCCGACCTGCTCCCCGTGAGGGTCGAACACAGCACAGGCGTTGGAGTCGAACGGGTTGTCCGGGTGGCGCTCCAGCCTCAGCGGTGCACCGGGCTCAAGTCGCTCGAGCACCTGCTGCCGATTCTCGAAGCTGACACCGGCGAGTTTGGTGTTGAAGCACGGTGCGTCCTGGATTCCCGAGTACTCCTCACGCGCAAGGATCTCGTCGGCCTTGTCGAACAGCTCTGTGACCAGCTGATACGCCGGTGCATCCGACTCAACGGCGGCCGGTGCAACCTCGCGCACCATCAGTTGAACGCGAGTGCGCCCGCGCCACTCGTCCACAGACACCTCGTAGGCGAGATCGACAGGCAGGTCCTGTCCCACAAGCGACTCGATCTCACCACACCGGAACATGATCGCCGGAACCGTGACCGCGCCGTCGTATGCCGAGAACCGCAAGTGGTTGCCGGTCTTGCCTACGCGCTGTCTGCCGTTCATGAAGACTCCACGACTGGCGAGAGTCGGTGTGCGGTTTCCGTGACCGAAGGGCTGAAGCAGGGCGAACTCAGCTCCCAGCTCCACACTGACGTCCTCGAGTTCGACCTCCGCGTCGATGGTGCGCGCGGTCTCGAACTGCTCGGCTGGCAGAGTCTCGAGGTAAGCATGGAAGCACGCCGTGAATACCGGAAGATCCTCTGCTGGGAGCGCGCACCCAACCGCCGCCGCGTGTCCTCCAAAGCGCTCGAGATGGCTCGAGCACGCCTCAAGGGCGCGGAACAGGTCGACCGAGCCCACCGAGCGCCCACTGCCGCGCGCGACACCGTCCTCGATGGTGAAAAGCAACGTGGGGACGTGGAACTGCGAGGTCATTCGGGACGCGACGATACCCTTCACGCCCTCGTGCCATCCCTCCCCCGACAGCACCAGTCCCCGCTCGCCGTCGAAGCTCCGAGTCGCCATGGCAAGCGCCGCCTCGTGCAGATCGGCTTCCACGGCTTGGCGCGAGCGGTTGTGTTCGTCGAGCACGGCCGCGAGTTTCTCGGCTTCGTGCGGATTGTCGGTAAGCAACAAATCCAGCGACACCTGGGGATCGGCCATCCGACCCGCGGCGTTAAGACGGGGTGCCAACGAGAACGCAACACCATCGGCCGAAAGCGCATCTGCGGAGGTTCCGGCTACCGACGCGAGCGCTGAGATGCACGCCCGCGGATTTCTGCGCATCTTGTCGACGCCAGCGGAGACCAGGGCACGGTTCTCCGCCGTCAGCGGCACGATGTCGGCGATGGTACCGAGCGACGCCAGGTCCACGAGATCGCGCCACACGCCCGACTCACCGAGCCGGTCCCCCACCGCCTGCACCAGTTTCAGCGCCACGCCCGCGCCTGCCAGGTCGCACGACTGACAGGTGTCCGATGCCAGTTTGGGATCTGCCACCGGAACACCGGTAGGAACGCCATCGCCGGGCTCATGATGGTCGGTAATCACGACTTTGACGCCACGGCCTATCAGAGTCTCGACCTCGGGGCCGCTCGAGATACCGCAGTCCACCGTCACCACCAGATCAGGGTCGAGCGTCATTAGGCGCTCAATCGCCGCCAAGGAGAGTCCGTATCCCTCGCGAAAACGATGCGGGACAACGGCAGTGACGTGTGCGCCGAGAGCACGCAGCCCCCGGGCGGCAACGGCTGTGGCAGAGACTCCGTCGAGGTCGAAGTCGCCAAACACGACGATGTGCCAACCGGCACGCACCGCCTCCGCGACTTCGTCGGCTGCGGCGCTCATGCCAGGAATCAGCTCCGGTGACAGCCAGTCGCGGTCAAGATCCGGCGACAAGAACCACTCCACCTTGGCGGCGGTCTCGAGCCCGCGCGATGCGAGAATGCGCGCGGTGATGCGCGAGAGGCCCGTGGACTCCGCAAGCGAATCGACCACATCGGGGTCGACCGGCATCACGTGCCATGATCTGTTGGTGGACGGTGAAATCATATGCTCATCCTAACGGACGGGACCGACACGCATGTGTCGGTCCCGTCTCGTGTACACGTGGTGTGACGCAAGCTTCGAACTACGCGTTGGCATACTTCTTGGCAAGTGCCTTGTACTTTGGCTCGGTCTCTTTCCAGATGGCGTACAGCGGAGCCGCCACGCCAATGGACGAGTATGCGCCCACCGTAAGACCGATCGTGAGAGCGAACGCGAAGTCCTTGAGTGTCGGACCGCCGAAGAACAACATCACGAGAACAGGAATCAGCGACGAAACGGTAGTGTTGAGCGAGCGCACGAACACTTCGTTGATAGACTCGTTCGCCATGCTCATGAACGACTGCTTCTGCAGGTTCTGTGAGTTCTCCTTGATGCGGTGGAACACGACGATCGTGTCATAGAGCGAGTAGCCCAAGATCGTCAGGAGCGCGGCCACGGTGTTCGGGGTGACCTCGAGTCCGGACAATGCATAGATTCCCAGGGTGATCAAGATGTCGTGAACCAGCGATATAACTGCTGTGACCGACATCTTGTACTCGAAGCGAAGCGACACGTAGAGCAGGATCGCCAGGATCGACAGTGCCAGCGCGAGAACTGCGCGGTTGGTGATGTTCTTGCCCCAGCCGGGACCGATAGTGGTGACCTGGAACTCCGATGCCGGAAGTCCGGTTGCCTTGGCCACCTTCGCCACGTCTGCGGCAGCGGTCTTGGCCTCGGTGACCTCCGTACGGATGATGTAGCCGGTCTTGTCGCCCGACTGACTGATCTGAACGCTCGGGTTGGTCACACCGGCATCGACGAACGCCTGCCGCATCTCTGAGTCCGTGACGGTGCCGGCGTCAACGATGTTGACCACGGTACCGCCAGAGAACTCGATACCAAAGGTCAGCCCCCGAAACGCAAGTGCTCCGATCGAGACGACCAGCAAGATGACTGAAATCGCGAACATGATGCGGCGGTTGCCCATGAAATCGATATGGAACCTAGACATTGGCGGCACCGCCCTTCTTGGAGGTCTTGGAGCGTACAGGAGCATCAACGGCCTTCGGGATGCCCCAGAGAGCGGGATACTTATCCATGGTGCTCTCAGCAAGGAGGATGAGCATCGGGCGCTTGAACATGATCATCATGGTGATGTCGCACACTATGCCGATCATGAGTGTCAGTGAGAAGCCCTTGACAGGCCCGATCGCGACCAGAAACAACACCAGTGCCGAGACGAATGTCACGAGGTCCGCATCGATACTCGTACCGATGGCGTGCTTCGAGCTCGACGCGGCTGCGGAGCGAAGCGTCCGGCCCATCCGGATCTCTTCCTTGAAGCGCTCGTTGATAAGAATCGAGCTGTCCGCGGCGATGCCGATGGTGAGCACGATACCTGCGATACCCGGCAACGACAGCGCAAACACGCCGAACGCGGAAAGCACAGCGAGAACGCCAATGAAGATTGATGAGAACACAACCAACGCGCCAACCGACAAGAGGCCCATGCCGCGATAGAAGGCGACCAGGTAGACGGCGACCAGCACGAGGCCGATCAGTGCCGCCAGCACGCCTTGACGCAAAGAGTCCTGACCCAAGGTCGGACCGACGACGCGCGTCTCGACCGGCTCGAGGCTGACCGGCAGCGCACCGGTCTCGAGAACGGTCTTCAGGTTCTTCGCGTCCTCGGCGGTGAATGAACCGCTGATAGCCGTCTGCCCGCCCGTAATGGGCTCGTTGACGACCGGCGCGGACTTGACGACGCCATCGAGCACGATAGCGACCTGCTTGCCCACGTTGGCGGTAGTGAAGTCAGCCCACTTCTTGGTGCCGACGGCGTCCATTGTAAGAGAGACCTCGATCTGGGCGGTGGTCGGATCCTGACCCACCGATGCGCTCTTGACGACCTCGCCGGTCATAAAGGGCTTGTAGGTTCCCGCGATGAGGCGCGTTCCCTCGGCGGTGTTTCCGGATAGCGCCGCGACGGTGGCGGTATCCGTGATCGACGCCACCTCCACGAACTCGAGTTGACCCGTGGAGCCCAGGATCTTCAGGGCCTCCTCGGCGTTCTTGATCCCGGGAATCTGCACGAGGATCGAGTCGCTGCCCTGACGCTGGATGCTCGTCTCCGAGGCGCCCAGCTTGTCGATTCTGTTACGCACGATCAGCTCCGCGCGATCCATGTCAGACGACTTCAGCTGCTGTCCTGCCGCTGGTTTCGCCGTGAGGATGACGGACAGGCCGCCGCGGATGTCGAGTCCCTGGGTGATCTTCTCAGCCGGTGGCATAAACATCAGCCACGAGGCGATCATCAGGACCGCGACAGTCGCGAGCAGCAGGTAGTTGCGCTGCCTGGGATCCATTCTCCTGCCTTCCTTACCGTGCGGGTCATCTCCCTATCGGGAGCTTGCATCTGCCAATTGCCAGCCGATCACTTCGCCACTCGCATGACGGTTCTCGGCGAGGTTCCGTACAGGACCTACTGTGCGACCGTACCCGTGGGCTCGTCTGCCGAGTCAACGGGGCCAGACTCGCTTGCCTCCACATCGCCGTCGGAATCGACGAGCGCGTCGTCTTCGTCATCGCTTCCGGGCGCAGGAACGACGCTGCCGACCGCACGACGAGCGATCTCGAGTTCGGATCCGTCAGCGACGCGCATGAGCAGGCGCTCCTCGCGGACCTCGACAATCGTTCCGTAGATACCGCCGATGGTCACGATCTCAACACCCGGCTCCAGGGCGCTGAGCATACTCGCCTGCTCCTTCGCCCTCTTCTGCTGCGGACGAATGATCAGTACATAGAACATCGCTGCTGCAGCGATGAGAAAGACGAGCGAGCTCGAGTTGGAACCACCCATGTGCGACACCTTTCGACGTGTGACCTGCAACCGGCGTGCAGGCCGACGCCCAATCATACCCACAGTCCTCCTCGGAATGAAGAGTGACGGGCCAATGAGTGGGAACTATCGGGTCCTAGTAGTCCGCCGCACCAGGCGACGCGAGCCATTCGTCGAGAAATGCGCCGTAGCGCTGCTCCTCCACGGCGACGCGTGCCCGAGCGGTGAGATCGAGCAGGAAGTGCAGGTTGTGAACGGAGAGCAGGATGGATGCCAGCATCTCCTTCATCGAAACCAGGTGACGCAGGTAGGCCCGGGAGTACTGGGTGCAGACATGGCAGGTGCAGTTCTCGTCCAGCGGGCCAAAGTCGCGCGCGTACTTCGCATTCTTCAGGTTCATCCGACCTTCCGATGAGAACGCGGTGCCCATGCGAGCAGTCCGTGTGGGCAGCACGCAATCGAACATGTCCACACCGAGGCCGATCGCCTGCAGAATCGTGGTCGGGTTGCCTACGCCCATCAGGTAGCGCGGCTTGTTCGCCGGCATGGCATCACACACCGGCCCGAGTGATTCGAGCATCAGTTCATGCGGTTCTCCCACCGAGTAACCGCCGATCCCGTAACCGGGCAGGTCAAACTCGGTGAGCCGCTCGACGCTTTCGAGACGCAGATCCTCGAACACGCCTCCCTGCACGATGCCGAAGAGCGCCTGATCCTCCCGGGTGTGGGCGGCCTTGCAGCGCGCGGCCCAGTCCGCACTGCGGCGAACAGCCGTGGCGACGAACTCCTTGTCCGCAGGGTACGGCGGGCATTGGTCGAGCTGCATCGCGATGTCGGCGCCCAGGTCCTGCTGAACTCGCATGTTCTCCTCGGGTGTCCAGAAGTGCTTGGCGCCGTCGAGGATCGAACGGAACTCGACGCCTTCATCGGAGAGCTTGAGCGTGTCGGCGAGGCTGAAGATCTGGAAGCCGCCCGAGTCCGTGAGGATGGCGCGGTCCCAGTTCATGAACGAGTGCAGGCCACCCGCCTCACGCACGATGTCGGAGCCGGGACGCAGGAAGAGGTGGTAGGTGTTAGAGAGGAGCACCTGCGCGCCGAGCTCGTGGAGCTGTGGCGTCGTCACACCCTTCACGGTCGCGCGCGTCCCAACCGGCATGAACAGCGGCGTCTCCACCGTGCCGTGTGCGGTCTTGAAGCTCCCACGACGCGCCGACGTGGTCGGGTCCGTGGCGATGAGGTCGAAATCGAAGAGTGTCATGTGCGCCAGTGTAGCGAATTCCTGACCCCGTGCGTCTGACGATGATTCCACCGGTTGCTGTCCGCGCCGCCGTGCCCACGTCAGGTAGACTTAGGCCCACCGAGAACCATCGGCACCTGCTGTACGTCATAGGGCTAGTGACATGGCTGAACGAACCATCGACCACACCGCGCTCCTAGCCGCGGCCAGGAACGGCGACCTCGACGCTTTTGAAGCGATCGTGCGTGCCCACACGCCTGCGGTATACGCGCATGCGCTGCGGTTCTTTGGCGACCCGTCGACAGCCGAGGACGTCACGCAGGAGGTATGGATCAAGGTGTTCAGGTCGCTGGCGTCATTCGATGAACGCGCCAAGTTCTCCACGTGGCTGTTTCGCATCACAAGAAACGCATGCCTCGACACCGTTCGCGCGGGAAAACGACGTCCTGTGACGCTGGACCCGCTCGATACGATTGCCGCACCTGGCGATCTCGCCGACGCGGTCACGCTATCCGTGTCACTGGAGCGGGCCATCGGTGCGCTGCAAACCGAAGACCGAGACGCATTCTCGGCCGTCGCCCTCTTCGGACTGACGTACGCAGACGCCTCGGAGGCGCTCGGCGTTCCGGCCGGTACCGTCAAGTCGCGCGTGTTCCGCGCGCGCCGCTCGCTCGCCCATTCACTCGGACTCAACGCCGGAGGTGCCTGACATGGACTGCACCACCGCTCAGGGACTCGTATCGGACGCGCTCGATCGAACGCCCGTTGATGCTCAGCAGCTCGCCGATGCGAAGGAGCACTGCCTTGGCTGCGCTACCTGCTCAGTATTCGTTCGCACCCTGCTGCTTGTTCGAAGCACGCCGACTCCTGCACCGTCCGAAGAGTTGATTGCTCGCGTGATGGACGCCATCCGAGCCGAGGACGCACAAGCGAGACAGGCTGCGTCGGAAGCTGCGACTCCACACGCTGCTGCAACCGATGGAGACTCACCGATCGATGTTGTGCATGACGACGCGCAAGCCCCGGCGATCGCTGCAGCGCCGGACGCTGCCCGCGACGAGCGCGTCACGGCGCTTGATGCTATTCGGCGATGGGCGCGGGGTCGTTCTCGGCAGGAAGCGATCACGTGGGCCAGCGCGGCGGTCATCTTCGTCGCGGCGGTGGGAATCGCATCCAGTGCGGGCATCCAAGTGCTCACCGCACCCCCGGCTGCCGACACGCCAATGGCGAGTAGCCGCGAGGCGGCCCCGCAGTACGGCGACGTCGTCACCGCTGCGCCAGAGGCCGCGGATTCGGCCGTGATGATAGCGCCGGCGGTTGGCACAGCGGGTTCATTCATCACCGTGCAAGACGTGGTGTTCCTGCTCTCCGGACCGAGCACGATCGCGACCGAGGGCCTGACACCGGCCGGAAAGACCACATCTTCACTGGGGAGCGGGTCGGAACCGGCGGATCACACCGTCTTCAAGGCTGACGATCCTGATCGGCTGTATGTACGGGACGAGACGAGCGGCCAGCTGCTTGCCTTCGACCGAGTCGTACGCACATACCGTGGGAACCTGTACCAGCTGACGAGTGACGCCCTCTCGGACTTCGGGCAGTGGCCGAAGCTCCCAGCCAACATCACAACGCCATCGAATCCGGATGGCTCACCGACGTTCAGTCGACTGGCCGACGACCCATCGGGAACGCCGATCTACCGCCTTGTCGCAGGCGGAGAGCTTGAAGGCATCGCCGTGGGGCCCGGTAGCAGCCCGACTGACCCTGCTGTGGGCAACCCGAACTGGACCTGGTGGACTCCCGCGCGCTAGCGCCGGCAACCCAAAGTCGTGCGGCAGGGAGACTAGAGAATCAGCATCGCATCGCCGAATGAGAGGAACCGATAACGTTCCTCACGTGCAAGGGCGTACGCCTCAAGAATCTGGCCGCGGGCTGCAAACGCACTGATCATCATGAGCAGCGTGGAGCGGGGTACGTGGAAGTTGGTCACGATCGCGTCGACGACGTGAAAACGGTACCCCGGCAGGATGAAGAGGGATGTCGCTCCCTCGGACGCCACAACCGCGCCAAGCTCCTCGTCCCACGCGCTCTCGAGAGCGCGAACGCTGGTGGTGCCGATCGCGAAGATACGGCCACCCCTCTCGCGCGCGTCGTTGATGACCTCAGCGGTTCGCTTAGGCACCCGAAAGTGCTCGGAGTGAATTCGATGTTGCGTCGGATCATCCTCGGAGACCGGTCGGAAGGTGTCGATCCCCACATCAAGCTCCACGGTCTCGATGCGCGCCCCCGCGGCCTCGACCTCTTGCAGCAACTCCGCAGTGAAGTGGAGTCCCGCTGTCGGCGCGGCGGCTGAACGCTCCTCTCGGCCGAAGACGGTTTGATAGAGCTCCGGATCGGACACTTTTCGCGTTATGTAGGGAGGCAACGGCATCTCACCTATGCGGTGCACGATATCGAGAAAGCTGCTCTCCCCCGCTGCGAGACTGAACTGGACCAGCCGTCCGCCGCCTTCGTCCAGCGTCTCGACGATCAGTCCGGTCATCGCGCCATCGCCGAAAACCATCTTCGCTCCGGGCTTCAGACGCCTGCCGGGCTTGACCAGACACTCCCATGCGCCCTCGTAGCGTTCGCGGAGCAACAACACCTCGACCAAACCACCGGTCTCGTCCTTGACGCCCTTGAGGCGAGCAGGAAGCACACGTGTCTCGTTGACCACGACGACATCGCCAGCTCGAACGTACTCCGGAAGGTCGCTGAACACTCGATGATCGATCTGACCGCTCGCGCGATCGAGGACGAGGAGTCGGCATGAATCGCGCGGCTCGACCGGTTCCTGGGCGATAAGGCCACTCGGCAGGTCATAGTCGAAATCGTCGGTGCGCATGCAGTCTCCTCGATGGTCTGGCGATACTCGGGTCGGCTCAAGTGTAGCGCAGCGCTCCGACACATCAGGTCCGAAGGATGCGTCAGCCGCGCTTGGCGCGACGCTCGGCCCGCGCTCGCTGCGCCTCCACGTCGGAGAGCACGCACCCGCAGTAGTTCTGGCGGTACATGCCCAGCTCGCGAGAGCGCCGGGTCGCTTCCGGGTAGTGGCCGCGAAAGTCCCGGTGGACGTAGGTGACGCCGACGGCCTCGGCGGCTCGCTGCCCTTCCTCGGCGATGACAGCACCGTCCTGATACGGGCTGACGGTCAGCGTGGTGGCGATCGCGTCGAAGCCATGGTCGGCAGCGTAGCGCGCCGACTCCTCGAGGCGGAGGCGAAAACAGGCTCGGCATCGCTCGACGCCGGCATCCGCCAGCGGACCTACTGCGATCATCCAACGCGCAGGATCGTACGGCGCTTCGACTACCTCGACACCCTCACGCGCGGCGTACTCGGCCATCGTATCGCGTCGCCGTTCGTACTCAGCGGCGGGATGTATGTTGGGGTTGGCGTAGAGGATCGTGACGGTATCGGCCTCGGCCTTGAGCGCGTCCAGCGGCTCGATCAGACACGGCCCACAGCACGCGTGCAACAGCAGCTTCACGACGAGCGTCGCCTGACGACGAGTACAAGCGCAACGATCGCGAGAGCCAGGATCCCCAGTAGCGAAGCGATGATGACGTTTGCCGATGGGCGCACATCCGGCTCGCCTTCGGGCACCGTGCTGTAACTGAAGGTCACCTGCTGGGCGCCGCCGACCGGCAGAACCTTCGACGGCAGCGCGTAAAGGAGTTCACCCGAGTCGCTCTCGACGGGCTTGCCGTCCGGCGCAGGCTTGATCTTTACCCCAGACACTCCTCCGGGCAGGCGCACCGAGAACACCGTGCTACTCGATTCCACGGACTGCACCCAGTCGACCGACGCGGAGACGTTGGTGCCGGAGACACTGAGTGTGGTGGCGACAGAGTCGACCTGGCCGTGCCGCGACTTTGTCAGGTAGAACTCGGCATACTGACCGCCGACGCCGTCGACCAGCCGATACTCGCGGGCGATGTCACTCGACACATCGCCGCCGAGAATCTCGCCGGCCCACTCGACTTTGGCGCCGGGGACAACGGGTATGCGTACGAGCGCGGGTAGCTTGGTACCTTCCGGCAGCTGACACGACGCGATGACGACAGCCTGGCCGTCCTGCGGCCAGATCTGCACGTCCACGGGTCCGCCCGCCGAGACGGGCGCTGCAGCTGCCGCGTTCGCTGCCCCGAGCGCCATGCCCAGCATCATCACGAGCGCCAGCGCACGCAACGCGCGTGCGCGGATCACAGCTCGACTCCCGCGACACGTGCGGCCGCGTGGGCGGTGTTCATCACGAGCATCGCCCTCGTCATGGGCCCCACCCCACCCGGAACCGGCGAGACAGCGCTCGCGGTCTGCGCGACGGCGGCGAAGTCCACGTCGCCCACCATCCCCTTATCACTGCTGTTGATGCCGACGTCGATGACCACCGCGCCCGGCTTCACGTAGTCGGCGGTGATCATCTCGGCGCGTCCCACCGCCGCGACCAGAATGTCCGCCTCTCGGCACACCGCGGGCAGATCGACTGTGCGGCTGTGGCACATCGTGACGGTCGCGTTGCGCTCAAGCAGCATGAGCGCCATCGGCTTACCGACGATGGATGACCTGCCGATGACCACGGCGCGCTTTCCGGCCGGGTCGATGCCGTAGTGATCGAGCATCGCCATGACGCCCCACGGTGTGCATGCGCGTGCGCCGTCGATACCGCGAACAAGCCGACCGAGGTTCTCCGGGTGCAGGCCGTCCACGTCTTTCTCAGGGCTGATTCGCGCGAGCGCGGCCTCTTCATCGAGACCTGCGGGCAGCGGCAACTGCACCAGAATACCGTGGATAGACGGGTCTGCGTTACAGCCATCGATGATGGCGTTGAGGTCGTCTTGCGAAAGGGACGCGTCTCGGCGGAAGTCGACTGCGCGGATTCCCACTTCGTCGCAGTCTCGTTCCTTCATGCGAACGTAGGACTGGGACGCCGGATCGTCTCCCACAAGCACCACGGCGAGGCCGGGCTCGACGCCTGCGGTCTTGACGCGGTCGACCAGTACGGCTGCCTTCGCTCGCATCTCCTGCGCGACCAGCTTACCGTCGATGATCTGAGCCATCAGCTGCGAACTCCCTCTTAGTGGTGATGCCCTGAACCGGGCCCGAAAACGCCGATAGTGTAGCACGGTGCCTTGCGCCTTCAGATGCTCGCCAGTGTGCTCCATCGACGGCTCATTGGCCGTCAGCCGCGCCGCTTCACAAGGCCGAGAAGCGCCTTGAATCGCGGCGTTCCCGCTTCGCCGACCAGCTCATACGCTGCCGACTCCGCGCATGTGATGACCGCACCAGCGGCTCGCAAGCGTTCCATGGCACCTCGATGCGATCGCTCACTCCGAGAACAGCAACCGTCCTCGACCACGTGCACGTCCCAACCGGCCACCAGCGCGCTGACCGCCGTTTGGGTCACGCAGATGTGCGACTCCATTCCCACGATGATCAGCTGACGGCGGTTCATGACGTCGACCGCGTCACGGAACGTCGACTCGGCAAAGCAATCGAACGCCATCTTGTCCGCACGAGCCACCTTCAGGCCATCGGCCTCAAGCGCGGTCAGCGTCGCCGCGAGTCCGGGTTCGACATCACCGAGTCCGGCTGGGTACTGCCGCGTCACCACAACTGGAACACCGACTATGCCTGCAACCGACGCCAGGAACTCGGAGCTCTCGCGAACCTCGTCTCGGCGATCCATCGCTGCGGCAAGTCGCTCCTGCACATCCAGCACGAGCAGCACTGAGTTCTCGGCATTCAGGAGTGTCGCGGTCATCTCGGCGATCCTTTCGGTGGTGGACCTTGGATTCTACGGCACGCCCGAGTGGGGTATATACGACTCGTTCGGCGAACGGCCGAATCAGTCCCGTAAACGACACGGAGGTAGACAGATGAGTGACGCCCCTGTCCTCGGCGGCATCCACCGCATGGAGGATTTCGACAGCGCAGACGACTTCACCAAGAAGCACACGCCCTACATCGAGTGCAGGCGAGAAGGTGACGAATGCGTCGTCGACGTTGCGGTCGGACACTACGTCCCGCACCCCAACATGCCCGACCACTTCTTCGAGTATATCGAGCTGTTCGCAGACGGCACGGCTATTGCCCGATTCGACTTCTCGGCCGTGGCGGTCAGCCCCAAGGTGACGGCGACGCTCGTGCTCGACCCCGACACCAAGCTCGCGGCACACGCGTCGTGCAACCTGCACGGTGTCTGGGCGGCCGAGATCACCGTCTAGCCGGTCCCAGAGGCGCTCACAGGGCCTCTCGGCATCACTTCCCCGCACCGGGAGGTCGAAGCCGAGGGGCCCTGTCGTATGCCGCTAGTTGGCGTGCGCCGGATCGATCGACGCGAGCACGGCTGCGGCCTGCTCGCGGCGAACGCCGGCCTCGATGAGCGCGCCTTCGCTCAGGAGTATCTCAGCCTGCAGCTCAAGTGCCTCGGCGAGCTTGACGACCAGCCGGTCGTCGAACCCTGAGATCTCGAGGAACGACACCATCGACGACGGCGCCAATCGCAAGAAGAGCTCCGGATCCATGTCGACCACGAGTCCGATCGCCTGGTTGGTGAGTTCGCGAGACTCCTCGGCAGATTCGCCGTCCCGGAAGCGGCGGAACGCCTCGCGGATCGCGGTGCCCATCTGCTCGATGATCCGCAGTATGTAGTCGTTCTGATACTGCACGATGCGATTCTCCTCAACCTGTGTCTCGCGTGTGCCGAACTCGACCTCCGGCTATCCTCGCAGAAACATCATCCATCCGATTGTCAGCGCAGCCATCATACCCCCCACGTACGTTCCCGGCGGGACAGCAGCGAACCACAGCGCGATTGCTGCGATGGCACTGGGCGCACCGACCCACGCGAACATCGTCCACCACTCCACGCCGAGAAACACGCCCACCGCGGCGCCGATGAACCCGAGGCCCGCCAGACCCCACAAGATAGTGCCGACAACCGCCTCGACCTGCGGCCCGAATCGAGCAAGCAGCCAGGAGTGCCCATAGGCGCCTGCGGGCTCGCGCAATGCAACCGGCAGCGTCAGTGCCGCGCCAAGCATGCCCAGACCAGTGAGCATGAAGGCCGCGCTGATGAGATAACGGGTGACCTCAGAGTTCATGGTGGCTCCAACGAGTGTGAGTGGGAGGAAGTGCACTCCCCCGGTACGTACCCCTCATTTACCTACAGGCTTGATGCCCTAACAAGCCCGCGCATCCCGAGCGGTGCGGCTGGTGCCGTCAGCGGGGCGCACCCGCATCATCGGCATCAAGAGTGGCCGCCATGCCCTCGACGCCCAGAACCTCGCGGAGGCGTTCGAACCTCCGCCGCTCCGAACGCTCGACCGCAGGCGTGCCGGACGTGGGCGCGTAGAAGATGCCGTCGTATGACTGGTCCTGCGATCCCACCGTCGTCGCCGAGTGGATCGCTTTCTTCAACGCGAGCAGCATAGGCGCCGGATCCTTGAGGAGGAGCATCCCCTCGGCATCGGCCTTCTCGTAGCTCGTACGGTTCAGAGCACGACCCCAGATGGTCACGATCCACGCAGCGGTCACCACCGCCGCATAGGTGATCATCGCGACCACCACGAAGAACACGATCACTCCGATGATGCCCAGACAGCCAGCCGCGCTGTCGTCGCCACCCATGTCCAAACAACCGTCCATGTCGGAACAGCCGGCGGAGTTACAGCCCGAGTTGGCGCAACCCGGGTCCGCGCATCCGGTATTCGCGCACCCGGACGCGACGCCACCCGCTGCCGCACGCGATTCGCGGATCGCCTTGATCGGCCCCATCAGCGCCGCAAGCGCCGTCCCGAACATGATGTCGCCCGCGATGATGCGCGCAACAAGCGTCGCGAGCACGGCGCGCAGCTCGTCTGCCGAGAACTCGTCGAGCATTCCTCGCGTGATACCGATGACCGCACGCTTGCGGATCGTGCCCAAGGCAAAGGCGTTGACACCGGCCTCCTCAAGCACGAGCACAGCGGGGGTCTCCGCCAATCCTGACGCGAGAGCCATGTCCGCCAGCGCTGCTTCGAGAACCGGCACTTCGCCCGGCTCAAGCGGCCGACCGCTGAACCTATTGCGGACCCAGTCCTCGGCGTTCGACAGTTGTATCGCCGCGATGAGCGATCCGATGAGCAGAAACAGAACGAAGGCACCGCCCACGGCCAGCGCGTACCCCTGCCAGTACGCTGCCGGGTTGCCGATCTCCTCCACAGCAACGCCCGCCGCGCCGATCAGCGCACCTGGCAAGGCGATCAGCGCGAGCGCCAGCAGCAGAGCCGAGCCCAGAATGAACGCTACGACGAAGACGGTCAGCTTGGTCCGATTCGCGTCCACACGTGCCCAGAGCGGCTGGATTCGAGACGAGCGCGCAGCGCGAGAGGTGGCGTCGGAATCGGGGGTCACGTACTACCTCAGTGCCAGCATGACGACGAAGGCGATGATCGCCACTGTGGCGACAACCGAGGTGATGATTTTGGCTCGAAACGAGATGTAGCCGGCTCGCCAGAGCAGGTAGAAGCCCAGCGGGAAGAAGAGGAACATCGCGAGCACGATACCCATCCAGAGGACGGGCAGGTCCATCTCTTGCGAGATCCCCGAGTTCAGATCGGGCGAGAAGTCCTCCTCCTTGCGAAGGTCGGGCATCGTTTCGCCGAGCAGGCCTTTGACCTGGTTGGGCGGTAGCTCCTCGAGCCCACCGTCCAGCGCGCGCTCCAGCGCCGCTTGTCGCTGCTCAGCTGTCTGAGTCTCCAAATCCGTCACCGAGGCTCCTTGCAAGAGGGTGCGTACACACGAAGTCTACACTTCCGCATGCCGACAATCAGGCCGCCACCGCGGGCGCACTCCGTGTACCGACCAATGCGACGCTAAAACAGGCCCGTCTGGTCCGGCGCGGTGCTGGGCGGCGTGATTCCAAGATGTTCGTACGCGCGAGTCGTCGCCTGACGCCCCTTGGGTGTCCGCTGAATCAGCCCCAGCTGAAGCAGGTACGGCTCGTACACATCCTCGAGCGTATCGGACTCCTCGCCCACCGCGCTCGCGAGCGTGTTGAGCCCCACAGGCCTGCCCGAGAAGGTCTCGGCCAGCATCGAGAGGATCCTGTTGTCCATGGAGTCGAGCCCGAGATGGTCGACCTCGAAGAACGCGAGCGCCTCGGCAGCGACATCCTCGTTGATCACGCCGTCATGCCGCACTTGCGCGAAGTCCCTCACGCGCTTGAGCAGTCGGTTCGCCAGTCGCGGCGTCCCCCGGCCACGCCGAGCGATCTCCGCCGCACCCTCCGCGTCGATCTGCACCCCTAGGATCTTCGCCGAGCGCTCGACGATAGAGCGGAGTTCGATCGCGTCGTAGTAGTCGAGGCGAAACGCCATCCCGAAGCGGTCACGGAGCGGACCCGTGAGCAGACCGGTCCGGGTGGTTGCGCCGACCAGGGTGAACCGCGGCAGTTCAAGGCGCAGACTGCGCGCAGCCGGCCCCTTGCCGATGATGATATCGAGGGTGAAGTCCTCCATCGCCGGGTACAGCACCTCTTCAACCGCACGGTTCAGGCGATGTATCTCGTCGATGAACAGCACATCGCGCTCTTCGAGATTCGTGAGGATCGCGGCCAGGTCACCCGCGCGCTCGATCGCCGGCCCGCTGGTCGTCTTGAGCTTCACGCCCAGCTCATTGGCGATGACCTGCGCGAGCGTGGTCTTCCCCAGCCCGGGAGGTCCCGACAGCAAGATATGGTCGAGCGGCTCGTTTCGCTGGCGCGCCGCATCGATCAGCACGCCGAGGTTCTCTTTGACACGAGTCTGACCGAGGTACTCGTCGAGGCATCGCGGCCTGAGCGACCGATCAATCTCAAGGTCGTCTTCGGTGAACTCGCTCGTCACGAGGCGATCCACCGCGTCGTCGCGCCCATCGCGCTCTTCGGGCGCCTCCCACACGGTGCTCATCGCCCGGCCCCCAGCCGTTTCAGCGCGTGGCGAACCAGCGACTGTGTATCGGCGCCCTTGTCGCTACCCTGCAGAGCAATAGCAATCTCAGCCGAGGAGAATCCCATCCCCAGCAGCGCATCGCTCGCCTCGGCGACAGCCAGTGCCTGACCAGCGCTCCGAGCAGACGATCCGATCTCACGCGTTCCGAGCTTGTCCTTGAGGTCGAGCACGATCCGCTGCGCCGTCTTCTTGCCGACTCCCGGAATCGTGGCGATGAGCTTGTCGTCTTCGGTGGCAATCGCCTGAGCTAGCACGTCGGCAGACATCGCCGAGAGCGCCGAGAGCGCTACCTTGGGACCAACGCCGCTCACGGTAATCAGCAGCTCGAATGCGTTCTTCTCCGCCTCGCTTTCGAATCCAAAAAGCGAGAGTTCGTCTTCGCGTACATGCAGGTGCGTCCAGACGGTCACCTCGTCGCCCTCCGCCGGCAACGCGGCGAGCGAGCCCGTCGACATCGCTAGCTGATAGCCGACACCGCCCACATCGATCAACGCCGACGCAGGGCGTTTCGCGACGACTCGTCCGCTCAGAAACGCGATCACGCGGCACCTCTTCCCACGGTGTTGACGGCGCGAGGGGCGGCCGGGTTCTCGGCGAGGCGAGCCGCGGCCTCCGCATCAAGGAGCGCGCGGTTGCGAAGACTCGCGTGACAGATCGCGGCTGCGAGCGCGTCCGCAGCGTGATCAGGACTGGGCTCGTGATCGAGTGAGAGGATCGTGCGCACCATGTACTGCACCTGTTTCTTGTCGGCGGAGCCGCTTCCGACAACGGCGCTCTTGATCTGAACCGGCGAATACTCGCCGAGGATCAGGGCGGCGTCAGCCGTGGCGAGCAAGGCTACGCCTCTGGCCTGGCCCGTAGCGAACGCGCTCTTTGCATTGGTGCCGAAGAACACACTCTCCACCGCGACCTCCTGCGGCGAATAGCGCGCAATCACCTCGCGGATCGAATCATGGATGAGCGCCAGACGCTGAGCCACGGGTTCGCCGGCTCGCGTCACGACACACCCGTAGGCGACACAGCGGGAACGCGGGCCCTGCTGATCGATGACTCCCCACCCGGTATTGGCGAGTCCAGGATCGATTCCCAGAATGATCACGTGAGCCGATCCCCTTTCGCATCCGTTGGAAGCGGATTGCAGCGCCAATCGAACATATGTTCAGGATAGCCTCACGAGGTTCGGGCGTAAAGAACACGGCCGTCACCCGCGCCCCAAGGAGACACCTGCGGCGTACAGCATTCGACCTGACACAAGAAGACCACCCGCGAGGGGTGGTCTTCTGAAGCCGTTAGAGTCTGAGCGACGCGTCGTCAGTCGAGAGCGGCCACGATCTCCTCGGTCATCTCCATGGTGTGATACACATTCTGGATGTCATCGAGTTCTTCGAGGCGGTCGACAAGACGCATGACCTTCTTGGCGTCCTCCACGCTCAGTGAAGCCGGATTGGTGGGCTCCATGACAAGCTCAGCACCCTTGACTGTCGCTCCCGCCGCTTCCAGCGCGGTCGTGACCTTCAGCAGGTCCGCCGAGTGGGTGTAGACGATCCACGAATCCTCGGCGTCATCGACGTCCTCGCCACCGGCGTCCGCGACGAGCAGCATCATCTCGTCCTCATCCTCGAACCCCGCCTTGTCCACAGCGATCTCGCCGCGGCGCTCGAACATAAATGCGACCGAGCCGGTCGTGCCGAGGTTGCCACCGGCACGCGTAAACGCCGCGCGTACGTCGGCTGCGGTTCTGTTGCGATTGTCGGTCAGCGCCTCGAGGTACAGCGCCACACCCGCCGGGCCGTAGCCCTCGTAGATGACGTCCTCGTAGTTCGCAGCATCGGCACCGGCACCAAACGCCTTGTCGATGGCGGTCTTGATCTTGTCCTTGGGAAGCGAGTACGACTTCGCCTTCGCGATGGCAGCCGCGAGTGAAGCGTTGTTCTCAGGATTAGGGTCGCCACCGGTCTTGGCAGCGACGGTGATGACGCGCGCGAGCTTGGAGAAGAGCGCCGAGCGCTTCGCGTCCTGTGCACCCTTGCGGTGCTTTGTTGTTGCCCACTTCGAGTGTCCGGACATACCTGCTCGGTTCCTTTCCGTCAGCGCGCTACCCGCCGCGCACATGCTTCATCGCCGCGCACATTCTACTCGCGAACCGCCGGTTCGTCGCTTATGACCTCACGACGGTCTCGACGAAGTACTTGTGCACCCGCGGATCACCAGTCAGCTCGGGGTGAAAACTGGTGGCCATCAGTCGGCCCTGACGAGCCGCAACGATCGCCTGCTCATGAGTGGCCAGCACCGTCACATCGGGTCCGACGCGCTCGATGCGTGGCGCCCGAATGAACACCCCCGTGTACGGCCGGTCCAGATCGGCGAAGTCGAGGTCCACCTCGAAGGAGTCCTTCTGCCGCCCGAAGGCGTTGCGTCGCACGTCCATGTCCATGAGGGCCAGCCCGCGCTGCCCTGGAATGCCGTCCACGACGCTCTTTGCGATGAGGATGGCGCCTGCACAGGTTCCCCAGACGGCCATACCTGCGGCGACGCGCTCGATGATCGGCTCATAGAACCCGTAGGTCACCATGAGCTTGGAGATTGCGGTGGATTCGCCCCCGGGTATGACCAACCCGTCCAGGTCATCCATCTGAGCCGGCAACCGAATCGCCGGCGCCTGAACACCAAGGACCTCGAGAGCCAGCACGTGCTCGCGGAACGCCCCCTGGAGGGCGAGAACGCCTACCCGCACGCTACCAGCCTCGTGGAGCCATGAGCTCGCTCGCGGGGATGTCTGCGATGTTGATGCCGACCATCGCTTCTCCCAGGTCGCGCGACACGTCGGCGATGATCTTGGCGTCCTGATAGTGCGTCGTGGCCTCGACGATAGCCTTCGCGCGCTTGGACGGGTCGCCGCTCTTGAAGATGCCGCTGCCCACGAAGACGCCGTCGCAGCCAAGCTGCATCATGAGCGCGGCGTCGGCCGGAGTCGCGATGCCGCCCGCAGAGAAGTTGACGACCGGAAGCTTGCCGTTGTCGTGGACCCACTTGACCAGCTCGAACGGCGCCTGCAGCTGCTTGGCGGCGTCGAAGAGCTGCTCGTCGCGAAGGCCGACGACCCAGCCGATCTCAGTCGTGACGGCACGCATGTGGCGAACTGCCTCGACGACGTTGCCGGTACCGGGCTCGCCCTTGGTGCGGACCATGGCAGCGCCCTCGGCGATGCGACGAAGTGCCTCACCGAGGTTCCGGCAGCCACACACGAACGGTACAGTGAAGTCGAGCTTGTTGATGTGGTACTCCTCATCGGCGGGCGTCAGCACTTCAGACTCATCGATATAGTCCACGCCGAGCGACTGAAGGATCTGTGCCTCGACGAAGTGACCGATTCGGCACTTGGCCATGACGGGAATGGTGACCGCAGCGACGATGCCCTCGACCATGGTCGGGTCGGACATACGGGATACGCCACCCTGGGCGCGGATGTCTGCGGGGACGCGCTCGAGTGCCATGACGGCAACCGCTCCGGCATCCTCGGCGATCTTGGCCTGCTCGGGATTGACGACGTCCATGATGACGCCACCCTTGAGCATCTCGGCGAGACCGGTTTTGACCCGGAGAGTTCCGACTTGCTTGCTCGCGTCAGACACGTGGTACTCCTTCATGATGGGTTCTGGCCGAAGAGTGTGACTCGGCCACAGAAGACTGGTTGATTGCCTAGGAATTGTACCTGTCCTTGCAAGGGCACAACAAGCAGCGGGACGGTGCGATTACTACTTCATGGTGATATTCGTGTTGAGCGAAACGACCTGGAACCAAGTGTTCCCTGGAGAGAGTTTGATCGGGCGGCCCTCAGAGTCCCGGAAGCGTGGAGGCGTCCCGCGATCGGCCACCCACGTTCCGTCGAAGCGCTTGCCATCCCGAAACACCGAGACGCGGCCCTTGCCGCCCAAGTTGATGTCATAGGTTATCGAACCGACCTTATCGCGACTCTTGGCGCGGTATGCCGCCCACAGAACGACAACGTTCTTGCTCGCGATCTGCTTGCCCGTGGTGGCGTCGGAGTGCACCCGTCCGTTGTTCTCTCGCAGATAGACGTTGCGCTCCGTATTCCACGTCCACCGCGCGATGTTTGACTGAGAGAAGGGAATCAAGATGCTCTGTACCGTATCGCTGGTATCCGCACTCTGCGGTGAGAACTGCAGCCGGGGAACATCAGCGGTAATCGGGAAACCGCGCTTCTTGGCCTCGGCGTACGCCTTCCGAGTGTCGAGGAAGAGGTTGTGCGGCGCCGAGCGCTGAGTGGAGCGAGAGTACGGTGCCGAGACCCCTGCATCCTCAGAGAGGTTGGGGATCTTCGCACCGTTCACCGCGCGATTGACAGTGCTGCTCGCTCCGGAGAAGAAGAACAGCCCGCGATACTGGGGAACCACCCACAGATCCGAGAACCGGGCGCTGCGGACGGGGCCTACGGTCTGCGGAATCGTGCTCTGGAAGATGCAGTTGAAACGCGTGATACCGCCCTCGGTGACCGTCTCATAGACTACGTCGGCCGAGTTCAGACCCGACTGTGGTCGCGCCTCCGGCGAGTTCTCTATCTTGACCGAGAGCGGCCGCTTCGAGACAGCCGTCTGGTCAGGGGCCTTCTGCCCGCTCAGGGGCCACCGCAGCGGCTCCGGCGGCCGCGGCACCGAACGCTCGCTGTCGGCAACCGGCCACGCAGAGGTCACCTCAGGCTTCGCTTTCGAGCACCCGGACAACGCGATTGCAGCGATACTCATCGCCGCAATCGCAACCACCCACCTGCGAGAACGCATCATCGTCTGCAAACCCTTCGTCGCCTTCATCATCGGCAGTCTACGAAGCAGGTCTGACACGGTCAAACCGGCCCATTGTGACCTGACTCATTGCCGCCGTAGCCTGCGCACCGTAGCATAGGCGCAAGAGGAGGTCTTACACATGCCCTGCTACCTGCTCCACATGATCGCCGCCGCAGAGCCCGAACCGTATGCGGACCCCGACGTGAAGGATCTTGTCGGCGAGTTCCCTCGGCTGTTCTGTGCCCAGTGCACTCCGCCCAAGCCGCTCAAGCCAAGCGAGAGCACGCTCTGCCTCCAGCGGGAAGCACCCTGCTGGAATCCCGGAGGCATGAACTGCCAGGAGACTTAGCGACGCGCCTTGGCCGGCAGTCCCTGCTGGGGCAGGTCGCGATTTCGTGACCACGCGATCAATGCGATTCCGGCGATCATCACGGGGACGCTCAGGAGTTGCCCCATGGTCGCGCCTCCCCACAGGAAGCCGATCTGCGCATCCGGCTCCCGGAAGAACTCCACCAGAATCCGGAACGCGCCATACATGGTCATGAGCGTCCCAAAGATCACGCCACGGCTGGGCGGCTTTGGTCGAGACGCGATCCACGCGACCACAACGAGTGTGACCAGCCCCTCGAGTATCGCCTCATAGAGCTGCGAAGGATGTCGCGGCAAAGGACCGCCCGAAGGAAAGACCACACCCCAGGGCGCGGTGGTGACGCGGCCCCACAGCTCGTCGTTGACGAAGTTCGCCAGCCGGCCAAAGAAGATGCCGACGGGGGCGCCGACAGATCCGAGGTCGCAGAGCGTCAGCCACGGGATTCCCATCCTCCACGCGACAAGCGCGCCAGCAACGAGAATTCCTGCCAATCCGCCGTGAAACGACATCCCGCCGTCCCAGACCGCCAGAATCCGCGACGGCGCGTCGAGATACTCGCTTCCTCCGTAGAAGAGCACGTACCCCAGTCTCCCGCCGAGAAGTACCCCCAACACCGCGGCGAGGACGATGTTGAGCATGTCGTCCTCTGTGAGATTGAGCCGCCAACGGCGCGCCAGCCCACGCAGAATCGCGAACGCTGACGCGAATCCGACCAGATACGCGACGCCGTACCAGTGGACCGCAAACGGACCCAGTCGCAGCGCGATGGGATCGATCTGGGGGTACGCGAGCGAGGCGAACACCGGTGCGCTCACGAAAGCCTCACGGAGTGCCGCACCCTAGAACTTGACCTGAGGAACCTCGTTGGCCGCAGCCTCCACCTCGAAGTACTCACGCGCGGTGAAGTTGAACATGCCCGCAAGGATGTTGTTCGGGAACGACTGGATCGCGGTGTTGAAGCTCATCACCGAGTCGTTGTAGAACTGGCGCGCGTACGCGATCTTGTTCTCGGCCTCAGCCAACTGCGCCTGCAGATCGAGGAAGCCGGTGTTCGCCTTGAGATCAGGGTATGCCTCAGCGACTGCGAACAGGGACTTCAGGGCGCCGGACAGCATGTTCTCGGCCTGACCCTGCTCCTCGATGCCGCTCGCATTGATCGCGTTCGAACGCGCCTGGGTGACCGCCTCGAACACGCCGGACTCGTGGGTGGCGTATCCCTTGACGGTCTCAACGAGGTTCGGGATCAGATCGTAGCGACGCTTGAGCTGCACATCAATCTGCGACCACGCGTTGTCCACGCGATTTCGCAGCGTGATCAGTCTGTTGTAGATCCCCACGATAGCCATGCCGACGATTACACCGAGCAATCCCAGTCCGGCACACACGACCAACCATCCGCCCATGAAGTCCTCCTCGCCCGTCAGTGACGGGGTCCGCCGCGCTGTCGCTACACGCGGGTCTGATTCCGAAATCGTACCAGAGCTCGTCGTCGCGCACGACGACGAGCCTCATCCGTCCTCAGGTCAGCGGCTGAAGTCCATCTCCGCGACCGCGTCTTCGACGCAGTCCACGTGCGAAAGCTGCCGACGAAAGTACTCGCAATACGCCTCTGTGATGTCTTGCTCGGCGCGACGGTCGCTCTGTCCAAGCACGCGGACTCCGGCGACCACGGTCATCCCGTCATACTGACTGACCCCATCGGCGTCTTCGGCAAGCGCCTCGATCGCCGCCAAGAGGAAGCTCGGCACAACGGCGGTTACGGTGATCTCCGTCCCGCACTCCGGGCAAACGAACGTTATATCTGCCCTGTCGGCATCGCGAATGACGACGGTGTCGATGTCTTCCAGTGATACCTGGATGGTTCCGTCGACCGGGCAGGTGATATCGAATTCCATGCCAGTCGCCTCCTTCACGGCCTACTGATGATTGTACCGCTCAGCGCTCCCTGCAAGCGAACAAATCCGCGATATGGCCACCACTCGGCAAGAATCGCGCCATGCGTGTTACCATGCGCGGCATGCCAACTGCCTCGACATCCACCACCGCACCCTCACACGCCGAGGAGGTACGCGCCCACGATGCGCTGCGCGGCTCCGTGGCCGCACGAACGCGGCGCGGCATGAAGCTCGGACTGCCCATCTTCCTCGGCTACCTTCCTGTCGGAATGGCCTTCGGTATCCTCGCCAACACCCTTGGTTTCACAACTCTGCAGGCTGTGCTGTGTTCCGCCACCGCGCTTGCAGGCGCCGGTCAGTTCATCGCACTATCGCTTATGGGTGCGGGAGCCACTGTGTTCGGTGTGCTCATGGCCACCACAGTCGTCAACCTGCGCTACGTGCTCTTCGGCTCGACCCTGTCACCGCACCTTCACGGTGTCGACCTGAAGACGCAAGCATTTCTCGCATTCACGCTCACCGACGAGACCTTCGCCGTCAACGTCGCCGACCGCAAGAGCGGCTTCTCGACGCCTGCCTCGATGGCAGGGGTCGGGCTGATCGCGTGGATCGGCTGGGTCCTCGGCACACTCGTCGGAGCTGTCGGAGCCGACTGGATCGGCGATCCGACCCGATTCGGCGTCGGTTTCGCGATGCCGGCGATGTTCACCGCGCTCTTCGTCGCATTGGCCGAGAACCGCCGTCACGTCCTCATCGGCATCGTCGCCGCAGCCATCGCGCTCGTGCTGCCGCTCTCGTCGTTAGTCGGCATCACACTCTCCCCCAGCTGGTTCATCGTCATCGCGTCGATGAGCGCGGCAACACTCGGGGCGGTGTTCTGGCGTGAAGACTGAGCTCAGCACCGCATACATCTGGACGGTGATCGTGGGCATGGCTGCGCTCAACTTCCTCGTGCGGTTCCCACCCATCGCCATCGTCTCGCGACTCGACTTGCCCAAGTCGGTGATGCGATGGCTCTCATTCGTACCGGTCTCGGTGATGGGCGCCCTCGTGGCGGGTGAAGTGCTGCGTCCCGGCGGTGACTGGGTCACACCGCTCTCGAGCCCCAGCATCTACGCCGCCGTGCTCACCGCTGTGGTGTTCCACTTCTCCCGCAGCTTTCTGGGTGCAACCGTCGCCGGCATGGCATCGTTCGTCGTGCTGGAGCGCTTGCTCCCGATTCTGCTCGGCTGACAACGCGCGCCAAGCTTCCCGACACCGGTCGCCTGCGCTATCCTATCGTACCACCATCGCGCCTCAAGCCCCGTTCGCGACTCGCCGAGAAGGAGCCCTCCGATGGCTCGTGTCCGCCCGTTCGCCGCAGTCCGCTACTCCCACGAGACTCCGGACGTCACCGCGCTGACCGCGCCCCCCTACGACGTGATCTCCGCTGAGGAGCGCGATTCATACCTCTCGCTGGATCCGCACAACGTAGTCGCGCTGGAACTGGCCGACGGTGCGCCCGATCCGATGGCACCCGGCAACCGCTACGAAACTGCCCGAATCATATGGGACTCGTGGCGCTCAGGCGGCGTACTGGTGAGCGATCAGTCCCGCTCGTTTTACGTGCTGGAACAGCGCTACCAGATCGACGGCGTGCCCATCCGCCGCAAGGCCCTCATCGCCGAGGTCGGGCTTGAGCCATTCTCGGCAGGCGTGGTGCTCCCCCACGAGCGAACGCTTCCCAAGGCTCTCGGCGACCGCTACGAGCTCATCAAGGCCACCGCAGCGAACTTCAGTCAAGTGTTCGGGCTGTTCGACGACGCGGCAGGTGAGACCGACTCCCTGTTCGCTCGGGCGATGGCTGGCGAGCCCTGCCTGACCGCGACAGACCCTGAGGGAGTCCAGAGTCTGGTCTGGTCAGTGACCGACGCCGCGCTCATCTCCGGCTTTGAGCGGGCGCTTGCCGACAAGGTGATCTTCATCGCCGACGGCCATCACCGCTACACGACCGCACTTGCCTACCGTGACTATCGCCGGGAGCAGGTAGCGACTGCCGTCGCACCCACCACGCAAGGCGAGCCGGCGTACGACTACGTCATGATGGCTCTTGTGAACATGGAGGATCCGGACCTCGTGGTACTCCCCACTCACCGAGTCGCCTGTGCGCCGGGCGAGCTCGATGCGGCGGCCTTCCTGGAGGCGCTGGAGACCGACTTCGACGTGACGACCGCCACCGATGTCACCACCCGTGCGCTGGACCAGATGGACGTCCCGTCGTTCCTCGTGAAGGTCGCCGGCGATGAGCGCGTGTTGCTGGCCCGGCTGCGCGGCGACGTCGATCTCGACAACAGAATTGCCGCGGACCGCTCCTCGGCGTGGAAGCACCTCGATGTCGCGGTTCTGCAGGAACTCATTCTCGACCCGCTGCTCGACATCCATCCGGATCGCCCCCAGACGCTCGAGAGACTCTCGTTCGTCAAAGATGCGCAGCGTGCCCTCGACTCCGCCGAGGACCAGCACGTCGCGTTCGTGCTGCGGCCGACGCGGATGAATCAGCTACGGGCAGTTGCCGTCGCAGGCGAGACCATGCCGCAAAAGAGCACGTATTTCTACCCAAAGCTGCTTTCCGGCCTCATCATGCGGGATGCCGACTAGCCTCGCGAGCCGGTTCGACTACCTACGCCGGTCACGTTGCGGTCGACCAGCCGAGGACACACATCTCCAAGGCGGCACGACTCGCACAGGGGAATCCGCGGTCGACACCAGTTCCTGCCGATGAGCCAGGTCGCCAGGTCGAGCGTTCCCGGGGCCTCGGGACACGCGGTGCTCGCGGCAGCTTCGATTGTTTCGACGGTGTCCTCGTTCACAAGACCCGCTCGCAGAAAGACCCGCCGAACCTGGACGTCGTAGGCGACTTGCCCACACTCACGCCCCTGCAGCTCGATGCCGAAGTGCCGAACCAGAATCTCGGTCGCCATGACAGCCTTCTTGCGACCGATTCCCGGGAAGCGACCGAGCCGCTCCGTCACGTCGAGCACGTGGTCCCCTGCCGGCCAGATGTTCGCGGCATCCCCGTCATACAGTTCGCACAGGCGCCGACCCGCAGCTGATATCCATGCGGGAAGCGTGTGCTTGAATCGATGCAGCATCGGTGACTGTTGAACGGCGGCCGCAACTTCGGGTTCATGCTCGCCTAGGTACTCCGGGTCAAGCGTTCCGAGGCGCGCAAGGAGCCCAGACGGACCTGCCCAGGCACGCTCTGCCGGAATTCCCTGCGTGAACAGAACGCCGATCAGAAACGCGTTGGCCGAAGTCTCGAGAAGTGCGTCCGCCTCGGGGTCCCCCGTGAACGAGCCGCCGACCTGCGCCGCGCCAAGCGCCTCAAGCTCACGACCGTAGGCCACAAGCTCTTGGGCTACTGAATGCCCGCCCAATCTAATACCTGAGGGAGCGGCGCTTGATCTTGTGGATGAGGACTTCGCGCTCCTCGGGCGTGCACGCATCTTCGAGCCTGTCGTACGTCTTCACGGCGCCACCGAGCAGCAGTCCGTTCGCAATCCGGTGAAGCGCATACAGCGCGCACGTGATGGCTCCTGCGCAGAACAGGTCACGGACCAAGCCGTACACCGTTACAGGCTCATCGTCGTACCAACGCATAGCCCCTCCTCGGTTCTCGGACACGTGTGGAGTCGTGGCACCTGACGGGTTCGTACCCAGCCTGGAATTGACTCGTGCGTCCTACTCGCCGATACGCGGCCCGTTAGTCAGGTAGAAGGCGCAGTACTGACAGCCCTCTTTGATTGACTTCGCACGATCGATTGTCGGATCGAAGATGAGTGCAGGGTCGATGGTGAGCTCGTACGTGGGCCGATCACACGTGGCGAATGCGCACTTGGTCGGGCACTTGTCCATCAATTCGGTCGAGTGGGGGCATTCCTTCTGCATTTCTTCGTCGCAACCGCGCTGCTCCCAGCACTTCG
>CAYMAN010000025.1:0-32116 GCA_964388455.1 uncultured Eubacteriales bacterium
TCCCCGGAAAGAGGAGACCAAGCGTGCGAGTAGTGATGAGCGGCGGAGGAACAGCAGGCCACGTGTACCCAGCGCTGGCAGTGGCAAAGGTACTCGCCGCCGAGCATGACGAGGTTCTCTTCGTCGGCACCCCTGATGGTCTTGAGGCCCGCCTTGTTCCCGAGGCGGGCGTCGTGTTTCGGGGACTTCGTGCCCGTGGCTTCGATCGCTCGCGCCCGTGGACGCTCGCTACTTCTTCCCTGCGCATCGCCGCCTCCACCATCACCGCATGGCGTTGGTTCGGGCTGGAACGGCCCGATGCGGTTCTCGGCTTTGGTGGGTATGTCTCGATTCCGGTTGGTTTCGCGGCGCTACTTCGTGGTATTCCGCTCGTGTTGCACGAGCAGAACTCGGTGCCAGGAATGGCGAACCGCGTGCTGAGTCGTTGGGCCCGGCGTGTGGCGGTCACCTACGAGGAGTCAGGTGAACTGCTCGCTCACCCTGATCGCATCGTCGTCACGGGGAATCCGGTTCGCGACGAGGTCGCAGAATCTCGCCGCGACACGGGCAGACACTGCTTGGGACTTCCGGCTGACGACCGCGTACTGTTGGTCTTTGGCGGTAGTCGTGGTGCACGTCACCTCAACTCGGCGCTTGTTTCCCGGAGGGCACGCCTACTTGCCGAGGAAGACCTGCACATCATTCATGTTGCCGGCGTCGCAGAGGCTTCCACTGTTCGAGCAGCGCTTGTCGCAGCCGGCGGTGATCCGGATGGTCGTTGGCGAGTTTTGGAGTACCTGGACGACATGGGTAGTGCTTTGGCCGCTGCCGATCTGGTCGTCGCGCGCGCCGGGGCGACTTCGATCGCGGAGATAACGGCGCTTGGACTGCCTGCGGTGCTCGTCCCGTACCCGTACGCCACCGACGACCACCAGACCAAGAACGCCCGCACCATGGTCGCCCACGGCGCAGCCGAGCTCGTTGCGGACTCCGACCTCGATGAGGAACGCTTCGGTGACGTCCTCCTCGGCATCCTTGGTGATGCGGGTCGCCGTGCTACCATGTCCGACGCGTCGCGCGCACTGGGAAGACCTGATGCCGCGAAACGTGTCGTGGCGCTCGTCCGCGAATCCGACACTTCGCAGGCAATCATCTAGAATCTCGAGAATTTCGCATCTCATTGAAAGGACGCGCGTTGTCCGAGCAGGTATATGCACACTTTATCGGCGCCGGCGGGGCTGGCATGAGCGGAATCGCGCTCGTGCTTGCATCGCGTGGTGCCACCGTCACGGGTAGCGATCTCAAGGAGTCGCGGTACTCGCGCGCGCTGGAGGCCGCAGGCGTTCGCGTGGCGATCGGTCACGCTGCCGAGAACCTCGGCGACCCTGAAGTCGTGGTCATCTCGTCGGCTATCCCTGAGACCAACCCGGAGCTGGCTGAGGCCAGGCGCAGAGGCCTCGCGGTATGGCCCCGCGCCAAGATGCTCGCGCATCTTGCGGGCGAGCGCGCGACGGTTGCCGTGGCTGGCACCCACGGCAAGACCTCGACCAGCTCGATGATCGCCACCATGCTGAGCAAGATGGGCCAGGAGCCGAGCTTCCTCATCGGTGGCGAGGTGGACGGGTTCAACACCAACGCGGTCAACGGCACCGGCCCTCACTACGTGGTCGAGGCGGACGAGTCCGATGGCTCGTTTCTGCATCTCGAGCCGAGCGTGGCGGTCATCACAAACGTCGAGGCCGACCACCTCGATCACTACGGTACGTTGGAGCGCGTAGAAGAGACGTTCTGTGAGTTCATGGATCGGGTCCAGCCTGATGGCTCACTCGTTATCTGCGGTGACGATGCGCGTCTTCTCGAACTTGCCCAGACCTCCACGCGGCGCGTGGTCACCTACGGCTTCGACCCCACCTGTGACGTTACGTGTCGGATTCTCGGCACAGAGGGCATAGGGACCCGGTTCGAGGTTGACGTGCCCGCAGTGGGCACGGTGGAGTCTCTGACGCAGGTTCCGGGCACACACATGGTCTCCAACGCGGCAGCATCACTTGCTGTCGCATGGGTGTTGGGTCTCGATCTGGAATCGGCGGCGGCTTCGCTTGCGCAGTTCTCGGGTGTTCGTCGGCGATTCGACCTGATCGGCGAGGTTTGCGGGATCACCGTCGTCGACGATTACGCTCATCACCCCACCGAGGTGCGTGCCACGCTGACAGCCGCGGCGGATCTCGGGTTCTCGCGGGTCGTCGCGCTCTTTCAGCCCCACCGATACAGCCGGACAGCCGCGCTGTCTCTGGACTTCGCGAACGCGTTCTCCGCTGCCGACTCCGTCGTGCTCATGGATGTGTACAGCGCAGGCGAACCACCGGTTCCCGGCGTAAGCGGCAAGTCGGTGCTCGACGATCTTCTGCGTTTGCATCCGCGTTCCCGTTCGGCCTATCTGCCGCATCGCGCCGATGTCGTGCCGTACCTCGCTTCGCACGTGCGTCCTGGCGACTTGGTGATGACGATGGGAGCAGGTGACGTCACAGCGGTTGGTCCTGAGCTCGTTGCTGAGCTGGCTCGTCGTGCCGACGTGGGGGAGCTGCTGTGTCAGTAGCCGACGCCTATGCTCGGCTGCACGGTGCTCTCGCTGGTTCGATCCGGCGCGATGAATGCATGGCGCGCCACACCACCTACAGAATCGGCGGTCCCGCTGCGCTCTTCATCGACTGTGCGAACGTCTCAGACCTCGCCACCGTCACCACGGTGCTGGCCGAGGAGGATGTCTCGTGGACAGTGCTGGGCAAGGGCAGCAATGTCCTTGTCTCCGACGACGGATATGAGGGCGCGATCCTGAGCTTGGGTCGAGACTTCAAACGCCACAGTCTCGAAGGCGAGCATCTCAAGACCGGTGCTGCGGTCATTCTCGCCGCCGCGGTCCGCGACGCGTTCTCGGCAGGCAGAACGGGTCTGGAATTCGCTGTTGGGATTCCCGGCACGGTCGGCGGAGCGCTGGCGATGAACGCGGGCAGCAGGGATGAATGGATCGGCTCGATCGTCGAGTCCGTCACCGTCTTCGTGCCGGGAATCGGACTCATGGCAATCCGAGGGCCGGAGATCGCCTGGGGCTACCGCCAGAGCGGTCTGTCGCAGCGGGGTATCATCGTGGAAGCCGTGCTTCGGCTACAGGAAGGCGATGAGGTCCACATCCAACGGACGATGGAGGCAAGTCTCCGGAGGCGGAAACGCAGTCAGCCGCTTAGCGTGCCGAGCGCGGGCAGCGTGTTCGTGAACCCCGAGGGTGATTCGGCGGGGCGTCTCATCGAGGCATCCGGCCTGAAGGGTCGGCAGATCGGCGGAGCAGCCGTCTCCGATATACACGCAAACTTCATCGTCAACGTCGGCGGCGCAACTGCGACTGACGTTGTCGAACTCATTCGCACCATCCGTGACACCGTGAAGGAACTGCATGACATCGAACTCAGGCCGGAAGTCCGGTTCCTCGGGGCGTTCGACAGGCCGTAAACGCGTCGTTATCGGCGCCGAGGAGACAACACGCGTTCGCTACTCGCAGGATCGGCCACAGGTCGAGTCTGAACGTCGTCACGCCCAGCGTTCGCCGCAGCGCGCCTCGGCTGCTGCTCACAGCACCAAGAAGGGACCCAGGCCCACCGGCGCGGGTCACCGTATCGCGGGCGCGAAGCGCGACGAGCGCGAGAAGCGTCAGCTGGCGATGGCTCGTCGGCGAGTGCTCCTCGCTGTGCTCGCGGCGCTCGCCGCTTTGCTGGTGATCTGGGCAGTCGGCGCGCTTTGGCGTGCTCCGATTCTCGAGATCGAGAAGATCGAGGTGCGGGGCAACAGCCATCTCTCGGAGTCCGCAGTTCTGAAACTCGCCGCGATTCCTTCAGACGCGACCGTGTTGCGATTCGACGCCAGTGCTGCAGAGACCCGGCTCTTGCGCGATCCTTGGGTTGCCGCGGCGGAGGTCACACGCAGGCTGCCCGAGGTGGCGACCATCGTCGTAGCTGAACGCTCCGCCGCTGCAGTGATCGATGCGGGAGGCACCAACCTGTGGTTGATCGACGCCGACGGATACTGGCTTGGTTCGTCGAAGTCGGCGGACTCCACCGGACTTGTCACGGTTCGCGACATCGAGGCATTGAAGCCAAAAGCGGGGGAGCGTACGAACTCTGCTGAGGTGCGCAATACGCTCGCGGTCATCAAGGGACTCAGTCCCGAGATGAAGCAGCAGCTCAAGACGATTTCCGCGCCGACTATCGACAAGACCGCCCTCATCACCAAGGCAGATGTACAGATCATGGTTGGCAGCTCTGAGGACATCGCGAAGAAGGATCGAGTGGCCCGAAAGATACTCGCGGACCAACGCGGGGTCGTCTACGTGAACGTTCGAGTCGTCGATCGGGCAACCTGGCGCGGACTCGACGAGGCCAACTAGCTGGGGAAACTCCGTTTACGCGGTTGAGTGGCTACACCCCTCACGTGAATCTTTCTCTGAACCCTTGCGGTATGGGTAACGTTTATGCGAAGATTGAGCGTTCCACCCATACTGTAACGGTCAACCTGAGGTTTAGAGTTGTAGCTCTGACCGGTTTCCTGGGGAGGGCACGAAATGCTCGAAACGGGCGCGAACTATCTGGCAGTCATCAAAGTCGTCGGCTGCGGAGGTGGCGGAACCAACGCCATCAACCGAATGGTCGAAGCTGGCGTCAAGGGCGTGGAGTTCATCGCGGTGAACACCGATGCTCAGGCGCTGCTTATGTCCGATGCGGACTACAAGGTCCACGTCGGAGTCAATCTCACCAAGGGGCTCGGCGCTGGTGCCGATCCTGACGTGGGTTTCCAGGCGGCTGAAGAGAATCGTGGTGAGATCAAGGAGGCCCTCCAGGGGGCGGACATGGTCTTTATCACGGCTGGTGAAGGTGGCGGTACCGGTACTGGTGCTGCTCCCGTCATCGCACAGATCGCCAAGGAGGAGATTGGCGCGCTGACAGTCGGCGTCGTCACTCGTCCCTTTGCGTTTGAGGGTCGAAAGCGGGCCGTGCAGGCAGATGAAGGCATCAAGCGTCTGGCTGAGGTGGTCGACACCTTGATCATCATCCCGAACGATCGTCTCCTGCAGGTCGCCGAGAAGAAGACCTCGATTCTTGACGCTTTCAGAATCGCGGATGACATTCTTCGTCAGGGTACCCAGGGAATCACTGACCTCATCACGGTCCCCGGGCTGATCAACCTGGACTTCGCAGATGTCCGCACCATCATGGAGGACGCTGGCTCCGCGCTCATGGGTATCGGTCTGGCCACGGGTGACAATCGTGCCCACGATGCTGCGACCGCAGCCATCTCGAGCCCGCTGCTGGAGTCGTCGATCAACGGTGCGACAGGCGTTCTGCTCTCGATCACAGGCGGAAGCGACCTGGGTTTGTTCGAGGTCAACGAGGCCGCCGAGGTCGTCGCGGCCGCCGCCGCGCCGGACGCGAACATCATCTTCGGTGCGGTCATCGACGATTCGATGATGGACCAGATCAGGGTCACGGTGATAGCGACCGGATTCAACGGTCGGAAGAAGCAGGAGACCATGCAGTTCGGTGCAGTGGCCGAAGATGAGGGTACGTCGCTTGGCGTGCCGACCTTCGAGCCTATCCCTGAAGAGGATCTGGATATTCCGGCGTTTCTCAAGAAGCGTACGTTCTAGAGAGATTCACTCGGGGCAACCCGAGGCGCGATTTGGATCCGCTGGCGACGACGGTGCGACCTCGTCGCCAGCGGATCCTTCTCTTTCCTAGATAAGCAGGCCCCGCCAGATTAGTTGGCGGGGCCTGCTGCATTGCGTGTGAGGAAGGACTCAGCCCAGTGGTTGCTCGGAGCTGGATCCGGGAGGCTCGGGAGGAGCTGTCGGCGCGACAGGCGCAGGCGCAGCGGGCGGCTCAGGCGAGACCTCGGGCGCAGCCGGAGGTGCAGGAGGGGCAGGAGGCGCTGGAGGTGTCGGTGCGACCGGAGGCGCAGGCGGAGCGTACTGCGGTGCGACCGGAGGTGCGGGTGGCGTGTACTGCGGTGCCACAGGAGGCGCAGGAGGCGCGTAGCCTGCTGTCGCATATCCGGGTGCAGCGGATGCCGTGACGCCGTATGAGCGCGCCGCCCACTGACCGAAGAGATGGGCGATGATCATCATTTCGAGGTACACGACTGCTCCGACAGCCAGGTAGCCGATCCACGTCGCGCCGAGCACGCTGGAGACAACGCCTGCGGCCACTCCAACGACGATTGCCCAGAGCCATGCCGCGAAGTAGCCCGATCCGTCTCGCACGTGCGCGAGAATGTCCGCAATTGCGAAGAGAGAGCCGAACTGACGCTTCAGCGCGTAGTTGACGGTTGCTCCGTACAGCAGAATCGCAATCACGAAGACGTACACGATCGCGAACACGATGAAGAGGCAGCCAAGGCCGCTAGCGAAGCCAGCCATCATGTTTCCATCCGAACCGGCGGCGAGGATTATCGGAGCAAGCACCACCAGCCCCAGCACCCAAATCGGCAGCAGATAGATCATGTAGGCGATTGCCAGCATGAATCCCTGCACCCATTTGGTGCCGAAGTCAGACCACTCCGGAAGATCCTCACGTCCTTGTGCCACGCCGTTTATGTAGTCGAGCATTGCGCCAGAGATTGCCGGAAGGAGAAACGGGAAGAACGGGAACCCGAAGACTGCTCCAAGAAGTGTCTTCTTTATCCACTCCTTGTCGGCAAACGGCGCCTTGAACGCTCTGCCAAGATCGATGCTGTCCATCGAATCCCCTCTCTGCGGAATGTGACCACAACGGCCACTCGTGAAAATGGATACCCTAACATCGCCTCTATGCACTCACGCTACTGTAAATATCTGCGCAACAGGAGGAGTCGCCGTGTCGTCAATGCCCGCGCCTTGTTTGGAAGTGGTGTCGCGCGACGGCGTCAACGTGAGGACTGACTTACGTCTGACCCGTGAGACCGGCGTTGTGATCGGGTTCAGCGAGCGTGGCGGGGGAGTCAGCGCCGCTCCCTTCGCAGAACTCAACCTCGCAGCTCACGTCGGTGATGACCCGGACGCCGTGGATGCGAATCGTGAGCGCCTGCTTGCCGCACTTGGCTTGTCGCACCTCAGAGAGCGACTCACCGTGCCGGAGCAGGTGCACGGAGTCGAGATCGGCCATGTCGACGACTCGATTGTGGGGAGCGGCGCTTTCGCTCGAGCAGGTCGCCACCCGGCCGTGCCGGCTACCGATGCGCTCGTGACCACGCTCGAGGCAGCTCCGCTCATGCTGTGCTTCGCGGACTGCGTTCCTGTCGTCTTGGTCGCCCCCGGCCCCACAGTAGCGGTGGTTCACGCAGGCTGGCGGGGCGCGCTCGGTCTTCTGCCCGGAACCACGGCTCGTGCGGTGGCGCGTGTCGCGCGGTGTGACACCTCGGAACTGCTGGCATACATCGGACCTCACATCGCGGCGTGTCACTACGAGGTCGATGTGACGGTAATGTCGCAGTTCGTTGACACGTTCGGTTCTCTTGCTCGGGCCGAATCTGGAGGGTTGAGCCTCGGGGCCGCAGTGACCGCGAGTCTGACTGATGCAGGAGTGGCGGCGTACAACATCGCATGCCTCGGCGCTTGTACAGCCGAGGCCACAGATAGGTTCTACTCCTACCGTGCCGAGCAGGGTCTAACGGGTCGCCACGCGGCTCTCGCCTGCATACTGCCGCGAGAGTAGTCGCCTCTGGTCAGGCGTCTCGGCCGTGCCGACACGGATTTTGCCGAATTGTTACACCGTGGTGCGGTTCATCCGAGTAGGAACGTGGCTATACTGAAGGTTGAATACACTTACAGTTTGCTAGGAGCACCTCATGCGCGAGCAGTTCAGACAGGAACTCAAGGCCATCCACAGCGAGGTCGTCGACATTCTCCAGACGGTCACCGGGAGTACGCGCGAAGCGGTGACCTCGCTTATCACGGGCGATGTTGACCTTGCCGAGAAGGTCATTGCTGGCGACGACGACATCGACACTCGATGCGTCGCCGTGGAGGAGCGAGTGCTTGAGACGATCGCAACGCAGTTTCCTGTCGCGCGCGACCTGCGACTGCTGCAGTCGCTCGCCTATATCGCAATCCACCTCGAGCGCATGGCCGATTTGGGAGTCAACATCGCCAAGGCGGCGCGCCGCACTGCGGATCGCAGGGGCCCGCAGACGCTGTACGACCTCATCCAGGCGCAGGGCAACCTTGTGTACCGTGTGCTCGACGCGACCCGCGAGGCTCTGGACACGCGCGACCTGGAACTCGCTCGCAAACTGCCTGAGCTAGATGAGCCGATCGACCACCTGTACAAGCAGTTCTTCCGTGAACTCGCCCGATTGCAAGATGAGGAAGACATCGACTGGGCATCCTCCATGGTGCTCGCCGCTCGCTACCTCGAGCGCATCGCGGATCACTCGGTCGACATCGGCGAGCGTATCGCGTACCTGATTACCGGTGAGCGCGATCAGTTCGTGGTCGAATCTTCCGCCAACTACGGTACGGAGTAGCACAGTGCCCGCCATCGCCTCCCGATACGAGGCGGTTCGGCGGCAGGTCGCCGACGCCGCGGATGTGTCGGGGCGGCAACCCTCTGACGTCACGATCGTCGCGGTCACCAAGACGGTGGGCATCGCCGAGGTCAGAGCCGCTCTCACGGCCGGCCTCGAGGATTTCGGTGAGAACCGCGTCCAGGAGTTCCTCGGCAAGTACGGACTGTTTCCTGACGCTCACTGGCACTTCATCGGCACGCTGCAGACGAACAAGGTCAAAGACGTCGTCGGACGCGCGTGGTTGATTCATTCGGTCGACTCGCTTCACCTGCTGGCCGAGATCTCACGCCGCGCCGAGAAGGCCGGGGTGGTCCAGCCCGTGCTGCTTCAGGTGAATGTGTCGGGCGAGGAGTCCAAGCACGGATTCGACTGCTGTGACGTACGCGAGGCGCTCATCGAGGCGTCTCGAATGGGTTCCGTCGAGGTCCGTGGTCTGATGACGATGGCGCCGTTTGGCCGGCCGGAAGATGCTCGATGGGTGTTCAGAGAGTTGCGTGAACTGCGGGACTCCCTACGGGAGATGCCGCTGAATGGTGTAGAGTTAACCGAACTTTCCATGGGAATGAGCAACGACTTTCGTGTCGCCGTAGAAGAAGGTGCGACCATCGTGCGAGTGGGTGGAGCCATCTTCGGTAGGTGAACGCATTGGCGCAAGGAGACCGCTGTGGGCTTGTGGCACCGGATGAAGGTACGTCTCGGACTCGAAGACGAGTGGGACGACGAGTACTACGACGACGATGAGTACTATGAGCCCGAGGCCGATGAGGCGCCCGAGGCCTATTCGCCTGCGCGGCGTACGGCCGCGTCGTATGACTCACCTTATGGATCCGGCGCAGGTGTCGGGGCCGTCAAGCGCCTTGATCGCGGTCCCGACTTGGATCGTGCCCGCAACGGTGGCGGACAACTGCGTAGCGTGCCCTCGGGCCCCGCATCGGTTACGCCTGTCTCTGCACAGATGAAGATGCACATCGTGGAGCCCAAGAGCTTTACGGAAGCGCAGGCGATCGCCGACAAGTTCAAGCAGGGGACTCCGGTCATCATGAATATGGTGATGACTCAAGCCGACCTCGCCAAGCGCCTTCTCGATTTCGCATCGGGTTTGACATATGGACTCGACGGAGGCCTCCAGAAGGTCTCGGACAAAGTGTTCATGCTGACCCCCCATAATGTCGACGTCAGCGACGCCGATCGTCGGCGTCTTCGTGACAACGGTCTCTACTCGGGTGAGTAGCAGATGAGTCGCGTTCATCACACGGATGGCTTCCGGTTTGAAGGCTCGCTCGCGGTCGTAGGGGGCGGTCGAATGGGCGAGGCAATCATCGGCGGGCTCATCGCCTCGGGAATCATCGAGCCGGTGCGTATCACGGTCGTCGAGCCCTCTGCCGATCGCCGAGCGGACCTGAAGCAGCGGTTTGGCGTCGCGACTGTCGCAGATGGCGCTGATGCACTGCCGGCCGATGTGGTGATTCTTGCAGTGAAGCCGCAAGTCATCGACTCAGTTACGGTGACTCTCTCTGACAAGCTTGCATCGACGCTCGTGGTGTCTATCGCTGCGGGCGTCACCTCAGCACGACTCGAGGCGTTGCTCCCTGATTCCTCGGTTGTCGTTCGCGTCATGCCCAACACTCCGGCCCTGGTGGGCGAGGGGATGTCCGTCGTGAGCGGCGGCGCGAATCCCACGCCTGAGCAGGTGGATCTCGTTCGCGCGCTGTTCGCCGCACTTGGTGAAGCCATCGTGCTTGATGAGCGGTATCAGGATGCGGCGACGGCCATCTCGGGATCGGGTCCGGCGTATTTCGCTCTCGTCATCGACGCGCTTTCACGCGCGGGGGTGCGCCACGGATTGGCGCGCGACGTTGCCCAGGCCCTCGCGGTTCAGACGATGAGAGGAACCGCGGAGCTGCTTGAGGAGACAGGCGTGAGCCCGTCGGAACTCATGGACGGCGTTTCCAGCCCCGGAGGGACGACGATCGCCGCGCTCGAGGTTCTCGAGGCTCGTGCGGTTCGAGCCGCACTGGCAGACGCTGTCTCGGCTAACGTTGCGCGCGCGAAGGAGCTTGGACTGTGAGCCCACAACTGGTGCCTATCATCGCAGGTGTCGTCGAGTTCTACGGATTCCTGATCTTTGCGTACGTTCTCATGTCGTGGTTCCCGGTTCGCGGAATCTTTGCCGACATCTATCAGGTCATCGGGAGTATCGTTGAGCCGTATTTGGGCATCTTTCGGCGTATCGTGCCGCCGATGGGAGCGATCGATCTCTCGCCCATGGTCGCCTACTTCGTGCTCATCGTGGTATCGCGCTTCGTCTTGTCGCTGCTGTAGTAGCATCTCAGCTACGTTGAATTGATCGGAAGGATCGTCGTAATGAAGCTCACACCGCTCGATATCCACCACAAGGAGTTCGGCCACTCGCTTCGCGGCTACAACGAGGAGCAGGTCGACGCCTTTCTCGATGAGGTGGCCGATGAGTTCGAGCGTCTGTTCAAGGAGAACATCGACCTCTCCGAGCGTTATGAGGCTGCAGGTGAGCGTATTCGCACCTACCAGGCAATGGAGGCGACGCTCCAGAACACGATGGTCGCCGCCACGCGTTCTGCCGAGGAGATCGGGGCCAAGGCCCGCGCAGAGGCCGAGATGACCGTGCGTGACGCCGAGCTCAAGGCCAAGGAGATCATCCACAACGCCCTTCAGCAGAAGCAGAAGGTCGCCAACGAGCTCATCCGCATCAAGCAGGCCGAGGAGGAGTTCCGCGGTCGATATCGGAGCCTGCTCGAGTCCCAGATGCGCTCTGTCGCCGAGATCTCGCTTCCCGACGACGTGAACGTGCTGCTTGGGGACACCGATTCCGGACAGGTGGGCGAGGTCGAGGTCCGTCCTGTGGCGGACACGACGACAACACCCGCACCGGCCCCTGCGCCTGCCCCTGCCGCTGCCCCGACACCCGCTACGGCGCCTGAACCCCGCAGGGCGGCACTTTCGCAGCCGCCGGCATCGGGATTCGTGCAGAGTGTGACTCTGGGTGAGGTCGCCGCTCCCGATATCGATGCCGAAGACGTTGAGCTTGTCGAGCCGCTTGAGTTCGAGCTTCCGGGTTTCGATTCGCTCGGTGAACGCGAGTACGACACCGACATCGAGGAGATCGACTAATCTCCTTGAGCACGCTTGCTGTGCACGTCACGCCCAAGTCAGGCTGCGACGAGGTCGTCGGCTGGAGGGGTAGCGAACTCTCTGTGCGGGTCACCTCGGCTCCCGAAAGCGGTAAGGCGAACGCGGCGGTCTGCATCGTCGTCGCCAAACGATTGGGTGTCCCCAAGTCCTCGGTGCGCGTGATTCGCGGCGATGTCTCGCGGCATAAGATCCTCGAGATCGTGTCGGTGGATGATGCCCGCATCGCCGAGGAGTTCGGCGCACCGGAAGAATCCCTCTTCTAGTCGCGCATGTGGGGCGTTGACCCCCTCGGCGTGCCTGCGCGATAATCGAAGGGCGTCGAGGGCCAGCATGCCCATGACGTGACTGGATACAGGCTATGACGAGGACGAGTACGCACGACATCGGTACACGGATCAGCGAGCGGGGATAGTGCAAGCCCGCACGTGTCGTCGGCGGAAGATCACCTCAGCAGCTTCGGACCGAACCCCCGGTGCATGTGCCGGTGCAGTAGGCTCCGACGGGTCGCTCCCGTTACCGAGCAACCGAGTGGCGCGAGAGCAGTGTGCTCGACGCAAGCTGGGTGGTACCGCGGAGCTGACCCTCGAGGCGCTTCGTCCCGGCAGATACAGGGGACGGCGCGCCTTTTTCGTGCCATGAAACGGTTCGAACCGGATGTTTGCGGCGTGTGAGCCGCACGATGAGAGGATCCACCCGTGGGCAACGACTACAAGTCGACGATGAACCTGCCGCAGACCGAGTTCCCGATGCGCGCCAATCTGGCCACTCGTGAGAACGAGTGGCTCGCGCGCTGGGATGAGATGGATATCTACCGCCGTTCGATCGAGGGCCGAGAGGATGCGCCGCGGTTCATCCTCCACGACGGACCGCCCTACGCCAACGGTCACATTCACATGGGTACCGCCTACAACAAGGTGCTCAAGGACCTCATCGTCAAGTACAAGACCATGCGCGGCTACTACGCGCCGTACGTTCCCGGCTGGGACTGTCATGGCCAGCCGATCGAGCACATGGTCGAGAAGAAGCTCGGACCGGAGAAGATGGCCAAGATTTCGCAGGCCAAGCTCCGCGAGCTCTGTCACAACTGGGCGATGGAATACGTCGACGTGCAGCGCGCCGAGTTCAAGCGACTCGGTGTTCGCGGCGACTGGGAAGAGCCATACCTCACCCTCAACCACAGCTATGAAGCCGGGGACGTGCGCGTCTTCGCCGAGATGTACGCACGCGGCGAGATCTACAAGGGCCGCAAGCCGATTCACTGGTGCAAGAGATGCCACACCGCTCTGGCTGAGGCGGAGATCGAGTACTCGGACGAGCGCAGTGACAGCATCTACGTCAACTTCAGCTTTATGGATGAGGTTCCGGGCTTCTCGGCTGCGGGTATGCAGGTTGGGGTGCTGATCTGGACGACCACACCCTGGACACTTCCCGCCAACGTGGCGGTGACGTTGGCCGATGACGCGGACTATGTGGGCGTCGTCGTCGACGGCAAAGTGCTGGTCATGGCCGAGGCCCTGGTACCGGCGGTGGCCGAGGTCGCTGGCTGGACAGAGGTCACACTGGTGCTTGACGCCGCCGGAGTGCCTGTACGCATGAAGGGCCGCGACCTTTCCGGGCTGCACTACGCACAGCCGATCCACGAGGGTGTCACCGGGGTCATCATCACCGGCGACCACGTCGAACTCACCACCGGCACCGGCGCGGTCCACACCGCCCCAGGACACGGCGAGGACGACTACCTGGTCGGCATGAAGTTCGGCCTGCCGATGCCCATGCCCGTCGACGATAACGGCGTGTTCGACATCGGCGGCGGACCCTTCGAGGGCCTGTCGGTCGACGACGCGAACCCGGTCATCATCGAGTGGCTGCGCGAGCGGGGCTCGCTTCTTGCCGCAGTGGGCATTTCGCACAGCTATCCGCACTGTTGGCGCTGCAAGCAGCCGGTCATCTTCCGCGCCACAGACCAATGGTTCGTCTCCATGGAGGCCACGGGTCTCCGTGACGCCGCCATGGCTGAGATCCGTCGCGTCGAGTGGATCCCCGGCTGGTCTGTGAACCGCATGGCAGGCATGGTCGGTGACCGTCCCGACTGGTGCATCAGTCGTCAGCGCGCGTGGGGCGTCCCGATCCCGGTGTTCGAGTGCGCCAAGTGCGGCGAGACCGTCGCGACCCCCGAGACCTTCTCGGCGGTCGAGCACTTGTTCGCCACCGAGGGTGCGGATGCCTGGTTCACCAAGGAGCCGAGCGAGTACCTCCCTGCCGGAACCGCGTGCGGGCGATGCGGCGGGACTGAGCTCAAGACCGAGACCGACATCCTCGACGTGTGGTTCGAGTCGGGCGTGTCGCACACGAGCGTGCTCGAGACGCGCGCCGAGCTCTCGCGCCCTGCGGCGATGTACCTCGAGGGAAGCGACCAGCATCGCGGGTGGTTCCAGAGTTCGCTGCTGACCGGCGTCGGCGCCTACAGTGTTGCACCGTTCGATCGCGTTCTGACGCACGGCTTCATAGTCGATGGTGACGGCCGCAAGATGAGCAAGTCGGTGGGCAACGTCGTTTCACCGATCGACGTGGTCGCCAAGTCCGGGGCAGACATCGTCCGTCTATGGGTGGCTGCTGCCGATTACGGCCAGGACGTCAGCGTTTCTGACGAGATCCTCGATCGCACCAGTGAGGCGTATCGCCGCATACGTAACACCTTCCGCTTCCTGCTCTCGAACCTGGGCGACTTCGACCCGGCGGTCGACTCTGTCGCGCTCGCCGATATGCCCGAGATCGATCGCTGGGCGATGGCGGAGCTGGATGACCTTGTCGAGCGCGTCACAGCGGCCTACGACGAGTGGCGCTTCCACGTCGTGTACCGCTCGGTATACGACTACGTGGGCGACCTTTCCTCGGTCTACCTGGATGTGCTCAAGGACCGTCTGTACGCCGACGCACCCGCGAGCTCTTCGCGCCGCAGCGCGCAGACGGTGCTCGCGCAGATAGTCGCCGTGCTTGTCCGCATCCTCGCCCCGATCCTCACGTTCACATCCGAGGAGGTATGGGACTTCATGCCGGCCGCCCTGCGTGACGCCGACAGCGTTCAGCTCACGTCGTGGCCGACGGTCGGGCCGGCGACGGTTGAAGCCGAAGCACTGCGTGCTGAGTATTCCGTCGTTCTCGAGGTGCGCGAGGCTGTGACGAAGGCGTTGGAAGAGGCCCGCGGCGCCAAGGTCATCGGTAAGAGCCAGGAGGCGTCGGTAGAAATCGTCGCTCCCGCCGACACCGTTGCGTTGCTCACCGCGCGGGGTTCGCTTCAGATGGCCGAGTTCTTCATAGTCGCAGCAGTACGGTTCGTCGAAGGTGAAGCCCTTGCGGTCACGGTAGAGCAGGCACAGGGCACCAAGTGCCCGCGTTGCTGGAACCTGCGGGAACTGGGAACTGACGAGCGATTCCCCGAAGTGTGTGATCGCTGTGCGAAGGTTCTCGGCGAGCTCGACGCAGGATAGTCTGCGGACGGATCCTCGGCAGGACGGATCGGACCTGTTCGGATGGTATAGTCAGATGCGTGATTACCAGCACGCCCGACTCGAAAACAGTCGGGCGTGCGTGCAAATGGAAGGGGTCGACATGCTCGACGATGCGAAGCGCGTCGCACTGCACGAGCGCCTACTCGAAGAGGCGACCCGTCTAGGTGAGATCATCGAGCGGATCGACCGTTTGGAGCGCGAGTCCCTGTCCGAGGCGAGCGGGGAGAATGTATACCGCGACCACATGGCCGATCAGGGAAGCGCCACATTCGAGCGTGAACTCGACATGACACTCGAGGAGAATGAGCGAGTCGAGCTTGAAGAGGTCAGAGCTGCACTTGAGCGTATGGACGCCGGCACCTACGGCGTGTGCGCACGCTGCGGCACGGAGATCCCCGAAGGACGGCTTGAGGCCGTACCCACCGCGAGTCTGTGCATGACATGCAAGACAGCCGAAGAAACCCGCTAGAGCTGGCGCACCCGGGGCGGCTGTTTCTTGTCGTCGCGATTGGAACTCTGGTTCTTGACCAGGCTTCCAAGGCCTTGGTGCGCGCGAGTCTTGTTCCAGGCGAGTCCGTGAAGCTGATTCCCGGCTTCCTGAACCTCACATTCGTGAACAACGTTGGCGCGGCATTCGGCCTGTTTCCCGGACGGCAGCCGGTGTTCATGGCCACGTCGCTTCTGGTTCTTTTCGTGATTGCGGCGTACTGGCGACGAGCACATCCTCGAGAGTGGCCAGCGGTTCTCGCGCTTGGTTTGGTGTGCGCCGGCGCAGTGGGCAACCTGATAGACCGCGCAGTGCTGGGCCGCGTAACCGACTTCTTCGAGTTTGGGTTCGTGCAGTTCCCCGTATTCAACGTGGCTGATATGGCCATTCTGACGGGCGTGGGTATCTTGGCGTTTTGGATTCTTTTCGGCCCTCAGCCGGGTACGGAGGCGGAATCCATGATGCTTCCCGTCACGGATCCACCCGACGCTGCCCCGTACGAGGACTCCGACGCCGCTGAGGTATCTCGATGACGGTCGGGTATTTCGAGCATGTCGTCGCTCCCGATGAGGCCGGTCTGCGACTCGACATGCTACTCGGCACCATGGAATTCATCGCTTCGCGCTCCGCCGCCACGCGACTCATTGACGACGGACTGGTCTTGGTTGACGGTTCCGAGGCTCCCAAGAAGCACATCGTGAAGTCCGGAGAGCGCATAGAGATCGAGGTCCCTCCGTACGACCGTGGAGAGCTCATCGCCGAGGACATACCGCTCGACATCCGTATGGAAGACGAGCACATGATCGTGCTCTCGAAACAGGCGGGTCTCGTTGTGCATCCGGCACAGGGCAACTGGACCGGCACGTTGGTTCATGCACTTCTGGCACATTCGGACTCGCTCGGCAGCCTGCAAGGTGAGGACCGCCCGGGTATCGTGCATCGGCTGGATAAGGACACATCCGGACTGATGATGGTCGCGAAATCTGACCAAGCACAGCTTGCTTTGCAAGAAGCGATCAAGATTCGGTCGGTCGATCGGCGCTATCTGACACTGGTGCACGGTTGGATTGCACCTGACAGCGGGATGATTGATGCGCCACTGTCTCGTGATCCCCGTGAGAGGATGCGGATGGCCGTCTCTGACGCGCCCTCTGCCAAGCAATCCGTCACGACATTTCGTGTGCTGGAACGCTTCGAGGCAGGTCGCTTCGACGATGGATTCACGCTACTCGAGTGCAAGCTCTACACCGGCCGTACCCACCAGATCCGGGTACACATGGCATACATCAATCATCCGTGCGTCGGCGATCCCGTCTACGGGCAGGCCAGGCTCAAGGCTGATCATGGCCTGGAGCGTCAGTTCCTTCACTCGTACCGGCTCGATGTCGAGCATCCGGTGACTGGCGAGCAGATGCAGTTTGTCGACAGCCTCCCAAGCGATCTCGCGCGGTTACTCGACTCGATTGCATCTGATTCGATGGGGCGAACTGCTGCGGGAGATGAGGTATTCGCGCTGATGCAGGGGAATACTCAGACTTGTTAAGGTTTTCAGGCAGTTCGCCGCTATCTCGACTGAGGGGCATTCGGCATGGCTGAATCGGAAGACATAAGGCAGGAGCCGTCGGCGGGCAGTTCCGCAACCGCCGTCGCGGTCAAGGTTGCTCTTGTGTACGCCGTCCTCACGACGATCTGGATTTTGGGCTCGGGCAGTCTGGTTCTTCGCCTGCCGAGTGAGGTGGCTCGAGTGCTCGAGATCTATAAGGGTCTCGCGTTCACCCTTGTGACGACCGTGGTGCTCTTCTTCTCTGTTCGCAGATGGGCTCGGCGACACGCGTCGCAGGTGCAGTCGACCCGCGAATCCCAACTGCGCACAGAGCAGATAGTCCGTGCGATTCCCGCGGGTGTTCTGCTCGTCGGACCTGATGGCGCAATTGAGTATGCAAACCCTGAGGCCGAGCGCGTCATGGGGGTCTCGGCGGTCGATGTCATCGGGGTGCCGCTGGAGTTGGTGGTGCACCCCGTCGACGATGCTAACGCCGACATGTTCGCCATGTTGCGTGAAGGTCGGGTCGACGGACTGAATATCAGTGCGAAGAGTGGTACGAACGGACAGGCCATCATTGCATCTGCCGCCCGTTTCGGGTCGACGACACTCGGCTCCGGTTGGTTGCTTGCTCTCAGTGATGTCACCAACAGCCACCTTGAGAACGTGCGCATTCGCAGACTCGTTCGTGGGTATCGATTGATCTCGGTCGCCATGCATGCCATTCAGACCGCGAGTGACACGCGTCAGTTGCTACAGACGGTCGCAACGACCATAGCAGAGGACGGGGCCTTGGCCGGGGCGTGGGCTGCCGCCCCAGACGAGACCGGTACAAAGCTCGAGACTGTGGCCCAATACGGGCTTCCACCGGAGATGCAGTCTCGAATCGAGACAGCCACCAATCATCAAGTGTCGCGCGACTTGAACGCCGTTGCGCAGCAGCTCGGGAAGGGCCATCTCTACGTGGTCAACGATATCGCTGCTGACCCGCTGTCGCCGTTCGCAGGTCTGGAGACGGCTGTACCCTTCGGATCCTCGGTCACGTTCGAGGTCACCGCTCCCACGTTTCCGCTTGCTGTGCTGTCGTTCTTCTCGGAGGAAGTCGGGTTCTTCGACCAGGAGCAGATTCGACTGGTGGAGACGTTGCGCGATGTGATCGTGTTCGCAGTCAGTAAGTTCGAGCTCGACGCGAAACGGTCCGATGCCGAGGACTCGCTCGAAAGAAGCGAGAGTGCATATCGGCAGATGTTCGAGAAGAATCCGGAACCGATGTGGGTATACGACGTCGCGACACTTGGATTTCTAGCTGCCAATGAGGCTGCAGTGCGTAAGTACGGCTATTCGGCCGAGGAGTTCACTCACATGACACTCCTCGATATTCAGCCGCCGGAGGACATTCCGCGTTTGCTTCACTCCGTCGCACACTTCGCGACCGGAGTAGCCGACGACGGCTACTGGACCCACATCGACAAGGCCGGTCACACATTCGCGGTTCACGTGAGATCGAACTCGGTCAACTGGAACGGGCTCGACGCGCAGCTCGCACTCATCCAGGAAGTCGTCACCCTCTGATTATTCTTGCGCGCGGCGGTTGTGCGCTCGCCGCGTCTCGGGTAGATTGGATTCGACCTTTAATCCCGGTCCCGTGAGGCCGGCAAGGGATAGCAGACTCATAGTGCAGCAGCGTGCGATTCGCGCTCGCCCCAAGATGATGACGTGCCTCTTGCCAGCCAGGCGGGAGGCATTGTTGCATCCAGGGGGTGTTGGAGTCATGGAGTACCGCACTAAAGCAGTGGTCATGGACGCCGAGGCGGTGACGAGAGCCGTAACGCGTATCGCTCATGAGATCCTTGAAGCGAACAAGGGCGCTCGCAGCCTTGCTCTCGTCGGCATAGTGACCCGCGGCAGTGTTTTTGCCGAGGCGCTCGCCCAGAAGATCTTCGAGATCGAGGGCGTTCGGGTGCCCGTGGGAACACTCGACATCAGCTTCTACCGCGACGACCTCGCGATGCGACTTTCGCCCGAGGTGCACCGCACCGACATCCCCTTCGACGTCGAGGGCCAGCAGCTCATCCTCGTCGACGACGTGCTCTTCACCGGGCGCACGATCCGCTCGGCGATGGACGCGATCATGGACTACGGTCGTCCGTGCTCGATCCAGCTCGCAGTGCTCGTCGACCGCGGTCACCGCGAACTCCCGATCCGCGCGGACTACGTGGGCAAGAACGTGCCCTCAAGCAGCAAAGAGCGCGTCAAGGTGTACTTCTCTTCGACCGACGGTCGTGACGCGGTCGAGATCCTCGAGCGTACCGAGGGGGGCGAAGCGTAGATGCTGTCGACCCGCCACATCATCGACATGGATGACCTCACCCCTGAGGACATCACGCTGATCCTGGACACCGCCGAGTCGTTCATCGAGGTGAACCAGCGTCGCATCAAGAAGCTCCCGACACTCCGCGGCCGCACCGTCGTGAACCTGTTCCTTGAGCCATCCACCCGGACGCGCACCAGCTTCGAGATCGCTGCCAAGCGACTCTCCGCCGACGGCCTGAACTTCTCGGCGTCGACGAGTGCCACTGTAAAGGGGGAGTCGCTGGTCGACACCGCCGAGACGCTTTCGGCGATGGCGTGCGACCTCGTCATCGTGCGCCACAAGATGGCCGGTTCGCCACGGATGCTCGCGCGTCACATGGACGCCCACATCATCAACGGCGGCGACGGGATGCACCAGCACCCGACGCAGGCCCTGCTCGACCTCTTCACGATGCGCGACAAGCTCGGTCACCTCGAGGGCCTCAGGGTCGGCATCGTCGGCGACATCGCGCACTCGCGCGTGGCGGGTTCGCTGGTGCCGGCGCTCAACATGGTCGGCGCCAAGCCAATCATCATCGCGCCGCCCACACTCCTGCCGGCGCGTCCTGACGTTCTCGGCGCCGAGGTCTCGACCTCGCTCGACGATGTGCTGCCGGAGCTCGACGTCGCCTACATGCTGCGCATCCAGATGGAGCGCGCCGAGGGCATGCCGTTCCCGAGCGTGCGCGAGTACTCGCGACTGTTCGGCATGAACGAGGCGCGGCTCGCCAAGATGAAGCCCGAGGCCATCGTCATGCACCCGGGCCCGATGAACCGCGGCGTCGAGATCTCATCGGCGGTGGCGGACGGGGCCCGCTCGCTCGTGCTCAACCAGGTGAATGCCGGAGTGGCCGTACGCATGGCCGCGATGTATCTGTTGCTCGGAGGTGACGCAAGTGGCGCTTCTTCTTAAGGGTGGTCGCGTGGTCGACCCCGCTGTCGGACTCGATGCGGTCTGCGACGTCGTGATCCGCGACGGACGCATCGTCGAGATCGGGGAGGGGCTCACCATCCCCAAGGGAATCACCGTCGAATGTGCCGAGAAAGTCATCGTCCCGGGCCTCGTGGACGTGCACGTCCACCTGCGCGAGCCGGGCTACGAGTACAAGGAAGACGTCGAGAGCGGCACGCGTGCAGCCGCGCACGGGGGGTTCTCGGCGGTCTGCGCGATGCCCAACACCAACCCGATCTGCGACGAGGGCTCGGCCGTGCGTTTCCTGGTCGAGCGCGCCGCCGAGCGCGGTAAGGTGCGCGTGCACCCCATCGGGGCGCTCACAGTCGGCCTGAAGGGCGAAGCACTGGCCGAGATGGGCGATATGCTCGCGGAGGGCGCTATCGGCTTCTCAGACGACGGTAACGGCATCCAGAGCGCCGGCATGATGCGCCTGGTCATGGATTACGCGCGCCAGTTCGACACCGTGGTCATCGCGCACAGTGAGGACAAGACGCTCGCCGGCAAGGGTGTCGTCAACGAGGGCGCCATCTCCACCCGCCTCGGCATGGCCGGAATTCCCGACGCCGCCGAGGAAATCGCCATCGCCCGCGACATCGCGCTGGCCGAGCTCACCGGCTGCCGCCTTCACGTCGCGCACATCTCGACCGCGGGCAGCGTCGAGCTGGTCCGTGCCGCCAAGGCGCGTGGCGCTCACGTCACCGCCGAGGTCACGCCGCACCACCTCTTCCTCGACGAGGACGCGGTCGATGCGCACGTCTACGACACCAGCTTCAAGATGAATCCGCCGCTCCGCACTGCCGAGGACTGCGCCGCGCTGCTCGCGGGCCTCTCGGACGGCACGATCGACTGCATCGCCACCGATCACGCCCCGCACGCCGCGCACGAGAAGGCGCTCGAGTTCGAGCTGGCACCCTTCGGCACGACGGGCATCGAGACCGCGCTGCCGCTGGTGATCACAAACCTCGTCGCCAAGGACGCCGCGAGCTGGAACGATGTCGTGAACTGGATGGCGATCGGTCCTCGCCGTGCGATGGGGCTGCCCCAGGTTCGCCTCGAGGCGGGCGCGCTCGCTGACATCACCATCATCGATCCCGAGGCTCGCGTGGAAGTCACGCCCGAGTACTTCGAGAGCAAGTCGGCCAACTCGGCCTTCCTTCGGGCTACACTTCTCGGGAAGGCTACCGAGGTGCTCATCGAGGGGCAGTTCGCGCTTCGCAACGGGAAGGTGGTCGACTAGGTGTCAGCACGCACACCTGCGCTTCTTGCGCTCGAGGACGGCACGGTGTTTCGCGGCCTGAGCTGCGGCATCAGCGGCGAAGCCGCCGGTGAACTGTGCTTCAACACGTCCATGGCCGGCTATCAGGAGGTATTGACCGATCCGAGCTACGCCGGTCAGATCGTGACGATGACCGCTCCGCACATCGGCAACTACGGTGTGAACGGCGCCGACATGGAGTCCCGCGGCGTCTTCGCGCGCGGTCTCGTGGTACGCGAGATGTGTTTCGAGCCGTCGAGCTGGCGCAGCGAGCAGTCGCTGCCGGAGTTTCTCGTCGAGCAGGGCGTCGTCGCCATCGAGGGCGTCGACACCCGTCGCCTGACGCGTCATCTTCGCGAGAACGGCGCCATGCGCGCGGTCATCTCGACCACGGACCTGGATGAGGCCTCGCTGGTCGCCAAGGCTGAGGCGTCACCGGGTCTCGTCGGCCGCGACCTGGTCGCCGAGGTCGCCACAACCGTCCGCTATCACTGGGGCGACGAAGTCCCGCCCGGCTGCGCGCTTCCGGTCGACACCGGTATCCTGCCCGCGACTCCGCGCTACCGCGTCGCCGCATTCGACTCAGGCATCAAGTACAACATCCTGCGTCGACTGGCCGAGGCCGGCTGCGACGTCACCGTCCTCCCACCTACCACCACAGCCGAGGAGGTGCTCGCTCTCGATCCCGACGGCGTGTTCCTCGCCAACGGCCCTGGTGACCCTGCGGCGGTCGACTATCTGTACGCGACGCTGCGCAACCTCATCGGCGTGAAGCCGGTGTTCGGGATCTGCCTCGGGCACCAGATGTTGTCACTGGCGGTCGGTGCGGGTACGTACAAGCTCAAGTACGGTCACCGCGGGGGCAACCAGCCGGTCATGAACCTGCTCAACGGCCGTGTGGAGATCACCGCCCAGAACCACGGCTTCTGCGTCGACTTCGATGCGATCGGGCCGTTGGATGTCGAGGCAAGCGGCGGGTTGTCGCTCCCGCTCGACGACCTCGGTGCCTGGGTCGAGGCCCGCGTGGCGCCGGTCGTCACATCCGAGCGGTTCGGCCGCATCCAGCTCACGCACGTGAACCTCAACGACATGACCGCCGAGGGAATCCGGTTGCTCGACAAGCCGGGGTTCTCGGTTCAGTACCACCCGGAGTCCGCGCCTGGTCCTCACGACTCGCGCTATCTCTTTGACGCGTTCGTTCGCCTGATGGACGGCCGAGACGATTATCTCTCGGCTGAGAAGTAGGGGGTCACCATGGCTATCAGTTCAATGCTCGTACCGGTCGGTTTGGATGTGCGCGACGAGAAGGTGCTGCGCTATGTATGCGGGCTGTCCGCGCAATCCGTCCGCAAGGTGCTTGTGGTGACCGCTGTGGACGCGTCAGGCATGGAGGCGCCGGTGCTCGCCGCGGAGGTCGATCGCGCTCGTGAGCGTCTGAACGCCATGATCGAGATCACTATGCGTGGCTGCGCCATGGAGATCGAGGCGCGTGTCGTCACGGGTGACAGGATCGACTGCATCCTTGCACTGGCAGAGCAGGCCGACATAGATGTCATCTGCTGCGGGACCGAGGGCAAGTCCGTCGTGGATGCGCTCTTCGCAGGCTCGGTGTCCGAGAAGCTCTTCGCCTCCGGCAAGATGCGGACGATGACTGTGCGCTACGAGCTTCTCGGCGCCATTGAAGATCCCGGCACGCTCTCTCGGGACTTCGCCAAGCGATTGGTGGTGCCGACAGACTTCTCGGCGTCCGCCACTCGCGCCTGGCTCTCGGCTGTGGAACGACCCTCCGAGGCGATCGAAGTGCTGACCGCGCTTCACGTGTTGCCCGGTTCCGCGACTGAAGCAGACCGCGCCGCCGCCAACGTGATGCTCCAAGGCCTCCTCGACATCGCCGAGGAGCATGGCGTCACCGCCCGTGCGGAGATTCGGACCGGTGAGGCGGCTTCCGTCGTACTTGGCTTCCTCACCGAGCACGCATCCACCGGCGTGATCACCGGTCAACACGGCCGTGGTCGTCTGCGACAGGTCATGCTCGGAGGGCTTTCGCTCAGGCTATTGCGCGAGGCGCCGTGCCCGGTGGTCGTCCAGCCGTAGTGCTGAAGCGTCCCGTTGCCGTCGATCGGTGATTCGCCGTACTACCCGTCGCGCCCGCGCGACGCCGCCAGTAACGAGCACGTAAGGAGCACCATGCCCCGTCGTACCGACATCAAGAAGATCCTCGTCATCGGCTCCGGCCCGATCGTCATCGGCCAGGCCTGCGAGTTCGACTACTCAGGCGCTCAGGCGTGCAAGGTCCTGCGCGACGACGGGTTCGAGGTCGTGCTGGTCAACAGCAACCCGGCCACGATCATGACGGACCCGGGACTCGCCAACCGCACCTACGTCGAGCCGATCACGCCTGAGTTCGTCGAGAAGGTCATCGCCGCCGAGAGGCCCGATGCGCTGCTCCCGACCCTGGGTGGCCAGACTGGCCTGAACTGCGCGGTCGCGATGGCTGAGGCCGGTACGCTCGAGAAGTGGGGCGTCGAGCTTATCGGCGCGAAACTCGAAGCAATCAAGATGGGCGAGGATCGCAAGCTCTTTGGCGAGGCGATGGCCCGTATCGGTCTGGACGTGCCGCGCGGGGGATACGCGTACTCGGTTGCCGATGGTGAACGTCTCGCAGCCGAGATGGGGTTGCCCTGCGTCGTCCGCCCGTCGTTCACGATGGGTGGTGCCGGCGGCGGTATCGCCTACAACCTCGACGAACTCCGCGACATCGTGGCCCACGGTGTCGCGCTGTCACCGGTGGGCGAGGTACTGGTCGAAGAGAGCGTCATCGGCTGGAAAGAGTACGAGATGGAGGTCATGCGCGATGTCGACGACAATGCGGTGATCGTCTGCTCCATTGAGAACATCGACGCCATGGGTGTGCACACCGGTGATTCCATTACCGTCGCACCCGCCCAGACGCTGACCGACCGCGAGTACCAGGCCATGCGCGACGCTTCGATCGCGATCCTTCGCGAGATCGGCGTTGAGACCGGCGGCAGCAACGTGCAGTTCGCCATCAATCCCGCCAACGGGCGCATGACCGTCATCGAAATGAACCCGCGTGTGTCGCGCTCCTCGGCGCTCGCTTCCAAGGCAACCGGCTTCCCGATCGCCAAGTTCGCGGCCAAACTCGCCGTGGGCTACACGCTGGCCGAGATCGACAACGACATTACCAAGGAGACGCCGGCGTGCTTCGAGCCGAGCATCGACTACACCGTGGTCAAGGTCCCGCGTTGGGCGTTCGAGAAGTTCCGCGGCACAGACGAGACGCTCACCACGCGCATGAAGTCGGTGGGCGAGGCGATGGCCATCGGCCGAACGTTCGCCGAGGCGCTGGGCAAGGCGTTCCGCTCGCTCGAGAACGGACGCTACGGGCTTGGCGCCGACGGATTCGATCACTTCGACGAGATCAAGTTTGACAACGGACTCACGATCCCCAACGAGAATCGCATGTTCTACATCGCCGACGCGCTCTGGCGCGGTCGAAGTGTCGAGGAGCTACACGCCCTCACCCACATCGACCCGTGGTTCCTGAACCAGATGAAGGCGATCATCGACGTCGAGGGCGAGGTGCGGCAGGTCTCGCTAGAAGGCATGGACGAGGCGCTCATGCGCCGCGCCAAGCAACACGGCCTCTCTGACGTGCAGCTCGCGTATCTCACGCGTACCGACGAGTCCGCCGTCCGTGCGCGCCGCATTGAACTTGGCGTGGTGGCGAGCTTCAAGTCGGTCGACACCTGCGCCGGTGAGTTCGCAGCCGAGACCCCGTACTACTACAAGACGTACGAGGACGAGGATGAGGTAGCGCCGACCGACAAGCCCAAGGCGATGATCCTCGGCGCCGGTCCCAACCGCATCGGCCAGGGCATTGAGTTCGACTATTGCTGCGTGCACGCGGCCTACGCCCTCCACGACATGGGCTTTGAGACCATCATGGTCAACTGCAACCCCGAGACCGTCTCCACCGACTACGACACCTCGGACCGCCTCTACTTCGAGCCGCTCACCTACGAGGACGTCATGGATATCGTCGATCGTGAGAAGCCTGAGGGCGTCGTCGTCACGTTCGGTGGCCAGACCCCGCTCAAGCTCGCCAAGGCGCTCGAAGCCGCCGGTGTGCCGATCATGGGCACCAAGCCCGAGGCGATCGATCTGGCCGAGGACCGCAGCCGGTTCGCACCCATTCTCGACGAACTGGGCATCGCGTACCCCGCAGCCGGCATGGCGAGCAGCTACGCCGAGGCGCTCGAAGTCGCAGGCCGCATCGGCTTCCCGCTGCTGGTCCGCCCGAGCTACGTGCTCGGTGGCCGCGGCATGGTCATCGCCTACAACGAGCAGTACCTCGAGAAGTACATGGCCGAGGCGGTCAAGATCTCGCCCGAGCACCCCGTGCTGCTCGACCGCTTCCTGGAAGGTGCTATCGAGGTCGACGTGGACGCGGTCTGTGACGGCGTGGACGTCTACATCGGCGGCGTCATGGAGCACATCGAAGAGGCCGGTATCCACTCGGGTGACTCGGCCTGCTCGATTCCGCCGTACACGCTGGGCGAGGACATCGTCCGTCGCATTCGTGAGCACTCCAAGGCGCTCGCGCTGCGCATAGGCGTCCGTGGCCTCATGAACGTGCAGTTCGCGGTCAAGGACAACCAGGTCTACGTCCTCGAGGTAAACCCGCGTGCCTCGCGTACTGTGCCGTTCGTGAGCAAGGCCACAGGCGTCCAGCTCGCCAAGGTCGCAGCGCGCGTCATGGGCGGTCAGATGATCGCCGAGATGGGTCTTCCCGCCGATGACCGCGAGCCCAACCGCTTCTGCGTGAAAGAGGCGGTCATGCCCTTCGGGCGGTTCCCGGGCGCTGACAGTGTGCTGGGACCGGAGATGAAATCCACCGGCGAGGTCATGGGCGTCGCTGCGGACTTTCCGGCGGCATACGCAAAGTCGCAGCTCGCCATCGACTACTCGCTGCCCACCAGCGGAACCGCGTTCGTCTCGGTGTGCGACCGCGACAAGCGCCAGATCGTGTCACTCGCCAAGCATCTTCAGCTCCTCGGCTTCTCGATCATGTCGACGCGCGGTACGGCCAAGGCATTGCGTGCTGCCGGCATCCCGGTCACCGAGGTGCTCAAGAAGCACGAAGGCCGTCCCAACATCATCGACCGCATCGCAAACGGAGAGGTGCAGTTGGTCATCAACACGCCGTTTGGCCAGGAGACGCGCTCCGACGGGTACCACATCCGAGCGGCCGCCATCCGCCACGGCATCACCAACATCACGACGCTTCCTGCGGCCATGGCAATTGTGCAGGCGATCGAGGCGGTCAAGGAAGACCGGCTCGACGTGTACGCTCTGCAGGATTTCGACGCCGCCGATGCGGCCGACGCAGCTCGTGCGGCTGCAATCGGCTCGGAGCTCGCGTGACGCACGCTGCTGACAGGCCTGCGCTCGAGCGCGTAACCGTGATTGCCAATGACTCGATCGCCCCCGGCGTCGGGCTCATCGTCTTGCGTGCGCCTCGATGTGCAGCTCTCGTGCGACCGGGACAGTTCGTTCACCTACGCATCGCCACGGGTGCCGACATCATCTTGCGACGGCCCTTCTCGATTCACCGGGCGTACGCCGACCGAATCGAGATCCTGTATCAGATACTCGGTACCGGAACGCTCCGCCTCGCCGAGAAGCCGGCCGGCGACGAATCGATGGACCTCGTCGGTCCTCTCGGACACGGCTGGGATATGCCGGACGGCATTTCTCGCGCACTTCTGGTCGCTGGCGGACTTGGCGCCGCGCCGCTCGGCATGCTCGCCGAGCAGCTCGCGGAGCGTGGCGTCGCAGTCACCGTCGCCCAGGGCGCACCGACCGCAGCGCGCCTCGTTGCCCGCGACCTCTTCGAGCGAGTGGCCCGTGCGGTTGAAGTCGCTACGGACGACGGCTCGGCGGGGGAGCAGGGATTCGTCACCGGCCCTGTTGCCAGGCTGCTTGCCGAGGAATCCTTTGATCTCGTCTACGTGTGTGGTCCGGAAGCGATGCAGCGTGCGATCGCAACGCTCGTTTCCGCCGCCAAGACGGAGTGTCAGGTCTCACTTGAGCGTTTGATGGCGTGCGGTATCGGCGCATGCCTCTCCTGCGTCGTCGGTACGACTGCGGGCCAGAAGCGCGCCTGCGTCGATGGCCCCGTATTCAATGCCGAGGAGGTGGTCTGGGATGCGTCGGAGACACCGCCGAAGCACTAGGCCCATGATGTCGGCGTACTCGGCGCCCGCAGGCTGCGTGCCCGTGCTCGCCGCAAGACCTGACGATCCGCGTGCATACCTGCTGGTCATGGTGGGTGAGCAGCAATGAGTCTTAACCTCGACTCGAACGTAACCCTTGGTGCATTGCAGCTTCGCAGCCCGGTGGTCACCGCTTCTGGTACGTTCGCTTCAGGCAGAGAGTTTGCTGACTTCGTCGACCTCTCGCGACTTGGTGCGGTGGTTACCAAGGGCGTCTCGTCGAAGGCCTGGGCCGGTAACGCGAGCCCGCGCATCGCCGAGACGTCGAGTGGCATGCTGAACTCGATCGGGCTGCAGAACCCTGGCGTTGAGGCGTTCATCGCCAAGGACCTCGCATGGCTCGCCGCACATGCACCATCCACACCCGTTATTGTGAACGTGAGCGGTCACAGCATCGCGGAGTACGTGTCTGTCATCGAGCGCCTCGAGGACCAGCCGGGCGCGGCGGCGTACGAGGTGAACATCTCCTGTCCCAACGTCGACGCAGGCGGTATGGCGTTCGGCACCGATTGTGCCGCGGCCGCCGCGGTCACCGCCGCGTGCCGGGCTGTCACAGACAAGACACTCATCGTCAAGTTGAGCCCGAACGTCACTGATATCGCCAGTATTGCCGAGAGCGTCGAGGCGGCTGGTGCAGATGGGCTGTCCCTGATCAACACGCTAATGGGCATGGCGATCGACGCAGACAAGCGTCGCCCACTACTTGCTCGCACGGTCGGCGGACTGTCCGGCCCGGCCATCAAGCCGGTGGCGCTGCGGATGGTGTGGCAGGTCGCTCAGCGCGTGCATATTCCGATCATCGGCATGGGCGGAATCTCAACGGGCACGGATGCGGTGGAGTTCCTCCTAGCCGGTGCCACCGCCGTCGCCGTTGGTACCGCGAACTTCGTCGATCCAACATCCACCATGCGTGTGATCGACGGAATCACCGAGTATTGCCATCGGCATGGTGTTACGCGAGTTGCAGATCTCATCGGTTCATTGGAGGCCTGACGTGGCATTCGAGCGCCTGAAACATGCTCTCGACACCTTCGGTGAGCCGCGACCACCGCGGCCGCCGCTGATCCCGGAGCGCTATCGTATACCGTTCTACCTCACCCTGAGCCTTGTATCGTTTCTCGCGCTCATCTTGCTGGTTTGGTTCGTTCTGATACCCGGGATCCGAGCTCAGTCCGCAACGCCGACAGAGTCCGCTCCGGCGCCTGCGAGTTCAATCGAGAGGAAGCAGTAATGGTTGCCGATAACCGAGTCATAGTGGCTCTCGACTGCTCCGCCGATGAAGCGATCGCGCTTGCGACGACGCTCCGGGGCAAGGTTCGGTGGGTCAAGATCGGCATGACGTTGTACTACGCCACCGGACCGCGCATAGTCGGACAACTCAAGGAGCTCGGTTTCGACGTTTTTCTCGATCTCAAGCTGAACGACATCCCGCACCAGGTGTCCGGTGCCGCGGCCGAGATCGCCAAGCTCGGCGTCGGGATGTTCACGGTTCACGCCTCGGGCGGCGCCGCGATGATGCGGGCTGCAGTCGAGTCCTCACGGCGTGCTGCCGAGGAGGTCGGGGTTTCGGCGCCGGCCGTGCTTGCGGTCACCGTGCTCACGAGTACCGACGATGCCGGGCTCGCGGAGGTGGGCGTTCACTCGAACTCGGCCGATCAGGTCTCGTTGCTCGCACGGCTCGCTGAGGAGGCGGGCGTCGACGGCGTCGTGTGCTCGCCGCAGGAAGCTTCGCTTGTTCGGGGAATCCTTGGGGCTGATGCATTCGTGGTCACGCCGGGTGTAAGGCCCGGATGGAGCACCCGTGGAGACCAGGCCCGGATCGCCACTCCCGCGGAGGCGCTCGAGTCAGGAGCCAGTCATCTGGTGATCGGCCGACCAATCACTGAAGCCCCGGATGCCGCGCAGGCTGTAGCCCGTATCAATACCGAAATCGCTTAGGGGGAGATCGCTGATGTCACTAACTGACGACCAGATACGCGCATCGCTCGTGGAGACCGAGGCGATCAGGGACGGGCACTTCGTCCTGACAAGCGGGCGTCACTCGGCCACGTACGTTCAGTGCGCACGAGTCCTCGAGGACCCGGCGCTTACCACTCAGCTGGCCAGAACCGCCGTTCGGCGACTACCTGAGGGTCTCGATATCGACCTCGTCGCCGCACCGGCGGTAGGCGGTCTCATCATAGGGTTCGCTGTCGCGCAGGCTCTCGGGGTCAAGTTCATATTCACGGAACGACAGGCCGGCGCCATGGTACTTCGACGTTCGTTTCACGTGCCGGAAGGCGCACGGGTTCTCGTCGTCGAAGACGTCGTTACCACAGGTGGGAGCGTTGGCGAGGTTATTGATCTGGTGCGCGAAGCCGGCGGCGAAGTGGTCGGTGTCGTCTCTCTGATCGACAGGGGAGGCGTTAAGAAGTTCGAGGCGAAGTTCTGGCCTCTACTTCAACTTGAGGTCGAATCATGGGAGCCCGATGCGTGTAGCCTCTGCGCCGCTGAGGTGCCAGTGTATTCGCCGGGAAGCAGACGTCTCTCGGAATAGGTGCTTGTGTATCGTCGCAGCTCAGGCGTAGCATGGGGACCGATTCATGGTTGTGTGTTTGTGGTTGCCGTCACAAAGGGGGCAGCAGCCACTCAAAGATCTGCCCTGCCTGTGTGACGAGGAGGAACCATGGCACTTCCGATCCTTTCGCCAGAAGACCGCAAGGCCGCGCTTGAGAAGGCCGCCAAGGCCCGTCAGGCTCGTGCCGCGCTCCGTGCGGACATCAAGAGCGGCAAGCTCTCTTTTGCCGACGTGATGAAGAAGAGCGACGACTCGGTCGTTGCCCGTATGAAGGTCTCCACGTTGCTCGAGTCACTTCCGGGCTACGGCAAGGCCAAGGCTCAGAAGATCATGGCCGAGCTCGAGATATCCGAGAGCCGCCGCGTGCAGGGTCTCGGTGCCCGTCAGCGCGAGGCCCTCATGGAGCGCCTCGGCTGATCGCGCTCCGCGCCCCTCGGATCTGAAAGAGAAAGGCGCGGTGGCGTCATCCATGCGTGTCGGTAACCTGTTCATCATCTCCGGGCCTTCTGGTGCCGGCAAAGGGACGTTGGTCAAAGAGCTCATCACTCGGGTTCCTGACCTATGGGTCTCGGTTTCCGTGACTACGCGCGCCCCTCGACCGGGGGAGGTCGAGGGGCAGCACTACTTCTTCGTCTCGAGCGAGGAGTTCGACCGCCTGATCGCCGAGGACGGTCTGCTCGAATGGGCGGAGGTACACGGCAATCGGTATGGCACTCCCCGGGCCGCTGTGGGCAAGCACGTTGCCGCAGGCGATCAGGTAGTGCTTGAGATCGACCCCCAAGGTGCGTTCCAGGTGAAGTCGATGGCCAAGGACTCGATCCTGGTCTTCATCATGCCGCCCTCGATGGAAGAACTCGAGCGTCGTCTGCAGGGCCGAGGTTCTGAGACAAAAGAGCAGGTCAGCGCGCGTTTGGAGACTGCCAGACATGAGCTGGAACTTGTCGGAGAGTACGACGATGTGGTACAAAACAATGATGTCCCTGAAGCCGTCGATCAGCTCATAGCCATTATCGACGGCCATGCTGGCCAACAGAAAGTCTGAGGATATGTCTGTCATCAACCCCCCGATCGATAACCTTCTGTCCAAAGTGGACTCGAAGTACACGCTCTGCATCATCTCGGCGAAGCGCGCGCGCCAGATTAACGACATGACGCACGGCCTTCGCGACCAGGCGCTTCTCACCATGCCCACGAGCCAGCTCGCCGACATGATGAAGCAGAAGCCGCTCTCCAAGGCTCTCGAGGAGATCGCTTCCGGCGACGTGGCGTACGAGCGTGTCAAGGACAGCTACAAGTAGTCAGGCGCCTTAGTGTTCGAGCGCGTCTGCCTCATTCATTACGCCGAGATCGGCCTCAAGGGCCGCAATCGTGGCGAGTTCGAGCGCCGGCTTCGAGATAACCTCGAGGCGGCGCTCGTTGGTCTTCC
>CAYMAN010000026.1:0-30193 GCA_964388455.1 uncultured Eubacteriales bacterium
AGCGCCTCGCCCGTGATCATGTCGGCCATTGGGCAGCCGGCCCGCGGCTCGGGGAGCAGCACGGTCTTCTCGGGGGCGAGGATCTTGGCGGTCTCAGCCATGAAGTGGACGCCGGCGAAGATGATGGTGTCGGCGTCGGTGGCAGCAGCGGTGCGCGAAAGACCGAGGGAGTCGCCGACAAAGTCCGCGATGTCCTGGACCTCGGCGCGCTGGTAGTTGTGCGCGAGGATGACCGCGCCACGGGCGGCCGCGAGTTCGCGTATCTCTGCGGAGAGTGCGGTGAAGTCTGTCACAGTTGCTCGTGCTCCCGTCAGGAGAGTCAGGTCGTGTGGCATCGCGCCAGGGGTGATGTCAGCGCTCTTGCGCCGTGCTGTCAGGTTGTTGCTGAACCGGGTGGGATGAGCGCGCAGTTGTCGATGAGACGCGTGGCGCCGAGTCGGGCGGCTATGATCGCACGGACCGGGGTGTCGAAGGAGATCGCGGGCTCGAGGGTGATCGCATCCACCAGCGCCGCATACTCCAGGTCGACGATGTCACCGCCCGCGCGAGCGACCACTTCGGTCATCGCGGCCTCTAGCGCGCAGGGGTCCAAATCGCCCGCGACCACTCGGGTCGCAGCGGCTTCGAGTGCCTGCGGGAGCGCCAACGCTGCCAGGCGTTGCTCGGCGGTGAGATAGGCGTTGCGGCTGGAGAGTGCCAGGCCGGTCGAGTCACGCACGATCGGGCAAGCGACGATGCCGACCCCCAGATCGAGATCCTCGGCCATGCGTGTCACGACGCGAAGCTGCTGATAGTCCTTCTCGCCGAAGAACGCCAGATCCGGTCTGACCACGTTGAACAGCTTGGCGACAACCGTTGCGACCCCGTCGAAGTGACCGGGTCTGATCGCGCCTTCCCAGCGCTCGGTGAGCGGGCCAGGGTCGACCTTCGTCTCGACACCGTCGCCGTACATCTCCTCCACGCTCGGAGCGAACACCAGCTCCACACCCTCGGCACTCAGCAGCTCGAGGTCGGCCGCGATGTCACGCGGATAGCGCTCGAAATCCTCACCCGGTGCGAACTGCGTCGGGTTCACGAAGATCGACACGACCACCACATCGGTCCGTTTACAGGCGGCCTGTACCAACGACAGATGACCCTCGTGCAGCGCGCCCATCGTCGGCACCAGTCCGACGGTCTTGCCCTCACGCCTGGCCTCAGCGACAGCCGAGCGAACCTCGCTCTTACTGGCGATGCGTTCGATCACAGCGCACCGCTCTCGCCGAGATCAAGTTGGAACTCGTCGGCTTGCGCGATGATCGCGTCAAGCTCTTCAAGCTCGCCGGTCGCCATGTGGACCGTCTGCGGCTCGCCCGGGAAGGAACGGTCCCGAACATCATCAGCGTAGCGAGCGACCGCATCTCCGATGGCCGCGCCTATCTCCGCATATCGAGCTGCGTGGCGAGGGACAAAATCCCCGATGCCGAGAAGGTCGTGGAATACCTGCACCTGTCCGTCACAGCCCACACCGGCGCCGATGCCGATGGTCGGGATGCTGAGCATGGAGCTGATGCGCTCGGCGAGTTCGACAGGCACACATTCGAGCACGACCGCGAATGCGCCCGCCTGCTCGAGTTCGAGCGCCTCGGTGATCGCGCGTGCGGCGCCACTCGAGTCACGCGCCTGCGTGCGGTAGCCACCAAGAGTGTTGACCGACTGCGGCGTGAGGCCGATGTGCCCCATCACCGGTACGCCGGCATCGGTCAGACCTGCGACAAGCGCCAGGGTGTCCACTGAGGCTCCCTCGAGCTTGACGGCATGCGCGCCGCCCTCGGACAGCATCCTGCCGGCGTTGCGCATGCCCTCCGAGTAGTCGGCCTGATACGACATGAACGGCATATCCGCGACGACCAACACCCTCTGGCATGCCCGCGACACTGCGGCGGTCGCGCGCACGACGTCATCCATGGTGACCGGCAGGGTCGATCCAAGACCGAGCATGGTCATGCCGAGCGAATCGCCGACCAGGATCGAGTCCACACCGGCGGCCTCGACGAGACGAGCGGAATGGAAATCGTACGCGGTGAGCATGACGATGGGGCTTCCGGCCTCTTTGAGTGTCCTCAGGGACGAACTCGTGACGCGAGGAACGGTTGTGGAGCCGACCTGTGCACTCATAACATCTCCTTTGAGCGGTTCGCTGTCGCAGCCTGCCTTTGTCGGCTGTGGTCCACGCAGCGCCTCCGACGGAACGCACAGTATATCGTGAGTCGGATCCGGAACGAGACCCGGCCCCTCAGCGAACAGTGGCGGAGTCTGGCAAGCTACATGTCCAGACCCTCGGGATAGATCGGCTCGGCCTCCGCCAGCGCCGCGAGGAGCACTGTGGCCTTCTCGGCGAAGCGCTGCGGGACCAGAAGTCTGAAGGTGGTCGGCAGGCCGAATGGGTCCATGCTCGACTCCGGCTCGTAGGGGTCGAAGGCGTGCGGGATGCCCTCTTCATCGAGCGCCTCGCGCTTGAACATCAGGCCGGAATCCCAGCCTGCCATCACGTCTTGATCGCGTGAGCCCTCCGCCACGACGACCCACGCGTCGGCGAAGACGGGCTCGTTTGTCGACTCTCCCGGATCCGGGATCGGCCCCATGTCCCGGATGACAGCGCCGACCGTCGCCGACGCACGCGACAGTCGCGATCCGTCCGGAAGGTGCAGGCGAGGAGAGACTTCGAGCAGCGGCGTCACGACGAAGTCCCTCTCGGCGAGTCCGGGGTGCGGAAGCGTGAGCCGATCGGACACTCGCTCCTCATCGTCGTAGAGCAGCAGGTCCAGATCTATCACGCGCGGGCCCTTGTCGCCTTGTCGGACGCGGCCCATCTCGTCTTCGATGCGCTGGAGATGCGTGAGCAGCGCGTCAGACGTCAAACCGGTCTCGAGTACGGCGACGGCGTTGAGGAAAGCCGCCTGATCGGTGACGTACGCCGGCTCGGACTCGTAGATGTGAGAGGCGCGGTCGATATGGGTCTCCGGAATCTCAGAGAGCGCGTCGATAGCCAGGGACAGGTTAGAGATCCTGTCGCCCAGATTGCTGCCGAGAGCGATGTGCGCCGTGGTCATGAGTAGCCTCCCCTTTGTGTGGCAGATGCATCAAGCACCGCATACAGGTGTTATGCCCGAGTCGAGCAGACCAGACACGCACACGGCCCCCCGGCAAGATCGCCGAGGGGCCGCGAGAATCACGAGATGTGCAGCCAGTTGAGCTGCAAGCAAAGCTTGTCAGCTCCGACTGGCTGGTTAGCGACCGCGAAGTCAGTCGCTAACCCGGCTAGCCGGCGAGGAGAACCAGCAGCGGCACCAGGAGCAGCGCCACGATGTTGAACACCTTGATCATCGAGTTCAGCGCAGGACCCGCAGTGTCCTTGTAGGGATCGCCGACGGTGTCTCCGGTGACAGCGGCCTTGTGAGCCTCGCTGCCCTTGAGGTGCTTGACGCCGTCCTTGTCGGTGAAGCCGTCCTCGAAGCGCTTCTTGGCGTTGTCCCACGCGCCGCCGCCCGAGGTCATCGAGATGGCGACGAAGAGGCCGGTGACGATGGTACCGACCAGCGCACCGCCGAGGGTGAGCGCGGTAAACTCGAACGCGCCCTCAAAGCCGAACGCCTTGAGGATGAATCCGATGGCGATGATGATCACGGGCACGCCGGTCGGGATGAGCGCGGGAAGCGTCATCTCACGCAGGGCGGCCTGGGTCACGAGGTCGACGCAGCGCGCGTTGTCCGGCTTCTGCGTCCCGGCCATGATGCCCGGCATCTCGCGGAACTGGCGACGCACCTCTTCGACGACAGCGCCTGCGGCCTTGCCGACGGCGGTCATCGCGAGCGAAGCGAAGAGGAACGGCAGCGCGCCGCCGATGAACAGTCCGACGAGCACGTACGGGTCGGACAGGTTGAAGACAAGCTCCTCGCGACCCGGAACCTGCTCGGTGATCGCGTGAGTGTAGTCCGCGAAAAGCACAACGGCGGCCAGAGCGGCCGACGCGATGGCGTAACCCTTGGTGACAGCCTTCGTGGTGTTGCCGACGGCGTCGAGTGCGTCGGTGACGACGCGGACGTCAGCGGGAAGACCGGCCATCTCGGCAATGCCACCGGCGTTGTCGGTGACAGGACCGAAGGCGTCGATGGCGACGACGATGCCGGCCATCGAAAGCATGGAGAGGGCGGCCACGGCGATTCCGTAGATGCCCGCGAGTGAGAAGCTGATGAGCGTGGCGAAGGCGATCGCGATGACGGGGAGACCGGTGGCCTCCATGCCGACCGCGAGACCCTGGATCACGTTGGTGCCGTGACCGCTGACCGACGCCTGAGCGATGGTGGTGACGGGGCGGAACGTCGAACCGGTGTAGTAGTCGGTGATGTAGACCATGGCGGCGGTCAGCGCGATGCCGACGACCGCGCACAACCAGATGATGAACGCCGAGGGAACGCTACCACCGGCGACCAGCGAGACGTTCGCAACGGCCAGGTCGCCCGGGGTGAGCCACATGATGACCGGGTAGAACAGGACGGCTGCGAATGCGGCAGCGGCCCACAGGCCCTTGTAGAGCGCACCCATGATGGTGCCGTTCGGGCTCATGCGCACGAAGAACGTGCCGATGATTGAGGCCACAATCGACACGGCGCCCAGCGCGATCGGCAGCCCGAGGGCGAACGCGAGACCATCGGCCCCGAACGCCAACTGCGCGATGAGCATCGCGGCGACGGTCGTGACCACGTAGGTCTCGAAGAGGTCCGCGGCCATACCGGCGCAGTCGCCGACGTTGTCGCCCACGTTGTCGGCGATGACGGCCGGGTTGCGGGGGTCGTCCTCGGGGATACCGGCCTCGACCTTGCCGACGAGGTCGGCTCCTACGTCAGCGGCCTTGGTGAAGATACCGCCGCCGAGGCGGGCGAAGACGGAGATGAGCGAGCCACCGAAGCCGAGACCGACCAGGGCGGCGGTCGGCGCGATGTCCATCGAGACGAGGATCGCCATGATCGACACGGACAGGATGCCCAGGCCGACGACGAACAGTCCGGTGACAGAACCTGCCTCGAATGCGACGCTCAGCGCCTTGCTGAGTCCGCCACGGGCAGCCTCGGCGGTACGAACGTTCGCCTTGACCGAGATGCCCATGCCGATGAAGCCGGCTGCAGCAGATGCGGCGCCACCGAGCAGGAAGCCGATGGACGTCCAGATGCCGAAGCCTGTGACGCCGAAGAAGCCGGGGACCGCGATGGCGATAGCGAGAACGACTGCCACGATACCGACGGTGCGGTACTGACGTCCCAGGTAGGCCATCGCGCCTTCCTGGATCGCACCCGCGATCTCCTGCATCTTCTCGTTGCCAGCGGGCAACTTGTTGATCCTCATCACGAGGAATCCGGCATAGACGGCGGCGATCACGCCGGCAGCCACGCCAATGAACAAGGGCAGATTGGGCATTTTTCCTCCAGATTCGAAAGTGCGGTCTCCGAACCGGACCGCACCCCCTCCAAGTCGCGGACATTCTACCAGAGTGGAGCGCGACATATGCACAAGGGTGTATGAACCCCGGGCGCGCTATCTGAGCGCAGCGGCCACCCTCAGCGCCTGTACAGTCTCGGCCACATCGTGAACGCGCACGATATGAGCGCCGTGATCGGCCGCGAAGCACGCAGCGGTTACCGATCCGGCGACCCGTGCCGCCGGATCCTCCACGCCGGTAAGCTCGCCGATGAACCGCTTTCGCGACGCGCCGATGAGCACGGGATACCCCAGGGCCGCCAGCTGCGCGAGACCCTTGAGCAGCGCGAGATTGTGCTCGAGCGTCTTGCCAAAACCGATGCCGGGATCGAGCACGATGCGTTCGCGAGCAACGCCTGCGGCCTCGAGAACCGCGGCCTGAGCGATGAGATACCCGGCGACCTCGACGACCACGTCGTCGTAGTGGGGCTCGGCCTGCATCGTCTTGGGCTCGCCAGCCATGTGCATGACGACGAGCCCGGCGTCGCACTTCGCGGCGACTTGAACCATCGCAGGGTCGCGGAATCCTGATACGTCGTTGATGATGCTCGCGCCAGCAGCCACGCAGGCCTCGGCCACGCTCGCATGGCGCGTGTCGATAGAGACGGGGACGGCGCAATGAGACGCAAAACGCGTGATCATCGGCCTCACGCGCGCGAGCTCGGCCGCCTCGGGGACTTCCTCGGAACCGGGACGCGTGGATTCACCGCCGATGTCGAGGATCGCGGCTCCCTCGGCGATGATGCGCTCACCGTGCGCTACTGCTGCGGCGGGGTCGTCGTGGAGGCCGCCGTCAGAGAACGAGTCAGGGGTGACGTTCAGTACGCCCATCACCAACGGCGCCGAGAGGTCGAGTGCGAATCGGCCGCATCGCCAGATGGGACCGTCCGGGGCGATGCCGGCGTCGCCCGTCATCGGCGGGACCGATCGGTGATGAGCAACATGGCTTCTGCGCGGGTCGCGGGACGGTTCTCGAAGATGCCGCGGACGGCACTGGTGATCGTCTCGGAACCGGGCTTCTTCACGCCACGCATCGACATGCAGAGATGCTCCGCCTCGATGACGACGATCACGCCGGCGGGATCGAGATGCTCAACGATGGTGTCGGCGACCTGCGAGGTCAGTCGCTCTTGGACCTGCGGTCGTTTGGCGAAGACATCCACCACGCGTGCGAGCTTGGAGAGTCCGCAGATTCGACCGGACTTGCCAGGGATATACGCGACGTGCGCACGACCGATGAACGGAAGCAGGTGATGCTCGCATACCGAGTACAGCGGGATGTCGCGAACGAGCACCATCTCCTGATGGCCCTCGTTGAAGGTCACGCAGAAGTGCTCGGACGGGTCCGCACCGATGCCGGCGAAGATCTCGGCGTACATGTCGGCCACACGCCTCGGTGTGTCGAGCAGGCCCTCACGCGTCGGATCCTCGCCGACTCCCTCGAGGATCATCCGTACGCCAGCCTGGATCTTGTCTCGGTCCATGTGCGCTCCGTCGTCGATGATGCTTACGACCACAGAGTACCTGAACGATATCTGAGTCGGTCAACGCAAGAGCGTCAGAAGAGATTGAATACCTCCCCGATCGACACCATCGCCGGTCCGAGAATCACGATCATCGTCGCAGGCAGAATGCACAGAACCAGCGGAAAGACGATCTTCACGGGAGCCTTTTGTGCCTGCTCCTCGGCGTACTGGCGTCGCTTGAGCCGCATCTCCTTGGCTTGCGTGCGCAGCACCTTGGCGATCGAGATGCCGAAGGTCTCCGCTTGGATGATCGCGCTGATGAAGGTGTCGAGATCGGGCACATCCGTTCTCTCGGCCAGCGCGCGCAACGCGTCCGCACGATCCATGCCCGCCTGCACCTGGCGCAGCATCTGACCGAACTCGCCTGAGAGCGGCCCATGGGTTGTCCTGATGAGCTTCGCCAACGCAGCATCGAATCCCAGCCCCGCCTCGACGCTGATGGTCAACATATCGAGGAAGTCCGGCAACTCGCGTCGAATCGCCGCCTGCCGCTCGGAGATCGCGTTTCTCAGCCAGATATCCGGCAGGAAGAACGAACCCGCCACCAGCAGCAGGGCGATCACCCATGACGTTGGCGACATACCCGAGATCGCCGCGACCGCGACGAACAGCATGGTGAATCCAAGCGCCGAGAACAGCTTGATCGCGACAAAACGACCGACGGTCATGGTGCGAGAACCACCCGCGCGAATCAGACGCTGGTCGGTCCGTACACGGTAGCCCTCCGGCGCCAGCCCAGACGCCCCGTGCGATACGGCACGACCGATGGGAGCGATTACCCGGTCGCCGAATGGCTTCAGCGCAGGATGCGCCGCCACTGCCTGACCGGTCTCGTACACCGTCAACCCATCCAGACGACGCGCGACCGCGCGCTCATCGGACACGACGAGTGAGAGAATCGCCCACACCGTGAGAGTGACGGCGAAGAACACCAGAACAGCCACCACGTACGGCATCGTCTACACCTCTACCTTGGTCGCCTTGTTGAGCCAGACAGCCCCCATCATCAGCAGTGCGAACCCAACGAACAACAACATGTTTCCCAGTCCGGTCGTGACCAGCTTCGACATGTATCCCGGGTTGGTGAAGTACAGGATCAGGGCCTCGAAGAAGGGCAGCACAAACAGAATGGCCGCCGAGAGCCGGCCCTCGGATGTGAGCGCGCTGATCTGTCTGCGAACAGAGTTGCGCTCCCGAATCGTGCCCGCCACGATCGTCAGCAACTCGGCCAGGTTGCCTCCCACTTCTCTCTGAATGGAAATGGCCGATACCACCCAGCTGAAGTCCAAGCTCCTTACGCGTTCCGCGACCGACTCGAGAGACTGCTCGACAGACCGCCCCAACCTGATCTCAGTCTGGGCTCGCCTGAACTCATCTGACATCGGCGGTTTTGTCTGCTCGATGATCACGTCCAGCGCCTGCTGCAACCCCCAGCCGGCTCGAAGCGACCCGGCTAGCAAATCGAGCATATCCGGAAGCTGCTCATCGAAGGCCGCACGGCGTTTGCGAATCCGGTACGAAATCCACAGAATCGGCGCTGCCGTCGCGAGTGCAACGATGAGAAGCGACATGGCAAGGCCTCCAGCGAGGAGACCAGCCACCAGCCCGGACACAACCACGAGCGCCAGGTGGAGGAGCATATATTCGGTGGGCCGCAGCGGTAGCCCTGCGCCCTCGAGCTCCTCATAGACCAGCAGCTTGAAGCCCCCCTTGCCGGCCACCGTGTCGATAGCCCCAAACACGCCGGATATCACGCGATCGGAGCGAACCGCAGTGTCGTCCAACGATCCTGCGGAGGACTGGTCGTAGTAGCCGAGTTGGTCCAGCCCTGTCTTGGGCCTCGATACCAGAAGCGCAACGGCCGCGACCAGCAGACCGACCGAGACGAACACCGCGACAACCGCAAGACCGTATGTGAACAAGTTGGCTGGCGGCACCGGATCAACAGTGGTAGGAGCCGGACCGCTGGGAGCGGCAAGTGGGTTGTCGACCACGAGCGCCCCGGCAGAAGCACCCGCAGACGTCTTGGCTGCAACGGCGATATCCAGGTTCATCGTCGTGGGTCTACGGCTGGTGTAGACCACCCGATACCTCGTCTGAAGCTCCTGCGCAAGACTGGTGTAATACGAGGTCAGGTTCGCGACGTTCTTGACCGTCGCCACACGCCCGCCGTTCTGACGGGCCATCATCTTGAGAGCTCCCGCATCCGACTCGTCTGAAGGAAGCGCAACGGCAAGAACTGGCACCCCAGAGCTGCGAATCTCGCCCAACGCCTGTGTGAGAGGTGTCCTGCTCATCGTGTCGCCGCCGTCGGAGAGGACGATGACCACCGGCTGCGTCCCTGCCTTGCGGCTCACCTGCCGAACGGCAACAAGAACCGCGTCGTAGAGGGCAGTCTCTCCCTCAGCCTCGATTCGATTCACGGCACTGCGCAGTAGCCCCGCATCACTACTCATCGGAAGCACCACACTCGGCTTGTCCGAGAATGAGACCAACGCGGCTCGCGACGGCGGGCGCAACTCGGCTATGAACGCCAAAGCGGCGGCCTTCGCCGCATCCATCGACGCGCCCTTCATCGAACCGCTGCTATCGACCACCAATACCGCATCGATCGGCTGATCAGCGGACTTGACCGACGCCAGCAGGACCTCGACGGGTCGACCGTTCTCCTCGATGGAGAATACGGGGCGATCGCCTTCCTTCAGCAGGCTCCCGGGAACGACGACCTCAAGTCCTACCCGGGGGAAGTTCGACAGATCAACATCTTGGATCATCGCCTCGCCGACCGGCGTCAAGGCGCCCGCACTCGATGCAGGCAACAGTAGAGTCGCCAAGAGGAGCAAGCTTGCGAAGCGTCGCATCTCCATCACCTTCGTACCGGGGGCTCGTACTCGAAGACCTCGGGCGCGAGCACGATTCCAAAATCCTCGAGCCGCCTCGCGAACATCGGCCGCAGACCTGTGGACTTGATCACCCCGAGAGACCTGCCGAGATCGTCGACGCCCATCGAGTAGTCGTAGTAGAAGATGTCCTCGAGCACCACCGTGTCGCCCTCCAGCCCCTGCACCTCGGTGACTTTCACCACACGACGCGAGCCATCGCGCAGTCTCGCGATCTGAATGATCACATCCAGAGCGGCGGCGGCCTGCTCTCTGATCGCGCGAACGGGGAGGTCGAATCCGGCCATGAGCACCATGGTCTCGAGTCTGGACAGCGCGTCACGCGGTGAGTTGGCGTGAATCGTGGACAGCGAGCCCTCGTGCCCGGTGTTCATCGCCTGAAGCATGTCGAGCGCCTCACCGCCGCGCACCTCGCCGACGATGATCCGGTCGGGGCGCATGCGCAGACTGTTGCGCAACAGGTCACGGATGGTGACTTGCCCGCTTCCCTCGATGTTGGGCGGCCTGGATTCGAGTCGCAGAACGTGTCGTTGGCGAAGTCGCAGCTCCGCGGCGTCCTCGATGGTGACGACCCGCTCGTCATCAGGCACATACTGCGACACGACGTTAAGTAACGTGGTTTTGCCGGTGCCCGTGCCACCGCTGATGAGTATGTTCAGGCGACCGCAAACGGCAGCTTCAAGAAAACCAGCGAGCCTGGCATCGAGCGTACCGAATCCGATGAGATCAGAAACCGTGAAGGGCTCCGCCGAGAACTTCCGAATCGTGAGCATCGGTCCGTTGATCGCCAGCGGGGCGATGATCGCATTCACACGTGAGCCGTCAGGAAGTCGAGCATCGACCATGGGGGACGATTCGTCGACCCGGCGCCCGACGCGCCCGACGATCTTGTCGACGATGCGCATCAGGTGAGCCTCGTCGATGAATCTCCTGTCGGTGGAGTGGATTCGCCCGTCCCGCTCTATGTAGATCTCGTAGGGGTTGTTGACCATGATCTCCGAGACTGACGGATCGAGCAGCAGCATCTGTATCGGACCGTAGCCGATGATGTTGTCGACCACGTCGTCGACGATCTCACGCTTGTCGTTGAGCGACAGCGGCGTCGTCTCACGGTCCAGCAGCTCCGCGAGCTTGGTCCTCAGTCTCGCTTCCAGTTCAACGTCCTCGACATCAGTCGCGTTGAGATCCGATCCGAGCTCCTCGATCAACAGATAGTGGATGCTGCGTTTGATCTCGTCCTTCACACTCGCTGCTGCATCGAACGATCCCCCCTCGGCCACGTCCGAACTCACGAGACGCTCCCTAAGCGACATCACTGCTCACCGCCTTCTCGTGCTGATCGATGAACTGGCGCGCGACGCCCGTCAGCGCGCGCGACACTTCGCTTCGGGGAAACTCGGTGACCACAGCAACGCCCTTGTTGACCGACTGCGGAACGATACGATCACTGGGAATCCGAACGCTGATCTCCCGGCCGATGGCCTTTTCGATCTGCGCGGGCTGGAGGAACACCTTGCTGTCTGCGCGATTCAAGACGACCTGCACGCTATGGCCGTCGTATCCCAGCTGGTGCAGCTTCTGCAACGAGATTCGCGTGTTCTTGATGCTTGCCACGTCCATCATCGTCATCGCCAGCAGATGGTCGCTGCGGTCAAGAGCGGTGAGAACCGTCTCGTCAAGCGAGGCGCATGTGTCCACCACCACGACGTCGAACATCTCGGCCAGAAGCTCGAGTATTCTCGCGATGCGGCCGGGTGTGATCGACTCCGCTTCTTCAGGCTGCACGGGCGCCAGAAGGCACTTGAGGCCGGATGAGTGCTCCACCAGATAGCCGCTCAGGAGTTGCGTATCCAGGCGATCGCTCGCCTGCGCAGGTCCGGAGATGGTGAGCGTCGGCTCAAGTCCGAGCATGATCCCGACATCCCCGAACTGCAGATCGAGGTCCACCAGCACGACGGAACGCCCCATTGAGACCAGAGCCACTCCGAGATTCGTGGCGAGCACCGTCTTGCCCACGCCGCCCTTGGTGCTGAAAACCGTGATGGTCGTCCCTCGCTTGGGTTTCACCACTTCAGGCGGAGCCGCGTCGCGCCGCCGCGTCGCCTGGAGGACGGCGCGCTCGATAGCCTCCGGCAGCTGAAACGGCGTCTCGTCGGCGCCAACTACATCCGCTACCCCCGCCCGCATCGCATGACGCAGCAGCTCTGTGGTCACTGTGCTGCGCACGAGGATGATGCTCAAGTCGGGCATCAGTTCAACCGCCTCGGCTGTTGCGCTCAGTGCCTCGTCCGCTGTTGAGCTGGGTCCCATGATGACAACGTCGGCCCCCAGGGACTGAGCCACACTGGGGACTGCAGACAACGTCAACACAGGAGTCACCCGTTGATCGGTGAGCTCCCTGACCATGTTCAAGAGGATATGGTCGCTTCCGGTTTCCGGCTCCACCACCAGAATGTCGATCATCGGACGACCGTCCTGATCGTCTGACCAGATGAGTCGGGAACCTCCTGTGTGGTCGCCGGCAGCAATGCGCACCACACGCGAGCCGTCTCCTCGGCGAACACCACCCGCTCGACATCTTCAGGGGACACGGCAAGCGTCAGCGTCTTGGCAACCTCTTGCTTGTCCTCTGAACGTGATGAGCTGATGCCTCGCTCATCAGATGACTGGTTGTTCTGGTCGGAGCGAAGTGCGGTTCCAACAGCCAGCACCTTGGCATCCCCGAGAAGCAGTGTCGTGAGGTCCTTCTCGCCCTTGGGACCTGGGGAGAAGGTCGCGTACAAGACGATATGGTCCCCGGGCTTGACCAATCCGCCGACGCCGTTCACCTCATCGACAGGAATCGTCAGAGCCAGTTGCTGCTTGGGAATCGAGAATGCGAGCCCTGCCACAGACGGCGCCGCGAACTGGTCAGGGGTCAGCTGCTGGCCGCGTGTAAGCGGGGTCGCCAGAACCATTCCCTCGACGGCCTTGGGGGTGGACACCGCACCTGCAGCGGTGAAGCGCCGCGGCACCTCTTGGAGCACCACCATCTTCTTCGCGATCATCTCATCGGCCGAAGTCCCCTGGGGCACGTCTTCCTGGGCCACAAGTACCTCGATGCGCTGCCCCTCGCTGGCTATGTTGCTTCTCGCGTCTTGAAGGTATGTGCCGGCAAAGAACGCTGCAGCCCCCGCGAGAACCAGTGCAACGATGACGATCGCGACTTTCGACTTCATGGTGCCTCCCCGTCGACTGCCCAACCACCCAACTAAAAGTCGAGGTGATCCGAGACCAGATGGACTGCCTTGACCGCGAGCGAACCCGGTGGGTTGGGCACTACGACCCACCCTGGTGACGTGTACTCAACGAAGCGTCCGACGACGGCGTCCTGCGACCCCTGTGGCGCCTCCTCAAGGAAGAACGTCGCGAAGCTGATGATCTTGAGCTGTGACTTTCCAGTGAGGTCCTCGAGCTTCTCGGTGATCGGTACGAGCAGGACCTGCTTGGTATCCGGCATGCCGGCGGCTTCCCACTGACCGAACGACTGCATCGGGACACCGGCGAGTCGATCGGCGATTCCTTGGTTCGTGGGACCGACCATGTTGCCGGTCTTCGTATCGACGAGATCGTTCAGATGCAGGATCAAGTCGGGATCGCCGACGATGTAGTCCGAGTACTGTGACCCCCCATGGCCGCCCGACTCGACCGGCGTCTCCGGATATCCGCACTGCGAGTGCTCGAGCGAGCTCGATGCGAAGTCGAGCGCAAGCAAGTTGCCGGTGGTTCCCGCTCCGCCCTCGACCTTGAGTTGGTACTGCACGCCATACTCGAATTCGAGAGTCCTGATGCTGATGTTCACGGCATCGCCGGGTCCCGCGAATGCCGGTTCGACCTCGACCTGACGAAGGATGTAGTTCGCTCGGCGCACGAGAACGCGACAGGTGGCCGCCTGAGTGTTCTTGCCTTCCTTGACCGCCACCGTCACAGGAACCGTGATGAACGGGTCGCTGGTGGCGGGGATGTTGACCGACCCCGTGTATCGACCAGTGGCGGAATCGAGCGTCAGCTCCCGTTCAGCGCCACCCGAGGAGGCCGTGACTTTGCCTCCGTCGGCAAGCGCGCTGACCAGAGTCACCTCGATCCAACACGTCGAGTCGACACCCGAGGTGAATGTGGTCTTCTCGAGGTCGACCGCAGCGATTCTGCCGGAAGCGGGCAGCGAGCCAACCTGGACCACGCCGGGGAACTCCTCCTCGTAGCCGTTCTCATTGGTCGCGCGTACCGTTACGGGCCCCGACAGCCCCGCAGGGAAGCCGCCGGCCCATCGATCGTCACCCGCGTCCCAGAGTTGCGTCGTGTACCCGCCCATCGTCGCGCTGATCTCATCGACGTGCAGTACGGTAAGACCCCACGGCACCGGACCGCGCCCCCCTGCCAGATAGCCGACACTGGCTACGGACTGCGCGGCAATACGGCCATCGTTGTGGCCGAGTACGCGGGCGAAGAACGAGGGCGACGTCGTGCGAACCGTAACCTTGACGTAGTTATCGCCGATATCGCTCGGACCTCCGGGCGACGGGCCATCGACACTTGAATCGACGAGATCGACGGGCACGGTGAAGTTGCGACCGGCGAAGTCCGTCACCACGCTCCAAATCTGTCCGTCATCCGCACCGTCGGCGAGTTCACGACAGCCTGCGAGCGCTGCGCTATCGGCGGCAGACTGCAACTGTCGCTTCGCGGTCATCCACAGACCCAGATCGACAGCCAGAGCGGCGAACCCGAACAGAAGGACCAGCATTATGGCGACGATTACGGCAACTGCGCCTTCGTCGTGGAAAGCCGTTGTGGGTCGTCTTCTCATCGATGCTCACTCTTTTCGCTGAACGGCCGTGCTCGACATGGATGCCGGCACAGCGATATCAGGCAACGGGGCAAGCCGCGTCACGGGCTTGGTCACGGTGACTGAGACGGAATCTGTGGTGTGCGCAATGGTCACGACGACGTTCGACGTAAGCGCTGGCGCTGCGGCGAGAGCCTTCGCACGGATCTCTGCGTCGCTGGAACCGAGGGCGCCCCACCTGACCGCTTCGCGTGCGGACTGCGCCACCTGGATGTATTCAAAGAAGGTGTAGCCGTACTGAATGATGCCGAAGAGCAGCATGGCGAGCAGGGGCAGCACAATCGCGAACTCGACCGCGCTCGCTCCTTCATCAGAACCATGCTTCGAGTGAACTTGCATCGCGACCGGGCCCCCTCCCAGACATCCACGGCAGGCACAGCGTCCTCACGTTACGTCGCCATCAGAATCCGATGCAGTGCGTCATCCCCCAACGGCGCAACATGGTCTGGCGCGAAATGCCGGGAGCCCGCATACGCAGGCTCCCGGCGAATCATCGAATCGGTGTTACGGAAGCACGGCGTTCACCTTGTCGAACGCGCCGTCTACCTTTACGCCGATCGCGAAGACGACAGTGATGATCACTGCGGCGATGGCTGCGACCATGATGCCGTACTCAACGGCGGTCGCGCCGTCGTCTTCGGCCATCCAGTTCTGCGCGCGGACATACAACTTCGTAAGCATTCCGTACACACCTCCCCCGTGAGGGAACCCAGTCCCTCATCGTCTGCCGGTGGTTCAGGGCGAATCCCCGAAACGATGCATATGAGAACCGGCAGGACACCAACCTTGGATACATGATGGCCTTCGAGGGGGTGAGTGCACATCACCCGAGACGGTGCATCTCGCGATGAAGAGGATGATTGGTTACTCCGACCAATGGGGGAGGTTGAGTCCCACTATTGTGGGGAACCCGCCTCAGCGGTCGAGTTGCAGGATGCCGGTTCTGACGGCCGCCAGCACCGCCTGCGTCCGGTCAGACTGATCGAGCTTGCGCAGTATATGGCTCACGTGTGTCTTGACCGTTGTCTCGCCGATCCACAATGCGTGAGCGATTTCTTTGTTAGACATCCCCTTCGCCATCAGCCGAAGGACTTCCATCTCGCGTTCAGACAGAACCTCGCCGTCCGATCTAGGGGCGCTGGATGCTGTGCGACCCGATATGATGCGCGGAGCAACAGCGGAATCGAACACCGACTGTCCATCAGCGATGGAGCGGATCGCGTTTACGACCCGATCAGGGCGCGTGTCCTTGAGCATGTACCCTGAGGCGCCCGCACTGAGAACCTCGAATACGTCATCATCCTCATCAAAGCTGGTGAGGACCAGCACCGCAGTACTCGGCGCTTTTGCTCTGACTTGCCGACACGCCTCCACGCCGCCCTCACCAGGCATACGCAGGTCGAGGAGCAGCACGTCTGGCTGCGTCTCCACGCACCCGGTGATGACGCTTTGAGTGTCTTCCCCCTCGCCCACAACTTCGATGTCGGCCTCTCCGTCGAGAAGCGTTCGCAACGCGAAGCGGACCAGCTCATGATCGTCTGCGACGAACACTCTGATCGTATTCACTAGGAGCCTCCTGTCGGCAGCAAGACCCCGATGACTGTCCCGCGCTCGGGGGAACTCTCGACACTCAGTGTCCCACCCTCATGGTCCACACGTTCCCTGATGCTCTTGAGCCCCAGTGCGGTCCCCTCGGCGGTGATTGTCTCGGCGACCTCGAAGCCGCAGCCGTCGTCTGTGATCGAGAGCCTCACTTCTCGTTCGACCGCCGAAAGCCGCACCTCGAATCGGGTCGCCTGCGAGTGGCGCACCACGTTGCTCACCGATTCCTTTGCGACCCGATAGAGACACGCCTCGGCGGCCGGGGTGAGCAACGGCTGCTGGCCTTCCACCACCAGGGTGCCTTTGATATCCCTACCCTGAGTCACCTCATGAATCCAATACTCGATTGCTCGCACCAGCCCAAGCTCCGCAAGCTTCATCGGCCTCAGGTCGTAGATGAAGCGCCTGAGTTCGCCCATGGCCACGTTGAGGCGGCCCTGCAGATCGTCGAGCTGAGATGAGATCAGGCGCGGGTCACGGAACACCTGTTTCTTGCAGAGCTCTAGCCCCAACGAGATTGAGAACAGCGACTGAACCACTCCGTCATGCATCTCGTGGGCGATTCTGTCCCGTTCGCTCGCCAGAAGCACGTATCGTCCCTGCTCGGCAAGTCGCGCGTTCTCGATCGCCGACGCTGCGAATGCCGACAGGATCGCCAGGAAGTCGACCTGAACCGGCGAGAATGGCCGGTCGTCGGCGTTGATGGCGCAGATCAGACCGATCGGGTGGTCTTTCACGCGAACCGGTGAGGCGAGCAGCCAAGCCCCATGCTCAGGGTGATACTCGACCGCAACTTCGTGACTCTCGAACACCTGATCACCCAGCGCATCGAGTTCATCCTGCCACCACTCCTGCAGGTGCTGACGTCGACGCCCCCGAACCATGAGAGTTTCCATGTCAAGCGCGTAGTCGTGCTCATCGGTGAGTACCAACACGGCCTTGTCAGTGTCGCTGATCCGCTTCGCCCGCTCGATGATGCACTCGAGCACCTCCTCGATCACGAGCGCTGAAGACACTGCGTCAGCGACCTCGTTCAGTGAGGCTATCAACTCGGTCTGACCTTGCTGTCGCCGGCCGCCCTGGACGACCGATGCGAAGCGGTCGCGGAGCCGTTGGATGCGCGAAGAACTGCCCCTCACCAACAGCGTGCCAGAAGAACCGTCCGCACCGTGCCGCGGTGTTTGCATGCCGCCTCCTGGTGAGACCCCCGGTCCCCGTCGGCGATAATCCCTACGAGCCTATTCCCCACCGGGCAAAAACACCACCGCCCGGCATCCGTGAGGAGGCCGGGCGGTGCGAATGCAGGCGTGAATCCGATCAGGCGCCGTAGACGGGCGGTACCGTGGGCGGAACCTCCGGTTCCGATGCGCGGTCTGCCTCGGCCTCTTCAGGCTCGACAGGCTCCTCAGAGTCAGGCTCCGGCTCCTTGGGCGCGTTGTCCTTGGCCGTCTGCTCGTCAACGAGATACTGATCCCAGGTGCCACCCAGCAGAGCCTCGAGCTCGTTCTTGCCGATGGTCTCGCGCTCGACGAGAACTTCCGCCATCTGGTCGAGCTCTGCACGATGCTCGGTGAGGATGGTGCGGGCCTGCTCGTACGCATCGTCGATCAGGCGCGCGATCTCCTTGTCGATCTCATACGCGATTTCAGGTGAGTAGTCCGCGTTAGCCGAGAAGTCGCGACCCAGGAATACCTCGTGGTTCGCCTCGCCAAACGTCTGTGGTCCGAGCTTCTCGGACATGCCGAAGCGTGTGACCATCTGCTTAGCGAGCTTGGTTGCGCGCTCGATGTCGTTGCCGGCGCCCGTGGTGATGTCGCCGATGGCAATCTCCTCGGCGACGCGTCCACCGAGGAAGCTCGCAAGGTTTGCGAGCATCTCGCTCTTGGTGCCAAGGAACTTCTCGTCCTCGGGCAGATGCCACGTCGAGCCCAGTGAGCGGCCACGCGGGATGATGGTGACCTTGTGGATCGAGTCGCCACCAGGCAGCACGTGACCGACGATCGCGTGACCGGACTCGTGATAGGCGATGACCTTCTTCTCGTCCTCCGAGATGAGGCGACTCTTGCGCTCGGGTCCGGCGATGACGCGATCGATGCCCTCCTCGAGCTCGATCATGTCGACCTTCTTCTTGCCGTGACGCGCAGCGAGCAGCGCACCCTCGTTGACAAGGTTCGCGAGGTCGGCGCCGGTGAAGCCCGGCGTGCGACGCGCGATGACCTCGAGGTCGATGTCATCGGCCAGGGGCTTGCCACGGGCATGAATCTTGAGGATCCCGACGCGCCCCCCGATGTCCGGGCGGTCCACCACGACCTGGCGGTCGAAGCGGCCCGGACGGAGCAACGCGGGATCGAGGATGTCGGGACGGTTTGTCGCTGCGATGAGGATGACGTTGTCCTTGATGTCGAAACCGTCCATCTCGACCAGCAGCTGGTTGAGGGTCTGCTCGCGCTCGTCGTGACCTCCGCCGAGGCCGGCACCACGCTGGCGACCGACCGCGTCGATCTCGTCGACGAAGATGATGCAGGGGCTTGCGGCCTTGGCCTGCTCGAACAGGTCGCGGACACGCGAAGCTCCGACGCCGACGAACATCTCGACGAAGTCGGAACCGGAGATGGAGAAGAACGGCACGGCGGCTTCACCCGCGACGGCGCGAGCGAGCAGCGTCTTACCGGTACCAGGAGGGCCGACGAGCAACACGCCCTTCGGGATCTTGGCGCCGAGAGCCTGGAACTTGCCCGGGTTGGCCAAGAACTCCTTGATCTCTTGGAGCTCCTCGATCGCCTCATCGGCACCGGCGACGTCCTTGAAGGTGATCCTCGGGGAGTCGCGCGTCATGCGCTTGGCCTTGGCCTTACCGAAGCTCATGATCTTAGAGTTGCCGCCCTGCATCTGGTTGAGGAAGAAGAACATCACGACGACCAGCAGCAGAATCGGCAGAACCGAGGAGACGATGCTGATCCAGACGGGCGGACCCGACGCATCGACCTTGTAGGTCGTCTCAGGATGGCGCGCCATAAGCTCAGCTAGAGAGTCGCTGCCCACATAGGTGGACGTGAATGCGACTGCCTTCTTCTTATGTTCTTTGTCGGCAACGGTCTCCCAATAGCGACCCGCAAGCGAGTTCTCGCGCACCACGTACGTGGCGTCTGCCACGCGATCCGCCTGTACAGCCGTGACGAACTCGCTGGTGGGAAGCTCGACGGGGCCCTGGGTGCTTCCACCCATCTGGACCATGACGAACCACACAAGGACCGCCAGCAGGACCAGGTAGAGCAGGACTGTTCGGAAGTTCTTGTTCACGTCTGGTTGGCTCCTCATCGAGGTGCCGCCGCGCTGCGGCGACTAGTCGGTGTATATCTCCGGCTTCAGGATTCCCACGTACGGGAGGTTGCGGTACTTCTCGGCGTAGTCGAGACCATAGCCGACGACGAACTCATCGGGCACGTCGTATCCGACGTACTTGCACTGGATAGGTACCCGCTGCTTGCCTTCTTTGCTCAGCAAAGCCACAACTTCGAGCGACTTGGGTTTGCGGGAAGCGAGGTTGCGGAGGAGGTACTTCAGGGTGAGCCCGGTGTCGAGGATGTCCTCGCACACCAGAACGTGACGACCCTCGATGGTCTCGTCGAGATCCTTGAGGATGCGCACCACGCCGGAGGACTTGGTCGACGAGCCATAGCTCGAGACGGCCATGAAGTCGAGTTCAACCGGTGATGAGATGGCTCGCGACAGGTCGGCGACGAAGATCGCTGCACCGCGGAGGACGGCGACCAGCAAGACGGGCTCGTCGCCGTAGTCGCGGCTGATCTCCTCGCCGAGTTCGCGTACGCGGTTCTGGATCTGCTCCTCGGTATACACCGTGCGGAGAATGTCGGAGTTCATATCCATCGAACGGTTCGTCCCTTCCTGCTACCTACATGACATCATCGGCGACCTTCTGGTCGTTCCCACGTGAGCCGAATCGCGCGGACCGACTCGGGCCTGACTCGGTACTCATCACTCATGCGCACCCCCGCCAGCCATACGATACTGTCACCATCGCGAACCACAGGAGTGACGGGGCGGTGACGACGAGCCACTTTTGCATCGATGAGCAGGTCGGAAAGCTTGCGAGTTCCGTCCATGCCGAGCGTGCGCATCCGGTCGCCTTCATGCGGCGCGCCGACGGCGAGCTGCATCAGGTCTCCGGCATCGATCACGACCGAATCAGGCGTGCCCGAGAGATTCTCGAGATCGACCTCCTCGGCTGTGATGCGGCCCGCCCGACCGAGGTCGGCGATTCCGGGTAGCGGGAGCAAGGAAGGTGCCACCACAGCCGGCTCCGTCGCCGTCTGTGAAACGACTAGTCTATCGTACTCGGTCCACGCACGCAGACCCTCCGGGAGGTCACGTGCGAAATCATCGTCGGCAAGGCCGTCGACCAGCGCCTCGATGTGCGCCGAGTCGATCCTACTCGCCTCAGGAAACGCCGAGAACACCGCCGAGCGCACCACGCGCCGCGCCATGGTGCGTTCCAGCGTGCGCATCCAATCGCGGTCGAACTCCACCTGGTCGCCAGGGGTGACCTCCGCAAAGTCTCGCGCGAAGTCCGAGGCCATCCGCGAAAGCAGTGCGTCGTCGGCGGCGAGCAGGTCGAGCGAGCGAGCGAGGGTCTCGCGGAAGGCCGGGTTGACCTGTTCAGCGACGGGGACGATGTCGTGGCGCACCAGCGCGCGCAGGCGGGTGGTGTCGGTGTTACTCGCGTCCTCGCGCCACGCCTGGCCGAGGTAGTCGAGGTACGCGCGCAGGTCCTTACGATCGCAGTCAAGCAGCGGGCGAACTATTCGGCCGCGCGCGTATGGGATCGAGGCGAGGCCTGTCGCCCCGGCTCCGGTGATGGCGCGCATGAGAAACGTCTCGACCCGGTCGTCACGGGTGTGCGCCACGGCGATGCGCCCGCGCGACGGTGTGACTCCGGCGGCGGCGCAAGCGGTATCGAGGGCCTCCTCGGCGAGTTGGTAGCGAATACGCCGACCCGCGTCCTCGAGGTTGAGGCCGTGTTCAGCCGCATGCGCGCCAACGTCAACCCGCTCGATGCGACACGCGATTCCCAGGCCCTCGCACAATGCTGCAACGAACGCGGCATCGCCATCGGACTCCTCGGCACGTAGAAGATGGTTGAGGTGCAACACCGTGAGCGGACCCTGCCAGCCGGTTTCGCCAGAGGCAAGCAGACGCAGCATCGCGACAGAGTCGGCGCCACCGGAAACCATCGCCAGGACCGGCACACCCTGGGGCAGCAGGTCGAGCCGTTCACATGTGGCGATAATGGTGGTTTGCAGACGCATACTGCGAGACTCCCTCAACTCCGCGACCGGCACTCTCATACTACCAAGCATACCGATGTGGTCCGACATGACGCACATCAGGTGGACGCGCCATTGCGACTCGCGGTGCTCCCTCGGCAACAGCATGTCACACGGATGTGGCACGCTCGCTCACTTAAGGCATAGACTACTCACGATTCCGACTCGATTCCCTTTGGTGGTGCCCATGACTTCATTCAACCTGACCGATCCCGCGCTGTCCCCCATCGCCGAGAAGGTGCTGGCCGGCACGCGTCTGTCTCGCGAGGACGGCATCGCGCTCTACGCGAGCAGCGACCTGCTCGGCGTGGGCCAGCTGGCTGACTTCGCTCGGCGTCGCATCAACGGCGACCGCGTCTACTTCATGGTCAACCGCCATATCAATCCCACCAACATCTGTCGCAACCGCTGCAAGTTCTGCGCGTTCGCACGCAATGCCGATGAGCCCGGCGCCTATGAGATGACGCTCGATGAGGTCGCCAAGGCCGCCGCCGAGGGCGCGGCGGACGGCGCGTATGAGATCCACATCGTTTCGGGCCTTCACCCGGACTGGAGCTACGAGTTCTATATCGACATGGTCGCACGCACACGTGCCGCCGTGCCCGACCACGTTATCGTGCAGGCGTTCACCGCAGTCGAGATCGAGCACATGTCGATCATCAGCGGCAAGACCACACGAGAAGTGCTCGAGGACTTAAAAGTCGCAGGTCTCGACGCACTGCCGGGTGGCGGAGCGGAGATCTTCGGCGACCGCACGCGCCTGGCGGCGTGGGACAAGAAGACCAAGTCCGACGTGTGGCTCCGCATCCACGGCGAGGCGCACGAGATGGGAATCGCCACCAACTGCACGATGCTCTACGGTCACATCGAGACGCAGGAGGAGCGCGTCGACCACCTGATTCGGCTGCGCGAGCAGCAGGACAAGTCCGGTGGCTTCCTCGCGTTCATCCCGCTCGCATTCCACCCCGCCAACACCGAGCTCGCGGATCTTCCCGCGACCACCGGCTTCGACGACCTGAAGACGCTCGCCGTCGCCCGTCTGATGCTCGACAACATCCCGCATATCAAGTCGTTCTGGATCATGCTCGGCCTGAAGGTCGCTCAAATCTCGACCGCCTTCGGTGTTGACGACCTCGACGGCACCGTGGTCGAGGAACGCATCACCCACATGGCCGGCGCCACCACGCCCGAGGCGCTCTCCAAAGACGACCTCGTCAACATGATCGCCGAGACCGGACACGTGGCGGTCGAGCGCGACACCCTCTATCGCATCGTCAACACCTACGCCGAGGAGCCCGTGGCCCCCGAATGGAACGCCGGAAAGATCGGCGCGCCGCCGCTGGTGGGCGTCGCATGCGGAACCGTGGCCACGGACTGCGTAAGCGGGTTCGCCCCGGACACGACGCCGACCGGCACGGGGACCGTCGACATGCCGGGCGACGCGTCACGAAGCGAGACCGGCCAAGCCGGCCGCTAAGGAGCGACATGACGACGGTCCCCGTGCCCCACCAGCGCCCGCGTCTGGGTCACATCCAATTCATCAACTGCCTGCCGCTCTACTACGGCATGGTCAAGAACGACGTTCTCCTCGACGTCGACCTCGTGCGCGCGAACCCTGCCGACCTCGCCGACATGCTTGTCGCGGGCGAGCTCGATATCGCGCCGATCCCCGCCATCGAGTACGCCCGCCACGCCGACGACCTCGTACTGCTTCCCCGCATCGCAATATCCAGCGACGGCGAAGTGCAGTCCATCCTGCTCGTCTCCACCGTCCCTGCCGAGGAGCTTTCCGGCCGCACGGTGGCCCTCGCCGGCAACTCGCGCACCTCGCAGGTGCTCACCCGCATCCTGCTGAACAGACGCTGGGCCGTGGAACCCGCGTTTGTCGAGATGCCGCCCGACCTCCCCGCGATGCTGCGGGACGCAGACGCCGCACTGCTCATCGGTGACGAGGCTCTTCGCACCTACTGGGATCGCCCCGACGATCTCTTCGTCTATGACCTTGGCGCCGAGTGGACCCGGTGGACCGACCTGCCCATGGTCTACGCCGTCTGGGCCGTGCGCCGTACCTTCGCCGAGAACGATCCCACGGCAGTGGCAACGGTCGCCGAAGCACTGGATGAATCGCTCGCGTACTGCCGAGACCACCTCGACGAGATCAGCGAGTACGCAGCGCGTTGGGAGCACTTTCCTTCTGCTCATTTCCGCAGCTACTTCGATGCGCTGCAGTTCCGTTTCGAGTCCCGGTATCGCGACGGTCTAGCGCACTACCTCAAGGAAGCTCATGCACTCGGTCAGCTTGATCGAGTCCCGACCATCGACATATTCGGGGAGTCACAGTGACCTCACCAGCCAGCCCGCGCACGGCGGCTGAAGCCCTCGCCTTCTCGGCAGCGGCCGGTGACCTGCGGCTGACGCCGGAGCAAGCCCTTACGCTGCTCTGCGATTGCGACCTGCTGACCCTCGGCGTGGCTGCGAGCATCATGCGCCGGCGTCTCGTGCCCACTGACGACGTCACGTTCATCGTCGACCGCAACGTCAACTACACCAACGTCTGCGTTTCCGGCTGCCGCTTCTGCGCCTTCTACTGCGATGCCAAAGCAGCGGATGCCTACGTCCTTACGCGCGACGAGCTCTCATCCAAGGTCGCGGAGACGATCGAGCTCGGGGGTACCGCCATCCTTCTCCAGGGCGGAATGCACCCGGACCTGCGAATCGAGTGGTACGAGGCGATGCTCCGCGACATCAAGTCAGACCACCCGAGCATCCATGTGCACGGCTTCGGCCCTCCGGAGATCGTGCACGTAGCGCGCATCAGCGGCATCAGCACGCGGGAGGTGCTCAAGCGTCTGCGCGCGGCGGGCTTGGACTCGCTTCCCGGTGGTGGCGCTGAGATCCTCGTCGATCGCGTCCGCGGCCACGTCAGCCCCAAGAAGGCCACGAGCGACGAGTGGCTCGCGGTCATGAGCGAAGCCCACACCCTGGACATCTCCACGACAGCCACGATGATGTTCGGCAGCGTCGAAACGCTCGCGGAGCGCGTCGAGCACATGGACCGCATCCGCCGAGTACAGGACGACTCGACCGCGGCCGGCCACGTCGGCTTCCGCGCGTTCATCCCCTGGAGCTACCAGCCCGGCAACACCCTCCTAGCCGAGGACGAGTACGCCGACAACGGCACGGTCCTCTCGGCGGCGAGCGGATGGGAGTACCTGAAGACGCTTGCGGTGTCGCGGCTCTACCTCGACAACATCCGCAACATCCAGGCGAGCTGGGTCACGCAGGGCGCCAAGGTCGGTCAGCTTGCGCTCGCGTTTGGCGCCAACGACATGGGCTCGACGATGATCGAGGAGAACGTGGTCGCCGCTGCGGGCACTCGCTTTATGCTCGCCCGCGAAGAACTGGTCCGACTGATTCGCGACGCGGGTTATGAACCCGTGCAACGCGACACCCTGTACCGCGAAGTTCGCCGCTTCTAGCGGCGCCGCATTTACCTGCGGCGACAGAGAAGTCCTCGCAAGGGGTATCCTCGGTTTATGCAAACAGTCACAGCTCTTGAACTCTCAAAGCCCCATCCGCGTAGAATCGTCGTGGTGGGTAGCGGCTACGCCGGAATGACCTGCGTGGTCACGCTCGCTCATCGGGCGAAGCCTGCCGACGACATCGAGATCGTCATGATTGCGCCGCTTCCCTACCAGCAGGCGCTCAGCGAGCTCGACCTCGTCGCGGCCGGCACACCACGGCCGCAGTGGGCCGAGCTGTGGCACGGAGACATCTTCCGCGGCCTCCCCATCAAGGTCTGCTACGAACGACTCGAGAACGTCTGCGCAGAGGACTCAACGATCGCGGTCGGTCCCGACGGCGCGCCAGTCGCCACAATCCCCTACTGGCGCCTCGTGCTGGCCACCGGTGCCATCCCGTTCGTCCCACCGGTTCCCGGCCTCGCCGAGCATGGCATCACGATGTGGTCCACCGCCGACGCGCTCAAGCTCCAGCAGCGCGTCGAAAGCCAGTTCAAGCACGCCGTTACGATCACCAACGCCGAGGAGTGCCGCAAAGCGATGGCCATTGCGGTGGTCGGTGCAGGTGCGACGGGCGTCGAGGTGGTCGGCACGCTCGCCTACGCGCTGCCGGGCATGATTCGGGGCGCCGGTTACGACCCGTGCATGATTCAGCTCTCGCTCATCGATTCGCGCAACGATATCCTCTTCGATCTCAAGCCGCGTGAACGAGAGAAGGCTCGCAACCGACTGGCCAAGATGGGCGTCGAGCTGGTTCTCGGCAGTCCGCTCGCGAAGGTGGAGGAGGGTTCCGCGACCCTTCAGGACGGACGCGTGATCCCGGCACAGACGGTCGTATGGTGCGGCGGAGCCAAGGCCGACCCTGATGCGGTCGGTTGGGGACTCGCGGTCGACGTTTCCGGTCGTCTCGTCATCGACACATCACTCAAGGCCGAGGACCACGACGCTATCTATGCGGTCGGCGACGTCTCGGCGTTGCGCGACCCGGAGACCAACCGCGTGCTACCGATGCTCGCGCAGTTCGCGATCCGCGAAGCCGCTCATGCTGCGCAGAACATCCTGCGCGAGCTGCGCGGTGGGGCCATGAAGCCGTTCGAGCCGCACATGCACGGCGAGTTCGTGAGCGTCGGACCGCGCTGGGGCGTCGGCTGGATGTTCTGGCTACCGGTCAGTGGCTGGTTCGCCATCGTCATGAAGCGGCTGACCTACGTGGTCTACTGGCTCGAGGTCGGTACCATCCGACTCGCCTGGCGCCGCACCGTACAGATGATGCGGATGCACCGCTACTGATTCTGTACGGCTCGGAGCGATCTCATCGGACGCGCAAGGTCTGCGGCGAGCATGCCGCCAAACGCGATAAGCACCTGCCCTGCGCTCCACCCGTAGTCAATGAATGAGCCGGACTGATACGCGTCATTCGCGTTGAGGATCGCGTACGCGCTGTCGCTGAGCGTCAGCAGCAGTACACCGGCAACCACTGCTCGCAAGGGCCACCCGAGTTTGCCACCACCGAGTTTGCCCACGACCAACAGTACGAATACCGCCGGCCCAATGCCCAGCAAGACATCGGCAAGCGGATAGTACGCCGATACGAGCGCCTCTATGGTCGAGACTCCTTCAACGAACACCGTGGGCTTGAGCAAGCCAACCCACAGTCCCACCGCCATCGCAACGGCGATCACAGCGGCAATCGCCGCGGGCTTCCGGACATCCACGAGCGCCCGGTAGGCCAGCCCGGCACCCACCAACGCGACCGCGATAAACGGATACTGCAGCGCGTAGAACACATCCGGCCATCCGGGATACGGTGGCTCGACGCGAGCGAAGAGCTCGTAGTACATCCAGATGAGATCACCCGCTGCGAAGCTCGCACATCCGATCGCAAGAAGCAGCCATTGCCGCCCCACGACGAGCGAGTTAGAGAACGCGCGCAGTGCCACCCAAAACAGGACCAACGCGCTGGCCGTCACGATTGACAGCTCTCCGACGTCCGAAACGACAAGCACCCCGAAGTCGCCACCGATGCCACTCATTACCAGGAGCGCGACCACAACTACGGCGCCGAGCCCGCAGCCGAGCCATACCCAGCTGCTCTTGGACGGAATCGTCGAATTCACAGCGCCCCCTTGATCTGTGCGAGGACCGCGTCGATCGCGGCAGCCGGAGCCACCCGGGCCAAAACGCGTCGGATGTTGCTCTCAAGCATGGGCAGATCCGATTCATCGAGCTGACTCGCAAGTTTGCCGATCGAGAGCGCGGATGCGCGGATGCACGTACTGGCGACAGTCGGACCCAACAAGGGTTCGAGCGCCGAGATCGCCACCTCGCTCAAAACGGCCATGCGTCCTCCTCGGACTTGCGTGCGTCACACGCAATGATACCGATTGTCTGGCCCGCTTGCTTGCTCGATCAGAAAGGGTGCGCGAGCGCGGTGCGGCGTGCTTTCATCAGGTCTCCGCTGGTCTTGGCGTGGTCTCGGCGTGACCAGTCGGGTACGCTGTCAGTAGAGGAGGCATCATGACATCCACCAACGTACCCACAGCTCAGTTCGGCATCTGCGGTGGCAGCGGCTCACTGTCGTTCCCGTTTCCGGCAGCGCTCGATGACGCCCGCGTGACCGTTCTGGCCGAGGACCTCGTCTTCGACACGCCCTTCGGTCGCTCCCCCGCGTTCACCCACTTCCGCGTCGAGACCCCAGCGGGCCCGGTCGAAGCGCTTGCCGTCAAGATGCACGGCTGGCGACGCGGTGTGAAGCGCGCCGACGCGAGCCTGCAGGTCTTCTGGGTCTTTCACGAAGCCGGTGTGCGTAAAGTGCTCGCGGACGGCGGCGTCGGTTCGCTCAACTCGCTGCTCGACCCGCGCGACATCGTGGTCCCCGACGACTTCATCGACCTCTCGATGAAGCAGGACATCTACGTCCGAGGCGATCATCTGCTCATCATGCGCAAGCCCACCTGTCCCGACCTCACCGCGCGACTCGCGAGCGGTGCCTCGGCCCACTTCGACCGTGTCTTCGCGCGCGGCACCTACCTCGTCACCGACGGCCCGCGCTTCGAGTCCGTGGCCGAGGTCGACTACATGAAGCGGCTCGGCGGTGACATCATCGGCCAGTCGTTCGCACCCGAGGTGTTCCTCTCACGCGACATCGGCGCGTGCTATGCGGGCATCTACCTCGTCGTGAACTACGGCGAGGGGCTCATCCGCGAGTGGGACCACAGCGAGCTCAAGGCGGCCTTCTTCGAGGAGTCGGCGACCATCTCGCAGATCATCGTCGACACGATCGCAGACGCCGACCTCGATGCCGCCTGCGGCTGCATGGACCTGCGCAAGCCGAGTCTCCTCGGCCTGCCGGATGAGCGGGAGCAGTAGCCCCATGCGTCTCGTCTCCGCCGAGTGGGTGCTTCCTGTCTGCGCGCCCGCTATTCCCGACGGCGCCGTGCTGGTCGATGGCGACCGCATCGTCGCTGTGGGCCCGCGTGCCGAGCTGGATGCGGCGATCCCCGCCGATGCCCCTCGCGAGCACTTCGCTGGCTGCACACTGACACCGGGGCTTGTGAACGCCCACACCCACCTCACGCTTACCGCACTTGCGGGTGTGGTTCCGCCTGCACCGTTCGCAGAGTGGCTGCCGTCGCTCGTCGCTGCGATGAAGCCGTGGGAGATCGAGGATCACGAGGCCAGCGGTGTCATCGGCGCGGAGCAGTCGCTGCTCGCAGGCGTCACCGTCGTCGGCGACATCGCGTACGGTGCCGCCGAGGTCGCCTCGGCTTCCCGTGCGGGACTTGGTGGCGTTTACTACTGGGAACTCCTCGGCATTCACGCCGAGCAGATCGACGACGACCTCGTGCGCCTGCGCTATCCCCGGACCGTGGACGTCTATGGACCACGAGTCGTATGCGGACTGTCGCCGCACTCGCCCTACACCTCGGGGCCGGGGCTACTGACCGCTGTCGACGCGAAGGCCGCCGAGCTACGCGTTCCGCTCGCCATCCACGTCGCCGAGTCAGTCGCCGAGACCGAACTCCTGCTCCATGGCACCGGGCCGCTGGCAGCGGTGAGCTCCCGCACGGCGTTCGGCTTCAGTCCGCCTGGCGTGTCCACCGTCGCATACCTCGACGGGCTCGACGCACTCAGAGGCGCCACCGCGGTGCACGTGTGCCACGTCTCGCCCGAAGATCGTGCGATCCTGGCCCGCTCGGCGCGCGGCATCGTGACGTGTCCCCGCTCAAACCGCTACCTCGACAACCCGCCGCCGCGCATCGCGCCCTTCCTTGAGTTGGGATTGCCCGTCGGGATCGGGACAGACTCTTCCGCGAGCAATCACGACCTCGACCTGTTGGCGGAGGTGCGCGCTCTACGCGTCGCAGAACCCGAGTTGACAGCAGAGACGCTGCTGGCCATCGCGACGCTCGGAGGAGCCGAGGCTATCGGCGTCGATGAGGGATTCGGGACTCTTGCGCCTGGTAAGTTCGCCGACCTCGCGATCTTCGTGGTCACTGGCGAAGATCCCACTCATGCGGTGGTGGAGCAAGGTGGCCGAGACACGATCCGCGCGGTGATGAGCGGCGGTGAATGGCGAGTGACATCAGGTCAACTGCTCCTGGCCGATCTCGAGGCCGCGTCGCGAGTCGCACTTGCCACGGCGCTCGCACACGCCTCACTCCGAGAAGCCCGGGCCGCCGAGTAAACGGCTTCCGGGAGCCCTCTCAGCCCCAACGCAACGGCGGGGCACCCTGAAGGGCACCCCGCCGCAGTTAGCGTCTGACTTGATGCTAGTTGGTGGGGAGCACGTAGGGCGCGAACGCACCCTTCTCCACGCGGTATACGGTGATCGCCTTGTTGGTGGTGTCACCGTTCTTGTCGAACTCGATCTTGCCGGTGACGCCCTCGACGTTGGTCT
>CAYMAN010000027.1:0-3715 GCA_964388455.1 uncultured Eubacteriales bacterium
TTCTCTATGCTCAAGACGGCTTCGGGGTCCCGCCCCCCAAAACCTTACGCGCTCAGCATGCCCTGTCTACTTCTTATGCGCGAACACTTTGCTGGTGAAGTACGCAAGTGAACCGATCACTGCCGAGATACCGACGCCCAGATACAGAATGTCGATCGACTGCTTGGCCTCGATCACGCGGCCGAGGAAGAACACTGCCAGCACGACGATGACGACGCCGACGAGCTTCTGCTTCAGGTCCTCGAGATTGTTGATCACAAGCCACGCCGGCAAGGGCAGGTTGTTGTCGATGAAGAGCTCGTACAGACCGACCGACATGATGTAGAGCACGACGGCGAGCAAGAAGATGTCGGCGACCTTGATGAAGCCGACAACGAGCTTGGATATCTCTGCTTCGCCGCTCAACGCTTGACTGGTGAGATGGATGACGTCCACTACCGCAACCCCGGTCATGACGACCGCAGCGACCGCAAGCCCGGTGATCGGTGCGAGGATGAAGAACCGGGTCAGGCCGGCGACGCGAGCGACAAAGCGGTTCCGGGCTGCGGATGCGACCGTCTCGGACCCGACTGACTCCGCCGGCTGTGGTTCAGTGTCGGAACTCGTGCTCATGCTCAGTCTCCCCATCGTTTGAAGAGGTCGTGTTCGACCTCGAGAACATCAAGTACCTTGCCGACCACGAAGTTCACCAGGTCATCGATTGACTTAGGACGCTGGTAGAACGCCGGCATCGCGGGAACGATTACCGCGCCTGCCTCGGCGACAGCGGTCAGATTGCGCAGATGGATCAGCGACAGCGGCGTCTCGCGGGGCACAAGGACCAGCAGACGGCGCTCCTTGAGCATGACATCCGCGGCTCGCTCGGCCAGGTCGGCGCCAAGACCCGCTGCAACGCTGCCCACAAAGCCCATGGTACATGGGCAGACGATCATCGCGTCGGTGTGATGTGACCCAGACGCGACGGCATCGAAGAGGTTGTCAGCGTAGGCGATGCGCAGGCGCTCGGCGGTCGGCAGCTCCAGAAACGCCGCAAGCGCCACGGATGCGACAGCCGCATCCTGCGTGGGAAGTTCAAAGCCCAGCTCGAACGCGGTCACTTCTCGGCCGGCCTCGGTGAAGATGACGGAGACGTCGTGGCCGGCGAGAACCAGCTGCTCGATGAGCCGCATGCCGTACACGCTTCCTGAAGCACCGGTGACTACGACGGTGCAGTTGCCCATACTCCCCCTCCTCACGCCATCAGGCGGTCAATAATCGCGCCAGCCAGAATCACAACGGCAACCATACCATTCACGTTGAAGAACGCAGCGTTGACCCGCGACATATCCGTAGGCGAGATGATCGCGTTCTCGTATGCCAGAAGCGCCCCAGCAACCGCAACGCCGAGATAGTACGGCCAGCCGACGCCCAACAGATACCCGCCAAGAACGAACAACATCACCGTCAGTGCGTGACATGCGCGAGTAATCTGCAGCCCGCGAGCGATTCCGAAGTCGGCAGGGACCGAGTGCACGCCGTCACGCACGTCGCAGTCGTAGTCCTGCGTCGCGTAGATGATGTCGAAACCGGCGGTCCATATCGCGACGGCCGCACCGAGTGCCCACGGCGCCGGGTCGGTCAGTGGAGCACCGACCGCCGCCCACCCGCCCGTGACGCCCATGCCCAGGCAGATGCCCAGCCAGAAGTGGCAGAACCACGTGAACCGCTTCAGATATGGATACACCACGAAGAACGCCAGCGGGATCGGCCACAGCCAACGCGCGATGGGCGCGAGCTGAAAACAGGCGAATGCGTATGCAGCCAGCACCGCCGCCGAGAAGACCCAGAGCTCCCAGCGTTTGATGGTGCCCGCGGGAATCGGGCGGCCGGCTGTGCGCGGGTTGCGAGCGTCGATCTCCGCATCGACCGCACGATTCACCACAAAAGCGAAGCTCCGGGCGCCGACCATCGCGACGGTGATCCACAGCAGTGCCACAGGCGTGGGCCAGCCAGCGCCTGCAAGTACCCACGGATTCCAGAGGCCCGAGTTGACGGCCTGAACAGACTCGTAGCCCGCTTCACCGGTAGCGGCGACCACTCCGGCAGCGTATGCCGCACCCAGATACGCGTAGGGCAGCGCGAAGATCGAGTGCTCGAACTTCACCAGCTCGGCGAAGACGCGGACTTTACTCGGTGGCTCTTGGCGCGCCGTCTCAGCGGCAGACCTCGGGGTCTCGCTCACAGCCCGAGCTCCGACCACATGGCATCGACTCGGGCCTTAACGTCGGCATCCATCTCGAGGGCCTCGGGCCACTCTCGGTCATGGCCCTCGTTGGCGATGGGACGCGTGGCGTCGATGCCCATCTTGTAGCCGAAGCTCTCGAAGTTGCTCGAGTGGTCGAGCTTGTCGAGCGGTCCCTTGCTGATGAGGAGGTCGCGGCTGGGGTCGACGTTGTTGAAGCAGCGCCACGCGACCTGAGAGTAGTCGTGACAGTCCACGTCGGCATCGACGACGATCACGTACTTGGTGAACATCATCTGCCCCATGGACCACGCGAAGTTCATAACGCGGAACGCCTGACCTGCGAACTCTTTCTTGATCTGGAAGATCGCGCAGTTGTGGAAGACGCCCTCAAGCGGCAGGTCGTAGTCGATGACCTCGGGCATCATCGCCTTGATGACCGGCAGGAAGATCCGTTCTGTGGCCTTGGCCATATAGCAGTCCTCCATGGGCGGACGTCCGACGATGGTCGTCGGGTAGATCGCGTCCTTGCGCATGGTGATGCACTCCACGTGGAACACCGGGAAGTTGTCGGCCAGCGAGTAGTAGCCCGTGTGATCGCCGAAGGGGCCCTCCCAGCGCATCTCCTCGAGGTCACACCAGCCCTCCAGCACGATCTCCGCATGCGCGGGAACCAGCAGGTCGTTGGTGACGCACTTCACGACCTCGACGCTCTCCCCTCGCAAGATGCCGCTGAAGAGGTACTCGTCGATGATGGGCGGCACAGGAGCCGTCGCCGAGAAGATCGTGACGGGATCCGCACCCAGCGCAACGCTCACGGGCGCACGCTTCGCACCCGACTCGCGCCACGCCTTCAGATTCTTGTTGCCGTCGTGGTGCTCGTGGATATGCAGGCCGGTGGAGTTCTTGTCGAACACCTGGAGCCGGTACATTCCCAGGTTCAGTTTGCCCTTGAGGTCGCTGGAGACGACGAGCGGCAGCGTGATGAAGGGGCCACCGTCTTCAGGCCAGGTCGTGAGCACGGGAAGTTTCGTCAGATCGACATCGTCGCCGCGCAACACCACTTCTTGCACCGGCGCCTTCTTGATCGTCTTCGCACCGGAGCCCGCAAGGCTCGCAAGGTTCTTGGCGATGCCCAGCTTGTCCATCACACTGGCCGGCGCGTCCAGAGGCAGCAGATCCATCAGCTGCTTGGCCTTTGCATCCAGGTCGCGCCACGTCCCCGTGGTCGCGTCCACACCCATCCCCCACGCCATGCGGTCATACGACCCCATGAGGTTGATGGCCACCGGCATGTCATAAGCCTCGCCGGTTTCCCTGTTCACCGGGTTCTCGAAGATCAGCCCCGGTCCGTAGGCTTTGCTCACGCGATCCGTGATCTCGCCAATCTCCAACTTTGGGTCAACCGGTGCCGTGATGCGCCTGAGCTGCCCCTGTTTCTCAATTAGTGCGATGTACTCCCGCAGATCCTTGATAGCCGCCATGGCCGTGACC
>CAYMAN010000027.1:3815-26580 GCA_964388455.1 uncultured Eubacteriales bacterium
GACCGTCCGCCGTGCGCGCACTCGAGGATGATACCGCCCAATGAGGTAAGTAACGAGCGGCGCAAGAACCGCAGCCGCCCCGAGGGCAGTCATCTGAACCATATCGAGATCGGCCTTGAATGCCCACTTGAAATCGGGCAACACCCACGTTATCGAGACGCCCCAGTACCAGTAGTACCACGCCACCTGCAGGGCCAGCGTTCCCTGGATGAGCAGGACAGTAGCAGGCGCCAACGCGAGCCAACCGCTCAGGAAGTCCTTGTCGGCAGGGCCGTGTGGACTCTGGCGCATGAACGGGTAGGCGATTGCGGCAACTGCTACGCCGAGTATCGCGGAGACGATCGCCTCGATCATCCGGCCGTTCATGAACGATGAGACCTGACCTTCAGTGTTGAACGCCGAGAGAGACCACAGATAGCCGTGCACAAAGAAGAAGAGGGCGCTGTAGACCGCGTAGTAGACAAGCGTGCCGACCGCTGCGGCGACCAACGCGCGCCACGCAACAAGTCCCAACACGACCACGACTGCGAGCACCAACGCGAGCGCGGCCAGCGCGTAAGGCACGCGTTGCGCCCGCTCCACGGACAACCGCGTGTTTCGCGCTGCGGCGGCACCAGCATCCATATCCGCGACTCCGGCGTGACGCTCGAGCATCGCTGCCGCAGGAGTCGTGCCTTGGCTTGCGATCTCGACGTAGTTGGCGACAAAGTGCCGATGATGCTGGGTGTCGGCGAGGTACACCGATGGTGCGGTTGCAGTAAGGGCGGAACGCAGCGCGACTCCGGCCGCATAGGTCGGCGGCACAACCCCCTCGAGAAGCGCGATGGTGGACGCTATCTGGTCCAGGTCGCCTGTTCCGGTTCCCATGGCGACCGCCGCCCCGGCTAGAATCCCCGGGATAGTGGTGACCTCGTCCTCCCAGCCGCCGTGCCCGCCGGTGTCGATGTGGCCATGATCTGAGACCACGATGAACGTCGTCTTATCGGACTGCAGGGCCGTCACCAGGCGACTCAGATCGGAGTCGATTTTGCGGGCGACGTCGCGATACTCGGCCGAGCCGGCCCCGTGCGAATGCCCTGCCTCATCGAGGTCAGGGAGATGCAGGACCAAAAGCGCCGGACTTGTCTCCTCGGAGATCCTCAGAGCGTCGTCGACGAGCGTGCTCGTGAGGTATCCGTCCTTTGGCCACGGCCGCAGCGACACCGTCGGCCCCGGCTTCACGCCGTACAGCTCGGCGAAGTCAGTTGGTCCGACCACGGCTACGGTCCGCCCGGCACGGCTGACGACGTCCATGATCGTCGGCGCGAAGACCCGTGTGTCGTACCAGTTGGTGGTGACACCGCTGATGGTCTGTGGAGCGCCGGTCAGAATTGTCGTCCAGTTCGGGTAGCTGAGACTCGGTTGTGGCGCCGTCAGTTGCAGGTCGCTTCCGTAGCCACGCAGCGTTTCGAGCGACGTCATGGCCAATCGGGAGATGTCGTCACTCATGCCATCAACGATAACCAGCACGACGTGCTCACTGAGCGGCTCACCCGTGTCCGGCAGCTCCTTTGACTCCAGCCCGGGTGGCGCGTAGACACCCGTCAGCGTCGCATCGGGCGTTTCCAGCGGGCGGATGTAGGGACTCTTGTAGGAAACGACCTGATCCCAGGAGTACCCCGCCAGCGTGTAAGCTCCATACGCGGTGGCAAGGCACGCCACGGTCCCGACGACGAACAGCACCCACGAAAGTGTCGAGCGCGTGCGCAGTCTCATCGGGGCGCTCCCAGTCCCAAAGCGGTCTCGATGCCATCCAGCGTGAAGATCGCGGACTCCTCACGCGAACACGCATCATCGGCATGTCGGTCGATGAGAATCGGGAACATCCCCACCGTGCGTGCGCCGAGAACATCCGCGTACTGATGATCGCCCACATGCGCGCACTCATCCGGCCGCACACCAAGGCGTTCGCACGCGAGCTCGAATATGCGCGGATCGGGCTTGTGAAGGCCGACCTCCGCCGAGGAGACGATGGTGTCGAGCAGCGGTGAGATACCCATGCCTTCCATGAGACCTGTGAGCCGCTTGTCCCAGTTCGAGATCAGGCCCAGTCGCAGACCACGATCCCGGAGCCGGCGAAACGCAGGAATGACGTCGTCGTATGCACGCCAGCGATCGGCGCGACCGAACTCGTCATAGACACGCAACGCGATCCGCTCGGCTTCGTCCTCTATGCCGAGCTCACGGCAGAGCAGCGAGTACATTCCGATCCACACCTGCGAAGTCTCGGCTTCATCGGTCCAGAAGGTGTCGTCGGACCGGTAACGGTCCTCGTAGAACGCGTCGACGAGCGGCATCAGAGCGTCGATTGCGCCTAAGTCGTGCACGTGCCCTTCCTCGGCGAGTATCTGACGGCAGACCTCGCTCACGCTCGGGTGCGGGAACACGAGAGTGTTACCCACATCGAAGAAGACGGCGCGTAGCATGCCCGTCGCCTAGTCGAGCCAGACGGTGTCATCCGGCTTGACCGGAGGGCACGCCGGCGGGATGTCAGACGGATGGCCGAGAGCGATAATGGATACGACTTCCTCGGCGTCCGATAGTCCGAGAAGGACCGAGAGATCGCCCTTGACCCAGTAGGAGAAGGTGACGTTGCAGGCGCCGAGTCCCTCGTTGGTCGCCGCAAGGAGCAGGTTCTCGATTGCGGCCCCGACAGACAGATGTCGATTCATCGCCTCGAACTCCACGCTAGATCGCGGAGATGAAACCGCCACGAGCACGGGAGCGCTGCCTAAGGACGAATACCAGGCCAAAGCCGCCTCGTAGCGCGCCGGGCCAAGGACCTCCATGTACTCAGACAGATGCACCGTGGACTGCGCGACGATCGCGCCGAGCTCGCTTCGAGACTCGCCCTGGGCGACAGTGAAGCGCCACGGCTGCTCGTTGACTGCGGACGGTGCCATCCGCGCGGCGTCGAGCACACGCTCGATCGCGGAGCGCTCCACGGGTCGGCCATCGAAGTCCCGAATCGAATGCCGCGATGTCACCGTCTCCCAGAATTCCATCGTTCCCCCTCGGTATCAGTCACACATCATGCGAAGGCGAGTACGCGCTCGCAAATCGTCTGTACGGCACCTAGTTTGCCTAGCGTACCAGCATTGGCGACCATCTGGGTCAGTCGCTCCGGATGCGTCGAGAGGAATTTCACCTTCTCGACCGCATCGGCTTCGTCCCGAGACAGCAATGCCGCCCCGTTGTTCACCAGTGCATCGACGTTTCGGGTCTCTCGGCCGGGCACCGGACCGAGAATGACCAACGGCAGTCCGACCGCAAGGGACTCTGCGAGAGCGATGCCGCCAGCATGCGCCACTAAGACGTCGGATCCGCGCATGAGCGCCGGCATCTCCTCCGTATAGCCGAACACCCGCACCAACCCCGTACTCTCCGAGACGGCCATCAGCCGTCGCTGAACGCGCGAACTGGCGCCCGCGGCGGCCATCACCTGAATGCCCGCTGCAGCCAGCTGCGAAGCCATGTCGTCGGAGTCCACCTGCGGCGAAGCCGTGGCGAGCAACAATGCGGTGAACCTGTCGGCGATGCCGAGGTACGAACGCAGCCCGGCTCCCGTTCCGCCCGTCACGAATTTCGCGGCGACAGGGATTCCCGAGACGATGATGCGGTCCCACGGGACGCCTGCGAGAGCGAGCTCGTCACGCACCTCGCGACACGACACGAAGAAGAGTGCGGTGCGTGGATGTATCCAGCTATCGCGTGCATCGTACTCAGTTACAACGCTGACAGCCGAGAACGGCAGGTGCGAGGACAGCTCAGCCGCAATTCCGGCCGCGATCGGTGAAGTCGAGATGACCAGATCGGCGCCGTGCTCGGCCAGGAACTCGCCGACGTGCGCAAGTCCGCCGGCCGCTAGGGCGGCGATCACCTGGTTCTGTGGCCCTCGGCGAGTCAGGTCGTCCAATCCGCCGAGACCCACGGGGAAGAACTCCGTGGCCTGCTGGTATGCGAACTTCGCCAGAACGTTGACGCTGGGCATGAACCTCTCGAGCGGATCGACCACGGTGACGTCGACTGCGTCCGTGGACCGCTCACGGTAGTAGGCGGCAATCGATTCCGCCGCGCCATGAGCCGCGCCACCGTAAGATGAAGAAAAGACGACGATTCGCTTTGTGCCAGAAGACCGTCTGCTCATGAACCTTGTCCGCCTGCACGGTGCTTCACAAGCCGAACGAGCGTGCCGCCTCCCTCGGGCTTCTCGAAATCAACGCGGTCGGTGAGCGCCCGCATGAAGGTGACGCCGCGGCCACCGGGCGCGTAGACATCGCTCGACTGCGTGGGCGTGCCGTCAAACCCAGCACCGAAGTCGATGATCTCGAGCACGACGCGATCATCGTACGCGATCACGCGCACATGCACGTTTGCCTGCCCGTCAGCCGGAGATCCGTGTCGGACCGCATTCGCAAGCGCCTCGCCAAGCGCGACCCTGATGTCGAAGACCGCGGATTCAGCGAAACCGAGCGGCTTGATCAGCTGACATACCTCTTCGCGCATCGCTCCGAGTTTGGCCACACTCGCCTGCATCTCGAGTTCCCTGCGCCAAAGCTCTTCAGCAGGCTCGATCGACAGCGCGAGCCCCTCCAACGCACCCTCGACGTTGGGACTCATCGTCAAGCTGGAAGCGACGGTAACGAGCCCTGACAGTTCCAGGATGCGAGTGATATCTCGATTCGCACTCGCGAGCACCATGCGGCCTCCGGATGGACGCAGCTGGTGGTCGAGCCACACAAGCAAGCCGAGCGCGGAGCTGTCTGCGTAGACGACGTCACTCAGATCGAGCACGAGATGGGCACAGCCGCCTTCAATCGCGACGCTCAGATCCCGACGCAACTCCGGGACCATCGCCATGTCGATATCGCCGGACAGTCGCACGACACAGGACAGTGGCGCATCGTGCTTCTCGAGTTCGAACCTAGACATCCTTTTCGCTTCTCTCCTCCATCGGCGGCTTCACATTCGCTTCGCCGCCTTCACGCACGCGTAGAACCAGAACTGCAACGTCGTCACGGAGTTCTGTTCGAACAAACCGTCGGACGGAGACCAGGAGTCGCTGTGCGACCGCGTCGGCGCTTCCGCCGACCCTTAGAGCAGCATGTACCCGCTTCTCGCCGAAGAACTCTGCCCCGCTTCTCGCTTCCGAGACACCGTCGGTGTAAAGCAGGACGATGTCCCCGGGCTTCATCGCCACTGTCTGTTCCCCATAGACCACGTCGCTGAGCGCGCCAAGGAGAGGGCCTGTGGCGGAAAGCGAGGTGCATTCACCGTCACCGGCGTGCTGAAGCAACCCCGCCGGATGTCCGCCACTCGCCCAGTTCAGCACGTTTCGCCGCGGATCGAAGCGCCCCACCCATAAAGTCACGATGTCGCTGGGATCACCCGTCGCGGTCACCATCCGGTTGATCTCGCCAACGATCCTTGCAGGGGACAGCCCCGCGGCGGCCAGCGATCTGACCGAGTACTTGATCATCGACGTCTTGGTGGCGGCGACCACGCCCTTCCCGCATACATCCGCGATTGCGAACACGATGCCGCCATCCGGGCTGCGGAACAGGTCGTAATAGTCGCCACCGATCTCTGCGTCTCCACCTGCGGGCGCATATACGCTCCCGGCGTCTATCTCTTCGAACTCAGGGAGCGCTCCCGGAAGAATCGAGCGCTGCAGAATGCTCGCGACCTCATGCTCCCGGCTGTAGAGCCGGGCCGTGTCGATAGCGAGTGCGGCCTGGGACGCAAACGTCTGCAGCGTCGCACGGTCCTCATCGGAGAAGGCGCTGACCGCAGCCGAGAACACCGTGAGAACGCCGATGGACCGTCCCCGAGCGAGAAGTGGTACAGCCAGCAGCGATCGAAGACCGTGCGTCGCCGCATCCCCGGCGAGGCCGCCCATGCCCTCGTTGAGATCCTTGTACGTCGCGGGAACACCGGTCGAGAATACGTAGCCCGGTATGTCGTCGGCTGGCGTGAACACGCGATCCACCAGGTCAGGCGAGACTGCTCCTCGAGCCATCGCAGTAGTGATCGTGCGACGTCGCTGGTCGTACGTCATCAGCGCGACCGCGTCCGCCGAAAGAATCTTTTGCACCACGTCGAGAACGCGGTTGAGGACGACGTTCACCTGCAGAGAAGAGCCCACCGCCTGGCTGATACGGAAGATGGTCTCCAGGTTATTTGCGCGTGCCACCGCCTGTTCGTACAAGTAGGCGTTCTCGAGCGCGAGCGCTAACTCATTGGCGACCGAGGTCGCCAGGTCGACATCGCGCCGAGAACCCAACAACTGAGGAAGCACGAGCCCCAGTACCGCTCCGTGCGGTCGATCCAACGCCACAGGAATGAGCATGAGACGCGCTGCTCCCGGTGAGGCGAGGAAATCGTCCGCTGTGGCGTCCTCTCCTAGCTTCACGATCACCGGCCGCACCGAATCGCCAGGCTCGAATCGACGCAGGGCCAGGTCCAGCAGTCGAGTATCAAGGGACTGGTCTGCGGCCGGCGGCAGACCAAGCGCGGACCTGTCAGCGAACGCGAATGTCGCATCACGTGCTCCGAACAGATCTGCGACGATAAGTTCTATCTCATGCAACGTCTCGCTCAGGCCATCAGGCCGCGCCAGGCGCTCAGCGATCTCACGAAGTCCGTCAGAGACGCGGCGCGACTCGGTCTCGATGGCGAACAACCTCGAGTTCTGGACCGCAACGGCCGCCTGCGCCGAGAAGGTACGCACCATTTCCCGCTCGGCTTGGGATGTGTCCACGTCCGACTCAAGCAGCACGACGACTGCTCCCAATGTCTCGCGACCAGCGACGAGCGGTGCGATCATCGCACAGCGCCCAGCCTCGCCCAGACCGGGAAGCTCAAGGCCGATGTTCTCGGGATTCGCCGAATGGACCACGGGCTCGGAGTCTGTGAGAGCCTTTGCGAGCCAGCCATCTGAATACGCGTCGATTGCGGATACGTAACCCAGATCCACACCACGAACCCGCACCGGAATGAGCCATCGACCATCTCGATCCAGCAGGTAGACCGCGGCAGTACCCGGGCCGACAATGTGGCCCATCGCCGACAGAATCCCATCGAGCACCTGATCAAGTTGCGACGCGCTCGCAAGGAGTTGCGACAGGTCATGCAACGCATTGAGTCTCAAGGCGACCGCATTGAACGCCTTGGCCACGCGGCCGATCTCGTCGTCGCGGTCCTCGGAGATGGGCTTGACGAACGAGCCGTTGGCAGCACGGTATGCTGCATCCTCCAGATCCCGAAGTGGTGCGACGAGTCGGCTTGAGATCAGCCATGCGGCGAGAAGCGCTGTGATGCCGCCGACGATCAGCACGAGCATCGACGGCGCTACCGCGCGCGCGGTCTCGATGATGCCCGTAAATCGCGGTTCGAGGATGACGAGGCGAAGATTGATTCCTTCGACCCCCTGGACGTCCTTGTATCGCCCGATGAGAGGAGCTCCCTTAGACACTGGGACGGTCACTTGACCGGAGCCCTTCCCCTGTGAAATCCATGAGGACTCCCCCACCAGCAGGTCGTTTGACGCGCCGACTGCCACTGTCGGTGCCCCATCCTGCAGCACGAGAATCGCACGCCCACCCTCGACTCCGGCACGCGCGATGGTCGACTCGAGGAACGATGTGTCCACCTTGTCGAGAATCACAACCGGTTCACTGCCGCCGAGAAAGACCGTGCGCGCCAACCACAGGGTCCGTATACCGGAGGCGTCCACGCTCGAGACGAAGCCGGTCGCTCCCCTGAGCGCGGCTCCGTATGCAGCGAGCGCAGCACGTGGCAGGACCGTGTGCGTCTCAGGCGCACTCGACAGAACACGACCCCGCGTGTCGATCACGTACACTTCCGAGATCAAGCCGTCGGAAGCGTCCTGCAACACTGAGATTCGCTCGCCGATCACAGTGGTATCGGACTCACCGGCGACGGCGTTGGCTACACGTGAGGCATTGGCGTCAACCGACTGCAGTCGGGATAGGATCGCATCTTCCGTGACCTGCAGGTACGCTTCGTCGCGCGCGGCGATCTGGCGCTGAGCGAGGCTGGATACGCCCACGACGGCAACAGCGCCGGAAATGACAACGGTCGCAAGTCCGATGGCCAGAGTCAGGCTCATGATGCGGCCAGCGAGTCGTCCTGGCCTGCGAGCGCTTCTCGTCATCCGCACCCCCGCCCCTCGTCACAATTCTTCCCTCTTGAATCGAACACCGTCATCGTACTTCATCGTACGAGCGCGGAGCGCGAACAACAGGGACTAAAGCGAGGGAAGGACCGAGGTCAACCAGTTGGCGAGTAGTCCCAAACGGCCTGTGAAGATCAAAAGCCCCACGGCGATCAGCATCCCGCCGGCTATCCGGTTCACTATCAGAGAGTGGCGATTGAGCCAAGCAAGCAATGGCTTGACACGGCCGAACAAAAGCGCGACCAGCAAGAATGGTATCCCGAGGCCGAGTGAGTACACCAGGAGGAGCAGCGCGCCGCTCGATACACTACCGGTGGCGGCCGCGATCGTGAGGATCGTGCCCAGAATCGGCCCGACACAGGGGGTCCACCCGGCGGCAAACGCCATCCCCATCACCAGCGATGCGCCACGCCCGAACGATCGACTTCGGCCCATGTCCGCACGTGCCTCGCCATAGAGTCCGGGGATCTTGATGAATCCCAGCATGAAGATTCCAAAGAGCACCACGGCGACACCGGCCACACGCTCAACCACCTGTCGATACTCGACGAGCAGTTGACCAACGGCTGAGGCGGAGGCTCCTAGGGCGACGAATACCAACGAGAACCCCACCACAAAGAGAACAGCGGGAACCAGCACCCTGGAGGAGGACCTCTCTGAGTCAGCCAACTGGGTCGTCGTCATACCGGTCATGAACGACAGATAGCCCGGAATCAGAGGGAGGACACACGGCGACAGAAACGACAGCAGGCCGGCGGTGAACGCTGCGACATAACTTACGGAGCCGTTCACGGATTACCCCCCTTCAGCGACGAGCGAAGCATCGCTGGACAGTATACCCCACAGGGTATCCATCCGCCACTCGACCCGCCAGCGCTCAGGCAGTCTGCTCGGCGTCGTAGCCCACACTCCGAATGGCCTCGATGATCTGGTCGACGGAAATCGTAGCATCGTCGAACCTCACGACTGTGTCACCGGTAGCGTGATCGGTCCGCACTTCCGAGACGCCGACGAGCTCGCCGACCGTCAGATCAACCAACATTGAGCACGACGTGCAGTGCAGTCCTGAGGTCACAAGGCTCGCGGTCACTTCGCTCATCAGGATGCGTCTCCCTCGGACTTGATGTTTCCACAGTAGGGACACAAGCGCCATTGCTGCATCATCACGGCATCACACGAGCCACACCGTACCATCACTGGCGTGGCCCGTTCATCATTACGGTGATGGGATGACAAGAGCGCCCAGCTGAGCAGGACCACCAACCCGGTCGCAATGGCGGGAATGAGCCAACCCAAGCCTGCGCCACGGGGTAGCACGTATATGTTTGCATCCGCGAACAACGTCAACGCCAGTGCCAGCACGACGCCCGTCACAACGAGACCCGAGAGAAGGCCTGCTAGTGCGCGTGTCGCTGGACGAGATGTCACTCTGAAGCTCCCTGGCAGAGGGGGTGCGCGTACACGCCGAGGTGCAATCGGTGTGCCAACATCCGGATAGCACCTAAACCCCACTCCCTAGGGCTCAGAGTCCCAGTCGCTGCATCCTCGCTTCGAGCGTCTTGGCGGTGAGCCCAAGGAGCTTCGCCGCCTTCGGCACGACGCTTCCCGCGCGATCGAGCGCCTGTCTCACCAGATCCAGCTCGACCTCCTCCAAGTCGACGCCATCCTCCGGCAACGTGAAGCCACTGGAAGCACGATCGAATCCACCGAGTCCGGCGCGTACCTCCCCTGGCAGATCAGACAACTCGATCTGATCACCGTGCGACAAGATGATGATGCGCTCGATCGTATTCTCCAACTCGCGGATGTTTCCGGGCCACTGATAGCGAGCCATCGCCTCCATGGCTGCGGGCGATATCCGTTTGGCGCCCGCCTTGAACTTCTCGAGGAAGTGGGCGACCAGAAGCGGGATGTCACCGCTCCGCTGGCGCAATGGCGGGAGTGTCACCGGAACCACATTGAGGCGGTAGAAGAGATCCTCGCGGAACGCTCCGTCTGCGATGAGTTGTTGAAGGTCCTGGTTGGTGGCCGCAACCACGCGCACATCCACTTCAATGCTGCGAGTGCCACCCAGGCGCTCGAAGCTGCGCTCTTGGAGCACACGGAGCAACTTGACCTGGGTCGCCGGTGAGATGTCGCCGATCTCATCGAGAAACAACGTACCGCCGTTTGCGAGTTCGAATCGGCCGGGCTTGGCGGTGACAGCGCCGGTGAACGCGCCCTTCTCGAAGCCGAACAGCTCACTTTCGAGAAGCGTCTCAGGCAGTGCGCCCGCGCTCACCGACACGAAGGGTTTTGTGGCTCTGTCGGAGAGGTTGTGCAGTGCACGCGCGATGAGCTCTTTGCCCGTACCCGACTCGCCATAGATCATGACCGTCGCCAGAGTCGGCGCGACCTTCTGGACCGTCTCGAGCACAGCCATCATCCCGGCGTCGGAAGCGACGATTCCCTCGACGTCGTACTCGCGATCGAGTTCGCTTCTCAGGCGAACCACTTCTGCAGCAAGGCCTGAGTACGTGAGCGCCTTGTCGATGGCAAGCTTGAGCTCCTCGAGATCGAACGGCTTGGTGAGGTACTCGCTCGCCCCGGCCTTCATCGCCTCGACCGCAGTCGCAACGTTGCCGTGTGCGGTGAGCATGATGATCGGGAATTGGAGGCCCTTGCTGCGCACGGTGCGCAGCACTTCCATGCCGTCTTTTCCGGGCATGCGGTGGTCGAGCACCATGACATCGGGCTCCTGGTCCGAGACGATCGAGAGAGCCTCGACGCCATCGGCAGCCTCCAGGACCTCGTAGCCATCGCCCGAAAGCGCCTGACCGAGAACCCATCTCATGTTCTTCTCATCATCGACAATGAGCACACGCTTGCCCATGTACGTCCCCTTCACTCGTCCAATGCCGCCGGCAGTGTCACGTCAAAGACAGTGCCGTCCGGCGTGCTCTCAACTTCGATTCTACCGTCGTGCTCGTCAATAATCCTGTGGACAATCGTCAGACCCAGTCCCGTGCCCTCGGCTCGCTTGGTGAAGAACGGGTCGAACACCTTGGGCAGGTCCTCCACCGAGATACCCGGTCCGTTGTCCGCGACAGACACTTGTACGTATTCGCCGCTGATTCGCGTGGAGATGCGGATCGTGCCTCCCCCGTCGTCCATTGCCTGTACCGCGTTGGTGACCAAGTTGAGGAAGACCTGTTTGAGCTGATCCGGATCGCCGTCTACGAATGGCAGATCGTCTGCAAGCTGCTGCTCGATTCGAACATCTGACTGGCGTGCGAACCGAGTGGTGAAGAGTACTACGTCTTGCAGCAGTTCGTTGAGATCAGCGCGAACGAGTGTCGGCTTGCTCGGTCGTCCGAAGTCCAGAAGTGCCTTGATGACTTTGTCGAGTCGATCGATCTCTTGCTTGATGACCGCGGCGGCATCATGGATTCTGACGGCATCGCATTGAGCATCTTCCAAGAGTTGCACACTGGCCCTGATGACGCCGAGCGGGTTGCGAACCTCGTGTGCCACGCCCGCAGTCAGTTCGCCCATCGCTGCCAGACGATCCGCACGAATCAGCTGGTCGGTCAGCGCCTTGATGTCCGAGACATCTTCAAGAGTCACAACCGCACCAAGAACGGTACCGCCGACGGCGCGCATCCTCGACGTCGACGATTGCACATGGACCTCGCGGCCCGACGATGTGGTGAGCGTCGCCTCTCGCAGCGCAAGGGGCAGTCGTCCGGCGAGAACCTTCTCCACGTCGCCGGAGATTCCCCCGTCCACACGGAACAGCAGAGATATGGGCCGAGGAACCATCTCGAACTCGGACATGCCCAGCATGCGTTCGGCGGCTGGGTTTGCGGTGGTGACCGAGCCATCAGGACCCACCGTGAGCACACCCGAGGTGATCGATCTGAGAATCGACTGGGTGTAGTCCTGGATGTTGATGAGCTGGATCGCCCGCTCCTCGAGCTTCTTGTATGCGTCCTCGAGCTGGAGGGAAAGCTGTCGCAGGTCCCGCGTCTTGTACTCCTCGGTGTCACGAATTGCGCCGAATAGTACGCCCACGGCGAGGAAGGACACGACCTCGAGGACGCTCGCGAAACCGGTACTCATTGGCGCGCCCAGCGTGTAGCGCGAATGGACCGCGAACGGGAGTGAAGCCGCCAAGGCGACAACGAATCCACCCCGACGGCCGAATACAAAAGCGGCGTAGATGATCGGAACATAGTAGAGCCGCTGGTACAACAGGTGCATGTGATCGCTACCGAGACCCGTACCGGTCAGCAGGTGCGCCGTCGAGACAAGGACCAGCATCACGATGGTGATCAGCGTCGCGCGTATCTCACGTGTGCGCTGAACAGCGGCCATGCTCGCTGCGCCATCTGTCGCAAGCTGCGGACGCTGCGGCAGCCCGGCGCGCTTCTCCGTCATCTCCGGCGCCTCGCCCATGACGGCTCGATGTTGAGCTCTTCCCGGTACTTGGCGACCGTCCTGCGTGCAACGGTGACACCTTCGTCGGAGAGCATCTCGGCCAGGCGCTGGTCGGAGAGGGGTTTGACCGCATCCTCGGCGAGCACCAGCTCACGTAGACGCTGCTTGATGCTGGTGGCGGCCACGTCCATTCCGCTGGTGGTCCGGTAGCCGCCGCTGAAGAAGTGCTTGAGCTCGAACAGGCCGTAGGGTGTGGCCATGTACTTGCCCGTGACCCCGCGCGAGACGGTCGAGAGATGCACGCCGAGTTCCACCGCAACATCTTCGAGTCGCAGCGGCCTGAGTAGCCCGTGTCCGTCTTCGAAGAACTCGAACTGGACCTCGAGGATGATCTGCGTGATGCGCGTGACGGTGTCCTTGCGTCGGTCGACGTTCTTGATGAAGCTTTCGGCCGAGCGGATCTTATCCTTGAGGTACTTGCGGGTTTCGTCGTCTGCAGAGGAGCCGCTGCGCAACATGGAACGATAGCGGGGTGAGACTCGCAGCGTGGGTATCGCCTCGTTGTTCGAGGTGATGACCCACTCGTCGTCGAACCGGCGGATCGTGACATCGGGAACGATGTAGCCCGGTGATGGTCCCGGAGAGAACGCTCCTGCGGGCCTCGGGTTGAGCACCTTCAGGATCTCGACGAGCCGTCGGATCTCGGCCTCATCGACCTTGAGTGCCCGCGCGACCTTTCGATAGTGGTTGGCCGCGACGTCATCGAGGTGATCGCGCACGATGACGAGGAGCAGAGGCTCGTCGATATCAAGCGATTCAAGCTGAAGGCAGAGCGCCTCTGTGAGATCCCGGGCTCCGACACCCGGTGGATCCAGCTGCTGAACCGCACGCAGGCCCTCCTCGGCCTCGGCAAGCGTCACGCCGACAAGATTGGCGACCTCCTCGAGCGAGCCGACGAAGAACCCGTCGTTATCAAGCGAGCCGACCACGGCCTTGGCCGCATTCTCTACGTCCTCGGTCACATCGAGCAGCGAGAGTTGCTCGAGCAGATAGTCGTCGAACGATTGAACGCCGCCGACGAAGTCCTCCGTGTTTGTCTGTTCAGCGTTGGGGTCGCGCGGCGCACTCTGATCCGTGGTGTCGAGATCCTCATACATCTCGAGCCACTCGTCCCAGGAGCGTTCATCGACCGGCTCCTCGGGAGCCTCTTCGCCCTCAGCGGGCTCGCTATCGGTCTCATCGACTTCGAGGACCGGATTCTCGAGCATCTCGACTTCTATCATCTGCTGGAGCTCGGTCACCGGCATGGCGAGAATCGCCAGCCCCTGATACACCTGTGGGGACAGCGTCACTTTCTGGCGTAGATCTGATCGCTGTGAGAGTTCCAAAGTACTCACCCCCGGTGAGTAGGCCGCACAGAGAAGTCGGCGGAGCTTGCAAAAAGTATACCACCGTGTGGTATTCCCAGACATCGATGACCTGCGAGGATTGTGTGTGGAATCATTCCTGCGGTGGCAGAATGGGAACGGGCTGGCGCTCGGGCAGTTGCACCACCGCGATGGCAGCAATGACGAGTGCTCCGCCGAGGATCTGCATCGGGCTGAGGGCAGTGCCGAACAGATAGTAAGCTCCGACCGCCGCCAGTACGGGCTCCACGGTCGACGTGACCGTTGCGTTGGTGGGCGCAATGTGCCGCAAGGCGGTCAGGAACGCCGTGAAGGGAATGATGGTGCTGACCACCGCGATAAACAGCACCGCTAACGCAGTCTTCGCATCCAGCAGAAGCGAGAGCACCGGCTTCACGCCGAGCACTGCGAACCAGAAGATGGTCGCAAACGCGAGTCCCCAGACGAGCGTGGTGTAAGGCGGATAACGACGGGCGGCCACTGAGCCCATCAACGAGTACGCCGCAAAGAACACTGCCGAAAGCAGTCCCCAGAGCACCCCCGCTGGTGGTATGGAGAGACCGTCACCACCGATAGCACCGACCACCAGCGCGCAGCCGAGGACCGATAATGTCACACCTACCGGCAGTGCCCAGGTGAGCTTGTGCCGCAAGAACACCACACTGAACGCAAGCACCAGCACGGGGGCGAGATACTCAAGCAGAATCGCTGTCGCCGGATCGTGTGTGATCGAGATGGTCTTGAAGTAGGTATAGTGAACCATCGCCAAGCCCGCAACACCGAACACCGCGAAGAAGGGCACTTCGCGTAGCTCGATTCTCAGGTCACCCCTGCGAAAGACGGCCAGGTACCCCACAAGCAGCACGAACGCACTGAAGGCTCGCGCGCCGGACAACGCCGTCGGTTCGACCACTATCCCAAGGGGCGCCACCAGCCAGTCGCTTGTTGCGAGCGAAGGTGATGTGAACAGCCAGTCGGCAGTCAAGCCACCCGTCGCCCAACAGGCAGCTGCCAAGAGCGCAAGCAGGTAGCCGGTGAGAGACGACCGTTCGACTGCTCGTACTCTACGTCCCTGAGCCACGGGACTCCTCGATGGTCTTGGCTTGCTGGTACTCGTCGTAGGGCTCGAGATGCGCTATCACGTCGACTATCTGCTGATACTGCTTGGCGAGCGTGACCTCGACGGCCTCAGCGATGTCGTGGCCCTCGGCGACAGTGACCCCCGGATCGACCTGAACATGGAGATCCACATATACCTCGGACTCGGAGCCGCGGGTTCGGATGTGATGACAACCCAAGACACCGGGAACCGAGAGTGCAACGGCACAGATGTCTTCAGCCGGTATGCGCATAGAGTCTGAAAGCGTTGCGCTCGCGTGTCGAAAGACGCCCCATGCCGTATACACGATCGCGCACGTCACCAGTAACGCCACGATCGGATCGGCCAAAGGGAGACCGAGCTTGACCAGCACGAGGCTGACGATGACGCCGATGCTGACGATTGCGTCTGAAGCGGTATGACTGGCATCAGCGACCAGGATCGAACTGCCCAGCTTGCGGCCGACCTTGCGCTCCCAGTACGTGACTCCCAGATTGACTGCAAGGGTGCCGAGCATGACAACGAAGGACATGGTGCTGACCGTAGGCGGTTCGCCACCACCGATCAGTCCGGCGACGGCTTCGCTGCCGATCCGGTAGGCGGCGAACAGTAGCATTGCACCGATCACTGCGGAGGCATACGTCTCATACTTGCCGTGGCCATAGGGGTGGTCTTCGTCTGCCGGTCGCCCGGCGAAGCCCATTCCCACTAGACCGACCACGTTGCTCGCACCGTCGAACAGTGAGTGGAAGCCGTCAGCCTGCATAGCGGTCGAACCGCTGACGATGCCCCATGCGAGCTTCGCCGACGCGACAGCGATGTTCAGGAACAGAATGATCCACAGGATCCGCCTGATCTCCCTGATTCTGTTCGCACCCGCAGCAGCGTCCGCTGGTCGTGTATAGCCCAAGCTTCCCCCCTCAGAGACATCGCTTGCCTTGAATACCCCTCGGGGGTATCGTGAATGTGTAGTTGAGAGCATACCGTACCCGAGAGGGCTGAGCTAACATGACCGAAATCAACGCACTCATCACCGACGAGGTCGAGCGGACTCGAATCATCAACCGTCTTCGCCGTCTCGAGGGTCAGATTCGCGGGCTTCAGACGATGATCGAGTCGGGTAAGGATTGCGACGCCGTTCTGACACAGGTCATGGCGGCAAAATCGGCCCTCAATCAGGTCGGGCTGCACATCATCGGGCATTCCATGAAGCGGTGCCTGATCGACGATACGGCAGAATCGCGTGACGAGGTCATCGACCAGGCGATCGCGACCTTCCTCAAGTACTCCAACTGCGTCAAGTAGGGCGTCACAATGCAGGAGATCGCAGTCACATGGATCACGCTCGTCGTGGCTGCTTTCGCCGTTGGCGCGTGCACCGTTGCCATATTGGTCGTTCGACGTTCCACTGAGCCCATATTCGCGGCCCTGGGGACGGTGTCGCTCGTCACCGGCGGCTGGGCATTCGCGTTGATCAGCGAGTCATATACCCGACTCGATGCGGTGATCTACTCGCTCGCACTCGCAGTCGCATCGGCGGTTGGCGGCTACGCGCTCGCGTCCACTCTTCTTGGATTGCTCGCCCGCACAGAGCCTGTGACGCTACTCGGAGTCGAACTTGGGCCCGATGTCGGCCAGGCGGCTTTGGTCATTCTCGGCGAGGACGAGCCGACCTTCTACGACGAGGGTGCAACGGCGACAGCGCTCGACCGCCTTTCCGACGAGGGTCTACTCAACGCGTCGATCGCGCTTCTTCCCTTCCTCTTCATGGCGCAGAAGGCCAGGTATCGGGCTGCGGGAGGAACAAGTCGAGCGGCTCGGCAACTCGACGCACTCGCCGAGCACGTCGAAAGCGCACTCGCCACTTCCCCGTTCGGGCAGGTCGGCTCCGCTTCCGTGGAGGGACGCCGCGGTCTGGAGCAAGCTGTGGTGAGCGCCGCACAGCGTGGATTCCGCAGAATCGTCGTCGCGGAGGCGGTGGTCGGTGCATCATCGGAGCTGGACCGCGGAAAACGTCGCGTCGATGCCCTACGACTGTCCGATCATGGCGTACACATCGCCTACACCGACGTATTGTCCGATTCTGATCGCATCGCGGCCCTGGTGGCGACGAGAATCATGGGTGTCGCCGGCGACGCTGCAATCACCGGCGTGGTGCTCGCGGGTGCCGCGCAGCCGGATCGCCGCTCCAAGGATATGCGCGAATTCGATGAGCAGGAGTCGTCGTTCCTGAATCGGGTCCGGATGCGGCTCATCGAGCGCGGGCTGGCGGAGACACATGTCCGTATCGCGTGGGTGGAATGGCGAACGCCTGACGTCACCTCGGCGGTGCGGCACCTTGCGGCACTGGGATGTTCGAGGATCGTGGTTTCCCCCGCATGCTTCCCTCTCGACACGATCCGGTCCACGCTCGACATCGAGATAGCAGTGCGTCAGGCGAGACTGAATCCTTCGATCACGACGATCACACTCTCCGGGTACGCCACAGACCCGGCGTTTGCCGAGGAGATCAGAGGCCGCGCACTCCGCGCGCTTGCGACCGTGGGCTCGTAAGCTGCACCCTACTTGGCCTTGCAGCGCTCCCAGTTCCACGACTGCATCATGCGAATCTGCGGATAGCGGACCGCATAGCGCAGGGCCACCGAGAGGCCGCCGCGTCCGGCTTCGGCCCTGGTCTCGAGATTGTCGATGCTGGTCCGCAAGTCCTCGATCGATGTTCCCCTGAAGACCGTATATCCCTTACCGATCGCCTTGCACACATGAGCGTCAGAACCGCCGGTCGCGGCGATGCCATGCCCTCCCGCCAGTGCCTTAGCGGCGAGTTTGTTGGCGTAGATGAGGTACGGCGACGAGTTGTATACCTCGAGCGCCTTGAACGCGAGATCGTTGAGCGCTCCGCCGACGCTGTTGAGCCCAAAGGGGCCGAACGCTTGATTGGCGAACGGGTGCGCGATGACCGCGACACCGCCCTGCTCCTCGATCGCCCGGATGGTGTCGGCGGCCGACATGCCTGCCCGAACGTCCTCTTGCAGAAAGAGCCCGAGGATATGACCGTCCTTGGAGGATACCTCCTCGCCGATGACGACCTCGAAGTCGTAGAGCTCGGAGAGCGACTTGGCGAACAGCGCGCCCTCGATGGTGTTGTGATCGGTGATGGCGATGATATTGAGGTCAGTGTGGTTCTGCACGTACTCCATGATCTCCGGGATCTTGGCCAGACCATCACTGTGGTCTGAATGAATGTGCAGATCCGCCTTGCCCCACACTTCAGCTTGTGTGCTCACGATGAACGGAGTCCCCTCGCTGTGAGTCGTGGTTGGCGACTCGTTGATAACCAGTATCCACTAGCAAGGCGCGAACCAACTACGCGACCGGCCAGTGTCGATACTCTCAGTGTATCGGCGCCCCGCGCCGTCCGCTACAGCACCGTTTGGTCGAACGGTCACATTGACAAGACCAGCGCTCGGATAGTCCGACGAATGACCGCTACAAGCGTCCCGCCCACTGTCGCAGTCTGGCGACACCTTCACGCAGGTTCTCGATGTCGGTTCCATAGCTGAATCGCAAGAACCCTTCACCTCCATCGCCAAAATCGACCCCTGGCGCGCAGGCGACTCCGGCCTCCTCCAGCAGGCGGCGGCACAGGGCGAGCGAATCGCTCCCCCACACACGGGCATCCGCGAACACGTAGAACGCGCCGCAGGGTTCACAGTCGATGGTGAGCCCCAGGTCGCGCAGCGCGGGAACCAGATACTGTCGGCGCTCGTCGTAGATGGCCCGCATGCGCGCCACATCCGGTGCCGCCTGTGTCAAGGCGGCGACGGCTGCATGTTGGACGAACGCATTGGCCGCAAGGAAGAAGTTCTGCTGGATCTTCTCGGCGGCGCGGACGAACTCGGGCGGCGAGATCAGGTAGCCGAGACGCCAGCCCGTCATCGCGTATGTCTTGGAGAAGCCGTTCAGCACGAAGGCGCGGTCCGTATACGAGAGAATCGTCCGGTCGGGCCCGCAGAAATCCAGCCCGTGATAGATCTCGTCGCTGGCGATGTAGACACCGGTCTCCTTGGCGATGGCGGCGAGCGCAGTAAGGTCGCCGTCGCCCAGAACCGCGCCGGTGGGATTGCCCGGCGAGTTGATCATGATGGCCTTGGTGCGCGGGCCGATGGCGGCGCGAATCTCCTCCGGTCGACACCTGAAACCGTCGGTTGCGCGTGCCGGCACCAGCTTCGGCACGCCACCGAGGAAGTTCACGTAGTTGGGATACGCCGGGTAGCAGACATCGGGCATAATGACTTCGTCGCCGGGATCGAGCAGCGCGCCGAAGAGCAGCAGCATCGCGGGCGAAGTGCCCTGGGTCACCACGATGTTCTCGGGATCGACCGCGACGTTGTACTGCGCGGCGTAGTGGGCGCAGAGCGCGTTTCGCAGCAGCGGAAGCCCCAACGACTGTGTGTAATGGGTGCTGCCGTCAGCCATCGCCGCCTCTGCAGCGCGCGTGATGACATCCGGTGTGGGGAAATCTGGGTCGCCGATCTCGAGTCGGACGATGCTGCGCCCCTGCGCCTCGAGCTCCTTGGCTCGCGCCACCAGATCCATGACCACGAACGGCCGAATCGCTTGCGCCCTGCGGGATACCTCCATTGCGGGTGCTCCTCTCAGTTGCCGGCACCGACCGGCGGCCGCGGGCCATGTGTGTGCGACGTATCTGCGCGGCGTGCGCGATACAGCGCGGTCGCCGCCTTACCCAGCGCTTCAAGGCGGCGCAGGTCCTCAAAGGTGAGGTCCCTCGTAGCGATCACCTCGTGGGGCGGCTGTGGATCAAACACCAGGCCGAGTTCCTCGGCACGCTCCCAGAGTTCGGTCCCGGGCAAAACGTGCAGAGTCGAGATCTGGACGATGCCAGGGTCGGCGGCGATGGCGAACTCGATGCCGGCGATCACGTCATCGGCGGTGTCGCCGGGCAGTCCCACGATCAGGTCACTCTCGACGCTGATACCCGCGTCCCGACATGCCTGGACGCCGCGAAGGAACGCCGCGGCATCGAACCGGCGATGACACGAGGCCAGCGCGAGCTCACCGACGCTCTGCGGCCCCGTCTCGACGCTCACAACGCCCGCACGGACGAGCTGAGCGGCCTCAGCGGCTCCGATGCGCTCGATGTCGACCTCCACGGTGTGGAGCCGCACACCGCGTGCCGCGTGCGGTGCGAGGGTATCCGACAGCCAGGTGAGACGTTCAGCCGTCAGGTTGAAGACCGGGTCGATGAATGAGAACGTCTTGACTCCCGCCGCGGTGATGGCTTCGATCTCGGCTGCGATGCGCTGCTCGGAGAAACGTCGGATGCGGCCGTAGCCCTTGCCCTCAAAGCAGTACGAACACGAATGGGGACAGCCACGATACCCCTCGATGTACGTCGAGCCTTCGACAGGCGCGAGTACTCCGGTCAGGTACGGAGACGGAATCTCATCAAGATCGGAGATCAACCTGCGGTCAGGAGCGGAGAGTACGTTGCCTTCTCGGCGAGCGGTCACGCCGTCGACCCGTGTCGGATCGCCGCTCTTGAGGAGTGTCGCGAGCAGCTCGGTGAAGGTGACCTCCCCTTCCCCGCGCACGACCGCCGTGACCGACGACTGCTCGGCAAGCACCTGCTCTGCGATGGGTCCCACCTCGGGTCCGCCGAGTATGACGCGGATCTCGGGACGGGCGGCGCCGATGATGCGGGCGGCCTCATACACGCTGCGGGCGTTCCAGCACACGACCGAGAATGCGACTACGTCCGGTTCCAGCGCCAGGGTGCGGTAGGCGATCCACCAAGGGTCGAGGTCAGTGTCGAGCTCGAGCGTCGTGAATCCCACCGCCGAGAGACGCGGATCGTTCTCGGCGTACGCGCGAACGTAGCCGAGTGCGAGCGAGCGGTATCCTGGCGACGACACGCCCACGAGCGCCACCTTGAGTCGCACCCCCCGAGGAACGCTGATGCGCGTCACGACGGGCCGCCGGTCAGCCTGAACGGGGCGATGCCGTGCAACTCCGAGACGGACGCGGCGGCAGGTAGTGCGCCCGAGAGATGCACCCACACGCCGTTCACCAGCCCGGTGTCAACGGCGGCTGCGGCCCAGTCGGAGAATCCGCGAACGTTGACGGATTGCGGCGATGTGGCGATCTCGATGGAAACGGCGCCTGCGCGAGCGAGTGCCGCGACGGCAGAAGGCAGTTCCGGGACGTTGTGGGCACAGGCAGGAACGAGTCCCGTGATCGCAACGCTCTCGCGTGACGCGTGCGCAGCGGCAAGAAATGCCGCCACACCCGCGGTTGCCGCATCGAACAAACCGGTTCGCCCGGTCAGTGTGTCGTGTCCTTCAGCCGACCCCGCGAGCATGACCACCTGGATGTGTCGGACACCTGCGGCGAGGACGCCACCTGCGTTTCCGGGGATTGAGAGCGCACCTGCGTCGGTTCTCAGGCAGACCCGCTGAATGCCCATACCAGCGGCGCCTGCGATAAGCGCCGGTAGCTCAGGGTGCGCGAAGGGCTCGGGACCGGCGAAGAACACATTGGGGCCGGGACCGTCTGACCACATGGCAACGGCATCAGCGACTCGCGCTCCGATGACCTCGGCGGAATCGAACTGGGGGTCGGTCCGCGGCGTGCATCGCACACACGAGCATCCAACCCCTCGCCCCAAGGGAATCTCGATGAATCGAATCACACGGCGCTCCTCTCCAGAGCCAGTCTAGCGCAGCAGCACGTGCTGACCTCGAAGAATCACGCGAAGCAGGTCCCAACGGCGTAGAGAGTTCGGTGCCTGTGCAACGCGAGAGGCCCTCCCGTTACCGGAAGGGCCTCTCGGAAGTGACCTTGGTGTCGAAGGAGGGATTTGAACCCTCACGAGGTTGCCCTCACTAGGCCCTCAACCTAGCGCGTCTGCCGTTCCGCCACTTCGACGTGGTCTATCCCGCAAGGGACAGCGAGAGAGAGTATAACAACCCGTTCTGCGCTCGGCTACCCCTTGTTTTCCGCGACGTGAGGAGCGATGACGCTTCCCTTGGGCAACCCGCCCAAAGCGGCCTTCACTGCCTCTTCACTGACGATCGGCTTCATCTCGATGTCGATCGGGAACGGCTTGGCGAAATGGCAGGCGGCCGAGTGCCCAGGCTCGATCTCTTTGAGCTCGGGACACTGCTCTTCGCAGATCGGGAACTGCGCGATAGGGCACCGGGTGTGGAAGCGGCAGCCGGTCGGTGGATCGATGGGGCTGGGAGGATCGCCCGCCAGCAGGATGCGCTGACGCGTGCGCTGGACCCGTGGGTCCGGAACCGGCACAGCGGACAGGAGCGACTGAGTGTAGGGGTGACTCGGCTCGCTGTAGAGCATCTTCCAGTCGGCGATCTCGACGATCTTGCCCAGGTACATGACGGCGACGCGATCCGAGATGTGCTGAACGACCGAGAGGTCGTGGGCGATGAAGACGTAGGTGAGGTTGAACTCGGACTGCAGTCGCACCAGAAGGTTGAGCACTTGCGCCTGAATCGAGACGTCGAGCGCCGAGACCGGCTCGTCGGCGATGATCAGCTTGGGCTTGTGTGCGAGCGCGCGGGCGATGCC
>CAYMAN010000028.1:0-25996 GCA_964388455.1 uncultured Eubacteriales bacterium
TCTATGCTCAAGACGGCTTCGGGGTCCCGCCCCCCAAAACCTTACGCGCTCGCGCCTACTCGGCTCGTCGAATCGCGACAACGCCTGTCCTGTGTGCGTTCACATGCGACTGTCTTCGGCGTTGGGGTATGTTGCCAGTAGACGAAAGGAGCGCCATGCCCGACGCATCACAGCAGGCGAGCGCGTTGATCGAGTTGCGGCATCGACTCGATACGGCCCTCGCGGATCGCGACCGTGCGGGCGCGGTCGAAGCGGCACTTGAAGCGGTTGAGACCGGCGCCGTGGACATCGTGACTCTGTACACCGCCGTCCTCGGTCCGCTGCTCGTCGACACCGGCTTCGCGTGGCAGTCGGGCACCGAGCGCGTCTGGGAAGAGCACCACACCTCGGCCACGATCCGCACCATCGTCGAAGCGCTCTATCCCGAGGTCATGCGCCAAGCCGCCGCCGTCCACCGCCGAGAATCCCGTGTGCTCCTCGCCAATCCGCCGCGGGAGTTGCACGACCTCGGCCTGCGCATGCTCGCAGATCGGTTCGAACTCGCGGGCTACTCGGCGACCTTCCTGGGGGCCGACACGCCGCTGGACGATATCGCTGCAGCGGCGAAGGCGACCAACGCCGACCTCGTCGTGCTGTCAGTTTCCACGCTGTACGAGCGTGTGGGGCTCCGCGAGTTCCTCCAGGAGCTGCGCCGCCGGATACCCGACTGCCGCATTCGCGTCGGCGGCCCCGCGTTCGTCCGTGACACCGACTGGCCCGCAGAAGACCTCCTCGATCTGGAGGCGCTGGGACTGACCGTTGCACCGGATGGGGGGCCTCGATAGTGCTCTCACTTCGCATCGCGTGGCGGTTCCTGCGCTCCAGCCCCGGCCAGTCGGCTCTCATCGCCTGTGGCATCGCTGTGGGTATCGCCACGCAGATCTTCGTCGGCTCGATCATCATCAGCCTGCAGGCGAACCTGCTCGACACGACCATCGGCTCATCGCCGCAGGTGAGCATCGAAGCCATCAAGGAGAGCGACCCGGTCCGGTTCACTCCCTCGATGAAGGAGCTGGTGCAAAACGATCCGCGCGTGAAGCCCGGCACGATTGCTCCCGTTCGCAGCGCCCCCGCACTGTTCAGCAACGGCACCGATAGCGCCACGCTCGGTCTGATCGGCGGGGAGCTTGCGGACCTCGACGGCATCTACAAGATCACCGAGAAGACGCTCGAGGGCAAAGCGTCACTGGGCAACGGCGAGATCATGGTCGGCAAGGAGTTCGCCGACAAGTACGGCATCGGCGCCGGCGACTCGATCTCGCTCTCGCTGACCGGCGGGCAGAGCGGCTCGTTCACGGTGACCGGGGTCTTCGATCTGGGGTCGAGCCAGTTCAACGGTCGTCAGGCGTTTGTCTCGGGCGAGGTGCCTCAGACAGTGCTAGGCTGGGCGAACGACGAGTATCAGGCGATCGATGTGCAGCTCATCGAGCCCTACGACTCCAAGGACGTCGCCAGTTCGTGGAGCTCGCGGTTGCCGGGGGTCTCAGTCGTCGAGTGGCAGAGTCAAAACGCGAGCCTGCTGTCCGGGTTGATCGCGCAGTCGGCCTCCTCGTACATGATCCAGGGGTTCGTGCTGGTCGCGGTCGCGCTGGGAATCGCCTCCACCCTCGCCATCGCCGCGGTGCAAAAGACGCGGCAGATCGGCATCCTCAAGGCGATGGGACTGGGCGATACGTCTGCCGGACGCATCTTCTTGTTCCAGGCGGCGCTCCTCGGAGTAGCCGGATCGGCGCTCGGAGTGCTGTTGTCGTTCGCGATCCTCGCCTTGTTCAGCCTCTCACCCGCTCCGTTCACCATCTCGATGGAGCCCACGTTCGTCGCCATCTCCGCGGCGATCGGGATCATCGTGGCGCTGCTCTCATCCATCATCCCGATCCGGGCCACTTCCAAGCTCGACCCGATCGAGGTGATCCAGAATGGCTGACGCTCCGGCAAGCACCGGCACTGCGGCCTCGGCCAAGGGACTCACCTGCGACTTCGGCATGCTGCTCTCCGCCAAGAGCCTCGGCAAGACGTACGGCGAAGGCGAAGCCGCCACCCGCGCACTCAAGGACGTCACCTTCGACCTTTGCAACGGCGAGTTCGCGTCGATCATCGGCCAGTCCGGCAGCGGCAAGTCGACGCTGCTCAACCTCCTCGGCCTGCTCGACACGCCGACGACCGGCACCGCGCTCTACCACGGCATCGACAGCGCGACCATCAGCAAACACGCGCGCGCGATTCTGCGCAACGAGATGATCGGCTTTGTCTTCCAGTTCCACTATCTACTGCCGGAGTTCAGCGTCTACGAGAACGTCGCCATGCCTGCGCTCATCGCCGGCAAGCTCGACACCGAGGAGATCCGCTCACGCGCCGAGGAGACTCTGGGGATGCTCGGACTGGACGGGATGAGCGGCAAGAACGCCAACATGCTCTCCGGCGGCCAGAAGCAGCGTGTGGCCATCGCGCGCGCACTGATGAACCGCCCCGCGATTCTGCTGGCCGACGAACCGACCGGCAACCTCGACACCACCAACACCAACCTCGTCTACGACCTCTTCCGGGAGATCAACCGCGAGACGCACACCGCGTTCCTGATCGTCACCCACGACCGTTCCATCGCCGAGAGAACCGACCGCATCCTCGAGATCACCGACGGCCGACTTGTGACCGACGTTCGCAACAGCTACCTCGACGAGCACAGATAGGTCGCCTCGCCCCGACGACCCGAGCCGCCCTCGGCGTTCGCCCGACTAGAACAGGCTGTCCATGTCGGCCCGGCGGCGCACCGGCGCCTCGTGTTGGGCGTCCTCGGCACTCGCCTCGCCGGTTTCGAGCCCGTCCTCGCGTCGCGCCACCACGTCGCCGAGAATCTCGGCCATTTCGCGCGCGTTGCGCGGGGCGTAGTCGTACTTGCAGTTGTTGAACATCACCCACGTGCGCTCGGTCTCCTGGGCAAGTCGGGTGATGGGCTCCTTCCACTCCGCGAGTTCGGTGGGCGTGTAGAGGTAGTCGAAGCGGTCGGCGGCGGTCGCGTTGCGGATGTCCCAGGTCGCGGCGTTGCGGCCATGAAGGCGGATGTAGCCGAGGCCGGCGGTGGCCGCGCTCACGGGTGGTAGGACTCGAGAGCCGGGGACCTGCGGGGCATCGACGGCGACGTAGGTAAGCCCGCGGTCCGCGAGGAAGCGCATGGTGCGCTCGAAGCGCGCGCCGGTGACCCAACTGGCGTGACGGAACTCCACGAATACCGGCAACGGCGCCAGGATTGCGGCGGCGCGGTCGATCTCTGCGAGGTTGCGGCGCTCGTGCTCACCGTCCTCGGCGGTGAAGTACGGCGGGTACTGCATGAGCACGCCGCCCATCTTGCCCGCTTCGACCAGCGGTTCCAGCGCGTCGATGAACAGCTCGAATCCGCGCTCGACCATGCGATTGTCGGGCCGGCGGACGCGGCCGGAGTGGGTGAGGTCGTAGCCGTACTCGCGCAGCTCGGGCGGGAGCGAGCGCTCGTCGACCTCGTGGCCGGTCATGAGGCCGTACGCCTTCACGTGGAAGGTGAACCCATCCGGAGTGCGCTCCGCCCAGTGGCGTGCGACGTCGTCTCGGGGAAGTCCGTAGAACGTGGAGTCGACCTCGACCGTGTCGTAGCGGGCCGCGTAGTAGCGAAGCCGAGCCTCGGGCGTAGAGACCCCGTGCGGGTACCACTTCGCGATCATGGTCTTGTCGGTCCAGGAGCATGTCCCGACGACTACGTCACCCACGGTCACCTCGCTCCGGCTGCGGTCGAATCAGCATCGCCACCTGCGGAGTTTCTACCCGCGACCAGCCGAGAACCACCGCCGGCAGCCGCCTGCGTGCGGGGCCGCGAGTGTCCCCCGCCGAGATCCGCTCGGCAAAGCACGAAGGCCGCCCGATGAGGACGGCCTTCGCAGGATGCTATGAACGGAAGTGGGTGCTACTGCGCAGGCGCAGCGCTGGGGCGGCTGCCACAGGCGCCACCCTGACCGGCCATGCCGCACGCGGCAGAACCGGCTGCTGCGGCAGGAGCTGCACCATCAGCAGTCTTGGGGCAGGCACCGCCGGTCGCACAGGCCTGGCCTGTTGCGCACGCAGCACCGTTGGAGCAGTTGGACTTGTCGACGCAGCTGGCACAGTCACCCGTGCATGCAGCGGACTGTGTGCTGACGGCAGCGGCCGGGGCCTTCGCGGGAGCTGCGACCTTGGTACCGGCGTTGGCGATGCCAAAACTGCCCAGCACAGCGCCAGCGACCAGTGCTGCGACGATGATCGTCAGGAACTTCCTCGGGGTCATGCTGTACCTCCGCGTTTGTGGTGTCAGATTACGCGAGAATCATGCGTGCGCCGTAGTATGGGTATCAGTTGTGAATACCGTATGAACCACCGCCGTCGACTTTGATCGAGGAGCGTGCCCCATGAAAGCGATTGTAGACGAGGATCTCTGTATCGGCTGCGGAGCCTGTGAGGACGTGTGCCCCGACGTCTTCCGTCTTGAGGACGATGGCTACGCGCACGTGATCGCCGAGAATCCGACGCCCGAACTCTACGGGTGCATCCGTGACGCGGAAGATGGCTGCCCCACGGCTGCGATCTCAGTTACCGAATGACCCAACTGCCCGACGGATACCGTATCCCCGATGGGGACGACGAGCTGCTGCGTGAATGTGACGTGCAGGTCTTTCGCGCGACCGGGCCCGGCGGCCAAGGGGTCAACACGACGGACTCCGCAGTGCGGCTGACGCACCGGCCCAGCGGCATCGTGATCGTCGCACGCCGAGAACGCAGCCAGTTGCGCAACAAGCACGACGCGCTCGAACGGCTACGCGCGCGGCTGGTCGACGCCCAGCGAGTGCGGGCGCGTCGCGTCCCCACCAGGCCGGGCAAGGGCGCCATCGCACGTCGCCTCTCGGACAAGCGGCTGCTCGCAGCCAAGAAGTCGGTGCGACGCAAGCCGACAGACGACTAACGAGTACCATCCGGGCTGAGCGCGTTGGGCAGGCGCCTCGTGGCCCACTCAGACGGTGATCGCACAAAGAAAGGCGGCCCCGATGGGACCGCCTTTCCTGATCGTTTCAGCGAAGTGCTGCGAGCCTACGCCTTGCGGACGTTGCTAGCCTGCAGCTTGCCGTTCTGACCGGTGGTGATGTCGAACACGACAGCCTGGCCCTCGTCGAGAGTCTTGAAGCCGTCGCCCTGGATCTCGGAGAAGTGGACGAACAGATCGTCGCCATCCTCACGCGAGACGAAGCCATAGCCCTTGTCCGGATTGAACCACTTGACGGTACCTTCAGCCATTCCCAGCTCACTCTCCTGCCCCCCACAGGGGCAAAAACCGAGCGGCGCTCACCACCCCAGGCTGCAACCGTGTGGCCGAAGCCTTGTCTTGCGGACGCGGGCAGATCATGCCGCGAACTCGGGCCACGTCTTGACCCTTACAGAGAATAGTGCGACAAAGCCGAGCGACTGTCTATTCCTTGATGCGCACAGAACGGCGGGAATATGCGAATCCTCCGCGGAATCGTTCCCGTTGAGCGCGAACAGGTCCCAAGTGCGGGGATTTCGCTTCAGCAGTGACAGTGCCCACCCGTCTTGCCGGGTGGGCACTGATTGCGATTCTGTACGCGCCAAACCGACTAGTCGTCTTCACCGTCTGACTCGGTACCGTCACTGGCCGCCTCGTCATCGGCCTGATCGTCAGCCTGATCGTTGCTTCGACCAGCAGCTGCGTCATCGTCATCGGCTGCTTCGTCGGCTGCTTCGTCGGCGTCATCGGCTGCCTCATCGGCTGCTTCGTCGGCGTCGTCGGCTGCCTCATCGGCCTCATCGGCCTCATCGGCTGCTTCGTCGGCCTCATCGGCCTCATCGGCTGCTTCGGCTGCCTCATCGGCCTCATCGGCCTCATCGGCTGCCTCATCGGCCTCATCGGCTATCGTGCCAGATTCGTCCAGACCGATAACTGCGTCCGTCTCGACATCCTGGTCCTCAGCTTCGAGTGACTCGTCGGCCGTCGGCACATCGATGCCTACAGCCGCGGCCGCACCAGAAACAGCGTCTTGGATCGGAACCGGCAACGCGCCCTGAGACGCGGCGAACGCGGTCCCACTCGACGCGACGAGCAACGCCAGAGAAGCCGCGATCACCTTGAACTTGGTCGATCCAACCAGTGTCTTGATCATTTCGATTCTCCCCAACTTCGGTAGCCCGGCCACCTGTGTCACAGGCCCGTTGGCGTTGCTGACCGGCCTCGCGACCGGGTCGCCGGTTTCGGCGAGGAGGCGAGCGGCCTCAAACATACGAGCCAGGTGAGAGTCTTCGCAACCGTCCGCAGCGGCTTCCGGATAGGCGTCGCGGACGTCATCGAAGAAGCGCGCGACGTCGCTCGGATCCGCATCATCACTGATGGCGTGACCGGAGAGCAGTCGCTCGATTCCCTCATCGTGTATGTCAGTCAGTCGCTTCATCTCACTGGGAATAACGCGCTTGGCGCTCAAAGGGTCACGGCCTTTCTGGAGATTTCTCGACGAATCGCAGCGATGCCCCGCGCCTGCAGGGCTTTGACCGCCCCGTGCCTCTTGCCGACGACGATCGCGACCTCTTCGATCGTGAATCCCGCCAACAGTCGCAGGAACAGCACATCACGCTGGTCGGGCGACAGCTTGTCGATGACCGAACGCACTCGCTGCTCGGCGAGCCGTCGCATCGCCTCGTCCTCGACGTTGCCTACATCGGTCGCACATGCGGTCAGGACCTCGTCGCTGACGTACTCGACCGGGCGACGGCCGTCTCGGCGCCACTCGTCGGTCAGTCGGTTCCGCGCGATGGTGAACACCCACGCGCGGAAGTCCCGTTCATCGCCCGAGAAGTCAGGGAACTTACGAACGACCTGAACGAACACATCGCCAAGCACGTCTTCGGGCTCGCGCGCTCCGTGAGCCCGAAGGTAGCGAAGTACCGTGGGCGAGAGATCGCGGTACACGACCGTCCACGCCCACTCGGCGCCGAGTCGGGCTGCTGCGAGAACGGAGGTGAAGTCTGCTTCCGATACCACGACGCGCTGCGCTCCTCGGCCTGGTTTGATTTGGTACTGGTCTTAGCAGTATCGGACGGACTCGGACAACTCAATAGCGAAACGCGACAGTATGAGAGAACTCACAGATTTGGCTCAAAGCACGAGAAGACGCCCCTTCGAGTGTCTCCGGAGAGAACGCAAAGGGGCGTTTGGCATCACATGGTGGGCGATGAGGGATTCGAACCCCCGACCTCTTCCGTGTGAAGGTACGTCAGCGTGTCCGTAGGTGACCGCTCAAGTCTGGTTCCCGCAGTTGAGAGGCTTGCGGCGACATCAGCGGACGGTGGCGAACCCCCGCGAAATGAAACGCGTTGCTACTCGGGTTGCTACACGGGTTTTGTCGGGACGTGCGCCACCTCTAGCTAGAACGTCCGGAATCCGTATGCGCAGTCGCGTCCACGCGATATCCCATCGCCCGATCGCGACGAGGACACTGGACTCGCCTTCTGGCACGGCCGCCATGCGCTCGGCAAGCTCGGCCCGCTTCTTCACGCCCATGCCGCCGGAGAGTGCGAACACGTGCTGGGTTCGCTCAGCTAGCAAGCCCGCGAGCAGGTCGCGGTGTGCCGTGCGTTCGGTCAGCACGAGTGCCGAACGGCCAGCAGCAGCCGCAGCAACCACGTCCTCCACGATGAGTGCATTGCGAGTCTCATCGCCCGCGAGCAAACGATAGACCTCTTGGATTCCATCTGCGGCCAGAGCCGCGACGCCGAATCCGGTCTCGCGTGGCCGCACGCTCACACCGCGCTTGGCGATCACGTTGGCAGCCACGACTGTCTTGCCAAAGGCGGTCCCCGCGCTCAAGACACCGTCGTCGTGCTCGAGCACCGCCTTGGCGGCTCGTCGCTGTTCGGGGCGAAGCGTGCCCGCGAACCTCGCGAGCAGGAGCGAGCCTACCGGTGAGGTGATCTTCGATCGCGGACGCATTGAGAGGCAGTAGCTCTCGATTGGCGCAGTCTGCGCACTTCACGCGCCTCTTGTCGCACAGCCCAGAGCGCCACTCATTAGAGCAGGCGGGTGCGTAGCCGTCCCCCCGAGCGGCTCTGCCAACGCTTGGCGTGGACATCGACGCGGCCGCGAAACAGAGACGCGAACAACTCGATCTTCGAGGCCGGTGACGAAGATGCGGTGATTGCCAAGGTCGGATCGACGCCGGCCGGAGCGGCGAGCGGAGTCGTTGGCTCCTCAAGTCCCAACATCTCCTTGAGCCGCGCGTTCTCCTCGGCGAGAAGGAGGTTCTGCCGCCGGAGCGCCTCGAGTTCGTCGGGCGGCTGTCGATCGCTCACTGCCACGATCCCCGTCGCGGAACCCACTTGCGGGCAAACGAATCGCCAAGCGCTGCGGCTTCAGCGGGCGGGAGCACGAACTGGGCAATGTCGACGACGACATCGACAAGATCGTCCGTCACTTCGACCCCTCCAGCCCCCAACCGCTTTACAAATGCTGTCCACTGGGCCGTCGCCTCAGGGCGCAGCGCGTACGCGTCGTCCAGCACCGCGGGCCGCGCAGCAGGAATCTCGGTCCCACGTCGGTTGAACGTCGCCGCGATGGCATCCGCGATCTCGGCGCCGTCGAACTCGACGGAGCGCGAGAGCATCCAGATGTCGTAGTAGTCCTTCACGCGGCTGTTCAGAAGTCCCTTGCTGATCATGGTCTCGAACTTCTCGGCCACTGCGGTCGCGGGCTGGTACGCGAGGATGCGCGGCGCTTCAGTGTCCAGCAGTGTCGGATAGTCGACCCAGCCCGGCTCGGGCACGGCTACGTCGGCGACCCCGATGTCGAGCTGCAGCCGGATCCGGGCACCCGAAAGACCGCATTCGATCAAGGCGCGCACCCCTGGATACCGGTCCTCGACGGTGATGGACTCGACGGTAACGTTCGGCGAGAACTCAAGGCCGTCGCCGGACTCGACCGCGAGGCACTCCTTGACGATCACGGCCACCGCGTCTGGCGAGTTGTCGATGTTGCCGAGGAAGATGATGTCTTTCGTGGGCCTCGCGATCGCCCCGTCCCACACGCGGAGCATCGCGGCACCTTTGACGATGAGTCTCTCGGCCCACGATGTCTTGGACAGCCGGTAGAGGAAGCGCTCCATCGCGTAGTACTGGAACACCTGGTTGAGATCCATGCCGAGTTCATCGGCGCGGTTCTTCAGGCGCGCGCGAACCGAGGCGGGTAGGTTCACGGGCTCGCGCGCGCTCACAGCAGCGCTCGCACGTAAGGTTCCATGACTGAGGCGACGCGATCTGTGCGCGCGAACTCCATGATCTCGGCCGGTGAGGCGGCTCGCGATCTCACGACCTCCTGAAGCGCCTCGATGGCGATGTCGAGACCGATCCTGTTGCGGTACCTGAAGCAGTCGGCGACCGTCTTGGCCACGGAGAACACTCGGATGTCGGCACCCGCCATCGAGTGCACCTCGACGCCGGCCCCAAACGCTGCGTCAGCCATGTTGAACACCTCGACCCGAGGACGGTCGATACGCGGAGGCCGCACGTTTCGCGGGAGAGCCACTTGAACCGACTTCGGGATCTGCGTCCCGATGCCGTGGTACTCAAGGGCGCTGACGAGGCACAGCACGGCCTTGGGGATGCGGCGCATGACCGCCGAGACGTCCGGGCTTTCGGGCAGCGGCGCCGATGCGAGCGCAAACACTCCCCGGCTCAGTGTCTCGAGCAGCTCGTGATCGCGCATCCAGTAGAGGGTGCGACGGTGTATGCCTGCGTCAAGGGCCTCGCTCGTCCGCATGACGCCGTTGTGAGCAGCGAAGGTTTCTTCCGCTTGGGCGACCGCGCTGTCGGTGGGTTCTCTCATGGGACAAATAATACAACACTTGACGCGAGGTGTTGCATGTTTTGTCCCGAACCGAGAAGGATTGATGATTCCGCAGGTCACAAGGGTCAACGGCCGCAGAGTGATGACTACTTCCGTTGGGCGTACGAAATTCGCGGGGGCTCAGCCCGGGCGTTTCGCGTTTACGCAGTTCAGACGCTTGCGTCCTTACTCGCATTCGAGCGAAATCGACCCGATTTCAAACCGCGTTGCTACACGCGTTACTACATTCGAGGTCTCGAGGCACTTCGACCATCGTCAAAATATAGCCTCTACCTGCGGTTTTTTATGGTGGGCGATGAGGGATTCGAACCCCCGACCTCTTCCGTGTAAAGGTACGTCAGCGTGTCCGTGAGTGACCGCCAAAGTCCGGTTCGCGCAGGTGAGAGGCCTGCGGCGACATCAGCGGACGGTGGCGAACCCCTGCGAAACGAAACGCGTTGCTACACACGTTGCTACACGGCTTTCCTCAGGACGCGCGCCGCCAAAGTCAGGAACCGGAAAGCGGTTCGTGCAAGCTTATACACCATCACGGAGGAACGGTCCGACATTCAAGAGCGGGAGACAACAAGTCCATGGGCAAGCGAGCCAACGGCGAGCACTCGATCTACCAACGCAAGGACGGCAGGTGGTGCGCCGCCATCGTCTGCGACGATTCCGTGACGGGGCGGCGCAGCCGCACGGTCTTGTACGGCAAGACGCGGACCGAGGTGCGGAACAAGCTCAAGACCGCCTCCGAGCGCGTCGAGGTCGGCGCACCGGTCCGTGACGCCAAGGCCAGCGTCGCCCTGTGGCTCGTCCAGTGGCGGGACACGACGCTTGCCGCCTCCAACTGCAAGGCCAGCACCAAAGAGCTCTACAAGACACTGTGCATCCACCATCTGGAGCCCGAGCCGTTCGGAGCGATCCGGCTCGACCGGCTGCGACCTTCAGACATCGATGCGCTGATCCTGAAGCTCAACGACAAGGGGCTGGCTGACGCGACCGTGCAGCGGATCTTCACGGTACTTCGCGTCGCGCTCTCCGGCGCTGTGCGAGACGGCCTGATCGCGCGGAACCCCGCGTCGTCGGTCAAGCAGCCTTCAGTCGCCAAGAAGGAGACGCGTCACCTCTCATCGGCCGAGGTCACCCGTCTGCTCGACGCCGCGAAAGGCTCGCGCTATCACTGCCTGCTGGCGCTGATCGCCGCAACGGGGCTCAGGCGCGGTGAGGCGGCTGCGCTGAAGTGGAAGGACCTCAACCTGAAGACCGGGACGCTGCACGTGCGCGGGACGCTCGCACGCGTTGACGGGAAGCTCATGGTCACCGAGCCCAAGACGGCGAAGTCCCGCCGCTCGCTCCCTTTGTCCCCTTCCGTGGTTGCGATGATCAAGGCACATCGCAAACGGCAGGCGGCCGAGCGGTTGGCTGCCGGCAGTGTCTGGATCGAGTCCGACTATGTCTTCACGACTGAGAGCGGAACCACGGTCGAACCGCAGAACATCCTTCGCGCGGTCAAGGCTGCGGCAAGCGCTGCGGCGTTGACGGACGTTGCAGTGCACACGCTGCGTCACTCTGCAGCCACCACATGGCTTGAGAACGGCGTGCACCTGAAGGCGGTGTCGGAGCTGCTCGGACATGCGAGCATCGCAATCACGGCCGATATCTACGGGCACCTGTCGGAAGAGACGGCGCGCGGGGCGATGGCGACGTTGTCGGATGCGATTGGGATCTAGAGGCATATTGGCTCTGGCGCCGCAACGGCAGCCAGCACACCGAGCGCGCCGCGCCGTGGCCTGTTGTGCTCTTCCCGTCACCTAGCGGCGGTTTGCGCCCCAAGGGAATTCGAATCCTGATTGTGCTGGTGACTATTGGTGACTGTTGGGACTCGTTGGTACGGCTAAGCTGCGGCGAGTCCCAATAGGTCCCAACGAGTACCAATAGTCACCATGTATTTGGGCACCAAATCGGGCACCAAAATCTGGACGCATCTTGGTCGTCAAAGAGCCCCTTGTCCGGGTGAGCGAGTGGTTCCGCGGGACAGCGCCATTCCGAGCCACGCGCCGACCGATCGTCGATTTCAGCATCCGCTCCCCGCGGCTCATCCCTTGTTCGCGGGTAGAGACGTTCGTACGCGCGTCCGAAGCCGCGCACGACAACGGAGATGAGGTGCGTGATGCAAGAGACAGGCAGTATGACTCGGATCAGCAGCGCTCCGGCGGTGGCCACACTGCGGGCCGAGAACCTGGAAAGGGCGAGGAAGTTCTACACCGAGGTCCTCGGCTTCAACGAGGACATGTCCCAGAGCGTGCAGGGCATGGCGCTCTTCTCGGCAGGCATGGGCACGCAGTTCAGCCTCTATGAGCGCCCCGGCATGGGTGCTCCGGAGAACACTGCGCTCGCATTCCCGGTCTCGGCCGAGGCCTTCGACCCGGTGATGTCAGACCTGCGCAGCCACGGCGTGATGTTCGAGGACTACGACATCCCCGAGATGGACCTCAAGACGGTCGACGGCGTCGCTATGTACGGCCAGACGAAGTCGGCGTGGTTCAAAGACACCGAGGGCAACATACTGAACCTCGTGTCGATGTAGTGTCAGCAACCGACAGCGCACTCGAAGGGCGGCCCGCAGGGCCGCCCTTGTGCTCTTGGCAGAACCCCGACCGACGGCCGCGTCGGCCCGGAAGGCTAGGAGGCCTCGAGACCGCATGCGACCCTGAGGTACGCCGCCGCCTTGTCGTTGTCATCGAAGACCTTCAGCAGGCGGAACAGCCCGGCCAGTTGGAAGATGCGACGCACATCAGGCTGCAGCGAAGTAACCGCCAGCGCTCCGCTTCGCGAGGAGAGCCGACCGTCGAGTTCGATGAGCAGCCCCAAAGGCGAGCTGTCGACGAACGTGACCTTTGAGAAGTCGATGATGAGGCACTCATCGGGAGTCGCCGAATCCGAGAACAGCGTCTGGAGTTCCAGCTTCATGGACAAATCGAGCACGCCGGCCAGATAGAGCACCGGGACACCCTGATACTCGCCTGTTTGCCCCGAAGGCTGCACGGACATCTCCCTTGCGCACCCTGAGAGTCTCAGACATCTCTGGTCACACCGAGCTGTGGTCGATATGCACGTCGGCAGGAATGCATCCGTGCGAAAGGCCGCGACGGCAAGCGCGCCGCCCATAGCGTACGCCACATCCCATAATCTTGCTTGGCTATCCGAGGTCCTTGCGCGTGGATCGACGAACGGCGAGAAGCGCGACGTCGTCTTGAAGGTGGCCGCAGGCAAACGAAAGTGTCTCATCCATCACCGCCGCCAACAGCTGATCGGGCTTCGATCGCGAGACCCCTTCAACGACCGCAAGGAGCCGATCGGTTCCGAACAATTCACCTTGGGCCCGTGCCTCGGTGATGCCATCGGTATAGAGCAGGAGCGTGTCGCGCTTCCCAAGGTTGGTCGCGCACGCTTCGTACTCGAGATGCTCGGTTGCCCCGAGGATGGGATCGATGCACTCGAGGAGCTGCGGGCCATCGGGGTGGACGATGATGGCTGGAGGATGGCCCGCACTGCTGTAGGTCAGCGCGCCGCTTTTGACGTCCAGGATGCCGAAGAAGGCCGTGAGGTACATCTCAGGAGGTGTGAAGCGGTAGACCAGCCGGTTCAGCTTCATGAATGCGTCGGCGGGGTCGCGCGCTTCAAGCGCGTGGGCCCTTAAGGCGTTTCTGGCAAGCGCCGTGAGGACGGCGGCGTCGAGCCCCTTTCCGGAGACGTCCCCGACGACGAGAGCGACGAGGTCGCCTCCCATCTCGAAGACGTCGTAGAAGTCCCCGCCCACTGCCGCTTCGTCCCTTGCGGCGGCGTAATGCGCGGCGAAATCGATGCCTCTGACGTCGGCCGGAAGTTCGAGCAGCGCTTGCTGCAAGCGTTCGGCGACATTGAGCTGAGCGCGGTAGAGCCTAGCGTTCTCGAGCGCGACCGAGCCCGACGCCCCCAATCCGCGCACGAATTCCAGAGCGACGTCACTGAAGCGCACCCCGCTGCGGAACCCGAAGACGATGGCGCCGGCCACCTCTTCTCGGGCGGCGAGTTGGATCGCGACGATCGAACGATCCTTGTTCTTGCGTTGCAACGAATTCCTCATGTGTTCGTTCGTCTGGACGTCGTCGATGAGCCACACGTCTTGGATACGCTCGTGCACCAGATATGGCTGGTCTCCGTCATCGAACCTTGTGCCGACAGCGTCCTCGCCCAATCCCACGCCCCCGATGACGGTCCAGTTGCCGCCTTCGCGACTATAAAGGGCTGCGGAGTCCGCGCCGAGCACGGTGCACGCCATCTCGCCCGCGCGTCGCATGGCCACGTCTGCGTCCAGCACCGAGCTCATCATCAGGTCGATCGCCGTGAGCGCTGTCATCAGACGCAACGACTCCTCAAGGGCCCGACGGCGTGATTGCTCGACGTCTAGGAAGGCGAGCACGAAACCGTCGGGCGCCCTTCCTTCCAAGAGGAACAACGAGGTACGCAAGACCCACGCCTGACCGCCTCGGTCGACAACCGGGTGTTCCCCAGCAGGATCTTGTGCCGTGAGTCCGCTGACGATTTCTCCAAGCCCCGTGAATCGCCCCACCGACGCCAAGTCGGAGAACGGGCGGCCGACATCGTCGGGCCGAACCCCCAAGAGGCTCGCTGCAGCGGCGGTTGACGTCCGGATACGCCCTTCGCGGTCCAACACGACAATCGGCAAGTCGGCGCTCGATAGCACATTGGCGAGTTCGTCCCTGACGTCCCTCAAGTGGGCGTTTTGCTCCTCTTGCGCGTGTGTCACACGCAAGAGCTCGGAGTTTGTGTCGCGCACTTGTTCTTCTGCGGTCCTCAGCTCCTCGTTGGCGACCGTCAGTTCCTCGACCTTGGCGAGAAGCTGCTGTCGCGCTGTGTCCAGCTCAAGCTTCATCCCCGGAGGGGCCGAGGTCGCCGTCGGATGCCGCGCCTCCTCGCCCTGCTCCCCGATGAGGACAAGGAACACCGACTTCTCTCGGCCGCCGCTGATCGGGACGACATGGAGGAAGACCCGCTGCCCGTTCTCCAGCACCAAGGGGCCACGCCACGCGCTCTGCGCCGATTCGCGCACTTCGTCGATCGCCGACATTACGTCGGGGAGCAGATCGTGGGCCACCGACCGCGCGAGACCCAAGCTCGCTTCGCCGCCATGGGGCAGGAAGTAGGGTGCGGTCCGTCCCCAGAAATACACGCTCTCCAAACGCTCGTCGACCAGTACCGCGCTCATGGGATTCTCTTCGGCCACCAGTCGCTCGGCCACGGAAACGTCCTCGTCGGCAGAGCCGGGCAATGACCTCGACTCACGCGGCCCGAGCCTGTCGGTGCCGTACGTCCCGAAACGGACCCTGGGGGTGACGGTGGCGTCCCGACGCCGGTAGAGTCTTCCTGCCCGGCCGAGCGGCTCGAACAGTTCGGGGGACCTCGCCGCGCTCTCCGAGGCGCCCAGAAGAAGGAAGCCTTGGGGCCGAAGCGAGTAGTGGAAAAGCGGGATGATGCGCTCCTGCTGCGCGCGATTCCAGTAGATGAGCAGGTTTCGGCAACTCACCATGTCTATCCGGGTGAATGGGGGGTCGCGAGTCAGGTCGTGATGCGCGAAGACGCACATCTCCCGGATCTGTTTGCGAACGCGCCAACCGGCCGGGACGCGGTCGAAGTAGCGATCGAGTCGCTCGGGAGACACCGACGAGCTGATCTCGTCGGTGTATGTGGCCGCCCGCGCCTTGACGACCTGCGCCTCGTTGATGTCGGTCGCGAATATCTGGACGTGCCGGGGCGCACCGGCCTCATCCAAGGCCTCGCTGATCGCGATCGCCAGGCTGTAGGGCTCTTCGCCGGTCGAGCAACCCGGAACCCAGAAGCGAATGCCTTCCGGGTCGTTGCGCGAGATGATCTCGGGAAAGGCCACCTCCTTCAGCGCATCGAAGGCCTCGGGCTCTCGAAAGAAGCCTGTAACGTTGATGAGGATGTCGCGGAACAGGGCCCGCACCTCGTCGTCGTCGCTCTCCAGCAACGCCAGGTACTCCTCGTGGCTATCGACGCCGAGTAGCCCCATCCTGCGTGCTAGCCGGCGCTGAAGCGTCGTCCCGCGAAAGTCGGAGAAGTCGCTTCCGGTCACACGGACCAGGGACGCCAGAACGCGGGCGGTGAGGTCGCTTTGCGCGTCAACGTTGCCCCCATGTCCTGCCGCCCGACTCTTCGCCATGGCTATCGAGACCCCGGGGAGGACGGTGGTGCGTCTGCCCCTTCGCGACCCGTGACGTCCTCCATGGCGAGGAGCACGAAGTGGACGCCGAGCTCAGGTCTGACGACGCGGCGGGCGTTGAGCAGCATCGTCCTGCTCCCGATCTTCGGGAAGCGGTAGGTCACGCGGAAGTCCTGGAACACCGTATCTTCGGTTGAGACCATTCTCAGCAGGTCATCAAGCGCCTGCAGGTCCCACTGGCCCGCGCCCAGCTCGGCAAGCTGCTTGCCCTCGGTGTCTCTCTTGGACACTCGGAACGCCTTGTAGAAGGCTGAGTTGGCCTGCGACACTCGCATCCCAGAATCCAGCACGACGAGCGGCTCGCGCACTGTATCGAATATCGCATCGGCGAACGCCAATGCCGCGTCTACCTCCTGCGAGGCTCGCTTCGTCTCGTCGATTCCCAGAAGAGAGATCACCGCGCCGCCTGCCTCGCCATCGTCGGTCCGAAAGACTCTGACCTTCAGTACGTACCAATGGCCGTCTTCGTCGCGAACCTCCTGCTCGTGCGGCTCCCCGGATTCAAAGACACGACGCAACGTCAATGGGAGGTCTGAAGCGTCGATCTTAAGGCGCAGGTCCGTGATCGGCCGCCCGACATCGCCGGGAATCACGCTTAAGACCTTCTGCGCAGCAGGCGTGAACCGGCGGATCTCCAGGTCCTTGCCGAGGACCACGATCGGGATGTCGACGCTCATCAGAAGCGAGGTCAGGTCACTGTTGAGGGCGATGAGCTCGGTGTTACGGTCCTGCAGTTCGTCGTTGACCGTGATGAGTTCCTCGTTGGTGGACTGCAGCTCCTCTTTCGCGGTCTGGAGCTCCTCGTTGACGCTTTGGGACTCCTCGACGCTGGACTGCAGCTCCTCGGTGATAGCGCCCTTCTCCTCCAAGAGATCTCTAAGCTGCAGTCTCACGGCAGCGAGTTCGCGCGCCGCGCCGAGCTGCGCCGGTTCGACGTCTGCGTCACCCACCGCAGCAGCCTCATGCGATTCCGCTTCGCCAAAGACCACGAGATAGAAGCAGTCGGCCTCACCGGTCATCGGCACAACCTCGACCGAGACCTTGGTCGGCACCTCACCCAGCGTGGCGACGACGGTGGATGCCGACCTCAGGCCACTCTTCCCCGCATCATCGACCATTCGTCGCAGCTCGAGAACCACCTCCGGAGGCGCCATGCGCGCGAGATCCAGCGTCGCCGGGCCCACGGGTATGGTGACGAACCGCGCGACGTCGCCATGAAAGCCCCGCACACCCAGCGCCTTGTCGACGATGACGGCGGCTCGTTCGTCGGCAATCGGAAGGATGCCTTCCGCCAAGGCCAGAAGCCGTGGCGACGACGGCTCCTCCGGCGCCACGCGGCCAGGTGAGAGCGCGGGCTTGGGTCGCGCGCCAGGTTGATTTGGCGCATCAGTGAGACTCGCCAGCCGCTCCGCGATACCCTCAGGGGAGAGGATCGCATCTGCGAGTCCGGCCTTGATGACGTGTTGCGGCATGGAAGGGTACTGGGCGGTAGAAGGGTCTTGGGCCAGAACCACTCCGCCCCCCTCTCTGATCGCGGCCATCCCGACCAGTCCGTCGCGATCCGAACCCGATAGAACGACGCCGACCGCGCGTTCGCCCAATGCGCTCGCCATTGAAGTGAGCAGCAGGTTGAACGGCTCGTGAGCGCCAGACGCCCTCGGTCGCGGCTGCAGACGGAGCACCCCGTCCTCAACCGTGACGTCGGCATTCTCGGGAATCACATATACGTGGTCAGGCTCCATCGAGACGCCGTCTTCGATCGCGATGGTGGGCATCTGCGTCGTCCGCTCGAGCAACTCGACCAGCATGCTCTTGTGTTCGGGGTCGAGGTGCTGCACCACGATGTAGGCCATGCCGGTGCTAGCGGGCAATGCCTGCAAAATGCTGCGGATGGCTTCGAGCCCCCCAGCAGAAGCGCCGATACCGACGACTCTCATGGGCACCCCCCGTTTCGTCGAGCTGTTCTTGCCGCCCCGTGCCCTTGGAGTCACTGCGCCTCCTCGTGAGACCTACCGCGCAAAAGGTTATTCCCGAATGCCGCGTTTCGGCCTGCCGACGAGACAGCGGACTTAAGCGACCCAGCCGTTCAGCTCAGGGGGGTCAGACGCCCACGGTTCGGGCAGCGTCGCTGTCGCCCCTTGCATGCGCACGAACTCAATGAACTTCCGGTCTTGTTCGTGGACGTGATTCGAGAGCCAATCGCGCAGGAACTCGACGACCGGTCGCATCTCGGTGAGCTCGCCCCCTCTGGAAGTTCAGGACGGCGTCTCGCGCGTTCTCGGTCAGCCTGCGATGTTCGGCGACGTGTTCTGTCGCCTCCGGACCGACGTAGCCCGTCCGTACCATCAGGGCCTCTTCGGTCGTGAAATGGCAGTCGACATGCTCCATAAGGCGCTCGAGGACGCCCATCAGCAGCTCGGGTCGGTCTCGGGCAACCTCCACGTAGTCCACCAGTGTGTGAATGTCGCGGTGCTGCTTGTCGACGAGCGGATCGCCGGTTTCTAGGGACTCATCCCACGCGGGAGTGGTCATGGCACCCTCCTTTGACGGCATCGCGATTGTAGCGCGGGAAGGCGCGTTGCCAGAAGGGAGTCTTGGGCGATAACGCAAGGGCGACCGTGATCAGCGAGGTTCTGGCAGTGCCGACTGACCCTCGCCCTACTGACGATTCCTTCTTCGGGCACCCGACGTGTCGCTCATGCAGCAGCGCTTATCGCCGCCGCGGATGGTTCCAACTGGTGGCGCTGGGTCGATGCGGCGGCAAGGCGACACGGACAGTATGCTGGACCAAGTCTGATATCGAGCGTCCTACGTCCAGTCGCCGACGGGAGAGGCCGCAACGATGCGCACCATCACGATTCTGCACGTGGCCCGATACGTCGGCGGACGCGCAGCGCTCGATCTGGCGTCTTCGACATCGACTGCGGGCACGATGTCACGAACCTTAGGCCCGCTGAGCTAGCCGAGATCCTCGAGTCCTAGCGCTGAGCGAGCTCGCCCCCCTTCTGTCCAACGTTGTTGCAGATCAGCTGCGCCCGATGGGCGGAATCCACCTCCGTACCTCTCGCGACACTCGGGCACCAAATCGGGCACCAAGCCCGGCGCAGATGCCCGATCCTCAGCAACAGGGATTTCTGGGCACCAAGATGGAGCAGAAATGGCCTCTGAGCTGGTGTTTGGCCCTCAACAAGACCCTCGGAAGCGCACGATTTGGTGCCCGATTTCAAGCACACTTCAGGGATTCACAAGCCTCTGACCTGCGGAAATATGGTGCCCCCAAGGGAATTCGAATCCTGATTGTGCTTGTGACTATTGGGACCTATTGGTACTCGTTGGTGCGGCGGAGCTGCGGCGAGTCCCAATAGGTACCAACGAGTACCAACAGTCACCAAGTATTTGGGCACCAAATCGGGCACCAAACCCGGCGCATCAAACCGCAGAACCCACGTAATCGAGCCGAAGCCAACCCCGGGGCCTTTCATTGTCAACGATTGGCGTGACACAGCGGAGCCACGGCACCGCTCTCACACTCTGTGGAGTGTGCGTCGGACGGCTGGGCCGATGGCCAGCCGTTACGGCCCAAACAAGGCGAGCGCGAGCATAAGCCTGGATTTGAGTTTGGAACGCAGTACCCGTCACTCTCGTGTTCGCGCCCTGCGTGTACGTGTAAGCGCCGCTCATGCGCACCACGTGGACCTCGCGCCCAACAAGGAGCGGTCCGACCAAGAGCCTGTGCCGAGGCGGGTCGGTCTATACGTGATAGGCCTGCGACAACCTGTCGAGTAATGCGTGAAAGGCCTCGTGCACGCCCTCCCCTACCACGTCGCGCTCAATCCGCTCGTACCCAGCATTCAGCTCGTCTTGCACGGCCATCGGCAGCTCGTGATCGGCCGCGTCGAAGCAGTCGGCTTCTTCACGGAGGATGTGGGCACGAAGAAGCCGCGTGTACCCGGATATCACGTCGGCAAGCTCGGTGCTCGCAGACTCGTCACCCTCCGCTAGGCGTTGCGCCGCCGTCGCAATCCAGGCGACCGCCTCGCGACCCTTGGCGTGGTCAGCGCGTAGGATCACGATGGTCTCTTCGGTGGACTCCCTGTCTGCGGCACGCATCGCCGGGAAGAGCAGCTCCTCTTCTTTGGTGTGGTGGCACTGGTCCACAAAGACGCGGAGGAACTCGATCGTCTGCGCGAGATCGCTTGCATCAAGCGGCGTGCCCGTCCGGACACATCCCGCCATGGCGTCCATGATATCGAGCATTCTCCCAACGCCTACGTGTTCGGATCTCAGGTCCGCTGTTGCGCTCATATTGTTCACCTCGCGGTTCTGATGATCGACATCGACTCTCTGCATATGCCCGGCGCGACAGACTCACCAACATTTCGGTTCTTCGCTTGTGGGTACAACCCACGAATGGACTCGTGAGTGAAGGCCGTGCTCCAATGTGGGCAAGTATTTGGGCGTCAAGGGCTACGTCGTGCCAGGGCCAATACGCTATGCAGAGGGCGATGAAGTCTCGGACTCGCTGTTGGCGGCTGACCCCTGATTGGTCCAGTCATCAGCAGGGTCGGATCGGTCGAGTTGCTCGGCTAATGATACCTCGAAGGCGACGCTCATCGTCGCTGAGGCCACTGTTGGTTCGTCCTAGCGAACTCGGCGCTGACCTCAGCCATTACCCGCTGGCAAGACCGTGGGGACACGGAATCGTCCCCCCGGTGAGGCGCGGTTCAGTCAACGCCCTTTTACTCAGAACTCGGTTTAAATCATCTTGCTCAGGTTGCGTTTCGCGCGACCGCAATTGGCGCTCGCCCGGGCCGGTGCGACGGCTCACAAGCCTCTCAGTTCCTCGCTAGTGGGTATAACCGTTGAATGGAGATTGGTAGGCACACCGCTCAGGTGTTCCTCCTCTTCGGAAAGGAAGTCGATATGTCGAAGGTCGCGTATACGAAGGAGAACGTGGAGAAGTGCTGGTGCGGGTCTTGCCCGGTGCAGGTCCACAGCAAGTGTGCTCATGACCTGTACGAAGCATCCAAGACTACCGACGAACTGCCTCCGCCCGATCAACTTGGAGGCCTGTATTGCTCCACCGGCACGGCGGTCTGTGAGGACCTCAGCTTCGTGAACCTCTGCAACTGCCCCGCCTGTCAGGTGTGGGGCGAGAATGGGCTGGCCGGCAACCACTATTGCGAGCATGACCCCGCAGTAAGCTAGGCCGCCTCACAAGAAGAGAGACGTGGTGCAGATGAGCATCGAGCTCAAGCGCGTCTATGATCCCGCTTCCAAGTCCGACGGCTACCGGATCCTGGTGGACCGGCTGTGGCCGCGGGGCCTGACTGAAGAGTCGGCGAGCGTCGACCTGTGGCTGCGACGGATCGCCCCCACGACCGAGCTGCGGAAGTGGTACGGCCACGATGTGGAGAAGTGGCCGGAGTTCCAGAAACGCTACGAAGAAGAGCTCTCGGGGCATGCGGAACTGCTCGATCTCGTCTTGGACATCGAACGGCACAGAAAGATCGTCACGATCCTGTTCGGAGCCAAGGACGCTGAGCACAACGAGGCCAACGTCGTGCTCACGGCGTTGGGGCGTCGCACGAGAGGCGACAGGCACGACTAGGGCGCCGCGCCAACGCGCACTCAAGCCCATTACGTCAACGATTCTGAGGAGAGAGATGAAGGCGACTGTCGACGAAGACCTGTGCATCGGTTGCGAGCTGTGCGTAGACACGTGTCCGCAGATCTTCGAGATGCAGGATGACGGGTTCTCCCACGTAATGGTCGAACCGATACCGCCCGAGCAACAGGACTGCGTGGTTGAGGCGGTGGAGATCTGTCCCGTTACCGCGATCTCCGTGGAGTAGCGCCCTAGAATCCGTAACCGAAGTCCACAGCGTCGTTTCAAGCCACGATTGAGGGCGCAACCGGTGCAAAAGCTCACGTGCAGCGGTTCTGTGATGCATGATCGGATTCGAGAGCCAATAGACCTAGTACGGAGGTCAGCAGTGCCAGACTCGTACGAATTGCTCGGCGGACAACTTCACATGTTCGTGACACAGCCACCAATGCTGCCGCTCACGTTCAACCAGTATCTACTCGCAACAGAAGAGCCTCTGCTCGTGCACACAGGCAGCAACGCAGATGCAAGCCGATTGTGTGCTCAGCTCCGGGTGGCGCTTGGCGACAAGGAACTGCGCTATGTGTTCGTCTCGCATTTCGAAAGCGACGAGTGCGGCGGGATTGTCAAAGTGCTCGACGCGTTCCCATCGGCCTTCGCCGTGTGTTCAGAAGTCACGGCTCGGCAGCTTTCCGGATTTGGCTTGACCGAACGCTCGCTCATGAAGGCGCCGGGCGAGGCCCTCGACCTCGGCGATGGAAGCCTGTCCTTTATCGCCTATCCCTCCGAGATGCATCTGTGGGAGGGGTTGCTTGCCTTCGAGGAAACACGCTCTATTCTCTTCAGCAGCGACCTGATCATGCGGTTCGGATCGCTCGATCAGCCAGTCGTCACATCCGACTGGATGGCTGAGGTCGAAGCAATCTCGGCCGAGAAGATCCCGGATCCGGCCGGGTTGGAGAAGATGAGGAGAGTACTGTCGCCGCTTGCTGTGCGGTTCGTCGCAACGGGGCATGGTCCTGCGCTAGATGTCGAACACCGCTAGTCTCGACATCATTGCAGCGTGTCGGGGTGCCCTCGATACCGACCAGGCCCATCCATGAGCAGACAAAGAGATACGCGGACAGAGGAGATCGAAGTGATTCGTCGGCTAGACGAGCTCGAGATAGCGCGAAAGACCGCAATTCATGGCGGAGAGGGGCCGGCTCTCGTCGTCGATTATCTCAAGAATGGTGAGATGAGCGGGGTGATCTCGGCGGGACGGGTCATGCTCGAACCCGGCGCCAGCATCGGTAATCACCCGCACCCAAGGCATGACGAGCTCTATCTGGTGGTGGAGGGCACCGGCATCGGAATCCTAGATGGCGAGCGATTCGCGATCGGTACCGGTGACATGTATGTATTGAAGGCTGGGCAGTCTCACGGCATGCACAACGATTCTGATCAGCCTCTCGTATTCTTCATGCTGATGACCGACGGTAACCCTCAGCTCTAGCGCGAAGATCCGCCACGTACTGTTGGTTCCGACCGAGGTCAGGTGCGCTTGGTCGGCTCGAGAACCAAGGGATACGTGAGACGCTCTCCGTCAACCTCGGCGAAAGCGGTCAAGCGATGTAGCCGTGAGGAATGGGGACCGATGATGTCGTTCACGGGTATCCCACGTACAACGAGCGCGTCTCCGATCAAGGACCGGTGGCAGCGCCACGGCACCGCCTCTGCGCACATGACCGCCACGATGCTCTGCCGTGCTTCGACCACCAAGTGATCAAGTGCTGCGGCGAACTCGGGCGTCTGCATGTAGTCGGCATATCCCCGAAAGGCGCTGTTGCGCCAACCGAGATTGCGAGAATCCGGTGCTGCGTGGCGAAATCCGCCGAGTCCCGGCATGTGCTCGTAGGTTATCCCGGCGTCAGATAACCAATCAGGCATCACGGAGATGTCAAACTGCGGGTTATGCCGTGAATGCGGAACCGTCCTCACGTCTGCGACCCGCCCGATTCCAAACTCCCGCAGCAGTGCGACGAACTCATCGGCGGAACGCGTTGAATGGCCGACGGTGTGGACTACAAGGCCCATGTCAGCTCACCCGCCTCAGTCTCCACGCGCTCGGGCCGCCATCAGGTAGAAGCTCGCTGCGGATCGGTGGGGCCTCCATGCCTCGGCACGTTCGATGAGTTCGTCGCGACTCGCGGGGCGCCCCAAGCTCATCATCTCCCCGGCTTGTGCGCGAACACCGAGGTCATCGACGGCAAGAACGTCCGGTCGGGCCAAAGCGAACATCAGAAACATCTGCGCCGACCAAGGGCCCACGCCGCGCAGGCGCATCAGCTCAGACATGGCGTCCTCATCGGCGAGGGCTTCCAGCCGATCTGAATCGAAGTCCCCGATAAGGAATCGTCGGGCTATCCCTTTCACGTAGGACGCCTTCTGATGTGACAGACCCACCTCTCGGAGCACAGCCTCGTCGGCCGAAGCCAGAGCCTCGGGTGTGATGTCGAGAGTGGTAGACAACTTCCCGAAGATCGCACGGGCTGCGCGCTCCGAGAGCTGCTGGCCGACGATCGAGCGGACCAGGGCGACGAAAGGATCCGACGGAGGTGAGAGACGAATGGTGCCCACGCGTGTGATCAGGGCGCCGAGCGCCGGGTCGGCGTCGGCGAGCGCGAGAGAGGCGTCGTCATCGGATTCGTAGTGTATGGAGGGGCTCATGAACTGGTGTATGCCCACACCGCTTCGTTCGCATGCTCGCCTCGAGCAACTAGACGCCCCGTCTACGCCACAGCTGTGCGACCGTTGCCGGCGAGTTTTGCCGAAGTGTTGCCAGGGTAGGTTGTCAGTATTCACCGCGACAGAAAGTGGATGCTCCTTCTTCGCGTTGAGCGACGTCTACTGCGATGGGCTCCAGGCATACTCCAGGCACTAGCAACGACCGAGGAGGCCACAATGTCAGGACGTTCACCGGCAGGTCCGCTGATGGCCGAGCACCGAGTCATCGAGCGGATGCTCGCGATCCTCGACGCCCAGCTGAGTGTGATGGCCGAAACGTGGGCCGCTGACCCCGCCATCATCGACACGGCAGTCGACTTCATCCGCACTTATGCCGACCGCTGCCACCACGGCAAGGAGGAAGACATCCTGTTTCGGCGCCTCGCGGACAAGCCTCTCGACGATGAGCTGGCCGAAGTAATGGCGGGACTCGTCGAGGATCACGTGCGGGGACGCTCGATGACCCGCGGTCTAATCGAAGCCAACACCCGATATCGCTCCGGCGATGTGGCGGCGCTCAGCGAGATTGAATCGTGCATACGCGAACTGGTGGAGTTCTACCCGGTGCACATCGCGAAGGAGGACCGGCATTTCTTCAAGCCGTGCCTCGAGTACTTCACGGACGCCGAAAAGGAAGCGATGCTCGCGGACTTCGACGAGTTTGACCGCGCGCTTATCCACGAGAAGTACCGCGGCATCGTCGAGAGCTTGGAGCAGGCCGCCCTATAACGCGATATCGCTCGCGGGCTGAATCGACCAGTGCTGGTCGTGTCGAGCGAAGTTGGAAGCGATGCGAACGCGCCGGGAGCTGAGGCCGCGAACACAGCGCTGGCGGCCGTCGCCGCCGTGGCGCCCGGGGGCTACAGCGTGAGCATCGACGGTGCGCGGCACCTCAACTTCACCGACTCTGCGGTCACGTTCAGCCCGGTAGAGCGATTGGGCGGTTTGCTGGGCACGATCAAAGGGGCACGCGGCCTGAAGATCACCTCGGCGTATCTGGGTGCGTTCTTCGATCAAACGCTCAAAGGACGTGTGTCGCCTTTGCTGCTGGGCGCGTCCAAAGGAGTATCCGGAAGTTCGCGTGACCTCGCCTAGTTGGTGAACTGGTGAGACTCGCAACGTGGGACAGCGGTTTCTATGCCGACTCGTCTTGGGCACCAAATCGGGCACCAAGTCGCCGCCGAAGGCCTCTCCTCCGCAACAGGGATGTTTGGGCACCACATTAAGACGGCAATTGCCGCTGAGCTGCTGTTTTGTCACAGGTATAGCCTGTAGAAGGGCCCGATTTGGTGCCCGATTTCAAGCACACTTCAGGGAATCACAAGCCTCTAACCTGCGGTTTTGTGGTGCCCCCAAGGGAATTCGAATCCTGATTGTGCTTGTGACTGTTGGTGACTAT